>CAWAOO010000002.1:0-362270 GCA_963783735.1 uncultured Actinomycetota bacterium | reverse complement strand
TCCCCACCCCTATGGAATCCAAGGCGTCCAGCACTTGCTGCTGTAGCCGGGCTCGCCGTGCGAAGCCGTCAGCAAGCGCACCGCGGAGGCGCACTATTGCGTCGTCGATCGCCTCGGGATGCGCATGAGCAGCCGCGCTACCCACGTACCTTCCGGGAACGAGGACATAGCCGCAGCCGACGATCTGGCTGGTGGTGGCCGAGACAGCGAAGCCCGGATCGTCCTCGAACGCTGACCCGGATGCCGAATCTGTGCCCCTCCACGCGTGGTACACATCGGCGATGCGCTTGACGTCTTCGTCGCCGAAGACGCGCAGCGTTCGGCCCTCCATGTGCCCGAGGGAACTGGCGTCGACAAAGAGAGTCTCGTGGCGACGGTCTCGGGTCGCCTTACCGTTTGGGCGACCCTGCTTGTTCTTCGTGAGGAACCAGAGCGAGACCGGGATCTGAGTACCGAAGAAGAGTTGCGGCCCCAGCGCCACAATGCACTCGACGAGGTCGGCGTCTACCAGCGCCTTCCGGATCTCGCCCTCTGTCGACTGGGCGGCAAGTGAGCCATTGGCGAGGACCGTGGCCATCGTTCCAGTAGGCGCGAGCCGCGCGAGCATGTGCTGGATCCACGCGAAGTTCGCGTTGCCGATGGGAGGGACCCCTGTACTTCCATCGGTCGAGTGGATCCTTGCGGAGCAGTTCACCCTTCCACTCGCTGATGTTGAACGGCGGGTTAGCCATGATGTAGTCGGCACGCAGGTCCGGATGCTTGTCACTGTGGAACGTGTCGCCCCACTCGTTGCCGAGGTTGGCGTCGATTCCGCGCAGTGCGAGGTTCATCTTGGCGAGCCGCCACGTAGTGGCTGATCGCTCTTGACCGAAGACGGAAATGTCGTTCCTGACCCCACCGTGCGCCCGCACAAAGTTGTCCGCCTGAACGAACATCCCTCCGGAGCCGCAGGCGGGGTCGTACACCCGCCCGTTGTAGGGCTCAAGCACTTCCAACGAGAAGACGCACGATCGAGCGCGGGGTGTAGAACTCACCGCTGTTCTTGCCCTCGTTGGCGGCGAACTTGCCGAGGAAGTACTCGTAGACCCGGCCGAGGATGTCCAGATCGTCGTGTTCTGCCGCGGCGAGGTCCTGCCGGGAGAAGATGTCGATGAGCCCGCCTAGAGTCTCTGGGGTCAGTTCGCGACGTGAGAAGTTCTTGGGGAGCACCCCTTTGAGGCTCGGGTTCTCTCGCTCGATCTCCTCCATTGCACGGTCGAGGCGGCCGCCGATGTCTGGCTGCTTGGCGGCGTTGCGCAGGGTCCTCCCAGCGATGGCCCTCGGGAACCCAGAAGACGCCTTGAGCGGTGTACTCGTCCCGGTCTTCTAGGACGGACTTCTTGGCTGCTTCGGAGGGCATGTAGTACTCGGAGGACGGGCGTCGGCGATATCGCCGAAGTTCGTCGTAGCGCACGCCGAAGCGGTCGCTGACGAACTTCAGGAAGATGAGCCCGAGGACGACGTGCTTGTACTCGGAGGAGTCCATCTCGGAGCGCAGTGCGTTCGCGGTGTCCCAGATGGTCGCTTCGAGGCTCGGTCTGGCCTGCTTCTTCGCCGAAGCGGCACGCGTCTGCTTTGTCACTCGCGACGTGGGCGTGCACCTAGCATCGGCAGATGCCTTGACCTGCTGCATCGGCAGGTCACGCGGGGGGTCGGACAGAGCGCGGCTCACCGCCCTCGGCGCGGCCCGGGCCGCGGGGGTCGTCCAAGCGGCTGACGAGGTGGTGGATGAAGGACTTGCTGTTGAGCATGGCTTCGTTCATGTACCGCTGGAGGTCTTGTGGCCTCTCGTTGTAGACGGTGCTCAGGACACCGAGGTCCCCTTGGAGGCGTTCGGCGAGATCGAACAGGGTGGCGAGGTGCGCGCGGTCGACGAGGGCGGTGGCACGTTCGGACTCGCGCTCGCGGCGGCGGGCGATCGCGCGGTACTGGCCTCGGCAGTACTCGCAGAACGGTGACTGGCCTTCGGGGCGCAGGACGGTGTCGCAGGCTGAGCACCAGCGGACGAAGCGGTCGGCGCTGAGCCGGGCCGGGTCGTGCCATTCGTCGCTGGGCGGCGGGGGTGTGAACTCCTCGATGCGGACGGGGAACGTGGCGGGGCGGTCGCTGTCGGGGAGGTCAGCGAGCCGAACGTACTTGCGCTGTTCGGGGTAGGTCCGGTTGGGGTTGCTGGGGTCTCGGGTCATCCTGCGGGCCACTCGACAGAAGGTATACGAGCGAGAGGGGTCGTACATGTTCTGTCGCACCCCTCCCCGCCGGGAGCACCGTTCTGGGCGCGTGGAGGCGGACGGATGGCCGAGAGGCCGGGTTGGCCCGACTGGACGGAATGGGGGTGTGCCTGTCGCTGTCACACCCCTCGGGGGTCGTGACAGCGGCGGGACGACCTCTGCCCCTACGGTGACCCTCGTCGCGCCGTGCTTCCGTGCGGGGGGTGGGAGGGGTCGCGACAGTCGGTGGCCGACCCTCCCCGAGGGCCCGTCCGTCCGGCGCTTGCGCGAACGATGACGTACCCCGAGACGCGGGCTGGAATGCCTCCCGGGGATGGCGTCTCTGGAGGTTCCTCCTGTGTCGTAGGGCGTTCGCGCCGAGGGCAGTCCGCGCGTTGTCACACGCAGTAGAGGTAGCCGTATCGGCAAGGCGAATCTCATGGCATGACGAACCACGAGACCGGCCGGACCGACGAACCGCAGGGCGCCACCGTCCACTTCCTTGCCCGGGTCGACGGCGGCGAGATGGCGCGCCGACGCCACGGCAGGACTCGCCCGTCGACTTCACAAGGCGACGCGAGTGTGCTTCAGTTTCCCTCACGTAATCGAACATCTGTTCGAGCACCGCTTGAGGACTCTAGGGGGCTGCGATGCGACACCGGCACAAACGGCGCTGAGCCGTCTCCCCAGTTGACCGCGGGGAGCCGTCGCCCGCGCGGGGTAACTCGCGCATCCAATTTCATAGGAGTTCTTGTGCCGGGTATCGCCCTACCGAGAAGCCTCTCGGGATACCGGCCCCAAGACGTTGGCCTCGTCACCCATGCAGCGATCGCGATCCTCGCACCTCGCCTGCGTGACCTTGACGACGCCAATCTGCCCGGACACGTCCTCGACGTGTGCGGCGCTCTCGTCAACGGGGACAATGTCAACCGCCGCCGGGTGCTCATGCTGAGCGCAGCCGGTCACACAGCCACCTACCTTCGCCGCTTCGCGCCGCTCCCTCCGTGGGAGTTGCTCGGGTGCGAGTTCGACACCGGTGGTGGACGCACCGACCTCGCATGGCGTCACAGCGTGACGGGTCAGGTGTTCTTCGATGAGATCAAGACGCACAACCGGCCCGTGAACGGGCTCGCGTCGAGCGTGGTCGCGCAGGCCAAGCGCCAAGGCGAAGGGGGCGTGCAGCAGTTCGGTGCCCTGTTCGCGGGGGTGCGGGTCCTACCGTTGGGGTCGCTGCACGCGGCGTGCCTGATCCACCCGGCGATGGCTCGGCAGCCGCTGCGCTCCACCGCGTCGGACCCGCTCGCCGCCTCCGGGGGTGCGTCATGAGCGTCAGCACGATCGGGTCGGACGTGCCGCCCGCGGTGCGTGACGCAGTCGTTGCTCACGTGGTCGAGGTGAAGGCGAACACGGGGTGCATCGACGCGGACACCCGCCTTGACGCGTGCGCCCGGCTGGGGGTGACCCCTCGCCACCTGCGGCGGCTCGTGCGTGACTACGAAGCGCTCGGGGCGACTCGTCGGCGCTCGGTCCGTCATCAGCGGATCGACCTGCCGGATGAGTGGGAGGCGCAGGTCGCGTACTTCCTCGCGGCCGGGAACGCCGTGGGCGCCTACCGCTGGCTGCGGGAGCAGGAAGCGCTACCTGAGGTGATCGACCTGCGCACGTTCCAGCGCCGAGTCACCGAATGGGATCCGGCGCTGCGCGCCTGCGCCAAGGGTGGCTACCGGGCGATGGTCAAGCACCAGTTCTTCAACCGGGAGCACATCCCATACCGGGGCTACGCGTACGGCACCGACCACACGAGCCTGCCCATTCAGGTCCTCCCGGAGCGGGGCACCGCCCCGGTGTGGCCGTGGCTGAGCACCGTCATCTGCCTCAAGACGAGGGTCCTGCTGGCGTACCGGCTCACGGCACACGTTCCCAACACTGACGACAACATGCACGTGCTCACCGAGGCGATCTGGGGCAAGGAGACCACCGGCGGTGTGCGGATCGGCGGCAAGCCGGAGTTCCTGCGTTCGGACCGAGGCGGGGACTACATCTCCCACGCCTTGTCGCTGAACCTGCTCAACCTCGGGGTCCAGCAGCAGTTCACTGAGCCGTACTCGTCGTGGCAGAACGGGCGCGTCGAGGCCCTGAACGGGACGATCGATCAGGACTTCGCCCCGTCCATGCCGGGCTACCACCCGGGCGGTGAGGCGGAGTACACCCGCCGGGTCCTGCGTACCCCCATCCCGGTGTCTTCACTGCTGAGAATCGACGTGCTGGATAGGCGGCTCGGGGAGTTCTTCGACCGCTACAACAGCCGACCGCACTCATCTCTGAACGGCCAGTCTCCGTTGGAGGCGTGGGCCGCTGACGAGCGGGTCGTGCCCCAAGCGGACCGGCCCACCATCGTGACTGCGATGCCTTCGCGCGGGCAGCGGGTCCTGCAGCACTACGGCGTGGAGATCCGCGGGGAGATGTACAGCCACCCCACCCTCGCCCGGCTGCGGGAGGCCAACGTGAGGAGTGTCGAGGTGCGCTTCCACGACCACGACCTCGACCACATCGAGGTCCTCGTGGATGGCGAGCACCAGTGCACCGCGGTGCGGACCGAGGCCCAGTCGGAGAAGCATCGGATGGGGGTGCTGTCCACGCGGAAGAAGCAGCGCCGACACACCGAGGCGCTCATCCGTGAGGCGGACCGGCAGCGGGTGATGTCTGAACGCGACCGGCTGCGCGACGAGGGCGTAGACGAGAGCGAGTGGCCGTCCCTGCCGGTCGTCCCCGACCCGGACGACACGGCTGCAGAGAAGTCGCTGCAGCCTCGCGCTCATGGGGACCTGAACCGGTCCGTCCTTGACGCGCTCAACACCCACATGGCGGCGCTGGGCGACCCGCAGCCGGACAGCGCTCCCGCGTTCGCGCACGACACCCAGACCCTTGAAGGAGAGATCGCATGACCGCCACGATCACCGGGAACGGCCAGCGCCTCACCCTGCCGCCCAAGCCCGGCCGGTTCGTACCCACACCCGTCGTCGGCCGGGTCGCTGCCGTCATGCAGGCATGTGTTCTCACCGGCGACGTGTGCCTGATCGACGGCCCTGTTGGGGTCGGGAAGACCACGGCAGTTTCCGAGGCCGCCCGGACCCTGCCCGTGGAGGTCGCCTACGTGAACATGGTCGGCACGACCACGGCGCTGGATGCGATGAAGGCGATCTGGGAGGCCATGACCGGCACTCGCAGCGTCGGCACGGCGGCGACGATTCGCGACGACATCCGCGACTTCCTCCTCAGGAACCGGGTGCTGCTGATCATCGATGACGTGCACCACATCCGGAAGGAGGGCCTCAAGATCGTGCTCGGCATCTGGAACACCGTCCACAACCGGCGAGGTCAGGGAACGCCGATCGTGCTGTGCGGCAACGACCTGTACGCCTACCTGTCATTCCTCAAGGAACTGCGCTCCCGGTCCGGGCTGGCGTACACGGCAACCCCGCTGGCCGGTCGGGACCTCATTCCCACGATCCTTGCGATGGAGCCGAACATCGCCGGGACCGACCCGGTCCTGATCCAGAACCTCAACCGGCACCAGTTCGACGGGGAACTGCGCAAGTGGGGCCAGTTCTTCACCTTGCTGGCGTTCATCCGAAGCGATGCGCCACCCACGGCGCTGACCGGTGACGAAGCCGAACAGGTCCTGACCCTCATGTCGACGAGGAGCGGGCGATGAACGGGGCCACGTTCTCACTGCCTCCCGGGACGACCGTCGCAGTCACCGAGGCGCCCGAAGGCGTGCCCGCCACTGCAATGGGCCGCTTCGCCACCGACGACCTCCACACCGTCACCTACTCTCCCGGTCCGGTGCGCCGACGGGAGGCCGGGGTGGCCATGGACCTCCTCGAAGCGCTCGGCAAGTCCCGAAACGTCACCGGTAAGTCACGGCACGCGACGACCGAGTCTGAACTGGCGACGCTGTGGCTGAACGCCCACGGCACCCGTGTCCTGATCGCGACGGCGTGCCAGCACGCGCCAGCCCCGGACCTGCTCGCCCTCACGGAGATGTGCGCAGCGACCCCCACGGCGGTCGTGTTCGCCGTGGACCACGGCTACGGCCCGGACCTGCTCGAAGCGTTGCGGCCAGTCGCGCCGCAACAGGTTCCGTGGCCAGACCTCCCCGAGGCCAGCGGCGACGACACCGACAGCGAGCCCCCTTCCGGTGGCGTCACCGTCGCGCCGCTCCCACCGGTGGAGTACTGGACGTTCTACGCCACAGCCAAGCGGCTCCTCACCGATGACCGGTTCGCGCACGTGCACGACCTGTACTGCGACGCCCACGCCCGGGTCACCGGCTGGCTCTACGACGTTCAGGCCGCCGGGCGAGATGTCACCGTCGACCGCGCCCTCGCCGTGTTCCGAACGCTCGCGGAGGAACACACCGACACTGACGAGATCACCGTGGTCACCCGTGCCGCGCAGGCGGCGTTCCACAACGCCGGATGGGTCGCGACCGTTGACGACCGCGAACTGCGCGCAGCCACGGTCCGCCACATCGGGACCCCCAACCAGCCCGGCATCCTTCGCCGCCTGCGCGCCTACCGGGAACCCGCCCGGGCCGCCACCGTCGCGCTCTACCTCAGCGGCGCGACCCCCGCTGCCATCCAAGCGGTCACCGTCGATGACCTCGCCCAATGGGCGCACCAGCCGGACCTGCCCGTCGCCACCGTGGCTGTCCCATCCGAGGCATCGCCGTACCTGCGTGGGGCCCTCCTCGCCCGAGCCCATGACGGAGCAGACCCGTCCGATCCAGCATTCCCCGGCTCTGAACGTCGCGTCGGGCTGAACATCAAGCAAGCCGCGACCGACCTCGGGCTCAGCATCGGCAACTCGCGCCTGTCCGCAACCAGCACCGTCAACCAGAAGCGGCTTCCCCGCAACCTCGTGAAACTGGAGCGCATCACATGAACAAGGTCGACCAGCGCCGACTGAACCGCATCCGCCTCTCGCGCGGTCTCGCCGTGCGCGAACTCGCGCGCGACACCGGGATCTCCATCTCGGTCCTCAACCGCCTCGAAACGAGCACGGACCCGACCCTGTCAACGATCAGCGTCGCCGAGTTCGCCCGCCTTGCCGACCGTCTCGGTGTGCACGTCGGCGACCTATTCACCAACACCACCGACACGACCACATCAGGTCCCGCCGACGAGCCGGACGTTCAACGACTCGGCGCGCTCCTGCTCGACCTCAAGCACGCGACCCCGATCGTGGTCCTCGCCGACGCCCTCGGCTGGACCCTTGACCGAGTTCACCGCGCCGCAACGGCGCTCAGCGGGACCCTCGCCCCGTCCGGTCTCACCGTGTTCCACGCCGGAGGGATGCTCTCCATCCGCCCTGCCAGCGACGCCCACGACGCGGCGATGCTGCACGTCGCGCGCCACCCCCGCGCCAAGGCGAGCCAGCGGCTCCTCACCCCCGCTCGTGCCCGAGTCCTCTTCCGGGCTGAGCGAGAGCCGATCAGCCCCCACAGCCTGTCGAAAGAGACCCGCGTCAACATCGCGACGCTGGTGAAGGCAGGCATTCTGATCGAGGACGCCAACCGCCACTACGTCCCTCACCCAGACGTGCTCGACAGCCTGCGCCCGCCGCGCCATCCCTCCTCCGCCAAGACAGGCTCCCGGGACCGGCCACTCAGTACCGCCACGGCAGGTACCGTCCCGAGCACAGCCAGAGACGGACTGCAATGAACCGAGGGGGCGACATGGCCGAGATCGCACTGACCAAGTACGGCCGTGACATGCGTTCCGTGTTCGACCTTCTCGGCCGCGGAGAAGTTGACCTGACCGCCGCACTCGCGTGGACCCTGACCCACTCCCCCGCCCTGATGTCGGCGCTGTGGCAGCGGCTCGGGCTCCCGGGAGAGCCAGAGCGCGCCGACCTCGAAGTCACCGGTAACGAGGGTCGCACCGACCTTGAAATCGTCGGCACGGAAGCGTCAGCGATCGTCGAGGCCAAGAAGGGCTGGCTTGTCCCCGGAGAGACTCAACTGTCGAAGTACATCAACCACTTCACCGGCGGCGGAGAGCGCCTTTTCGTCACCCTGTCCGACTCGGACCCGGCATGGGCGGCCACCCACCTCGTCGACCGGATCGCCGGTATCCCTGTCCGGCACCTGTCATGGGCTCAGGTGCGCAGCGACATCGCTACTGCGCGCGCATCCACCCGCATCTCAACCGAGAGGCACTGGCTCCACGAGATGAACACCTACCTGCCCGCGGCTACCGCCGAACGAGACCCCGCCAACCAGTGGGTGTTCTGCGTCGTCGTCAGCAACAACTCCCCCGGCGCCGGGACCACGACGTTCCGGCAGTACGTCGAACGGGAGCGCATCTACTTCCACCCGTTCGGGCAAGGCGCCAAGGGGTGGCCAAAGCGCGCTCCGACGTTCATGGCGTTCCGTTGGGGCGGTGAGGTTCGCCACGTGGCCCGCGTGGTGGGGCGCAGCGTCGTCGCGGCGCTCGCTGACCGGTGGCCGGAGATCGGACGAGACCACCCGGCCGAGAACGTTCCGCATGCCGTGTACGAACTCGGACCCGACATCCCGCTTCCTCATCGCATCCCAACGAGAGGCACCTACGCCAATGCTCGGGTGTGGACCTTGCTCGACCAGTTGCTCACCGCCAAGTCCCTCGCCGAGGCCACAGCGAACAGCAAGATCCTGACCGAGTACTGAGCGCGGCCTCGGTTGCCCCCCAAGGCGACCTCCCGCTCGTGCGCCCAACCCCCAAGGTGATCGCCACCGGGGACAACGCATAGCCCTCCGGCTCTAGCGTTATGTAGCGATGGCCCTTACATGCGTTTACGCACCGGGACAGGAACCCGTCACCATCGCGGGGCCTGCCCGCCGGGCCACTCTCGCCAACTCACCAGAACGACTCGACCCCCTCCCGCTCGGGAGGGGGTCGACTCGTTGGCGCTACTGCTCATCCGACAGCCAAGGCCGCTCGCGGACATCTGTCAGGACATCTGTCAGGACATCTGTCGTTTCGCGGACATTTTGCTGTCGTCCTACAGTCAGCTGCAGCCGCTGGTGCTCCCGCACCCCTCGCAGACGTAGCAGGACCCGGCCGGGCGCATCTTCGTCCCGCAGGTCATGCAGATCGGCGCGTCCGCGGACTTGCCCTGGAACTGCTCGAGGAGCTCCGCCGAGGAGTGGACCGAGGCGTCGGCCGAGCGGGCCGAGGCCGCGCCGGAGCCGCCCTTGACGGCGCTCGCGTCGCCCTCCTCCTTCCGCCGGGTGGCCGGGGCCGCCGACTGCGAGTAGGACTCGAGCTCGCCCTCGATGTCCTCCTCCTCCGAGGACGAGGACGAGGACGAGCCCCCGGAGCCCGAACCGCCGGTCGTCGGCTCGGCGTACGAGCCGGTCTCGAGCTGGCGGGCCCGCTCCTCCGCGGTGTGGATCCCCATGAAGCTCCGGGTCTCGAAGTCCATGTAGTCGAGCGCGAGCCGGCGGAAGACGTAGTCCATGATCGACTGCGCCATCCGGACGTCCGGGTCGTCGGTGAGCCCGGCCGGCTCGAAGCGGAGGTTGGTGAACTTCTCGACGTAGGTCTCGAGCGGCACCCCGTACTGGAGTCCGATCGACACGGCGATCGAGAACGCGTCCATGACGCCGGCGAGGGTCGATCCCTGCTTGCCGAACTTGAGGAACAGCTCGCCGAGCCGGCCGTCGTCGTAGGTCCCGGCGGTGAGGTAGCCCTCGGCCCCGCCGACCGCGAACGACGTCGTCTGGGACGCGCGCCGCTTCGGCAGCCGCTCGCGCACCGGCCGGTACTCGACGACGTGCTCGACCTTCGCCTCGGCCGCGGCCTTGGCGTCCTTGGCGGTCGAGCCGCCGTCGGAGAGCGGCTGGCCGACCTTGCAGTTGTCGCGGTACACCGCGAGCGCCTTGAGGCCGAGCTTCCACCCCTGGAGGTAGACGTCCTGGATCTCCTCGACGGTCGCCCGCTCGGGGAGGTTGACCGTCTTGCTGATCGCCCCGGAGAGGAACGGCTGGACCGCGGCCATCATCCGGACGTGGCCCATCGGCGGGATCGCCCGCTGGCCCATCGCCGTGTCGAACACCTCGTAGTGCTCGGGTTTCAGGCCCGGAGCGTCGACGACGTGACCCTTGTCGGCGATGTACTCGACGATCGCCTCGATCGTCTCCTCGGCGTACCCGAGCTTGCGCAGCGCCCGCGGGATGGTGAGGTTGACGATCTGCATCGAGCCACCGCCGACGAGCTTCTTGAACTTCACGAGCGAGAAGTCCGGCTCGATCCCGGTCGTGTCGCAGTCCATCATGAAGCCGATCGTCCCGGTCGGGGCGAGCACCGACGCCTGGGCGTTCCGGTACCCGTTCTTCTCGCCGAGCGTGACGACCTCGTCCCAGGCCTTCGTCGCGAGCCGCTGGACGTCCTTGTCCATCGTGTGGAGCGTGCGGATGGCGTCGTTCGCGGCCTGGTGCTTGCGCATGACCCGCTTGTGCGCGTCGGCGTTGCGGGCGTACCCGGCGTACGGGCCGACGACCCCGGCGAGCTCGGCGGAGCGCTTGTACGACGCCCCGGTGAGCAGCGAGGTGATCGACGCGGCGAGCGCCCGCCCGCCCTCGGAGTCGTAGCCGTGCCCGGTCGCCATGAGGAGGGCGCCGAGGTTGGCGTACCCGATCCCGAGCTGGCGGTAGTCGCGGGTCGTGTCCCCGATCGACTCGGTCGGGAAGTCGGCGAAGCAGATCGAGATGTCCATCGCCGTGATGACGAGCTCGGTGACCTTCTGGAAGGTCTCGGCGTCGAAGGTGTCGTCGTCGCGGAGGAACTTCAGGAGGTTGAGGCTCGCGAGGTTGCACGAGGAGTTGTCGAGCGACATGTACTCCGAGCACGGGTTCGACGCGGTGATCCGCCCGGTCTCGGGGTTGGTGTGCCAGTCGTTGATCGTGTCGTCGTACTGCAGGCCCGGGTCGGCGCACTCCCAGGCGGCCTTGGCGATCTTGCCGAAGAGGTCGCGGGCGTCGACGCTCTCGAGGACCTCACCGGTGCCCCGCGAGCGGAGCCCGAACTCGGTGCCCTCCTCGACGGCGCGCATGAACTCGTCGTTGACCCGGACGGAGTTGTTCGCGTTCTGGTACTGGACCGAGGTGATGTCCTTGCCGCCGAGGTCCATGTCGTACCCGGCGTCGCGCAGCGCACGGATCTTGTCCTCCTCGCGCGCCTTCGTCTCGACGAACTCCTCGACGTCGGGGTGGTCGACGTCGAGGACGACCATCTTCGCCGCGCGCCGGGTCGCGCCGCCGGACTTGATCGTCCCCGCGGACGCGTCCGCGCCGCGCATGAACGACACCGGCCCGGAGGCGGTCCCGCCGGAGGAGAGGAGCTCCTTGGACGAGCGGATCCGGGAGAGGTTGAGCCCGGCCCCGGAGCCACCCTTGAAGATGAAGCCCTCCTCCTTGTACCAGTTGAGGATCGAGTCCATCGAGTCGTCGACGGAGAGGATGAAGCACGCGGAGACCTGCTGCGGGCTCTTCGTCCCGACGTTGAACCACACCGGGGAGTTGAAGCTGAAGACCTGGTGGAGGAGGGCGTACGTCAGCTCGTGCTCGAAGACCTCGGCGTCCTCCGGGGTCGCGAAGTAGCCGTGGTCCCGACCGGCCTTGACGTAGGTGAGGACGACGCGGTCGATGAGCTGCTTGAGCCCGGTCTCGCGGGCCGGGGTGCCGATGGCCCCGCGGAAGTACTTCGTCGTGACGATCGTCGAGGCGTTCACCGACCAGAAGTCGGGGAACTCGACCCCGCGCTGCTCGAAGATCGTCTCGCCCGTCTTCCAGTTCTGCTGGACGACGTCGCGCTGCTCCCAGGTCACCTCGTCGTAGGGGTGGACCCCGGGCGTCGTGTAGATCCGCTCGACCCGGATGCCCTTGGCCCTGCTCGTCCCCTTGCGTGCGCCTGAGCGTGCGCCGGCGGTCTCCGTCATGTGTCCACTCCCTCGTTGTCTCCCGTGGCCGTGCCGCGGGCTCGTGTGTGCTGGTGCTGCGTGTCGTCTCGCGACGAGGTTTGCACCCGGCGCCGACAGTCGGTTCTGCCGGCACCGGGGGGTCTCGTGGGGCTAGGCGCCCCGGGGTTCGCTCCCCGCTGCGCTCTCCGTCAGCGCGGCCGCCGGTCTGGTCGCGGCCCCCCGGGACCTCGGGGACGGACCCGCGCCGGCGGCGTCCCGGGGCTCCTCCCCGGTCGCGTCGCGTTCGGCCCGGAGGACGGCGATCGCCACCTCGAAGTCCTCGAGCGACTCGAACCCCTGGTAGACGCTCGCGAACCGGAGGTAGGCGACCTCGTCGAGCTCGCGCAGCGGCCCGAGGATCGCCATCCCGACCTCGTGGGCGTCCACCTCGGCGTTGCCGTGGGAGCGGATCGCCTCCTCGACGCGCTGGGCGAGGAGGGCGAGGTCGTCCTCGGTGACCGGACGGCCCTGGCATGCCTTGCGGACCCCGACGAGGACCTTGCTCCGGCTGAACGGCTCCGAGGCGCCGGAGCGCTTGAGGACCGACAGCCCCGCGGTCTCGATCGTCGTGAACCGGCGGCCGCACTCCGGACACTGGCGGCGGCGGCGGATCTGGCTGCCGTCGTCGCCGGTCCGGGAGTCGATGACCCTGGAGTCGGTGTGGCGGCAGAACGGGCAGTGCATGCCGGGCTCCTCCCTCGTGGGCCATCCCGGGTTGGGGACGGCGTCGTGGACGACCTTGGGGGCAACCTGTGGACAAGCCCGTCAACCTGTGCACTACATGTGGATGAATAACACTGCTGTAACCACAAGATCTAGTGCCATTGAACACCCCAGGGCGGACCGATGCAAGCGCTGGCGAGGGCACCCCGCACCGAACTGCGTTTCCGCAGGTCAGAAGCCTGCGCTATACGGAATATACCGATATGCGTGGTGTGTCGCGGCCCCCACCTGTGGGACCGGCGCGCCGGCCGCGACCCTACATGTAGGGGTACGTCGGCCCCTCGTTCGGACTGCGCAGCACACCGCCCGCCCCGGCACCGCGCAGGCCCTCCGGACGGACGACCGCCCCCTCCCCACCCCCGTCGACGCGCGCGGTCAGAGGACCCGTGCCGTTGGTCCCTGTGTGGACGGTCCGGGGGCGCCCACGCTGGGAGGAGATGAGGAAAGGGGTCCGACACCCGTGCCTGCCCACGACATGATCAACTACCTGCTCGACGGCAAGGTCGCCGTCATCACCGGTGGCGCCTCCGGCATCGGACTCGCGTGCGCCCACGCGATGGCTCGCTCCGGCGCGGCGATCTCGATCTGGGACCTCGACGAGGGCGCCGTCGACCGGACCCGCACGGACCTCGCCCACTACGGGCACGACACCCACGGGGTCGCCGTCGACGTCAGCGACAGCGCCGCCGTCGACGCGGCGATGGACGACGTCGTCGCGACCCTCGGCGGCCTCGACATCGCCGTCGCCAACGCCGGGATCGCTGGCCCGGCAATGAGCACCGGGGACTATCCGGACGACGACTGGCACCGGGTCATCGGCGTCAACCTCGACGGCGTCTTCTTCACCCAGCGAGCAGCGATCCGGGCGATGCGGGAGTCCGGCGGGGGGTCGGTCGTCGCCATGGCCTCGATCCTCGGCCAGGTCGGCTTCGCGACGGCGAGCGCGTACACCGCCGCGAAGCACGGCGTCGTCGGGATGACCCAGACCGCGGCGTGGGAGCATGCCGCCGACGGCGTCCGGGTCAACGCCGTCGGTCCCGGGTTCATCCACACGCCGCTCCTCGACGCGAACCTCGACGCCGAGTCGTCGGAGTTCCTCGCCGCCCAGCACGCGCTCGGCCGGCTGGGCCGGCCGGACGAGGTCGCCGAGCTCGTCTCGTGGCTCGCGAGCGACGCCTCGTCGTTCGTCACGGGCGCCTACTACGCGGTCGACGGCGGCTACCTCGCGAGGTAGCCGCCACGACCGGCACACTGCCGGGGGGCGGGGCGGGCTGGGGCCGCCCGCCCTCCGGCTCCCCCCTCGCCCCCGGTCAGGGGCCGGAAGTGAGGCGGTCGGATCGGGGAGCACGAGCCCGTCGAGGAGCCGCTTTCCCCCGCCGAGGAGAACCGGGTCGAAGCAGGACGAGGCGTCTGGCGCCTCCTCGAGGCGATGGGTGACGAACGCCAGCGGGACACCCCACGGGGTCGTCCCGCCCCACGCACCGGCAGCCTCGGACACGCCCCGGCAGCAGACGACCGCTGCGGTGCCGACCGCCGCCTCTGCGAGCACCCCCGAGTCGATGGCGCTCGACTCGGCACGGGCCGGATCCCCGTCGGAGCACGCCCCCCCCGGACACCCAGTAGGGCCGCCGCTCGCCCCGACCCCGAGCTCGCGCCCGGGCCCGTGCTGTCGCACGCGGGCGACGGTGCCGGTGCGCCCGGGGCAGGCCGAGGTCAGCCGACGGCCGGGACGAGGAGCGTCTCACCTGCCGAGACCTGGGTGCCGGGGAGCTCGTTGACGAGCTGGAGCCGGGCGACGCCCTCGTCGACGGGCAGCCCTGACAGCTCGCTGGCTGCCACCTCGGAGAGGGTCTGGCCAGGCTCGACGGTCACCGCGTGGTCGATCGCCGTCCCGCCGCCGACGGCGCCCACGACGAGTGCCGCCGTCAGGGCGGCGGCCGCGACGAGGACCCCCGTGGTGAGCATGAGGCGGCCCGCCCGGGTGACCCGCAGACCGGGCCGCCGGACGGTGACGGCGTCCCCGGTGGGCACGAGGACGAGGTGTGGCCGACCGGGGGCCTGCGGGCTCCGACGGCTGGGGCGCCCGTGGGCCGGGGCGCCGCTCCATGCGAGTGCTGCGCTCATGCTGTCCTCCACTCTCCCGCCGGGGACGCGGCCCCGACTCTCATCGAACCGGTGTTCGATAGAACGTCTGTACGATTCCTAGCACGGTCGACCGACCGAGGCAAGACACGCTCGAACAGGTGTTTGAGAACTGTGTTCGAGCGCCATACGCTGGGTGTCACGTCGAGAAGCCAAACAGAGACCACCGACAGGCCGGTTCGCCCGAGGCTCCGAGACGACCCGAGAGACCGGGCCGACCCGCACGGGGGGCGGCCGGGACGACCAAGGAGTGGCCTGGCATGAGCGAGCGCGAGAACATCCACGAGCTGCCCGAGCGTGACAAGGGCGACGGGCTCACCGTCCGCCAGCGCCGCGTGCTCGAGGTCATCCGCAACTCGGTCGACCGCCGGGGCTACCCGCCGAGCCTGCGCGAGATCGGCGAGGCCGTCGGGCTGACCTCCCCGAGCTCGGTCGCCCACCAGCTCGCGTCGCTCGAGCGCAAGGGGTACCTCCGACGCGACCCGAACCGGCCACGGGCGATCGAGGTCGTCTCCCCTGACCAGCCGGCCGACATCCGCGGCTACCGCGGCGGCGCGACCCGTGAGGACGTCGCCGTCGTCGTCGACGAGACCGGCTCAGGGGACGCACGTCCGGAGGCGTCGTACGTCCCCGTCCTCGGCCAGATCGCCGCGGGCGTGCCGATCACGGCGGAGGAGTCGGTCGAGGACGTCTTCCCGCTCCCGAAGCAGGTCGTCGGCGAGGGCTCCCTGTTCCTCCTCAAGGTCGTCGGCGACTCGATGGTCGGCGCGGCGATCTGCGACGGGGACTGGGTCGTCGTCCGGCAGCAGCCGACCGCGGAGAACGGCGACATCGTCGCTGCGATGCTCGACGCCGAGGCGACCGTCAAGACGTTCAAGCGCAGGGACGGCCACGTGTGGCTCCTCCCGCACAACCCCGCCTTCGAACCCATCGACGGGGACCACGCGACCGTCCTCGGCAAGGTGACCGCAGTCCTCCGCAGGGTCTGACGCGGATCGACCCCGACGTCCTGCGCGGCCCGGCGCTCGGCCCCCCCGCTTCGCGCCGGCCGAGCCCGGGGTGCGACGACGCACGCCGTGCGAGACTGACGGCGATGGAGCGCTTCCTCCCCCCGACCCTCGTCGTCGTCCTCGGCGGCTGGTCCGCGACGACCTACGCCGTCGACGGAGCAGTCATCCCGGCCGTCGTCACCGGCGCGCTCGGGCTCGGGCTCGCCTGGCTCGTCTCCCCCCTGCGCGGGCGGGGCGGCCCGCGGCACGCCGAGGTCGCGGCGAGCCCGGACCTCGCCGACCGCGTCGTCGTCTACTGGCGGCCGGGCTGCATGTACTGCGAGCGACTTCGGGCGGTCCTCGGCCGGCACGCCCGGGACGTGTCCTGGGTGAGCATCTGGGCCGACCCGGACGCGGCAGCGTACGTCCGCAGCGTCAACGGGGGCGACGAGACCGTCCCGACCGTGCTCATCGGGGGCGAGCCGCGGACCAACCCCGCACCGGCCGTGGTGCGCGAGGCCCTCAGCCGCTGACCCGCGCGGCCACGCCGGCGGCCCTGGCGGTCCGCTCCGACGCCCACCGGGCCTGCCGGGCCTGCCGGGCCTGCCGGGCGGAGGAGGTCATCCCCCGAGTCGCTCGACGAGGGTGGTGAGGGTCGGGCCGAGGGGCGCGTCGACCCTGATGCTCGCCTCCCCG
The DNA here is from genome assembly GCA_963783735.1 of uncultured Actinomycetota bacterium. Taxonomy (GTDB): domain Bacteria; phylum Actinomycetota; class Actinomycetes; order Actinomycetales; family Dermatophilaceae; genus CAWDAQ01. The sequence continues at coordinate 345,469 of CAWAOO010000002.1, read as the reverse complement.
TCCCCGCGGGTCGGACCGTGGGTGACGATCGCGACGGGGATGTCGCACGCGGCGGCCCGGCGGACGAACCGGTACCCGCTCATCACCGCGAGCGAGGACCCGAGGACGAGGAGCGCGGGCGCAGTCTCGGTGAGCGCGAAGCATCGCTGGACGAGCGGCTTGGGCACCGACTCGCCGAAGAACACGACGTCGGGCTTGAGGGTGTCCCGGCCGCAGACGAGGCAGAGCGGCGTGACGAACCGGGAGACGTCGAGCTCGTTGAGGGCGATGTCGCCGTCGGGGCGGATCTCGTCGCTCGAGACCGTGAACCCCGGGTTGGCCTCGCGCATCCGGTCGTCGAGGTCCCACCGGCCCGTCACGTCCTCACAGGTGAGGCAGACGACCCGGGCGAGGGACCCGTGCAGCTCGATGACGTCGGCGGCGCCCGCCGACTGGTGGAGCCCGTCGACGTTCTGGGTGATGACCGTCCCCACCCGCCCGACCCGCTGGAGGGACGCGACGGCCTCATGCCCGGCGTTCGGTGCGGCGAGGTTGAACCGCTGCCAACCGACGTAGGAGCGCGCCCAGTACCGCTGGCGGGCCTCGGACGACCCGACGAACTCGGAGTAGTGCATCGGGGTCACCCGCCGCCTGCCGTCCGGCCCGCGGTAGTCGGGGATCCCGGACTCGGTCGAGATCCCCGCCCCGGTGAGGACGAGGACCGGCCCGCGGGCGAAGAGCTCGGCGACGTCGTCGAGCGCGTCGAGGGGGTCGTCGCTGGTCGAGGCGAGCGCGGTCACGCAAGCCAGTATGCGGCAGGCCCCGGCCGCGGCCGGCGGTGGCCGGCCCTCCCGGTCATCACCGGTCCGGGCCGCCCACCCGCCCGGTGCGGTAGGCGTGCGCGACGAGGGCGGCCCGGTCCCGGCAGCCCGTCTTCGCGAGGAGGTGGTTGACGTGGGTCTTCACCGTCGCCTCGGAGACGAACAGTCGGGCCGCGATCTCACGGTTGGTCCGCCCCTCGGCGACCTCGGCGAGGACCTCCTCCTCGCGGGCGGTGAGCCCCCCGCCCGGCATCCCGGCGCGCCCCGGCACGCTGACGGCCTCGGTCGCCGGGCCGACTCCGGGGACGGCCGCGGGCGCACCCGCGGCGAGCGCGTCGAGGAGCCGCCGCTGGACGGAGGGGTCGAGCTGGGCGTCCCCGGCGGCGACGGCGAGGACCGCGGCACGGATCTCCGCCCCGCCCGCGTCCTTGGTGAGGTACCCGCGTGCCCCGGCGCGCAGGGCGCGGAAGACCCAGTCATCGTCGGCGTACGTCGTGAGCACGACGACCCGGGCGCGGGCCCCGGACGCCGTCAGCGCCCGGGTCGCCTCGACCCCGTCGAGGACGGGCATCCCGAGGTCCATGAGGACGACGTCGGGGTCGAGGGCGGCGACCTGCCGGACGGCGTCATCTCCGTCGACTGCGATCCCGGCGACCTCGACACCGGGGAGCAGCCCGAGCACGAGCGCGAGGCCGTCCCGGACGACCTTCTGGTCGTCCGCGACGAGGACGCGGACCGGTGCGTCCGGCTCCCCGGCGGGCGGGGACGGCCCGCTTGCCGCACTCCGGCCCGTCATCGGACGCCTCCCCCGCCGCGCGGCCCCCACGTCATCGGCCGACCTCGACGGGGACCGCCGGCAGGGTGAGGACGACCCGCCACCCCGCCCCCACCGGACCGGACTCGAGCCGACCGCCGGCGAGACTCGCCCGCTCGGCGAGCCCGCTCAACCCGAACCCGCCCGACGGGAGGCCGCTCTCGACTCCGCCGTCGTCGACGACCTCGGTCTCGACGCCGTCGTCGCGCCACGTGACGGTGACCGCGGCTGCCGCCCCCTGGGCGTGCCGGGCGACGTTGCTCAGCGCCTCCTGTACCGCGCGGTAGAGCGCGAGCCCGTGCTCGGCCGGAAGCGGGAGCGGGGTGCCGTGGACGGAGTACGTCACCGACGCCCCGGTCGAGAGCCGGGCCTGCTCGATGAGCGCCCCGACATCCTCCGGCCCGGGGAGCCGCTCGCCCCGGAGGGTGGCGACCGCCCGGCGGGCGTTCGTCATCCCCGAACGGGCGAGCCCCTGGGCCGCCGCGACGTGCTCGGCGAGCCGGGGGTCGGCGCCGGTGTGCTCGGCGAGCATGCGGGCCCCCTCGAGCTGGAGGGAGAGCCCGGAGAGGGTGTGCGCGAGGACGTCGTGGAGCTCGCGGGCGATCCGGCCGCGCTCGGCGAGGACGGCCGCCTCCTCGCGGGCGGCCCGGGTCGCCTCCTCCTGGCGGAGCAGCGCCCGGGCCTGGTCCGAGACCTCCCGGCTCGCCGCCGCGAAGGCCGACGCGACGAGGAGGAACCCGGCGCCGACGGCGAGGTTGAGCGCGGCGCCCACCGGGTGGGCGGACGTCACCGCTTCGGCCCACCCCGCGGCGAGGACGACGACCGCGCCCGCGCCGAGCGCGGTCCGCCGGGGCAGGCGCATCCCGATCGCGGCCATCGCCATGAAGGCGAGGATGTAGCCGGGTCCGGACGGCGCGATGACGTCGAGGGCCGCGCCGAGGAGACCGACCGGGACGAGCGCGGCGAGGAGGAGCCGGGGGTCGTCCACCCGTGGCGAGAGCGCGAGGAGCCAGAGGCCCAGGGCCGCGGCGGTGAGGACCCCGGTGACCGCTCGTCCCGTCCCTGTCTCGGGCAGCCCCCCGACGAGGGTGCTGACGACGATGACCGCCGCGGCGACCCAGCCGGCGACGAGGAGGAGGCGACGTAGCCGAGCCTGCTGGTCCGGAGCGTCCATCCTCGCCCTCCTGCCCTTCCGTGCGGTCCGCGTCGAGAGCAACGGTATGCCGTCCGTCGAGGGCCCGCGGCCGCTCGCGCCGGGCGGCGCTGTGCCGTCCCGGCGCGAGCGACGTGCCGCCGCCCTCACGCGACGAGGGCGAACGCCGCGCGCCGCACCCGGGCGGCCTGGGCGGCGGTGACGAGCTGCCGGGTGACGACCATGGCGAGCGCCATGAGGACGAAGGCGGCGGTCCACGCGTCGGCCCCGGTGATGAGGTGGTCGCGCGAGAACCGGCCGATGTCCGCCGGGAACCAGTGGTCGGCCCCGTAGGCGAACGCCACCCGGCCGCCGATGACGGCCACCCAGAGCGCGGCGAACCCGGCCCCGGCGGTCGCGACGACGTGCTCCGCCGCCGGCGTCGTCCGGAGCCGGACGAGCACCGCCGCGAGGGTGCCGAGACCGGCCCCCGCGGCGAGGCCGACGAGCTCGAGCCGGCCGTCGTTCCCGAGGGTCGGGAGGTCGCGAAGGAGGACGACCCCGACGACGACGGCGGCGACGACGGGGGCGAGGAGCCGCCCCCGCGTCAGCCGGCGCGTGCCGAGGTTGGCGCCGAGCACCCAGCAGAGGAGGGCGCCGTTGAGGAGGTACTGGGTCGTGGTCATCGGGGACTCCTGGTCGATGAGGTGGTGTGTCCTGAGGCGGTGGCCCGGGGTGGTGTGGCTCGAGCATCTCCCCGGCGGGGGTGCCACGGCGTCGGCTCCCGGGTGGATTCCTGGTCGCCGTCTCTCCACCCAGGGGTGGAGAAAGCCATCACCTCGACGGCACGGACCATGGATTTCGATAACTCTGCGTTATAGGATGGGGCCATGATCGAGGCCGCCGGGCTGCGCGTCATGCGCGCCATCGCCGACGAGGGCAGCTTCACCGCCGCCGCGCTCGCCCTCGGCTACTCCCAGCCCGCAGTCTCCCAGATGGTCCGCAGGCTCGAGCAGCGGACGGGCACGGCGCTCGTCGAGCGGGTCGGGCGCTCGGTCCGGCTCACCGAGGCCGGCCAGGTCCTCGCGCGGCACGCGACCGGCGTCCTCAGCGCGCTCGACGCCGCCGAGGAGGAGGTCGCCGCGATCGCCGGGCTCCGGGCCGGCCGGGTCCGGCTCATGGCGTTCCCCTCATCCTCGGCGACCCTCGTCCCCCGGGCCCTCGCCCTCGTCAAGCAGCGCTTCCCCGACGTCTCGGTGACCTTCACCGAGGCCGAGCCCCCGGAGTCGCTCGCGGCTCTCCGGGCCGGGGAGTGCGACCTCGCCGTCGCGTTCGCCTACGAGGGCACCGACCTCGGCCGAGGCGAGGAGGACCTCGACATGTTCGTCATCCGCCAGCTCCTCGACGACGAGGTCCGGCTCGCCCTCCCCAAGGACCACCCGCTCGCGGCCCACGACGTCGTCGACCTCGCCGACCTCTCCGACGAGGCGTGGATCGCCGGCTGCCCACGCTGCCGGGGCCACCTCCTCCAGCTGTGCCACGACGTCGGCTACAGCCCCGACGTCGCCTTCGAGACCGAGGACTACGTCGCCGTCCTCGGCCTCGTCGCCGAGGGCCTCGGGGTCGCGCTCATCCCCGACCTCATCCTCCGGACGGCGCACCACAGCGACGTCGTCACCCGCCCGGTCCGACCGGAGTCCCGCCGGCAGATCCACGCCGTGACGACCCCCGACCTCGAACGGGTTCCGGCGGTCAGGGCGACCCTCGAGGCACTCTGCGAGAGCGCCCGGACCCCGCCGCGGGTGCTCTCGACGGCCTGACCCCGCTCGCGCCGGCACCCCCCCGTCATCGGTCGCCGGTCCCCCGGAGGAGCTCGCCCCCGACCCACACCTCGGCGACGTCGGCGGGGGTGCCGAGCGCGAACACCCGGGCGAGCGCCTCGTCGGCGTCCTCCGCGTGCCGGAGCGCGACCTCGAGCGTCGTCCCCGTCCCGGGCCGCACCCACACCGCGTCGAAGGCCCGCCCGACGGAGAGGTCACCGACCTCCTCGCCGAGGCCGAGCGCCTCTGCACCGGCGCGGGTCGCGAGGTGGAGGAGGTGGGCGGGGCCGAGGGCGAGCCCCTCGTCGCCGAGGAGCTGCTGGGCGAAGTACGCCTGGAGCCCCTCCTTGAGCAGGGAGAAGCCGGTGCCCGCCCCGACGTCCGAGCCGAGCGCGACCCGGACCCCGTGGGCGACGTGACGGCGCATCCCGAACAGCCCGCTGCCGAGGGCGGCGTTGCTCGTCGGGCAGTGCGCGACGCTCGCGTCCTGCGCGGCGAGGAGCTCGAGCTGACGGTCGGTGACGTGGACGTTGTGGGCGAGGACGCTCCGGCGCCCGACGAGCCCGTGCCGGTCGTAGGTGTCGAGGTAGTCGAGGCAGCCGTCGAAGAGGTCGGCGACCTGGGCGATCTCCGCGGGGTTCTCGTTGACGTGCGAGGTGAACCACGACCCCGGCACGTCCTTGTGGAGCCGGGCGCAGGAGTCGAGGAGGGCGTCGCTCGCCGACAGCGAGAACCGGGGGGTGACGGCGTACCGGGCCCTCCCCTGCCCGTGCCAGCGGGTGGCGAGCGCCGCCCCCTCCTCGTACGCCCGGTCGGCGGTCGTGAGCAGCTCGGGCCGGAGGACCCGGTCGGAGACGACGAGGCCGGAGGTGACCCGCAGCCCCGCCGCCGAGGCGGCCGCGAAGAGGGTGTCCACCGCCGGGGCGAAGTGCGACCCGAAGACGAGGGCCGTCGTCGTCCCCGCCGCGGCGAGCCCGGCGACGAAGTCGTCGGCGACCCCCGCGGCGTACACCGGGTCGGCGAGCCGGGCCTCCTCGGGGAGGGCGCTGCGCTCGAGCCAGTCGAGGAGGGGCATCCCGAGCGCGCCGATGATCCGAACCTGGGGGAAGTGGACGTGGGTGTCGACGAGGCCGGGGAGGAGGAGCCCGCCGCGGAGGTCGACGACGGCCTCGGACGGGTGGGCGGTGCGGAGCAGCTCGTAGGGGCCGCGGGCGGTGACCCGGCCGTCCTCGACGAGGAGCCCGGCGTCCTCCTCGGCGCGCAGGACGCCGCCGCTGAACGGGCTCTCGGGGGTGTCGACGACGCGGGCGCGGTAGAGGGTCATCGCGGCGCACCCGTCTGGTGGTCCGGAGAGCTCCGAGGGGCCGCGGCCTCCCGCTCGAGCGTGCGCAGGAGGTCGGCGGCGACGGCGACCGCGATCGTCGCCGGGTCCTTGCCGGTGAGGTCGGGCAGGCCGATCGGGGTCGTGATCCGGTCGACCGCGGCGAGGTCGTGCCCCTCCTCGGCGAGCCGCGCCTGGAACCTGCGCCACTTCGCCGAGGACCCGATGAGCCCGACCGACCCGAGGTGGGTGCAGCGCAGGGCGGTGTCGCAGAGGGCGGCATCCTCGGCGTGGTCGTGCGTCATGACGAGCACGTGGGTGCCCGCGGGGACCTCGCCGAGGACGAGCTCCGGAACGGGCGCGTGGTGGATGTGGACCCGGGACACCGCGTCGGCGAGCGGGGCGAGGCGGGCGTCGGCGAGCTGCCAGGCCCGGGAGTCGACGAGGTGGAGGTCGAGGTCGTGCCGGGCGAGGATCCGAGCGAGCTCGAGCCCGACGTGGCCGACGCCGAACACGGCGACCGACGGGACGACCGGGAGCGGCTCGAGGAGCACGCTCACCTCGCCTCCACAGCACTGGACGCCGTGGTCGGCGGGCGCCCGGTCGCTGAGCCGCACGGTGACGAGCTCGGGGGCGCCGCCCCCGGCGGCGAGCACCAAGCGGGCGCGCGCGACGGCGGTGGCCTCGAGGTTGCCGCCGCCGACCGTCCCCCACGCCGCCTCGGCGGCGACGACCATCTTCGCGCCCGCCTCGCGGGGCGCGTGCCCGCGGACCTCGACGAGGGTGACGAGGATGCCCGGCCGGCGCTCCTCGCGGAGCCGGGCAACGGCGCCCACCCAGTCCATCTCAGCTTCTCCCGGCGAGGGTGCGCGCCCGGGAGGCGCCGTCGGAGCTGTCCTCGCCGGCGGCGGCGGCGTCGCCGGCCGGGCCCGCGCCGGGCGCGACGACGGCCGACCGGGCGGCGTCGAGCGCCCAGAACACGGCCTCGGGGGTCGCCGGCGAGGCGAGCTCGACGGTGTGGCCGGCAGGGCCGAAGGCACCGGCGGCGCCGCGGAGCGCCTCGCGGACGCTGAACGCGAGCATGAGCGGGGGCTCGCCGACGGCCTTCGACCCGTAGACGACGCCGTCCTCGTGGGCGTGCTCGTAGAGGGAGACGTTGAACACCTCGGGCATCTCGGAGAAGCTCGGGAGCTTGTACGTGCTCGCGGCCTGGGTCGTGAGACGGCCACGGGTCGGCCGGTCGCTCGTGTCCCAACGGAGGTCCTCGAGGGTGAGCCAGCCGGCGCCCTGGACGAATCCGCCCTCGACCTGGCCGATGTCGACGAGCGGGGAGAGCGAGTCGCCGACGTCGTGGACGATGTCGACCCGGCGGAGCCGGTAGGCGCCGGTGAACCCGTCGACCTCGACCTCGGACGCGGCGACGCCGTAGGCGAAGTACTTGAACGGCTCCCCCTGCATCCGGGAGGAGTCCCAGTGCAGCCCCTCGGTCCGGTAGTAGCCGGCCGCCCAGAGCTGGACCCGCTCGTGGTAGGCGACCCGGACGACGTCGGGGAAGTCGAGGACCTCGTCGTGGAACCCGATCCCGGTCACCCGCCCGTCCTCGAACCGGACGTCCGCGGGGTGGATCCCGAGGCGGCGGGCGGCGACCTCGGCGAGCCGGCCGCGGATCTGCTCGCAGGCGTCCTTCACCGCGCCGCCGTTGAGGTCGGCGCCGGAGCTCGCGGCCGTCGCCGAGGTGTTCGGGACCTTGTCGGTGCGGGTGGGGGCGAGCCGGACCCGCTCGAGGGGAAGGCCGAGCGCGGTCGCGGCGACCTGGAGCATCTTCGTGTGGAGCCCCTGGCCCATCTCGGTGCCGCCGTGGTTGATGAGGACCGAGCCGTCCTTGTAGACGTGGACGAGCGCGCCCGCCTGGTTGAAGGCGGTGAGGTTGAAGGAGATCCCGAACTTCACCGGGGTCACCGCGAGCGCCCGCTTCGTGTGCGGGTGGGCGGCGTTGAAGGCCTCGATCTCCCGCCGGCGCGCCGCGACGTCCCCGCGGTCGAGGACCTGGTTCCAGATGTCGGTGAGCCGCTCGGCGTGCCGGACCGGCTGCCCGTAGGGCGTCGCCTGCCCGGGGGCGTAGAAGTTCCGGCGGCGCAGCTCCTCGGGCGGGATGCCGAGCCGGGGGGCGACGCGGCCGAGGATGTCCTCGATGACGAGCATCCCCTGCGGCCCCCCGAAGCCGCGGAACGCGGTCTGGGAGGTCTTGTTCGTCTTCGCGATCCGGCCGTGGACCTCGACGTCGGGGATCCAGTACGCGTTGTCGACGTGGCAGAGGGCCCGGGCGAGGACCGGCTCGGAGAGGTCGAGGCTCCAGCCCCCGTCGGACGTCAGCGTCGCCCTGAGCGCCTCGATCCGCCCGTCGTCGGCGAACCCGGCCTCCCACGTCGCGTGGAACCCGTGCCGCTTCCCGGACATCGTCATGTCCTGGGTCCGGTTGAGCCGGAGCCTCACCGGCCGGCCGGTGAGGGTGCTCCCGAGCGCGGCGACCGCGGCGAACCCGTGCGGCTGCATCTCCTTGCCGCCGAACCCGCCGCCCATCCGCAGGCACTGGACGGTGACGTCGTGGCTGCTCCGGCCGAGGACGTGGGCGACGATCTCCTGGGTCTCGGACGGGTGCTGGGTGCTGCACTGGACGAACACCTGCCCGCCCTCGTCGACCTGGGCGAGCGAGGCGTGCGTCTCGAGGTAGAAGTGCTCCTGCCCGGCGAACTCGAACTCCCCCCGGACGACGTGCCTGGCCCGGCCGAGGCCGGCGGCGGCGTCCCCGCGGCTCAGGGTCGGCTGGTTGCCCTGGAAGCTCGCGGCGGCGATCGCCTCGGGGAGGGTGACGAGGCAGGGGAGCTCCTCGTAGTCGACCTCGACGGCCTCCGCCCCGAGCCGGGCGGACTCGAGGGTCGCGGCGAGGACCCAGCACACGGCGTGGCCGACGAACATCACCTCGCTCGGGAACAGCGGCTCGTCGTGCTTGATCCCCGCGTCGTTCGTGCCGGGGACGTCGTCGGCGGTGAGGACCCGGACGACCCCGGGGACCGCCGTCGCGGGCCCGGTCCGCAGCCCGGCGACCCGGGCGTGGGCGTGCGGGGACTGGACCGGCCAGGCGTGCAGGACGTCGCGGGTCCGGGCGACGAGGTCGTCGGTGTAGAGGGCGGCGCCGGTGACGTGGAGGGCGGCACTCTCGTGCGGGATGGCCTGCCCGACGGCGGACCGGCCGGGACGCTCCGACAGGGCGCTCATGCTCCCACCTCCTCGGGGGTTCGCCGGGCGGGAGCGTGCTCGGCGTGGAGCCGCAGGAGGGCCTGCCCGAGCATCCGCGCGCGGTACGCCGCGCTCGCCCGCTGGTCGTCGATCGGCGTCCCCTCGCCCGCCATGACGACGGCGGCGGCACGGACGACGTCCGCGGTCCAGGGCCGCCCCTCGAGGGCAGCCTCCGTGGCGCGGGCTCGGACGGGTGTCGCGGCGACCCCGCCGAGGCCGATCCGGGCGGTCGCGACGACGCCGTCCTCGAGGTGGAGGGCGATGCCGACCGCGACACTCGAGATGTCGTCGAAGCGGCGCTTGGCGATCTTGTGGAACGCGGTGACCTCGGCGAGCGGGAGCGGGATCCGGACGGCCCGGATGAGCTCGTCGGCTCGGCGGACGCTCTCCCGGTACCCCGTGAAGTACCCGGCGAGCGGGACCTCGCGTTCCCCGTCGGCGCCGACGAGGACGACGGACGCGTCGAGGGCGAGCAGGGCCGGGGGGGTGTCCCCGATCGGGGACCCCGTCCCGAGGTTGCCGCCGATCGTCGCCCCGTTGCGGATGAGCCGGGAGGCGAACTGGGGGAAGACGGCGTCGAGGAGCGGGACCCGGCCGGCGAGCCCGCGCTCGACCTCGCTGAGGCTCAGGGCGGCGCCGATCTCGACGGCGTCGTCGCCGACGTCGAGGGTGCGCAGCTCGGGCAGGCGGTCGACGGCGACGACGAACGGGTCCCGGGCGCCGCGGAGGTTGACCTCGACGCCCCAGTCGGTCGAGCCCGCGACGAGTGTCGCCCCGGGGTGCTCGTCGAGGAGGACGAGGGTCTCGGCGAGGTCGGTCGGCCGGACGAAGGTGCTCGTCCCGTCCTCGACGCGGTTCGGGGCGACGTCGGGGGCGGACCGGTCCATGCGCTGGGCGAGCGGGTCGTCCGCAGCCGGTTCGCCGAGGGCGTACGCGGCGTCGCGGATCGGGCGGTACCCCGTGCACCGGCAGAGGTTCCCGCTCAGGGCGTGCAGGTCGAACCCGTTCGGGCCGTGCTCGGCGTCGGTCCCGGCCGCGGTGCCGGCGCCCTGGGCCTCGGGGGCGCACCGGCCCGCGCGGTAGAACTCGGCGGCCATGCTGCAGACGAAGCCCGGCGTGCAGTACCCGCACTGTGACCCTCCGCGCACGGCCAGCTCCGCCTGGACGGGGTGGAGCGCGCCCGGCGACCCGAGGCCCTCGGCGGTGACGACCTCCTGGCCGGCGAGCGCCGCGACCGGGAGCAGGCAGGCGTTGAGGGCGGTCCACTGGGTCCGGGCGCCGTCGGGTCGGGCGACGAGGACCGAGCAGGCGCCACACTCCCCCTCGGCGCAGCCCTCCTTGCACCCGGTGAGCCCGATGCCGCGGAGCCAGTCGAGGACCGTCGTGTGGGGGGCGATGCCGGTGAGCGGGCGGACCTGGCCGTTGACGGTGACTCGCTGGGGGGTCGACGACGTCATCTCGAGCTCCTCTCGTGCGCGACGGTGCGCGTCATGACCCGGCCTCGCGACCGGAGCATGGTTGCTCTCGAGGGAGCCCGGACCGCTGGTTATCCATGCTGAACAGCGGAGGGCCGTTCCCGGCATTTTACGGTGGGAACCCGCCTTGGGGAAGGCATTGATGGAATCAAATTCTCGCATCGTGGAGACCGCCCGACCTGAGCGGGAGCCCCCCGGGCCGGGCGCAGGACGCCACCTCAGCCGCCCGCCCGCGACCGTGCGAGGAGACTCCTGCTCGCCGTCACCGCCCCGGCGGTGACGGCGTCCTCGTCGACGGTGACGAGCCGGTCGTCCTCGACGACCGCGCGGCCCCCGACGAGGAGGAGCGCAAGGGGCGGGGTGGAGCCGAGGACGAGGCCCGCGACCGGGTCCGCGATCCCCGCGTGTGCGAGGGTGTCGAGTCGCCAGACGGCGACGTCGGCGAGCTTGCCGGGTTCGAGGGAGCCGATCTCGTCCTCCCGGCCGAGGACCCGCGCGCCGCCGAGCGTCGCCGCCTCGAGGGCATCCCGGACGCCGAGCGCCTCGGGCCCCCCGCGGGCGCGGGCGAAGAGCAGGGCGTGCCGGGCCTCCTCGAGGAGGGATGAGGCCTCGTTCGAAGCGGCACCGTCGACCCCGAGACCGACGGGGACGCCCGCGTCGCGCAGGTCGCGTGTCCGGCACGTCCCGGCCCCGAGCCGGGCGTTCGACGAGGGGCAGTGCGCGACCCCCGTCCCGGTCCGGGCGAGGACGGCGACGCCGTCGTCGTCGAGGTGGACGCCGTGGGCGAGCCAGACGTCGTCGCCGAGCCAGCCGAGTGACTCCATGTAGCCGACCGGACTCGTCCCGAACCGCTCACGGCAGTACGCCTCCTCGTCGAGCGTCTCGGCGAGGTGGGTGTGCAGCCGGGCCCCCCGGTCCCGGGCGAGGGCCGCGGACTCCCGGAGGAGGTCGGCGGTCACCGAGAACGGCGAGCACGGCGCGACGCCGACCCGGGTCATCGAGCCGGGCCCGGGGTCGTGGTGGGCGTCGAGGGCGGCCGCGGTCGCCTCGAGGATCGTCTCGATGTCCTCGACGACGTGGTCGGGGGGCAGTCCGCCCGCGCTCCTGCCGAGGTCCATCGACCCGCGCGTCGGGTGGAACCGGAGGCCGACCGACCGGGCGGCGTCGACCTCGGCGCCGAAGACGTCCCCGCCCTCACGCGGGAAGACGTAGTGGTGGTCCATCGACGTCGTGCACCCGGTCCGGGCCAGCCGGGCGAGCCCGGCTGTCGCCGCGGCGCGGACGACGTCCTCGTCGAGCGCCCCCCACACGGGGTAGAGCTCGGTGAGCCACCCGAAGAGTGTCGCGTCGACGGCGAGCCCCCGGGTCGCCCACTGGTAGAGGTGGTGGTGGGTGTTGACGAGGCCGGGGGTGACGACGCACCCCGTCGCGTCCAGGAGGCGCACCGGACCCCCCGGGTCGCTCCCGTCGTGGGCACCGGTGCCGCCGTGGACCTCGGGCCGCCCGATCCGGGCGGCCCGGTCCCGCCACCGGCCCGGGCCGACGGCGGCGACCCGGCTCCCCTCGATGACGACGTGCCCGACCGGGTGCTCCTCCCGGCCGGGGCCCATGGTGACGACGGTGGCGCCGTCGAGGACGAGCCGCGCGGTGGCCATCGTCAGCTCCCCCGGTAGGTCGAGTAGCCGAACGGGTTGAGGAGGACGGGGACGTGGTAGTGCGCCTCCCCCGGTGAGACCGTGAAGACGACGACGACCTCGGGGTAGAACGCCTCGACCGCGCGCTCGGCGAAGTACTCCCCCGCGGCGAACCGGAGGCGGTAGTCCCCGGCGTCGAGTCGCTCGGGACCGATCGACCCGACCCGGCCGTCGGCGTCGGTGACGCCGGACCCGAGGCGGGCGCCGTCGGCCGCGGACTCGAGCACGACGCCGATCCCCTCGGCAGGCCGGCCGCGGCTCGTGTCGAGGACGTGGGTGCTCAGCGTGCCCATGGCCTAGACCACCTGCCGGAGCCGGAGGAGCGCGATCTCGCGGAGCTGGGCGACGGTGTCGGCCCGCTCGGCCTCCGGGTCGTTCCCGAGCCGTCGGTCGAGCTCGTCGAGGATCTCCGGGGCCGTCCGGCCGGCGGCGCGGATGAGGAACACCCGGCCGAACCGCGCCTCGTACGCCCGGTTGCCCTCGGCGAGCCGTCGGGCGACGTCGCCGTCGCGCCCGTCGACCCCGGACTGCTCCCGCTCGGAGAAGGCGGCGTCGTGGTCGCCGGAGGCCCGCTCCCCGATCCGGGGGTGACGGGCGAGCGCCGCCTCGAGCTCGTCGTCGTCGAGCTCCGCGGCCGCGTCGCCGGCTGCCCGCGTGAGTGCCGCGAGGTCTCGATAGGGCCTCCCCGCGACGACGTCGTCCACCCAGCGCGGAACGGCGAGGCAGGCCGCGACCCGCGCCCGCGCCTCGGCCTCGGGCAGGGCGTTGAACTCGGCGACAGGGGTCCCGGTGCCGGTGTCGGTCTCGTCGGTCGTCCGCATCCCCTAGCCCTCGAACTCGAGGCTTCGGGCGCGTGCCGTGTGGATGGGGTTCGCGTCCGCGACGATGTCGTCGAAGCGGTGCCCCATGATCTTCGCGATCTCGATGAGGGCGGCGGTGTGCTCCTGGGTCGGGGCGTTCTGCAGTCGCTGCCAGCCGTGCCGGAGGACCTGGTCGAAGGAGTCCTCGTCTCGGACGCAGGCGACGAGCGGGAACCCGAACCTCTCCCGGTAGGCGGCCGTGAGGTCGGCGAGCTCGGTGTGCTCGTGCTCGGCGAGCCGGGTGAGGCCGAGGGCCGACTGGTCCCGCAGCGACTCCGGGCCGAACGCCCCCTCGGCGACGCTGTCGGCGCCGAGGTCGGGGTAGGACGCGATGAGCTGGCGCTGCTCCTCGTCGGAGGCCGAGAAGAGGGCCTCCTGGAACGCGACCCGCAGGTCCTGGGTGTCCGCGAAGGGACGCTGCTGGTAGGCCCGCTCGACGACCCACGCCGGACCCTGGAAGAGCGAGCCGAAGGTGTCGACCCACTGCTCCTGCGTCATGGCGTTGACCTGGTCGAGGCGGACGAGGTTGCCCGGGTGGCCGGCGACGGCCGGGCCGAAGCTCTTACCGACGTGGTGGAAGACGAAGTTGAGGAGGATCGCGGTGATGCTCCCGAGCGTGATGCCCGAGCCGAGGATGATCTGCGCCCAGCTCGGGACGGCCTTGGCGACGTCGGGCTGCGCGGTGACGTACAGCGCGAGCCCGATGCTCGTCGCGACGATGACGACGTTGCGGTGGTCATGGAAGTCGACCCGCGAGAGCGTCTGGATCCCGACGACGGCGACGGTCGCGAACATCGCGAGGGCGGCGCCGCCGAGGACGGGGTGGGGGATCCCCGCGACGATCGCCCCGGCCTTGGGGATGAGGCCGATGACGATCATGATCGCGCCCGCCGTGGCGACGACGAACCGGCTCTTGACCCGGGTGAGCCGGACGAGCCCGACGTTCTCGGCGAAGCACGTGTAGGGGAAGGAGTTGAGGACCCCGCCGATCATCGTCGCGACGCCGTCGGCGCGGAGGGCGCGCGAGATGTCGTCCCGGACGATCCGCTTCTCGACGATCTCCCCGGTCGCGAAGACGTCGCCGGTCGTCTCGACGGCGGTGATGAGCATGACGACGACCATCGAGACGATCGCCGCGACCGAGAACTTCGGCCAGCCGAAGAAGAACGGCGTCGTCACCCCGACCCAGTTCGAGTCGGCGACGCTGCCGAACGACGCGTCGCCGAGCGCCCACGCGACGAGGGTCCCGACGACGAGGCCGGCGAGGACGGCGACGGTCGCCATGAAGCCCTTGAAGACCCGCTGGATGACGACGATGAGGGCGAGCGTGCCGAGGGCGTACGCGAGGTTCCGACCGCTCGTCGGGTCGAGCGACGGTCCGGCGCCGCCGGCGGCGTCGGCGGCGGCCACGGGGAGCAGCGCGATCCCGATGATCGTGATGACCGACCCGGTGACGACCGGCGGGAAGAAGCGGATGAGCTTGCTGAAGTACGGGGCGACGAGGAGGGTGAACAGCCCGGCGACGATGACCGCCCCGTAGATGACGAGGAGGCCGTCGGTGCCCCCGCCGGCGGCGAGGCCGATGGCGATCATCGGCGACACCGCGGTGAAGGTCACGCCCTGGAGGAGCGGGAGCCGGACGCCGACCTTCCAGAAGCCGACCGACTGGATGATCGAGGCGATCCCGCACGTGAAGAGGTCGGCGTTGATGAGGTGGATGAGCTGCTCGGTCGTCAGGCCGATCGCGCTCGCGAGGAGGATGGGGACGATGACGGCCCCGGCGTAGAACGCGAGGACGTGCTGGAACCCGTAGACGAAGAGCTTCGGGGCGGGGAGCACCTCGTCGACCGGGTGGGTCGGCTTCCGTGCCGGGGACGGGCGGACGACGGACGCGGTCATGGCTGGCACCTTCTCGTCGGGCGTCCCGGGCCGGGGCGCATCGCTGTGGTGGACATCGCTGTGGTGGACATCGCTGTGGTGGACATCGCTGTGGCGGACATCGCTGTGGTGCCGCGCTCAGCAGAAGCCGGGGGTCGCGAGCCAGGCGTCGCCCGCGTCGGAGGCGTCGTCCCGCTCGACGGTGGCCTCGATGAGCCCGTACGGGCGGTCGGCCGCGACGAAGACCTCCCCGGGGTTGTCGACCCCGAAGGGCGAGAGGTCGACGAGGAAGTGGTGCTTGTTCGGGGCGGAGAACCTCATCTCGGCGATCTCGGGGTAGGCCTCGAGGACCGCCCGGCCCATGGCGTAGAGCGACTCCTGGAGGGCGTGGCTGTACGTCGTCGCGAAGGTCTCGAGGAGGATGCGCCGGACGTCCTCGTGGGTCTTGTTCCAGTCGAGCGCACCGGGCTCGTAGCGCCAGCGGGCGACGAGCGAGGTCGCGAGGATGCGGTCGTCGGCCTCGGCGAGAGTCGTGTACTCGTCCTTGAGGTAGCCCTTGAACTCCGACCCGGTCGACTTGAGGACGACGAGGTCCTTCAGCCCCGCGACGACCCAGGTCCGCCGCTCGTCGCCGCTGTCGTCGACGGTGACGACGGCCGTGCGGACGTCACCGCCGCGCCGGGCGAAGGCGTGGTCGTGGCCCTTGCCGTCGACGTCGATCCGGTCCCACGCATACTCCTCGACCTCGATCCGGGCCGCGGTGGCCGCGGGTGCGGCCTCGAGGAAGTGGTCGGCGAGGGCGAGCGCGTAGTCCTCGGGTGAGCTCACGCCCTTCTCCTTCGCGAAGGCGAAGCACGTGTTCTTCTGGGTGTCGGTCGGCAGGACGTTCGCCTGGTCGCCGGTCGCGTGGGCGGCCGCGAAGTCGCCACGGAGCGAGGTCGAGACGCTGAGGTCCCGGATCTCGTGGCGGTCGGTGTCGCGGTAGATGCGCACGACGCGGTTCTCCGCCTTGCCGTACTGGTTGGGGCCGAGGACGATGCTCATGGGTGCTCCTGTGGTGGTCCGGGCAGGACGGGACGGCGGGTCGGCGGACCGGTCGGCGGCGCCCCCCCCGTGGCGGACGCGCTGGGCGTGCGGCGTGGCGGGCCGAGGGTCCGGGTGCCTGGGCCCGGGTCGCGGGCCCGGCGTGATCTCGGGCTCTGTGCACCCGAGGCTGTTCCCGGATGACGAGATGGAGTTTTCGTATTCCGGAACCATAGGGCTGACCGGGATGGCCGTCAACAGATTGTTGATTTTTGGTGCCGTCCTCGTGTGGAACGGGTCCGGCGAGGTTCCGACCCCTGCCGGGTGAGCGTTCGCGCCTCCCGCCCCGGGTCAGGCCGTTCCGGGACCACCCTCGTCACGAATCCGGTTGAGGTAGTTGTAGACGGTGAAGCGGCTCAGGCCGAGGGCCTCGGCGACGGTCTCGGCCGAGCGACGCATCTCGAAGGCGCCGCGCTCCTCGAGGATCCGGACGGCGTGCTGCTTCTCGGCCCGGGTCAGCCCTTCGAGCGGGCCGCCGAGGTCGGCCTCGACGTCGCCGATGAGCCGGGCGAGACCGTCGGAGAGGTCGGTCGGCTCTCCCCCGTCGGTGCCGGGAAGCCGGACGTGGAAGGCGATCTCCCCGCCCCAGGGCACGGGGACGTCGTCGCGGAGGACGGTGTCCTCGACGACGGTCGCGCCGACCCGTTCGAGCAGGGGCGCGAGGGCGTCCCGGAGGTCCGCCACGTCGGCCGGGCCGAGTCCGCCCCCGGCGGCCGGGCCGGGCTCAGGGCCCATCGTCGCCGGCCTCGACCTGGAGGGTCACCCGGGTCGCGCCCGCGGCGAGGGCGGCGCGGAGGGCGTCCAGGAGCGCCGGGAGGACCGTGCCGGCGTCGCCGTCGACGGCGGTCCCGAGCGGCCCGAGGTCGGGGGCGAGGCCGGCCCGGGCGAGCGGCTCGGCGGCGGCGGTCACGTGCCCGGGGACGGGGCCCTCCCCGTGGAAGGGCTCGGTCGTGAACTCGACGCGCACGTGCATGTCGCCACGGTAGCCCGCGGCCGGCCGCGCAGGGGCCGCCCGTGTCCGTTCAGCCACGCTCGAGATGGGCCACGGCCTCCGCCCGGTTCCGGACCTCGAGGGTGCGGTACGCGTGCTCGAGGTGCTTGGCGACGGTGCGCGGGCTGCACCCGAGCCGGTGGGCGACGGCGACGTTCGTCCACCCGCCCGCGACGAGGTCGAGCACCTGCCGCTCCCGCGGCGTCAGGCGGAGCACGTGGGGGTCGGCTCCCGGCTCTCCGGCCGCCCCGTCGGGACGGCCCACCCGCGCGTACGCCCGGACGAGGGGACCGCGGAGCGCACGGAGGAGGGCGATCTCGGCCTCCACCTCCTCCTCCCGGCGGTGGGCGCGAGACGCCCCCGGACCCCGCGGGGGGTCGCCGACGACGATCCGGTCGAGGCCGAGGAGGACGTGGTGGGCGAGCTGCTCGGGGGTCCGGAGCGGGGCCAGGCCCTCGACGAAGAGGACGACTCGCTCGAGCTGCTCCGGTGAGAGGACCACGGCTGCCCTCCCTCCGTGTCGCGCTGAGGGCCCGTGCGCATGCGCATGCGCAAGGTACGTATAGCCTACGCCGCCCCGCACGGCTAGTTTCGGTCTCGCGGGGGCGAAACCCAGGAGGTTGCCATGGCGAGGAAGTACGTGGACTGCCGGGCGTTGCCGAGTGAGAGCAACTGCTCGCTCTACATCAGCGGGACCGAGGAGGAGGTGTTCCAGACCGCCCTCCACCACGACATCACCGTGCACGGCCACGCGGACAGTCCCGAGTTCCGCGAGGAGGTCCTGGCCTCCCTGCGCGACGACGTCCTGACCGCCGAGGTCGTCACGAGCTGACCCGTCGTCACGAGCCGACCCCACGGGCACCCCGCCGTCCTCGCTGCCACCGTCGCCGGCCGAGGGCGGCGGCGGACGGCGACTCGCCTTGGGCCACAGGGTGCGGGCCACGGGGTGCGGGCCACGGGGGCGCCGGTCGGGGCGGGCGGGTCACGGCGTGCGGGTCGTCTCGACGCGCAGACCCCCCGGGCCCTCCACGACGGCGACGTCCCCGTGCCGGTCGGTCCGGTACACCGTCGCGCCGGCCGACCGGAGCAGCCGGAGGTGGCGTGCGGCCGGGTGCCCGTAGTCGTTGCCCTCGCCGACGCTGACCAGGGCGACGGGCGCCGCCACCTCCGAGACGAAGGACTCGTCGAGATTCGACGACCCGTGGTGGGCGGCCTTGACGACGTCGAGCCTGCGCACCGCATCACGCAGGTGGGGGTCCCGCCGGAGGGCGAGGAGCAGCGCGTGCCCGGCCTCCCGCTCGACGTCCCCGAGGAGGAGGGCGTCGAGCCTGCCGCTGCGGACGGCGAGGACGACGCTCGCGTTGTTCGGCACCGAGCCGGCGTCGATCCTCCTGGCGGGCCACCACACGTCGGCGACGACGTCCCCGACGGTGAACCGGTCCCCGGCCCTGAGGACGCCGACGGGGATGCCTCGCTCGTGCGCCCACCCACGGACCCGGGCGGCCTGCTCCGGCGGCTCCTCAACCGGGCTGAGGAGGATCTGCCGGACCTCCCGGCCCTCGAGCGCGCCCGGCAGTCCGAGGACGTGGTCGGCGTGGTCGTGGGTGAGGACGACGACGTCGAGGACGTCGACGCCGAGCCCACGCAGGCACCGGTCGACACGGGCCGGGTCCGGTCCGGCGTCGACGAGGACGCCGTGGTGGGGCGATGTCGCGAGGACGAGCGCGTCGCCCTGCCCGACGTCGCAGGCGACGAGCCGCCACCCCTCGGGCGGCCACGTGACGACCCGGGTGGGGACGAGGACGGAGGCGGCGCCGAGGACGACGGCGAGGGCGAGCACGAGGTGACGTCGGGCGAGCCGGGCGAGCCACGGCGCCGTGAGGACGAGGAGAAGCGTGACGACGGCGAGGAGGAGGGCGCCCCTCCCTCCGTCCGGCCACGGGGCCGTCGCGCCCGGCACTGACGCGAACACGCGTGCGACCCGGCCGATGACCTCGGCCGGCACGGCCCCGAGCCAGACGAGCGTGGCTGCGAGTCCCGCGCTCAGCGGCGCGACGAGGGCCGCCGCCACCCCGACGAGGGTGGCCGGCGCAACGAGCGGGGCGGCGAGGAGGTTCGCGGGGACGGCGACGAGGCTCACGCTCCCCTGGAGGAGGACGACGACGGGCGCGCACACCATCTGGGCCGCTGCCGGGACGACGAGCGTCGGGCCCCAGGCCCGGAGCCGCTCGGGCAGGACCCTCCCGACCGCCTCGCCCCACGGCCGAGCGAGGACGAGAAGCCCGAGGGTGGCGAGCACGGAGAGCGCGAAGCCCGGGCTCCTGCTCAGCCACGGGTCGACGACGAGGAGCACGACGACGGCACCGGCGAGGGCGGGTGGCCCCACGCCACGCCGCGACCGGCCCAGACCGAGGAGGCCGATCGCGCCCATCGTCGCGGCCCGGACGACGCTCGGGTCAGGCCTGGCGAGGACGACGAAGCCGGCGAGGGCGAGCAGGCCGACCCAAGGCCTGGCCGCGCGGGGGACGGCGAGGACGCGGGCGACCCCGAGGACGCAGGCGAGGACGATGGCGACGTTGCTCCCGCTCACCGCCGAGAGGTGGGTCATCCCCGTCGCCCGCATGGCCTCCCCGAGGTCCCTCGGGGTGAGGCTCGTGTCCCCGATGACGAGGCCGGGAAGCAACCCGCGAGCGTCCGGGGGGAGCTCGGCGACCGCCTCGCGGAGTCCGGCCCGCATCGTGTCCGCCGCCCGGCGCACGGGGCCAGGGGCCTCGAGGACCCTCGGCGCACTCGTCGGGCGGAGCCGGGCGACGACGTCCTCCCCGGCCGGCACCGGGGCGAGACGGCCGGTGGCCGAGACCCGGTCGTGCCACGTCAGGCGCCCCCACCGTTCGTCACCGACGACGAGGACGGGCGTGGACACCTCCGCACGCTCGGCTCGTCCGGTGACGCTCTCCACCCTGAGGCGCAGGAGCACCGCGGGTTCGCCCCGCCCCGTGGGAGCGAGGACGCGCGGGTCGGACAGGACGACGCCCTCGACCCGGACGACCGCCCGCTCCCCCGCGAGCTCGGCGACGGGTCCGGCCCGCCGGACCGTCTCGTGGCAGGCGGAGGCGAGGAGGGTGAGCGCGGTGAGGGCGAGCGCGAGCGCGAGGGCCCGGAGCCACCCGGCCGAGTCGCCGTCAGCGTCGCGACCCCGCCGCCCTGCCACCGCGAGAACCGCGACCGCGGCGACGACCGTCGCCCCGGCGGTCGCCGCCCGGGCCAGGGCGCCCGAGGACAGCGTGGCTGCCGTCACCGCCCATGCGAGGAGCGCCGGCCCGGTGAGGCGGAGGTCGAGCCGCGGCTCGGTTCGCTCCCACTCGCTCACACCGTGACGAGCGGGCCGAGCTCGGCGAGCATCTTCTCGCCGATGCCGCTCACCTCGCCCAGCTCGGAGACGTCGCTGAAGCGGCCGTGCTCCGTCCGCCACGCGACGATCCGTCCCGCGAGGACGGGACCGATGCCGGGCAGCTCCTCGAGGGCGGCGTCGTCGGCGGTGTTGAGGTCGACCCGGGCGGGTGCCCCGGAGGCCCCGGGCGTCCCCGCTCCGGGCACGTCGGCGGCACCGGCCGCCGCGCCCGGGCTCCCGGGCGCCCGCCGCGCCGGGCCGCCGGGGGGCGTCGTGGACTCGCCTGGGCGGGGCACGAGGACCTGCTCCCCGTCGACGACGACCCGCGCGAGGTTGACGGCCGGCAGGTCCGCCCGGCGGGTCGGCCCCCCGGCGGCGGTGACCGCGTCCTCGACGCGGGACCCGACGGCAAGGGTGACGACCCCCGGCTTCCGGACCTGCCCGACGACGTGGACGACGACCCTCTCGGCACCGGCACCGGCACCGGCACCGGCACCGGCACCGGCACCGGCACCGGCGCGGGGCCCCCTCCCGGGGACGAGGGGAATGCGGGGGGGACTACTGGTACCGGCCCCCGGGCCCCCTGCCCGAGAGATGCCGAGGTCCCGGGATCGAGGGTCGCCGAGGACGCCCTCGCCGTCGACGGACCTGCCGACGCCGGGGACTGCCCGGACGGGACCACGGCGGGGGCGCTCCCCTGCTGCGCCCACACCACCCGCGCCCCGAAGCCGAGCACCGCGAGCGCGATGACGAGGAGCACGCCCGCGACCGCCGTCCCGGAGACGTGCGCGCGCGCCCGGCGGACGGCGTGCGGAACCTCGAGCAGCCGCGGCGCGCGAGCGTCGTCGCACCGGTGGCGTCCCCGGCCGGGCCGCCCGTGGCCCGACGGTCCGCCCCCGGCGCTCCCCTCCGTGTCGCCCGCGGCGTCCCCGCCCGAGACGTCGGAGCGCGTCGGCACCCATCCCGCGGGCTCCGCGGCCGGGGGCCCGGCCCCGCGCTCCGCGACGAGCGCCCGGAGGCGCGGGGAGAGGTCGGTCTCGCGGCGGCGCAGCGGCATGGTCGGACGCTAGGCGCCGCGCGTCGGTCGGCGACCGGGACGGCGCGGGCCTGTGGACGCCGGGACACCATCGGCGCCGCTGTGGACGGGACCTCTCAGCGGCGCTGGGGACGAGGGGAGACGGCGACGGCGAGGGTCCCGGGACCGACGTGGGCGCCGACGACGGGTCCGAGCTCGACGACGTGGAGCTCGCGCAGGCCGGGGACCCGCGCCCGCAGGTCGTCGGCGAGCTCGCTCGCGCGCTCCGCCGCGTCGAGGTGGTGGACGGCGACGTCGACGCCGTCGCGCCCCCACGGGACGTCCTCGGCCGCCTCGACGGCGAGCTCGACGAGCCGCCCGAGCGCGCGCCCGGCGGTCCGGACCTTCTCGAGGGGGACGATCCTCCCGCTCTCGAGGGCGAGGATCGGCTTGATCGCGAGCGCCGAGCCGAGGTAGGCCGAGGCCGCCCCGATCCGTCCCCCGCGGCGGAGGTACTCGAGGGTGTCGACGTAGAAGTCGACGGTCGTCTCCTCGAGGCGGCGACGGACGACGGCGACGACCTCCTCGGCTTCGGCGCCCCCGGCGGCCGCCTCGGCGCCGGAGAGGACGGCATAGCCCATCGCCATTCCCAGCGAACGGCTGTCGACGACCTCGACGGGGACGGGGGCCTGCGACGCCGCGAGCTCCGCGGCCTCGAACGTGCTCGACATGTCCGCCGAGATGTGGACCGAGACGACCGCGGACGCCCCGGCGGCCGCGGCCCGCTCGTACGCGTCGAGGAACGCCTGCGGCGCCGGGCGGGAGGTGCTCACCGACGCCCCGCCCCGCAGCGCGGAGGCCACCGCGGCCGGGCTCGTGTCGACGCCCTCCTCGTGCTCGCGTCCGGCGATGACGACGTGGAGCGGCACGACCGTGACGTCGCCGCGCGCGCGCAGCTCCTCCGGCAGGTACGCCGTGGAGTCGGTGACGAGGGCAACGCGCATTGGCGAAGGTTAGCCCGAGAGGAGGCGCGGGACCCCGTTCTCGCACCGAACCCGTACCTCGTCGTCCTCGAGGTTCCCCCCGCCGTGGAACGTCACCTCGAGGGTCTCGTCCCTGCTGATCTCGAAGCTGTACCCGTTCCGTGGGGTCACCGAACGGACCTGCGGGCGGCCGTCGACGCAGGTGGCGCTGACAGTTCCGCCCGTGACGGTGAAGCCGGCCATGGACGGGGCCGACGGGGGTGTCGGTGGCGTGCTGCGAGGCGTCCCGGCGGCCGGCGTCGTCGCGCTCGTCCGGTCCTGCACGGGGGACCTCGTGCCCGTGCCTCCCGCGGGGTTCGTGGGTCCGCCCGTCCGGGAGGCGGCGTTCGTCGCCACCCGCGGAGGGGTGGCGACCTGGGCGACCTCCTCCCCGGCGCGGGAGATGACGAGCCACGTGACGAGGGCGACGACGGCGACGACGGCGACCCAGACGAGCCCCCCGACGAGGAGTCCGGGGAGCCGTCTCACCGGAGACCCCCGCGTCCACGGGTGTGGGGCATACCGTGGTCGACGTGGCACGCGTGCTCGTCATCGAGGACGACGACGGGATCAGGTCCGCCCTCGTCCGGGCGTTGAGCGCCCGCGGCCATGCGGTCCTCACCCAGCCGGCGGGGATGCCCGGGCTGCAGTCCGCCCTCGAGGCCGAGGCCGACCTCGTCCTGCTCGACCTCGGCCTGCCCGACCTCGACGGTCTCACGGTCCTCGGGATGCTCCGAGCGGTACGGCACACCCCGGTCATCGTCATCACCGCCCGGGAGGACGGGCAGAGCATCGTCCGCGCGCTCGACGCCGGTGCCGACGACTACGTGACCAAGCCGTTCGCCATGGACCAGCTCGAGGCCCGCCTGCGGGCCGTGCTCCGCAGGGCGGGCGACGCCCCGCCGGCACCGGTGGCCGTCGGCGCCCTCGTCGTGGACCCGACGAGCCGGCAGGTGTCGCTCCGAGGCGAGCCGCTCGAGCTCTCCCGGCGGGAGTTCGACCTGCTGTTCCTGCTCGCCCGCCGTGCGGGCGAGGTCGTGAGCAAGCGCGAGATCCTCGCCGAGGTCTGGAACCAGGCCTACGGCGGCGGGGAGCGCACCGTCGACGTCCACCTCTCGTGGCTGCGCCGCAAGCTCGGCGAGAGTGCCGCCCATCCGGTCTACCTCCACAGCGTCCGTGGCGTCGGCGTTCGCCTCGCCCCACCGGACGGGGGCTGATGCGCCGGCGGGTCACCGTCCTCGTCGCGGCGACGACGTCGGCGGTCGTCGTCGCCTTCATCGTGCCGCTCTGCCTGCTCGTGCTGAACCTCGCCGAGGACCGCGCCGTGAACGCCGCTCAACAGGAGGCCCAGACGGCGGCCATTCTCCTCGCGTCCGTCGGGAACCCCACGGATGCGGTGCAGGCGGTCCGGCTGCTCGCGCAGGACGCGACCTCCTCCCTCACCGTACTCAGCCCGAGCGAGGTGGTCGTCGTGGGGGCCACGTCGCTCACCGCCGCCGACCTCGGTGCGCTCCGGGCCGCCCAGCGCTCCCGGTCCGCGACGACGACCCGCGGCCCCGGCGGAGTGAGCGCGGTCGTCCCGGTCGCCACCTCGGACGGCGTCTCGGTCGTCCGGGCGCACGTCACGGGGTCCCAGCTCCGGTCGGGGGTCCCCGGCGCGTGGGCGACGATCGTCGGCCTCGGGCTCGTCCTCGTCGCCGCGGCGGTCCTCATCGCCCGGGTCCTCGGCACTCGGGTGAGCACGCCGGTCGTCGAGCTCGCGCGGACGGCTCACCGGCTCCGGGAGGGCGACTTCGGGGCTCGGGCCACCCCGGCCGGGCCCCCCGAGGTCGTCGAGCTCGGGCACGCCCTGAACCAGCTCGCCGACCGGATCGAGGTGCTTCTCGCGACGGAGCGCGAGACGGTCGCCGACCTCTCGCACCGGCTGCGGACCCCGGTGACCGCGCTCCGGCTCGACGCCGAGGCGGTCCCGGACGCGGAGGTCGGGGCGCGCCTCACCACGCACGTCGACCACCTCCAGCGGACGATCGACGCCGTGGTCGCGGACGCGCGCCGCCCGGTGCGCTCGACGATGAGGCAGACGGCGGACGCGGGCGAGGTCCTCGCGGCGCGCGCCGCGTTCTGGCGGCCGCTGGCCGAGGACACCGGACGCGCGCTCACCCTCCGGACACCCGGGACGCCGACCCGCGTGACCGCCGGCACCGAGGACCTCGTCGAGCTGCTCGACACCCTGCTCGACAACGTCTTCTCCCACACCCCGGACGGCACCCCGGTCGAGCTCGTGCTCACCCGCGGGGAGGAGCTCGCCCGGCTCGTCGTCGCGGACGGTGGACCCGGGCTCCCACCGGGGTCCCTGGCGCGCGGGGCGAGCACGTCGGGCTCGACCGGGCTGGGTCTCGACATCGCCCGACGGATCGCCCGGTCCGCCGGCGGTGGGCTCGACGTGGGACGGTCCCCGCTCGGCGGCGTCGCCGTCACGGTGACGCTGCGACTCGCCGGCTGAGGGGCGCTCAGTCATCACCGTCGGGAGACTCGTGCTCCGACTCGCGCTCCGTGTCCTGCGGCCCCGCCGTCGGCGCCGCTGAGGCGGCTCCCGCGGGCTCGGGCGCGCTGAGTCCGGCCGGCGCCGCCGACTCGGGGACGGGCGCGGAAGCCGGCGGCGCGACGAGACGTGTCACGGTCCGCTCGACGACCACGACGCAGACCCCGTGCTCGAGCCTGGAGGACCCGGTACACGGAGCGGGACGGCGGCGCACCTGTGGTGCGATGGCCGCGGGGGCCGCCGTCGGGGTCCGCACCGTCGTGGTCGAGGGTGGCGTCGCGGACATGCTGTCGGTCGCGGTGGTGGGGGCGATCGAGGCGTAGAGCGCCACGGCCGCCGCGCAGCCGACGACGGTCCCGAGCGTGAGTGCGGGGAGCGAGCTGCGCACGGTGGCCTCCCGGATCGGGGGTGGGGTCGAGCCGACGTCCCCACGCTGGGTCAGCCGACCTCAAGCGCACGTCGCCGGGACCTCAAGGTTGCGTTAAGGCGGTGGCCCGCGCGGCTCCCCCGCCCGGATCCGGATCGGGCCGACCGGACTTAACGCGGCCTTGAGGTCGCGATGAGGACGTCTTGTCACCGGACCGGTGAGCGTGATGACCGGTGCACCGCCCGTGCCCCACCCGCCCCCGACGCCGGCCCCCGGCGGTCGCGACCCGAAGGAGGACCCGTGCCCCGGACCCCCACCCCCCGTGACCGTGACCGCGGCCGGAGACTGCTCACCGTCCTCACCGGGGTCCTCTCGGCGACGGCCGTCGCGGGGGTGGGGGCGGCAAGCGCCCTCGCCGCCCGCGAGTCCGTCCCGAGCTCCGGTGGCGCCACCACCGCGGCGCCCCCGACAGCCTCGGCGACGGCGGTGCCCGTCCCACCGGTCGAGACCCGCCCGGTCCGGGTCGTGCCGACGCCGCGGCCGACCCGGACGGTCGTCCACACGACGATCATCGACAAGGTCGCCGCGCCCGGGAGCGCCCGGGTCGGTTCCGGGACCTCGGTCGTCTCGGCGCCCACGCCCGCACCTGGCCCGGCACCGGCCGCCGCACCGGCACCAGCGGCGGCGCCGGTCCCCGCGCCCGCTCCGGTCCCGGCTCCCCCGCCGGCCGCCCCGACCGCCGCGTCATGAGGGCCCGCGCCGTCGCCGCTCCGCTCGTCCGGGACACCGTGCTGGTCGCGGACCCCCCGGCCGCGCGGCCCGCCGCACCGCCCACGGTCGCCACGTGGCGAGCGCTCGGCACGTACGTCCACCTCCAGGTGTCGCTCGGGCAGGAGGACGCCGTCGAGGAGGCCCGGGCGCACGCCCGCGCCGTGCTCGACCTCGTCGACGCGACGTGCAGCCGGTTCCGGGACGACAGCGACCTGACCCGGGCGAACCGGCGGACCGGGCGGCCGACCCGGGTCTCACCGGTGCTCGCAGGGGCGGTGAGGGTCGCGCTCGAGGCGGCCGACGAGACGGCAGGGATCGTCTCCCCCCTGCTCGGCGAGGTCCTCGTGGGCGCCGGGTACGACCGCCCCTTCCGCCTCGTCCCCGGGAGCTCGCCGACGCCGGTGTCGCTGCCGCCAGGCTACGACCCCACGGCGTGGCGGCGCCTCCTCGTCGAGGGTGACGTCGTGCAGGTGCCGACCGGGAGCGCGCTCGACCTCGGTGCGACCGGGAAGGCGTACGCCGCGGACCTCGTCGCCGAGTCGGTCGCGGCCACCATCGGGGTCGACGTCCTCGTCAGCGTCGGCGGTGACGTCGCGACCGGCCGCGCCAGCGACCTCCGCGGCGACCGGCGAGGTGGTCGCGCCCGGGCCACCGCGTCGGACCCGGCCGTCGCGTGGACCGTCGAGGTCGGCGAGACCCTCGCCGAGCTCGCGTCCGGCCGCCGCCGGTCGCTCCTGCGACTCGCCGGCGGGGGCGTCGCGACCTCCTCGGTCCGGTCCCGCCGCTGGACGCGCGCCGGACGCCCGGTCCACCACCTGCTCGACCCGCGCACCGGCCGTCCGGCCTCCGGCCCGTGGCGCACGGTCACCGCGACAGGCCGGACGTGCGTCGCGGCGAACACCGCGAGCACCGCCGCGGTCGTCCTCGGCGACGCTGCCCCGGCGTGGCTCGCCGAGCACGGCGTGGCCGCCCTCCTGCTCGACCGGGACGGCCGGGCCACGACGACGCCCGGCTGGCCCGGCGCCCGGCAGGGCCCCCGGCCCGAGGAGACGCCGGCCCCATGACCTCCCCCCTGCTCTGGTACCTCGGTCGTGGCAGCGGCCTCGTCCTGCTCGTCGTGCTCACGGCGACGACCGTCCTTGGCGTCCTCGCCACCAGGGACCTCTCCGGCCCGCACTGGCCACGCTTCGTCACCCAGGGGGTGCACCGCTCGCTCGCCGGGTCGGCAGTCGTGCTCCTCGCCGTCCATGCCGTCTCCGCCGTCGTCGACGAGTACGTCGACATCCGCTGGTGGCAGGCGCTCGTGCCGTTCGGGGCGACCTACAAGCCGGTGTGGCTCTCCCTGGGGACCCTCGCGCTCGACGTCGTGCTCGTCGTCGCGGTCACCTCGCTCGCGCGACGGCGCCTGTCCGACCCCGCCTGGCGCGCCGTGCACGTGACCGCCTACGTCGGGTGGGCGGTGGCCGTCGTCCACGGCGCGGGCATCGGGACCGACTCGAGCCGGACGTGGTCGCTGGCCGTCACCGCGGGGTGCGTGCTCGCCGTCGGGGTCGCGGCCGGGGCCAGGGTCCGGGCCATCAGCCGGGCCGTCGGGCGGGACGGCGCCGTGGGGGGCGTGTCGTGATCCGCCCGGCAGCCGAGATCGACGTCCGGCCCGGGCCCGCGCTGCTCGCGGGGGTCGGCGACGGCCCCGGGTGGGCCGCCCACCGGGCCCGCCTCGGCCCGCTGCCCCTGCCCGACCTCGACGACGTCATCGAGCTCACCCGGGACGCCGGGGTCCGGGGCCGGGGCGGGGCGGGGTTCCCGCTCGCGACGAAGCTCGAGACCGCGGCCGGCGGAGGCCGCCGACCGGTCGTCGTCGTCAACGCCGCCGAGGGGGAGCCGGCGAGCGCGAAGGACAGCGCCCTGATCCGCCGGGCGCCGCACCGCGTCCTCGACGGCGCCGTCGTCGCCGCCCGGGCCCTCGGCGCCCGGGAGGTGCACGTCGTCACCTCCGCCGAGCGCCCCGCCACCGGGGCAGCGCTCGAGGCGGCCCTCGCCGAGCGGGCACCGGTCTCGGGGCGCCTGCGGTGGCGCCACCACCGCGCCGCACCCCGGTTCGTGTCCGGGCAGGCCCAGGCGGTGCTGCAGCTCCTCGCCGGCCGGGAGGGTGTGCCCGTCACCGCGTGGCAGCCCGAGTCGGTACGCGGCCACCGGGGCCGACCGACCCTGCTCTCGAACGCGGAGACGTTCGCCCAGCTGGGCCACCTCGTGCGCGTCGGCACCAGCGGGTATGCCGCGCTCGGCACCCCGGAGGAGCCCGGGACGAGCCTGCTCACCCTCGCCGGCCTGCTGGGGGCGGACGGTGCCGGGGGGTGCGGGGGGCCCAGCAGGCTCCCCCGGCCCCGGGTGGTCGAGGTCGCGCACGGCACCCCGTTCGCCGAGGTGGACGGGCTCGCCGGCTCCCTTGCCGGACCCGTGCTCCTCGGCGGGTTCCACGGCACGTGGGCGGCGGCCGGGGCGCTCGTGCGGCTGCGGGTGTCCCGGTCCGGGCTCGCGGCCGAGTCGCTCGCGTTCGGCGCGGGCGTGGTCCTCCCCCTGCCGCCCGGGCAGTGCCCGGTCGCGGTGACCGCCCGGGTCACCGGGTACCTGGCAGGCGAGTCCGCGGGACGGTGCGGGCCGTGCCGGCTCGGCCTGCCCGCCCTCGCCGGAGCGGTCCGCGGCCTGGCCGCGGGGCGCGACACCCGCGACCGGCTCGCCGGGCTCACCGGCCTCGTCACCGGCCGGGGCGCCTGCGCCCACCCGGACGGCACCGCCCGGCTCGTCCGGAGCCTGCTCGACCACCTCCCGGGCGAGCTCGAGGACCACCTCGGGGGCCGCTGCGGGTGCCCCGACCCGGAGCAGGCGGCGCTCGCCCCCACCGTCGGTCCTGCGCGCTCGGGTGGGTCCGGGCGGAGGTCGGCGTGAGTGCCCGCTGGGGCCGGGGGCCGGCCCGGCTGCGCGTCGACTGGCCGTCCTGCCGCGCTCGCGGGCTCTGCGCCGAGCTGTTGCCCGAGGCGGTCGAGCTCGACGAGTGGGGATACCCGGTGGTCGCCCGCGAGCTCCCTGTCGAGCTGCGACCGGCAGCCGCGGCGGCCGTCGACGCCTGCCCCCACCGGGCGCTGCGCCTGCTGCGGGGATGACCCGGCCCCGCCCCCCGGGCGGCACCGGGTGGTCAGGTGCTCACGACGTGCTCGCCTGATGGAGCCGGAGGAACTCGAGATGGCGCTCGTACTGGTCGAGCACGTCGTGGATGACCTGCAGGCCGGTGTAGTCCATGACGTCGTAGCCCTGGCCGCCCTCGACGAGGTGCACCTCGAGTCGGGCGTAGGTGTCGTGGCTCGAGACGAACTTGCCGCCGTACGCCGGGACGGGCACCTCACCGACCTCGACCCGGTACCGGAACGGGTGCTCCTCGTCGACGTCGGCGACGAGCTCGGCGTACTCGGCGTGCCCGCGCACGTCGAGCTCGCCGTCCTCGTGCCCGCGCCGGACCGTCGCCGGGACGCCACGGGCCTCGATCTCGGTGGCGACCTCCTGCAGCGCCGGCTCGACGACCTCGTCGAGGTGCTTCGTGGCCTGGGCGGGCTCGACGAAGTGCATCGCCCGGGTGAGCCGGTTGCGCCACGTCCGTCCGGCCTGCGTCTCGGGGGTCGAGGAGGCCCGGCCCGAGAGCATCCCCGGCAACCCCGCCCGTCTGCTGTCGACCCGCGAGGCCTCCACCCGCAGCGCGCGCCACAGCCCGAGCATGACGAGGACGAGGACGAACGCGAACGGCAGGCCCATGATGATCGTCGCGTTCTGCAGCGCGGGGACGCCGCCGACGATGAGCATCGCGGCGGTGAGCAGCCCCGTCGCGACCGCCCAGAAGATTCGGACCCCGTTGGTCGCGTCGTCGAGCGGGGACCGCAGCCGGGAGCTGAGGTTGGCCATGACGAGCGCGCCAGAGTCGGCGGAGGTGACGTAGAACAGCAGACCGACGAACGTCGCGACCCCGGCGATGAACGTCGCCCCCGGGTACATCGTCAGCATCGTGTAGAACCCCTCCTGCGGGGTGTTCATCGCGAGCTCACCGAAGCTCGCGTCGCCGCTGCGGACGATCTCGATCGCGCTGTTGCCGAAGATCGAGACCCACATGACGATGTAGCTGAACGGGATGATCATCGTCCCGGCAACGAACTGCCGGATCGTCCGGCCGCGGGAGATCCGGGCGAGGAAGAGCCCGACGAACGACGCCCACGCGATCCACCAGGCCCAGAAGAACAGGGTCCAGCCGTTGAGCCAGTCGACCGGGCGGTCGAACGCGAACGTCTCCAGCGTCATCCCGGGGAACTTCGTGACGAAGTCGCCGACGTTCATGACGATCGCGTTGAGGAGGAAGACCGTCTTGCCGGTGACGAGGATCCACCCGGCGAGCCCGATCGCGAGGATGACGTTGAGCTGGGACAGCAGCCGGATCCCCTTGTCGACCCCGGTCACCGCGGAGATCGTCGCCATGACGACGGCGAGGGCGATGAGCCCGACCTGGGCGCCGGTGCTCTCGTCGATCCCGAAGAGGACCTTGAGCCCGAAGTTGAGCTGGACGACGCCGATCCCGAGCGAGGTCGCGACCCCGAAGATCGTCCCGAGCACCGCCGCGGTGTCGACGGCGTGCCCGAGCGGTCCGTCGAGCCGCCTGCCGAAGATCGGGAAGAGCGCCGATCGGATCGCGAGCGGGAGGTTCATCCGGTAGCAGAAGTACCCGAGCGCCATCCCCATGAGGGAGTACATCGCCCAGCCGGTGATGCCGTAGTGGAACAGCGTCCACACCGTCGCCTCGCGGGCCGCCTGGAGCGTCTCCCCCTTGCCGGTCGGCGGGGAGAGGTACTGCGTCACCGGCTCGGCCACCGAGAAGAACATCAGGTCGGTGCCGATCCCGGCGGCGAAGAGCATCGCCGCCCACGAGAACGTGCTGAACTCGGGCCGGGAGTGGTCCGGTCCGAGCCGCGTCACGCCGTACCGGGAGACGCCGAGGAAGAGGACGAAGACGAGGATGACCGTGGCGAGGAAGATGTAGAACCAGCCGAACCACTCCGAGGTCCAGCCGACGAGCGTCCCGATGACGTCCGAGGCCGCGGACGGGGCGATCATCGCCCACGTCGCGACCGCGAGCACACCGGCGGCGGATGCTCCGAAGACGACCCGGTTGACGACCGCGGGAGCGTCCGGCGGCGGGGTCTCCAGGGGCGCCTCGGCGGTGGGCTCCTTCGTCGCGCTCACGACGTCGCCCCCGTCCGGGACGGGTCCCCCACCGGGGGGACCGCGGGGCGGGCGTTGCGCGGGTCGCCCTCGGGCCAGAGCGGCATCCCCGCCCCGTGCCGGTACCACGGCACCGCGAGCGGGTCCAGCGGGGTGTTCCCGGCGATGAGGTCCGCGGCCTTCTCCGCGACCATCATCACCGGGGCGTAGATGTTGCCGTTCGTGATGGACGGGAACACCGACGCGTCGACGAGCCGAAGGCCCTCGACCCCGTGGACCCGCATCGAGGACGGGTCGACGACGCTCATGTCGTCGGTGCCCATCTTCGCCGTGCACGAGGGGTGCAGCGCCGTCTCCGCGTCGTTGGCGACCCAGTCGAGGATCTCCTCGTCGGTGCTGACCGCAGGGCCCGGGGAGATCTCGCCGCCGCTGAACGGGGCGAACGCCGGCTGCTCGAGGATGTCCCGCGCGGCCCGGATCATCTCGATCCACTCTCGCCGGTCGGTCTCGGTCGAGAGGTAGTTGAACTGCAGCGCCGGCTTGGCCATCGGGTCGGTGGAGGTGATCTTCACCGTGCCGCGGCAGTCCGAGGTCATCGGGCCGATGTGGACCTGGTAGCCGTGCTCGGCCGCGGGCCGGGAACCGTCGTACCGGATCGCGATCGGCAGGAAGTGGAACATGAGGTTGGGGTGGCTCACCTGGTCGTTGCTGCGGATGAACCCGCCGGCCTCGAAGTGGTTCGAGGCCCCGACGCCGCGGCGGCCGAGCATCCACTCCAGCCCGATCCGCGGCTTGTGGCGGTGCTTGAGCCACGGCGCGATCGACACCGGCTGGGTGCAGGCGTACTGGATGTAGACCTCGAGGTGGTCCTGGAGGTTCTCCCCGACCCCGGGCAGGTCGGCGACGACGGGGATGCCGAGCCGCTCGAGGTCGGAGGCGTTGCCGATCCCCGCGAGCTGGAGCAGCTGGGGGGAGTTGAAGGCACCGCCGCAGAGGACGACCTCCCCCGCGTCGACGCTGCGGGCGAGCCTGGTGCCGCGCAGGTAGTCCACGCCGGTGACCCTGGTGCCCTCGGTGCGCAGCCCGGTGACCTGGGCGAGGGTCTCGACGTGGAGGTTGTCCCGGTGCATGACCGGGTGGAGGTAGGCCCGCGCCGCGCTGAGCCGCCGGCCCCGGTGGACGTTGCGGTCGAACTTGGCGAAGCCCTCCTGCCGGTAGCCGTTGACGTCGTCGGTCAGCGGGTACCCGGCCTGCTGGACCGCCTCGAAGAAGGCCCCGAACAGCGGGCTCGTCGCCGGACCGCGCTCGAGCACGAGCGGCCCGGACCCGCCGCGCCACTCGTCGGCGCCGGCGAGGCAGGTCTCCATCCGCTTGAAGTACGGCAGGCAGTGGGCGTAGTCCCAGTCCTCCATGCCCGGGTCACCCGCCCAGCGCTCGAGGTCGGCCGGGTTGCCGCGCTGGAAGATCATCCCGTTGATGCTGCTGCTCCCGCCGAGGACCTTCCCCCGGGCGTGGTGGACCCGGCGGCCACCCATGTGCGGCTCCGGCTCGGACTCGTACTTCCAGTCGTAGAGCCGGTTGCCGATGGGGTAGGGCAGCGCGGCGGGCATGTGGATGAAGGGGTCCCAGAGGAAGTCGTCCCGGCCGGCCTCGAGAACGAGGACGGTGGTGGAGGGGTCGCTGCTCAACCGGTTGGCCAGGGCCGAGCCCGCCGAGCCACCCCCGACGATGACGTAGTCGAACCTGCGGCGCGCGCTCATGCGCCCTGTCCTGCCTGCTCGTCGGAGAACCAGTCGGCCCGTGCCGGTCTGGTGTTGTGCCAGATGTGCTTGGTCTCGCGGTACTCCTCGAGACCGGCGAGCCCGAGCTCCCGGCCGATTCCGGACTGCTTGTAGCCGCCCCACTCCGCCTGCGGGACGTAGGGGTGGAAGTCGTTGATCCAGATGGTCCCGTGGCGCAGCCTGGACGCGACCCGCTCGGCCCGGCCGGCGTTCTCGGTCCACACCGCGCCGGTGAGCCCGTAGATGGTGTCGTTGGCGATGGCGACGGCGGCGTCCTCGCGGGCGTCGACGTCCGCGCCGCCGAACGTCTCGACGGTGAGCACCGGTCCGAACGACTCCTCCTGGACGCACGTCATCGAGGACGTGCAGCCGTCGAGGATGGTCGGCCGGTAGAAGTAGCCGTCGGCGAGGGCCGGGTCCTCGGGACGGCAGCCGCCCGCGCGGAGGACGGCCCCCTCGGCGATCCCGGCGGCGACGTAGGCCTCGACCTTCTCGCGGTGGCCGGCGCTGATGAGCGGGCCGGCCTCGGCGCCCTCCT
Organism: uncultured Actinomycetota bacterium; assembly: GCA_963783735.1. Lineage (GTDB taxonomy): Bacteria > Actinomycetota > Actinomycetes > Actinomycetales > Dermatophilaceae > CAWDAQ01. Next base: position 311,621 of record CAWAOO010000002.1, on the reverse strand, counting down.
CGAAGGGTCCGCCGAGCCGGATCCGCTCGGCTCGCCGGGCGAGCTCGTCGACGACCTCGTCGTGGATGCTCTCCTCGACGACGAGCCGGGAGCCGGCCGAGCAGACCTGCCCGGAGTCGAGGAAGATCGCGGTCAACGCGTTGTCGATCGCGGCGTCGAGGTCGGCGTCGGCGAACACGACGTTGGGGTTCTTCCCGCCGAGCTCGAGGGCGACCTTCTTCACCGTCCCGGCAGCCGCGGCCATGATCCGGCGCCCGGTGACGAGGCCGCCGGTGAAGGAGACGAGGTCGACCTCGGGCGCCTCGGTGAGCGGGGCCCCGACCTCCACGCCGGTGCCGAGCACGAGGTTGGCGACCCCGTCGGGGACACCGAGCTCGGCGAGCGCCCCGACGAGCCAGATCGACGTCGAGGGGGTCAGCTCGCTCGGCTTGAGGACGAACGTGTCGCCGGAGGCGAGCGCGGGCGCGACCTTCCACGCGGTCTGGAGCAGCGGAAAGTTCCACGGCGTGATGAGCGTGCACACCCCGAGGGGCTCGGTGACGACCCGGCTCGAGACGTCGGGCATGCCGGTCTCGACGACCCGCCCGGCGTCGAGGGTGGCGAGCGAGGAGAAGTGGCGGAACACGGCGATGATGTCGTCCATGTCGATCCGGCTCTCGGCGAGCCGCTTGCCGGTGTCGAGCGACTCCCGCCGGGCGACCTCGTCCTTCTCGTCGCTGAGCCGGTCGGCGAGCCGGGTCAGGAGGGCGGCGCGCTCAGTCGCCGGGACCCCGCTCCACCGGCCGTCGTCGAAGGCCCGCCGGGCGGCCTCGACCGCGGCCCGGGCATCGGCCTCGCCGGCCTCGGAGACGGTCGCCACGTGCCGGCCGTCGGCGGGGCACGTGATCTCGCGGGTGCGGCCGTCGGCGGCGTTGCGCCACGTGCCGTCGATGAACAGCTCTGGCATCGACACTCCTCGTCGTCACCGCGCTGCCCCGCTCGGGGGGCCACGCGCTCTGCGGACCTCCTCCGGAGCAGGAACCCCGGCGAGGGGTGGTGCTGGTCGCCCCCCAGTCGTGCTCGACCCGCCCCCATTGTGTCGGGGTGGCGTGATCTTGGCCACACCACACCCTCGCCGGGACCCGTCGACGCTCCGCTTCCGGCGCCGGCCGGACCCGCTGCGGCGGGGCGCGGCACAGCGGGCGGCGACGGGTGGTCAGGCCGGGACGACGTTGACGAGCTTCGGGGCGCGGACGATGACGGTCCGCACCCCGTTCCCGGTCGCGGCGGCAACCTTCGGCAGCGCGAGGACCCGCTCGCGCAGGTCGTCCTCGCTGACGTCGGCGGCGACCTCGATCCGGTCGCGGACCTTGCCCTTCACCTGGACGACGCACGTCACGGTGTGCTCGACGAGCAGCGCGGGGTCGGCCTCGGGGAAGGGCTCGAAGGTCAGCGACCGCTCGTGCCCGAGTCGCTGCCAGAGCTCCTCGGCGATGTGCGGGGCGAGCGGTGCGACCATGAGGACGAGCGCCTCGATGGCCTCCCGGGGGACCCGGTCGAGCTTGGTGAACGCGTTGTTGAGCTCGGTGACCCGGGCGATCGCGGTGTTGAAGCTCAGCCCGGCGAAGTCGCGGCGGACGGCGTCGACGGTCCGGTGGAGGAGCCGCTCGGTGTCGGTGTCGAGGGTGGCGTCACCGACGAGCAGCTCGCCGGTCTCCTCGTCGACGACGTTGCGCCAGAGCCGCTGGAGCAGGCGCTGGCTCCCGACGACCGCGCGGGTGTCCCACGGCTTCGACTGGTCGAGCGGGCCCAGCGACATCTCGTAGAGCCGGAACGTGTCCGCGCCGAACTGCTCGTACATCTCGTCCGGGCTCACCGAGTTCTTCAGCGACTTGCCGATCTTGCCGAACTCGCGGGTCACCGGCTCGCCCCGCCAGGTGAACGCGGGCTCGGCGCCGTCGCCGTCCAACTGCGCGGGGTCGTGCGCCTCGACCTCGTCGGCCGGGACGTACTGGCCGCGGACGTCGGTGTACGCCTCGCGCTGGATGTACCCCTGGGAGAAGTACGTCCGGAACGGCTCCTCGCTGCTCACGTGGCCGAGGTCGAAGAGGACCTTGTGCCAGAACCGGGCGTAGAGGAGGTGGAGGACGGCGTGCTCGACGCCGCCGACGTAGAGGTCGACCCCGCCGGGGTCGGCGGTCCCCGCGGGCGCGCCCGCGACCGGCTCGGCGTGCGGGCCCATCCAGTACGCCTCGTTGCCCGGGTCGACGAAGGCGTCGGTGTTCGCGGGGTCGAGGTAGCGCAGGTAGTACCAGCACGACCCCGCCCAGTTCGGCATCGTGTTCGTCTCCCGGCGGAACCTCCGGGGCCCCCGACCGTCACCGAGGTCGAGCTCGACGTCGACCCACTCCTCCACCCGGCCGAGCGGCGGCTCCGGCTCGCTCGCCGCGTCGTCGGGGTCGAAGGTCCGCGGGCTGTAGTCGGGGACGTCCGGGAGCTCGACGGGGAGCATCGACTCGGGGACGGAGTGCGCGACCCCGTCCTCGTCGAAGACGACGGGGAACGGCTCGCCCCAGTACCGCTGCCGGCTGAACAGCCAGTCCCGCAGGCGGTAGGTCACCGTCCCCTCGCCGAGGCCCCTCCGCTCGAGCCAGTCCGTGATGCGCGCGATGGCGTCGGCCTTGGCGAGGCCGTCGAGGGAGAGCTCGGCGGTGGCCGAGTTGACCATGACCCCGTCCCCGGTCCAGGCCCGGTCCTCGGGATGGTCGGCCGGGGGCTGGACGGTCCGGACGTACGGGAGGTCGAAGGCCTGGGCGAAGTCCCAGTCGCGCTCGTCCTCGGCGGGGACCGCCATGATCGCCCCGGTGCCGTACCCCATGAGGACGTAGTCGGCGACGAACACGGGGACCGCACCCCCGGTGACGGGGTTGGTCGCGTACGCCCCGGTGAAGACGCCGGTCTTGTCCTTGCCCTCGGTCTGCCGCTCGACGTCGCTCTTGCGCGCGGCGGCGAGCCGGTACGCGGCGACCGCCTCGCGCGGGCTCCGCGCCGGGTCGGCGCCCCGCCAGACGTCCTTCGTCGACTCCGGCCACGCGTCCGCGGTGACCTCGTCGACGAGGGGGTGCTCGGGAGCGAGGACCATGTACGTCGCGCCGAAGATCGTGTCCGGACGGGTCGTGAAGACCTCGACGGCCGCGTCGTGGCCGTCGACGGGGAACGAGATGCGCGCCCCGTGGCTGCGCCCGATCCAGTTCCGCTGCATGAGCTTGACCTTCTCCGGCCAGTCGACGCGGTCGAGGTCGTCGGCGAGCCGGTCGGCGTACGCGGTGATCCGCATCATCCACTGCCGGAGGCTCCGCTTGAAGACGGGGTAGTTCCCCCGCTCGGACCGGCCCTCGTTCGTCACCTCCTCGTTCGAGAGGACGGTGCCGAGGCCGGGGCACCAGTTGACGGGGGCCTCGGAGGTGTACGCGAGCCGGTGGTCGTCGAGCACGTCGGCGCGTTCGGCCTCGGTGAGCTCCTCCCAGGGCCGTCCGTCCGGCGTGACCCGCTCCCCCGCGGCGTAGAGCCCCTCGAGCTCGGCGATCGGGCGGGCCCGGCCGCGCCCGCCGTCGACACGCTCGGCGTCCGGGTCGTACCACGCGTCGCGGATCTGGAGGAAGATCCACTGCGTCCACCGGTAGTAGCCGGGGTCGATCGTCGCGATCGTCCGCCGGTCGTCGTGGCCGAGTCCGAGGCGGCGGAGCTGGCGCCGCATGACGACCATGTTCTCCTCGGTCGTCTTCCGGGGGTGCTGGCCGGTCTGGACGGCGTACTGCTCGGCGGGGAGGCCGAACGCGTCGTACCCGAGGCAGTGGAGGACGTTCCTGCCGAGCATCCGGTGGTAGCGGGCGAAGACGTCCGTGGCGATGTACCCGAGCGGGTGCCCGACGTGGAGACCGACCCCGCTCGGGTAGGGGAACATGTCGAGGACGAGGAGCTTCTGCCGGCCCGCGACCCCCTCGGGGTCGGCCCACGGGCCGGCGGGGTTGGGCGCGTGGAAGGTCCCCTCCTCCTCCCAGCGGTCCTGCCACCCGGTCTCGATCCGGCCGGCCAGCTCGGCGGTGTAGCGGTGCGGCGTCTCGCTCATCTCATCCTCTGTCGGGTCGTCCTCGTCGTCGACGTGCCGCCGGGTCGCGCCCCGCCCGGGAGGTCGGCGAGCGGTCGACACCAAAAAACCCCTCACGCGGGAGGGGTTCGCCGCGGGCACCTCGGGGTGTCGGGACGCGGGGCCGTCGCGGTCGGCGTCAGCGCGGTCCGGGACGGAGCAGCAGCCGTGGCACGTCCACAGGCTACCCCAGCCCGTCGACCGGACCCCGGGCGCCGGTCCGGGGCGTCGACGAGGCGGGCCCCCGGGAGCAGCCGGAAGGCGGCGTTCGGGCACTCCTCCCGTCGGGCGGGTTCGGTGGAGCCTCGAACGTCGCGGTCATCCGCGGCGCCCTCCGCCGCGCCCGGAGGGGGATGAGGCCGGCGCCCACCCGGCACCCGGGCGTCGACATCCGGGGTCGGAGCGACGAGACTGCGGGGTGGGCCCACCCCGGGCCGTGCACCGGGTTCGGGGCGTGGCGTCCCCGGCCGCGACTCGAGAGGACCCCATGATGAGCGACATCCGGAGCGTCATCGTCGTCGGCGCGGGCCTCGCCGCCGGCACCGCCGTCGCGGCGATGCGGGACGCGGGGTACGACGGGGGCCTCGTCGTCCTCGGCGAGGAGCCCCACCGCCCGTACGAGCGGCCCCCGCTGTCGAAGGACCTCCTCCTCGGCACCTCCCGTGCCGACGACGCCCTCGTCCACCCCGCGGGGTGGTACGACGAGCACGACGTCGACCTCCGCCTCGGGGTCCGGGCCGTCGGCCTCGACCGTGGCTCCGGAGAGGTCGTCGTCTCGACCGGGGAGCGCCTCGGGTACGACCGCGTCCTCCTCGCGACCGGGTCGGCGCCGCGGCGGCTCCGGGTCGCCGACGACAGCGGGGCACCGATCGCCTACCTCCGGACGTTCGAGGACTCGCTGCGGATCCGCGCCGCCCTGCGCCCGGGGGCGCGGGTCGTCGTCATCGGGGGCGGATGGATCGGTCTCGAGGTCGCGGCCGCAGCCCGGGCCGCGGGGTCCGAGGTCACCGTCGTCGAGTCCCTCGAGGCCCCGCTCCTGCGGGTGCTCGGCCCCGAGGTCGCCGCGACCTTCGCGGGGCTCCACCGGGAGCACGGCGTCGACCTGCGGACCGGTGCGGGCGTCGAGCGGATCGACAGCGCCGGCGCGACGGGCGTCGTCCACCTCACCGACGGGTCCTCGCTCACCGCCGACCTCGTCGTCGTCGGGATCGGGGTCGTCCCCGTCACGGCGCTCGCCGAGGAGGCCGGGCTCGGGGTCGACGACGGCGTCGTCGTCGACGAGCACCTCCGCACGACCGACCCGGCGGTGTACGCCGCCGGCGACGTCGCGAGCGCGTGGCACCCCGGCCTCGGGCGGCGGCTGCGGGTCGAGCACTGGGACACCGCGATCGGGCAGGGCGGGACCGCCGGACGCGGGGTCGTCGGCGGCGACGAGGTGTACGACCGGATGCCCTACTTCTTCAGCGACCAGTACGACCTCGGGCTCGAGTACGTCGGCAGTGTCGGCCCGGACGGCTACGACGACGTCGTCCTCCGCGGCGACGTCGACGGGCGGGTGTTCACCGCCTTCTGGATCGCCGGCGGACGGGTCGTCGCGGGGATGCACGTCAACGACTGGGACGCCATCGACCCGGTCCGGGCCATCGTCGACGCCGGGGGCGTCGACCTCGCCCGGCTCCGGGACGCGTCCGTCCCGCTCACCGACGTCGCCGAGGTCGGTGAGGGTGGCTGAGCGCCCCGGCGGGGAGGGGGCCGAGTCCGCACCCGGCCCCGTCGCCGTCCTCGAGGCCGAGCGCGCCGAGGTCCGGTCACGGCTGGCCGACCTCGAGCGCGACGTCGCGGGGATCATCGCCGCATCCGCGGACTCGAACGCCGACGACGAGCACGACCCCGAGGGGTCGACGATCGCCTTCGAGCGCTCCCAGGTAGCGGCCCTCGTCGACCAGGCCCGGCGCCACCTCGAGGAGGTCGAGGCCGCCCTCGTCCGGGTCGCCGAGGGCCGCTACGGCGTGTGCGAGCGGTGCGGCCGACCGGTCGCCCCGGGGCGTCTCGCGGCGCGACCGGTCGCTCGCGCGTGCGTCGGCTGTGCCGGGCGGCCCTGACCGGCGCCGGCGCGGACCGGGGCCGGCGGGACCTCCCCGACGGCAGCCCCCATGACCCCCCGGGTCGCACGCCCCGACCTCCGCGAAGAGGGACCCGCACGTGCGTGCAGGTCCCTCTTCGTCCCGGTGGAGCTGAGGGGATTCGAACCCCTGACCCCCTCCATGCCATGGAGGTGCGCTACCAACTGCGCTACAGCCCCGTGTGGGATCCCCCCGAAGGGGACTGCGGAAGTTTACCCATCCCGACCCCGCATTCACCAAATCGACCGATTCCCCCCGCTCCCCCCGCTGCGTCCGCGGAGTCGGCGCCCCGGCATCCATCCCCGCGGACGCATGAGCGGGCCTGCGCGCAGCGTCCGCGGAGTCGGCGCCCCGGCGACCGACCGCGCGGACGCAGCCGTTTGGGAGGGGGTCAGGCGGAGGCGTTCCATGTCTGGATGCGCCAGCCGCCCCGGCCCTCGACGAGCTCGGCCCAGTGGCAGTTGCCGAGCCCGGCGAGCACGAGCCACGCCTGCTGCTGGGGCAGGCCGGTGAGCTCGGCGACGAGCACCCGTCCGGCGACCCCGTGGGTCGCGACGACGGCGCACTCCCCGCCCCGGAGCTCGGCGAGGAGGTCGGTCGTCGCGGCGCCGACCCGGGTGGCGACCTCGGCGACGGTCTCCCCGTCGCCGCCGCGCGGGAAGTCCTCGCCGCGCAGGAGCCGGTCCATGTCCTCGGGGTACTCGGCCCGGACGTCCGCCCCGTGCCGGCCGGACCACGCGCCGACGTGGATCTCCCGGAGCCGGGGGTCGAGCGCGAACGGGACCTCGCACTCCCGGGCGACCTCCTCCCCGGTCACGGCGGCCCGGCTGAGGTCGGACGCGAGGACCCGGGTCGGCCCGAGCGAGCGAAGCTCGGCGGCCGCCGCCCGGGCCTGGACGTGGCCACGCTCGGAGAGGGCGCTGTCGAGCTGGCCCTGCCAGATGCCGGCGGCGTTGTGCTCGGTCTCGCCGTGCCGGAGGACGACGAGCCGCCGGGGACCGCGGTCGCCCGCTGCCGCCGCCGTCACCGGTCCTCGCGCCCGCGGGCGCCGAGGTCGAGCGCCGGGCAGTCCCGCCAGAGCCGTTCGAGCTCGTAGAAGGTCCGCTCCTCGTCGTGCTGGACGTGGACGACGATGTCGCCGTAGTCGATGAGAACCCAGCGCCCGTCCCGCTCGCCCTCGCGACGCACCGGCTTGACGCCGGCCTCGCGGAGCTTGTCCTCGACCTCGTCGACGATCGCGCCGACCTGGCGCTCGTTCGGGGCCGAGACGATGACGAAGACGTCGGTGAGTGCGAGCTGGTCGCTGACGTCGATCCCGGTGATGGTCGTCGCGAGCTTGTCCTCCGCGGCGGCCGCGGCCGTCCGGGCGAGCTCGAGTGCGCGGTCAGTCGCTGGCACGTCTCTCCTTGGTGGTGGCGCGGCCGGAGACGCCCGGGACGGCGTCGACGGCATACAGGCCGTACTTGTTGATGTACTGGACGACGCCGTCGGGGACGAGATACCAGACCGGCTCCCCCGCGGCGACCCGGGTGCGGCAGTCCGTCGAGCTGATCGCCATCGCCGGCACCTCCTGGAGCGTCACGCCGCCGCCGGGCAGGCCCCGGTCGCTCAGCTCGTGTCCCGGACGGGTGACGCCGATGAAGTGGGCGAGCTCGAAGAGCTCGTCGGCGTCCTTCCACGAGAGGATCTGAGCGAGGGCGTCGGCGCCGGTGATGAAGAACATCTCGGCGCCCGGCCGCTCGTCGCGCAGGTCCCGCAGCGTGTCGATCGTGTACGTCCGTCCCGGCCGGTCGATGTCGACCCGGCTCACGGTGAACCGGGGGTTCGACGCGGTCGCGATGACGGTCATGAGGTAGCGGTGCTCGACGGGGCTCACCCGCTTGCCCGCCTTCTGCCACGGCTGCCCGGTGGGGACGAAGACCACCTCGTCGAGGTCGAACATCGACTGGACTTCGCTGGCGGCGACGAGGTGGCCGTGGTGGACGGGGTCGAACGTGCCGCCCATGACGCCGAGGCGGATGCTCAGTGCGCGGGCCCCCGGCCGGAGCCGCCCTGCCACTCGCCGCCGTGCCACCCGCCCTCGGCACCCCGACGCTGGGTGTGGGTGTCGTACCCGGTGTCGGCGTGGGTACCCGGGACGTCCTCGCCGTGGTGGTCGACCGGCCCGGAGACCTTCTGGGAGGTGTTGCGGAAGAACCACAGCATGAGCAGCCCGCCCGCGAAGAGGCCGATGGCGATGAGGGCGTAGGCGTACGAGGGCATCGGCAGCTCGACGGTCGCCTCCCCCTCGGAGATGAGCTGGACCACGGACGTCGTCATGGCGGCCAGCCTACCGTGTCCGCTCGTCCTGCTCCTCGCCGTGCCTCCCCCGCACCGTGTCGCCAACCGTGCGGCTCGCCGTCTCCCCACCCCCCGCCCCCGTCGCCCTGCCGTCGTCCACCGATGTCGTCCACAGGGCTGGGGACAACCCCGGCATCACCGGGCTCAGCCTGTGGACAGGGCTGTGGGCGACGGGATTGGGGAAATCTTGACCCGGCCATCCCTTGCGACGGGCGACGGCGGCAACTAGACATCCACCCGTGCCCTCGAGGGCGTCGGACCGGACCGGGCTCGGTCTCGGCACGGCCGCCGGCCACGAGGGCAGGGTCACGTGGATAACGGTGCCCGGTCCGGTCGGCGACGACCGGGCTCTGGGAGAGCGCAACCTCAACAGGCCGCGGGCGGCGCCGCGGTGGGGGCACCGCGGCCGCCTGACCCCCGAGAGCTGCGCGCGGCCGACCGGCCGTGCCACCGCCGCCGTGGCAGGGGGCCCGTCCGGGTTCCGCCTGGGCAGCTCGCGCCGGTGGGCCCCCCGATGCGCTCGGGGGGCCCTCGCGGCGTCCGGGGCCGCTCGCGCGACGTCGTTAGGCTGGCCGCATGCCGACCACCCCGGGACCCGTCGAGGACACCGACGCCGCCGAGCTCAGCGTCGTCGTCCCCCTCTACGACGAGGAGGCCGTCCTCCCGCTCCTCGTCGCGCGGCTCCGCCCCGTCTGTGACGCGCTCGGGACGACGTACGAGGTCGTCGCCGTCGACGACGGCAGCACCGACACGACGCCCGCCCTCCTCCAGCGGGCCCACCGCGAGTGGCCGCAGCTGCGGGTCGTCCGGCTCCGGGCCAACTCCGGACACCAGGCCGCGATCTCCGCCGGCCTCGCCCGCGCGCGCGGGGCGTACGTCGTCACCCTCGACGCCGACCTCCAGGACCCGCCGGAGGTCATCCGCGAGATGCTCGCGACCGCCCGCTCCGAGGGCGTCGACGTCGTCTACGGGGTCCGGGCCGACCGGTCGAGCGACTCCGCGTTCAAACGCCTGAGCGCGCACGCGTTCTACCGGCTCATCCGGCGGCTCTCCGGGACGACCGCCCAGAGCGACGCCGGGGACTTCCGGCTCATGTCCCGGGCGACCGTCGACGCGCTCGCGACCCTCCCCGAGCACGGCCGGGTCATCCGGTTCGCGGTGCCCGCCCTCGGGTTCCCCTCCGCGTCGGTGTCCTACCGCCGCGACGAGCGCGCGGCCGGCACGTCGAAGTACCCGCTCGCGAAGATGCTCCGCCTCTCCGTCGACAGCGTCACCGGGTTCTCGATCGCGCCCCTGCGGTTCGCGACGATGCTCGGGCTGTTCGGCGGTCTCGCCGCGACCGCGCTCCTCGTCTGGGCGCTCGTCGCGCGGGCCCTCGGCCACACGACCCCCGGGTGGACCTCGACGGTGGTCGCGGTCTCCGCGGTCGGCGCCCTCCAGCTCCTCTGCGTCGGGATCCTCGGCGAGTACGTCGGCCGGATCTACGCGGCCATGCAGGCGCGGCCGGCGTACTTCGTCGCCTACGACTCCCTCGACCAGCTCGACTCCCTCGACCCGGCCGGCGCGCCGCTCAGCGACGCCGGGCGCGGACGAGGAGGGACACCCCCGGCAGCGCCCCCACCGGGAGGTACCGCTCGAGGGTGACGACCCCCCGGAGCCCGAGGTTGACGGCCGGGTGGAGCGCCTCGAGGTCGCTCCCGGTGCTCCGCCGGCGACGGAGCCGGACGACCGGCCGGAGGAGGACGTTCCACGACGAGACCTGCTCGACCTCGAAGCCTCCGCCGTCGAGCACGCCGCGGAGCCCGGGCCGGGTGTAGCGGCGGACGTGGTCGACCGCGACGTCGTGCTCGGACCACAGCCGTGGGTCGCACGGGACGGCGACGAGCAGGGTCCCGCCCGGCCGGAGGGTCCGGTGGAGCTCGGCGACGCAGGCCGCGTCGTCGACGATGTGCTCGAGGACGTCGAACGCGGTGACGAGGTCGAAGGAGCCGTCGGCGAACGGGAGTGCCGTCGCGTCCGCGCGGACCGTCGGGAGGCCCCGCCCGGCGGCGACGGCGGCGCCGTCGCCGCCGTACTCGAGGGCGGTCGCCCGCCAGCCGGCGTCGCGCAGGACCCGGGTGTTCCCGCCGCCGGCGGCGCCGACGTCGAGGGCCCGGCCCGGGGTGAGTCCGGCGACCGCACGCGCGAGCAGGTGCCGGCGCTCGCGGTACCACCAGTGCGCGTCCTCGAGCTCGGCGAGCTTGCGGACCTCGGTCCCCTCCACGCCGTCAGGCCCGGACCTGGCCGTCGCCCTCGAGCACCCACTTCGTGCTCGTCAGCTCGGGCAGCGCCATCGGTCCGCGGGCGTGGAGCTTCTGGGTCGAGATCCCGATCTCGGCGCCGAAGCCGAACTCGCCCCCGTCCGTGAACCGGGTCGAGGCGTTGACCGCGACGACGGCGGCGTCGACCTCCGCGGTCCAGCGGCGGGCGGCGGCACGGTCCTCGGTGACGATCGCCTCGGTGTGCCCGGACCCGTACCGCCGGACGTGCTCGAGGGCGGCGTCGAGGTCGTCGACGACGCCGACGCTCATCTCGAGGGCGAGGAACTCGGTGGCGAAGTGCTGCTCGGTGGCCGCGTCGTGGGCGACGCCCGCGCGCTCGGCCTCGGCCGAGGCCCGCACGTCGGTGTGGAGCAGGACGCCCGCGCCGGCGAGCTCGGCGAGGGCCTTGGGGAGGAAGTCGGCGGCGACCCGCTCGTGGACGAGGAGGGTCTCGGCGGCGTTGCACACGCTCGGGCGGTGGGTCTTGGCGTTGACGACGATCGCGAGCGCCTCGTCGAGGTCGGCGCCGGCGTCGACGTACACGTGGCAGTTGCCGACCCCGGTCTCGATGACGGGGACCGTCGACTCGGTGACGACCGCCTCGATGAGGGCGGCGCCGCCCCGGGGGATGAGGAGGTCGACGAGGCCACGGGCGGTCATGAGGGCGCGGACGGCGTCGTGGCCGCCTCCGTCGAGGAGGGCGACGGCGTCGGCGGGGACGCCGTGGTCCGCGAGCGTGCGGCGGAGGACGCCGACGAGCGCCCGGTTCGTCGACGCCGCCGCCGAGCCTCCTCGGAGGATGACGGCGTTGCCGCTCTTGAGGGCGAGGCCGGCCGCGTCGACGGTGACGTTGGGGCGGGCCTCGTAGATCATCCCGACGACCCCCATCGGAACGCGGACCTGACGGACCTCGAGGCCGTTGGCGAGCGTCGAGCCGCGGACGACCTCTCCGACCGGGTCGGGCAGGGCGGCGATGTCGCGCAGTGCCCCGGCGACCGCCGCGACCCGCGGGGCGTCGAGGGTGAGCCGGTCGAGGAGCCCCGCCGCCATCCCCTCGGCCCGCCCCCGGGCGAGGTCCTCGGCGTTCGCGGCGACGACCTCCGGAGTCGCCGCCACGACCGCGTCGGCGCAGGCGAGGAGCGCGGCGTCCTTGTCCGCGCGGGAGAGGAGGGCGAGCCGGCGGGAGGCCGTCCGGGCCGCGCGGGCGAGGTCGGCGACCTGCGCGGCCGCCCCGGCGTCGATCGTCGTCATGGGCTCAAGGGTATGCCCGACCGGCTGCAACAATGCGCCCTGTGACGACCATCCTCTCGATCCAGTCCTCGGTCGCGTACGGCCACGTCGGCAACAGCTCGGCGGTCTTCCCGCTCCAACGGCTCGGCGTCGAGGTGTGGCCCGTCAACACCGTCCACTTCTCCAACCACACGGGGTACGGCGCGTGGCGGGGGCCCCTCCTCGCGGCCGACGACCTCCGCGAGGTCCTCACCGGCATCGGCGAGCGTGGGGTCCTGCCGACGTGCGACGCCGTGCTCTCCGGGTACCAGGGGGGCGAGGAGGTCGGCGGGGTCGTCCTCGACGCCGTCGCCCGGGTCAAGGAGGCGAACCCGGCGGCCGTCTACTGCTGCGACCCGGTCATGGGCGACACCGGACGGGGGTTCTTCGTCCGGCCGGGCATCCCGGAGTTCATGCGCGACGAGGTCCTCCCCCGGGCCGACGTCGCGACCCCGAACCACTTCGAGCTCGACTTCCTCACCGGCCGGGTCGAGCGGACGGACAGCGTCGAGGCCGTGCTCGCCGCGGCCGACGACCTCCGGGCGATGGGACCCGGGACGGTCCTCGTCACGAGCGTCGTCCACGACGGGCTGCCCGAGGACGGCCTCGAGATGCTCGCCGTCGACGCGGACGGCGCGTGGATCGTCACGACGCCGCTCCTCCCGGTGAGCGTCAACGGGGCGGGCGACCTCACCGCGGCCCTCTTCCTCGCCCACCTCCTCGGGACCGGGTCGGCCCGGGTGGCGCTCGAGCGGACGGCCTCGAGCGTCTTCGAGGTGCTCGCCGCGACGGCACGGGCGGGGGCCCGGGAGATCCGGCTCGTCGCCGCCCAGGACGCGATCGCCCACCCGCCGATGCAGTTCGCGGCCCGCGCCCTGCGCTGACCGGCGCCCCCACCCACGCTCCGTCCGCGGGGTCCGTCGCCGGGGCGCCGACGACGCGGACGCAAGCGGGTGGTCAGCGGCGGGTGGGTTAGAGGACGACGAGGTCGTCGCGGTGGATCGCCTCGCGTTCGTACCCCGGGCCGAGGTCGCGGGCGAGCTCGTGGGTGCTCCGCCCGAGCATGCCCGGCAGCTCGAGGGAGGAGTAGTTGACGAGCCCGCGGGCGAGGACGCTCCCGTCGGGACCGCAGACGTCGACGGCGTCCCCCTCGACGAAGCTCCCCTCGACCGCCGTGATCCCCGCGGGCAGGAGCGACGAGCGCCGGCGAAGGACCGCATGGGCCGCCCCGTCGTCGACGAGGAGCCGGCCCCGTGCCGTCGTCGCGTGCGCGAGCCAGAGCTTGCGCGAGGGCCGCCGGTGCCGCCCGGGCGCGAAGACGGTGCCGACGTCCTCCCCGGCGAGCGCCGGGACGAGGTTCGCGGCCGAGGTGAGCAGGGTGGGGACGCCGGCGGCACCGGCGATCCCGGCGGCCTCGACCTTGGTGACCATCCCCCCACTGCCGACCGAGGACCCGGTGCCGCCGATGGTGACGTCGGTGAGGGACTCCGGCCCGGTGACGAGGCGGACCCTGCGGGCACCCGGGTGGGTCGGCGGGCCGTCGTAGAGCGCGTCGACGTCGGTGAGGAGGAGGAGGGCGTCGGCGCCGACGAGGTGGCAGACGAGGGCCGCGAGCCGGTCGTTGTCCCCGAACCGGATCTCCTGGGTCGCGACGGTGTCGTTCTCGTTGACGATGGGGACGATGCCGAGGTCGAGGAGTCGGGAGAGGGTCCGGGTCGCGTTCGTGTAGTGCGCCCTCCGGGTGACGTCGTCGACGGTGAGGAGGACCTGCCCGACGGTGAGCCCGTGTGCCCCGAAGGCCCGCTGGTACGCCGCGACGAGCGCGCCCTGACCCACGCTTGCCGCCGCCTGCTGGGTGGCGAGGTCGGTCGGCCGGTCCCGGAGCCCGAGCGGGGAGATTCCGGCGGCGATGGCCCCCGAGGAGACGAGGACGACCTGGGCGCCGGCGGCGCGGCGCCGGGCGAGGACCTCGACGAGCTCGACGAGGTGGGACTCGACGAGCCCCCCGCTCCCGGGGTCGGTGAGCGAGGACGAGCCGACCTTGACGACGAGCCGGCCGGCCCCGGTGACCCGGCTCCGCACCCGGGACCCGACGTCCCGGTGGAGGGCCGTCGGGCCCGCGGCCGCCTCAGACATCGTCGTCGGCGTCGCCGCCCACCCAGTGACCGGCCCGGCGCTCCTCGGCGAGGTCGTCGCGGGCGGCGCTCTGGGCGTCCTTGCGGGTGTGGAAGTCGGCGCGGCGCTCGGCACGGGTCCTGCGCCCGCCGCCGTCGAGGCGGACGTCCGTCCCGCGGGGAGCCCCGAGGAGCTCCGCTCCACCGACCATCGTCGGCTCCCAGTCGAAGACGACCGCGTCGTCGGCCGGGCCGATGAGCACGGTCGCCCCGGCCACCGCCCCGGCCTCGAGGAGGGCGTCCTCGACCCCGGACCGGGCGAGCCGGTCGGCGAGGTAGCCGACGGCCTCGTCGTTGGCGAAGTCGGTCTGGCGCACCCACCGCGTCGGCCGGGCGCCGAGGACGCGGTACACCTCGCCGTCGGGGGTGTTCTCGGTGACGACGGAGAAGCCGGTGTCGTCGACCGCGCGGGGGCGGAGGACGACGCGCTCCCGGACGACCTGCTCGGCAAGCTCGCCGCGGGCCTGCTCGACGTGCCGCCCGAGCGCGAAGGAGAGCTCGCGCAGCCCGGTGTGGGCGACGGCGGAGACGACGTGGACCTCGAGCCCACGGGCCTCGAGGTCGGGGCGGACCATCTCGGCGAGATCGCGCGCCTCGGGGACGTCCGCCTTGTTGAGGACGACGACCCGGGTGCGGTCCGAGAGCGGGGCGCCCCCGAGGGTGGCGTCGGGGACGTACCTCGCGAGCTCCTCCTCGATGACCTCGAGGTCGGTCATCGGGTCGCGTCCCGGCTCGAGCGTCGCGCAGTCGATGACGTGGACGAGCACCGAGCAGCGCTCGACGTGCCGGAGGAACTCGAGCCCGAGGCCCTTGCCCTGGCTCGCGCCGGGGATGAGGCCGGGGACATCGGCGATCGTGTACCGGGCCTCCCCCGCGGTGACGACGCCGAGGTTGGGCACGAGCGTCGTGAACGGGTAGTCGGCGATCTTCGGCTTCGCCGCCGAGAGCACGGAGACGAGCGAGGACTTGCCGGCCGACGGGAACCCGATGAGCGCGACGTCCGCGAGGGACTTGAGCTCGAGGACGACGTCGGCGACGTCCCCGGGCTCGCCGAGGAGGGCGAAGCCCGGCGCCTTGCGCCGCGGGGAGGCGAGCGCCTTGTTGCCGAGGCCACCGCGGCCCCCGTGGGCGACGACGACGCTCGCGCCGGGGCCGACGAGGTCGGCGAGGACCTCGCCGTCGGCGGACTTGACGACCGTCCCCTCCGGGACGGTGAGGACGAGGTCGCTCCCGGCGGCGCCGTTGCGCTCGTCCCCGGCACCCGGACCGCCGTTCTCGGCCCGTCGGTGCGGGCTGCGGTGGTAGTCGAGCAGCGTCGTCGCCTGCGGGTCGGCGACGAGGACGACGTCCCCGCCGTTCCCGCCGTTGCCGCCGTCGGGCCCGCCGAGCGGCTTGAACTTCTCGCGGTGGACCGAGGCGACGCCGTGGCCGCCGTTGCCGGCGGTGACGTGCAGGACCACGCGGTCGACGAACGTCGTCATCGGTCCTCGATCCTCTCCGGGGGCGCCACCCGAGGTGACGGCACCCACAGGGTAGTGGGGGAATGCGTGAGGGGCGGGCCATGAGCTGGCCCGCCCCTCACGCGCGGTCGCGTGACGCGACCGGAAACCGTCAGCTGGCGGCCTCCACCGGGACGATGTTCACCGTCTTGCGGCCACGCTTCGTGCCGAACTCGACGGCGCCGGCGGCGAGGGCGAAGAGCGTGTCGTCGCCGCCGCGCCCGACGTTCTCGCCGGGGTGGAAGTGGGTTCCGCGCTGGCGGACGATGATCTCGCCGACGCCGACCTGCTGGCCGCCGAAGCGCTTCACACCGAGGTACTGGGCGTTGGAGTCGCGACCGTTCCGGGTCGAGGACGCACCCTTCTTGTGTGCCATCTCAGATCCTTACTCTGCTCGTGGTCTCGCCGATGCCGGGTAGCGTCAGGCCGAGATGTCGGTGACGCGGACCTGGGTCAGGTGCTGCCGGTGGCCCTGCCGCTTGCGGTAGCCGGTCTTGTTCTTGAACTTGACGATGGTGATCTTCGGACCCTTGGCCGGGCCGACGACCTCGGCGGTGACCGAGGCCTTGGCCAGGGCGCCGGAGTCACTCGTCACCGTGGACCCGTCGACGACGAGCAGCGGAGTGAGGTCGATGCTGTCCCCCGCCCCCCCGGTCACCTTGTCGATGAGGAGGACGTCGCCGACCGAGACCTTCTCCTGGCGACCACCAGCGCGAACGATCGCGTACACGTTGAACTCACTTTCTCACTTCGGGGGGCACGCACTCTCTGGCTGACCGGCTGATCGCTACCCCGCGTGCCCCGCGGGGAGCGGGACAGCGGCGGGACATCGGCTCGGTGGGCGCACCGACGTGCAAGGGTACCGGGCGGTGACGCCCGGATCAAACCGGGTCGCCGGCCCCCTCGCCCGGGTCGGTGGAGCCGTCAACGCCGGGGGTTCCGGCGGTGTCCGCTGGGGCCTCAGGTGCCTCGGTGCCGGACCCGGCGCCGCCCCCGGACGCGCCGTCGTCGTCGGCGGCGGGCCGCGGGGGCCCGGCCGGAGCGGTGACCCGGCCGCGCTTGCGGCGCTTGCGCGGCGCCGGGGCGTCCGACGCTGCCGTGGCGGGGGCGCCCGACGACGCCGTGTCCGTCGTCGTGTCCGTCGCCGTGTCCGTCGTCGTGTCCGTCGTCGCCGCCGCGGGCGTCACGGACGGCGACCCGCCGCTGTCCGCGTCGGTGTCCGCGCGGGGATCCCTCTGCGCGTGAGGAGCAGCGTCACCGGTCCCGGCCGACTCGGGCGTGAGCTCGGCGACGTCGTCCTCGACCGGCTCCCCCGACATGCCCTTGACGGCGGCCGCGTGGGCGGCGGCGGCGATCTGGGCCGGGGTCGGTCCGTGCGCATCGGGGCTCTCGTCGTGCTCGTCGCCGGTCCCCCGGTCCGAGCCGCGACCCGACCTCGAGGCGCCACCCGAGCCGGACTGGCCACCGGAGGCGTCCGACCCGCCCTTGCCACGGCGACCGCGGGACCGTCCACCGCCGGAGCCGTTCTGCTCGCCCGAGGGCTTGTCGACCGGCACCGTGTGGACGACGAGACCGCGGCCGTGGCAGTGCTCGCACGAGTCGGAGAAGACCTCGAGCAGCCCGGCGCCGACGCGCTTGCGGGTCATCTGGACGAGCCCGAGGGAGGTCACCTCGGCGACCTGGTGCTTCGTCCGGTCCCGGCCGAGGCACTCCAGCAGCCGGCGGACGACGAGGTCCCGGTTGGACTCGAGGACCATGTCGATGAAGTCGATGACGATGATCCCGCCGATGTCCCGGAGCCGGAGCTGGCGGACGATCTCCTCGGCCGCCTCGATGTTGTTCTTCGTCACCGTCTCCTCGAGGTTGCCGCCCGAGCCGACGAACTTGCCGGTGTTGACGTCGACGACGGTCATCGCCTCGGTCCGGTCGATGACGAGCGAGCCGCCGGAGGGCAGCCACACCTTGCGGTCCATCGCCTTGGCGAGCTGCTCGTCGATCCGGTAGTGGGAGAAGACGTCCTCCTCGCTCGTCCACCGGGTGAGCCGCTCGGCGAGGTCGGGGGCGACCTCGCCGACGTACCCGCTGACCTCGTCCCACGCCGAGTCCCCGGAGACGACGAGCGAGGAGAAGTCCTCGTTGAAGACGTCCCGGATGACCCGGACGGTGAGGTCGGGCTCGGCGTTGAGGAGCGTCGGGGCGCCGCCGGCCGAGGCCTTCCTGTCCATCTTCGCGTCGGCCTTGCTCCGGATCTTCTCCCACTGGCGGGCGAGCCGTTCGACGTCGCGGCGCAGCTCCTCCTCGGAGGCCCCCTCGGCGGCGGTCCGGACGATGACCCCGGCGTTGTCGGGGACGACCTCCTTGAGGATCTGCTTGAGACGGGCCCGCTCGGTGTCCGGGAGCTTGCGCGAGATCCCCGTCATGCTCCCCTCGGGGACGTAGACGAGGTAGCGGCCGGGGAGGCTCACCTGGGAGGTGAGCCGGGCGCCCTTGTGGCCGATGGGGTCCTTCGTCACCTGGACGAGGACGGGCTCGCCGGACTTCAGCGCGTTCTCGATCCGTTTGGGCTGGTTGTTCTCGAGCCCGGCGGCGTCCCAGTTGACCTCGCCGGCGTAGAGGACGGCGTTGCGTCCCCGGCCGATGTCGACGAACGCGGCCTCCATCGAGGGAAGGACGTTCTGGACCCGTCCCAGGTAGACGTTCCCGGCCATCGACGCGTTCGTCGTCCGGGACACGTAGTGCTCGACGAGGACGCCGTCCTCGAGGACCCCGATCTGGGTCCGGTCCTCGACGTGGCGGACGACCATGACCCGCTCGACGCTCTCGCGGCGCGCAAGGAACTCGGCCTCGGTGATGATCGTCCGGCGGCGTCCCGCCTCACGGCCCTCGCGCCGGCGCTGCTTCTTCGCCTCGAGGCGAGTGGACCCCTTGACGCCGGTCGGCTCTTCCCGTCCCTTGCGGGACTCCCGGACCTTCGTCACCGTGCCGGGCGGGTCGTCGCTCTCCCCCGACCCCGACCCGGATCGGCGGCGACGACGACGGCGGCGGCTCGTGCCGCCCGACCCGTCCTCGCCCTCGTCGTCGCTGTCCCCGTCGTCGCCCTCGCCCGAGTCGCCGGCCCCCGAGCGACGCGACGTCCGGCCGTCGCCGCCGGAGCCCCCGTCACCGTTGTCCCCGGCGTCGCGGCCGTCCGAGCCGCCGGACCCCTGGTCAGTCGAGCCCTCGTCGCCGTCGTCCGAGCCTGAGCCGCCGCGGCCACCCCGGCGGCCACGGCCACCCCGGCGCCGGCTCTTGCGGCGCCCGCCGCCGGAGCCCTCGTCGTCGTTGTCCCCGTTGTCGTTGGAGTCACCGTCGTCGTCGGAGCCCCCGTCGTCCTGGGAGCCGCCCTTACCCTGGGAGCCGCCCTTGCCCTGGGAGCCGCCCTTGCCCTGGGAGCCACGGTCGTCGGCCGTGTCCTTGGCGCCACGGTCGTCGGCCGTGCCGTTCTGGCTCCCGCCGTCCCCGGCGTCCCGGCTCACCGGGGTCGTCGCCGCCGAGCTCGCGCGCCGGCGCCGGGGCGCGGGGGCCGGCTCGGGGGCCTTGAACGTCACCCCGAACCCCCCGGGGGCGGGGGCCGCGGCGGCCTCCTCCGAGGGCGTGCCGGCGGTGGCGCCCCGGTCGTCGCCGGAGTCCGTGGGGACACCCGGCGACACGGCGCCGGTCGGGGAGGTCGTGGGGTCGTCAGACCCTGCCGAGAAGAGGTGGTCCGAAGGTGCCATGGAACGTCAGTCCGTCCTCCACGCGGACGACCGCCACACCCGAGGCCCGGAGTCCGGGCCTCCACTCGGCCGCGTGGTGTGCGGTGCGCTCGTGCCTGCCAGTCGGCCGACACGGAAGTCGTTGTCCTGCACCTGCCGGGCTCGCGCGGCGCGCGTCACGACACGTCAGGTGCCGGCGCCGTCCTTGTCGGCAGCCAAGGGGTCAGCCACCCTCGCGTCAACGGGGTCCAGCGGCCCTTGCGCCAACCGGGTCACCAGGGGCGGTGTCGGCGGCGCGAACAGGGTCACGGCTCGCAACGCGGTCAGGACGTCGTCGGGGCGTACGGCGGGTGTGGTGTGCCGCACGACCATGTGCAGTATGGCACACGGGTGGTCGTCCGCCCCGCCGGTCGCCTCCCGCGCCGACATCGCGAGGACGGCGCCGCGCGCGTCGAACGTCCTCGGGCCCCGCTTGAACACCCGGGTGACGGTGACCTCCTCCTCGCGCAGGAAGGTCTCGGCGGCGGCAGAGAGGTCGGCGCTCGGCGTGTCGCGGAAGAGCAGCTCCCATTCGCTCCCCTCGAGCCGGTCGGCGAGCGACCCGGCGCCGGCCTCGACGACCTCGAGGACGTCGAGCCCGTCCGGGAGGGCCGCGTCGAGCGCCGACCGGACGGCGTCGGGCTCCACCGCCTCGGTGACGGAGATCTCGAAGTACTCCGCCTCGCTCGCCGTCCCGGTTGGCGCGGCGCCCGCGTACGAGATCTTCGGGTGCGGGTGGAAGCCGGCCGAGAACGCCATGGGGACCCCGGCGCGGCGCAGCGCCCGCTCGATGGCCCGGGCGAAGTCGCGGCTCGAGGAGAACCGCAGCCGTCCCCGCTTGGCGTACCGGACTCGGAGCTTCTGGACGGCCGGGGGCGGGGGCGGCCCCTCGGGGGTGCGCTGTCGGGCCATGGGGGGCAAGGCTACGCCCGCGACGCCGCCCGGCCGAACCGGCCGAGGGGCCCGCCGAGGCCCTATCGTGCCCTCGTGACCGCCATCGACAGATCCCGTCTCACGACCCTCCTCGAGGCCGAGCTCAGCACGTACTCCCGGCTCCGGCCGCGCAGCCGGGAGCTCCACGACGGGGCGGGCCACCTCTTCGGGCGGGTGCCGATGACGTGGATGAACATGTGGTCGGGGGGCTTCCCGCTCTACCTCGACCGGGCCCGGGGGAACCGGGTCACCGACGTCGACGGCCACGGGTACCTCGACTTCGCCCTCGGGGACACCGGAGCGATGGCCGGCCACTCCCCCGCGCCGACGGTCGCCGCCGTCCGGCGACGGGTCGACGAGCTCGGCGGGCTGACGACGATGCTCCCGACCGGGGACGCGGAGTGGGTCGGGGCCGAGCTCACCCGCCGGTTCGGGCTCCCGCTGTGGAGCTTCACGCTGAGCGCGACCGACGCGAACCGGTGGGCCATCCGCCTCGCCAGGCTCGCCACCGGGCGGGGCAAGGTCCTCGTCTTCGGTCACGGCTACCACGGGTCGGTCGACGAGACCTTCGCCCTCCCCGGCCCCGGCGGGAGCACCGTCTCCCGGCCGGGCAACGTCGCCCCGCCGGTGCCCCTCGAGCTGACGACGCGGGCGGCGACGTGGAACGACCTCGACTCGGTGGCCCGGCAGCTCGAGCACGGGGACGTCGCGGCGGTCCTCACCGAGCCCGCCCTGACGAACATCGGCATCGTTCTGCCGGAGCCGGGGTTCCTCGAGGGGGTGCGCGACCTCGCGACGCGGCACGGCGCCCTCCTCATGGTCGACGAGACCCACACGTTCTCCGCCGGCTGGGGCGGCGCGACGACGGAGTGGGGGCTCGACCCCGACATCCTCGTCATCGGCAAGTCCATCGGCGGCGGGATCCCGTCCGGGGCGTACGGGCTGTCGGCCGAGGTCGCTGCCGCCGTCGAGGCGCACGTCCAGCGCGGCGAGGCCGACATCGTCGACGTCGGCGGGGTGGGCGGCACCCTCGCCGGCAACGCGCTGTCGACGGCGGCGATGCGCGCCACCCTCGGGGAGGTCCTCACCCGGGAGGCGTTCGCCCGGATGGTCGACCTCGCTGCCGCATACACCGAGGGCGTCGAGGAGGTCCTCGCCGACCTCGGCCTGCCGTGGTCGATCAGCCGGGTCGGAGCCCGGGCCGAGTACCGGTTCGCCGCCCCGGCCCCGCGGACCGGCGAGGACTCGGCGGCCGCCGCGGACCCTGAGCTCGACGCCTACCTCCACGTCTCCCTGTGCAACCGGGGCATCCTCATGACCCCGTTCCACAACATGGCGCTCATGTGCCCGGACACGACCCGTGCGGACGTCGACCGGCACACCGAGGTCTTCCGGGAGGTCGTCACGACGCTCGTCGCGGGCTGAGCGATCCGACCCCACCCGGACGCGACACGACCGCGGGCCTCGCAGCGCCAGCACCGCTGCGAGGCCCGCGGTCAGGAACCACTACACCGTGCCGGGCCGGCCGGAGGGAATGACAAACGTCACGATCTCGACCGCTCGGAGGAGGAGCGGGCTCAGCTGCCCGAGCGGACCATCTGCTCCCTGCCGGAGCCGAGGACGGTGAGCGGCAGGAGGGTCTTGCCAGTCGGGCCGACCTCGATGTCGGTGCCCATCTGGGGGCACACGCCGCAGTCGAAGCACGGCGTCCACCGGCAGTCCTCGACCTCGGTCTCGTCGAGGGCGTCCTGCCAGTCCTCCCAGAGCCACTCCCTGTCGAGGCCCGAGTCGAGGTGGTCCCACGGCAGGGCCTCGCTCTCGCCGCGCTCCCGGGTCGTGTACCACGCGAGGTCGACGGCGCCGTACTCGTCGTCCCCGGTCCCGAGGACGTCCTGGGCGCAGGCGACCCAGCGGTCGTACGAGAAGTGCTCGCTCCAGCCGTCGAACCGGCCGCCGTCACGCCAGACCGCCTCGATGACGCGGCCGACGCGCCGGTCGCCGCGGCTGAGGAGCCCCTCGACGACGCCCGGCTTGCCATCGTGGTAGCGGAACCCGATCGAGGAGCCGTAGCGCCGGTCGGAGCGGATCGCCTCGCGGAGCTTCGCGAGCCGGGCGTCGGTCTCGTCGGCGCCGAGCTGCCCGCACCACTGGAACGGGGTGTGCGGCTTGGGGACGAACCCGCCGATCGAGACGGTGCACCGGATGTCCCGCCGGCCGCTGACCTCGCGCCCGGTCTCGATGACCCGCTTGGCGACCTCCGCGATCTGGAGGACGTCCTCGTCGGTCTCGGTGGGCAGGCCGCACATGAAGTAGAGCTTGACCTGGCGCCACCCGGCGGAGTATGCCGCGGCGACGGTGCGGATGAGGTCGTCCTCGGTGACCATCTTGTTGATGACCTTGCGGATGCGCTCGCTGCCACCCTCGGGGGCGAAGGTCAGCCCGGAGCGTCGGCCGCCCCGGGTGAGCTCGTTGGCGAGGTCGATGTTGAACGCATCGACCCGGGTCGAGGGCAGCGAGAGCCCCGTCTGGGTCCCGTCGTACCGGTCGGCGAGCCCCTTGGCGATGTCACCGATCTCGGAGTGGTCGGCACTCGAGAGGGAGAGCAGGCCGACCTCCTCGAAGCCGGTCGCCTCGAGCCCGCGCTCGACCATCTCCCCGATGCCGGTGATCGACCGCTCCCGGACCGGGCGGGTGATCATCCCGGCCTGACAGAACCGGCATCCCCGGGTGCAGCCCCGGAAGATCTCCACGCTCATGCGCTCGTGGACGCTCTCGGCGAGCGGGACGAGCGGCTGCTTGGGGTAGGGCCACGCGTCGAGGTCCGTGACGGTGTGCTTGGCGACCCGCCAGGGGACGCCGTTCTCGGTGGGGACGACCCGCCGGACCCGGCCGTCCGGGAGGTAGTCGACGCGGTAGAACGCGGGGACGTACACCCCCCCGGTCGCGGCGAGCCGGAGGAGGATCTCGTGCCGCCCGCCGGGGCGGCCCTCGGCCTTCCATCCGGCGATGAGGTCGGTGACCTCGAGGACGGCCTGCTCGCCGTCCCCGAGGACGGCGGCGTCGACGAAGTCGGCGACCGGCTCGGGGTTGAAGGCGGCGTGCCCGCCGACGATGACGAGCGGGTCGTCCTCGTCCCGGTCGGCCGCGTGCAGCGGCATCCCGGCGAGGTCGAGGGCGGTGAGGAGGTTGGTGTACCCCAGCTCGGTGGAGAAGGAGACGCCGAGGACGTCGAAGTCGCGGACCGGCCGGTGGGCGTCGACGGTGAACTGGGGCACCCCGTGCTCGCGCATGAGGGCCTCCATGTCGGGCCACACGGCGTACGTCCGCTCCGCGAGGGCGTCCGCACGCTCGTTGAGGACCTCGTAGAGGATCATGACCCCCTGGTTGGGGACCCCGACCTCGTAGGCGTCGGGGTACATGAGCGCCCATCGCACGGTGAGGTCCTCGCCGTCCGGTCCGGTCCCCCCGCAGTGCCAGTCCTTGACGGTCGAGTTGAGCTCGCCGCCGACGTACTGGATGGGCTTGCCGACCTTCTCGAGCAACGGCTCGAGCGCCGGGAAGACCGAGGAGCCCTGCTCACCCGTGCTGATCATCGTCCAAGGGTAACGGCGGGCGGGCCGGGCTCCCGCACCCGGCTGCCGCCCCGGGGGCCTAGGCTCGCCGCATGGCCGGACGCAGGCCCGTCCCCGGGGAGGACCCCGGCACGGCCGTCGACGCGGCCCTCGCGGCGACCCCGCGGGCGGACTACCTCCCCCCGGCGCAGCGGCGCCGGGCCCGGCTCGACGCCCCGCTCGACATCGGGTACGGGCAGTCGAGCTCACAGCCCTCGACGGTCCGCGAGATGCTCCGCCTCCTCGGGGTCCGGCCCGGTGAGCGGGTGCTCGACGTCGGCAGCGGGTCGGGGTGGACGACGGCCCTCCTCGCCCACCTCACCGGTCCCGGCGGCTCGGTCCTCGGTGTCGAACGGGTCCCCGCCCTCGCCGCCGACGGCGCCGCCGCACTCGAGCGGTCGGGGCGGACGTGGGCCCGGGTCGTCGAGGCGACGCCGGGCGTCCTCGGCGACCCGGGCGGGGCGCCGTACGACCGGGTCCTCGTCTCGGCGGAGGCCCCCGACGTCCCGGCGGCGCTCGTCGACCAGCTCCACCCCGGCGGCGTGCTCGTCGTCCCCGTCCGGGGTCGGATGCTCCGGCTGCGGCGAGCCGCCGGGCCCGGCCGGGACGACGAGGTCGAGGCGCACGGGTGGTACCGGTTCGTCCCGCTCCTGCCCTGACGACCGCGGAGGGCCGGGGGGCCCACCCGCCCGGCGCCGGGCTCAGCCGGTGTAGTGGGCCTCGAGGGCGTCCTTGAACTTCTCCGCGACGACCTTCCGGCGCAGCTTGAGGCTGGGGGTGAGCTCGCCGTCGTCGATGGTGAGGTCCCGCCCGAGGATCGTGAACCGCTTGACCTGCTCCCACCGGTTGAGCCCGGCGTTGAGCTCGTCGACGTAGGCCTGGACCATCTCCAGGGCCTGCGGCGAGGAGACGACCTCGGCGTACGGGCGTCCCCCGAGGCCGTTCGCCTCCGCCCAGGGGCCGAGCGCGTCGACGTCGAGGGTGATGAGCGCGGAGACGAAGCTCCGGTCCGCGCCGTGGACGACGACCTGGCTGACGTACGGGCAGAGGCCCTTGAACCGGGACTCGACGAGCGAGGGCGCGACGTACTTGCCGTTCGAGGTCTTGAAGAGGTCCTTCTTCCGGTCGGTGATCCGCAGGAAGCCGCCCTCGTCGACGTCGCCGATGTCGCCGGTGTGGAACCACCCGTCCTCGTCGAGAACCTCGGCGGTCGCCTCCGGGTTGTTGTGGTACCCCTCCATGATCCCGGGGCCCCGGAGGAGGACCTCGCCGTCCTCGGCGATCCGGACCTCGGTCCCGGGGATCGGCCATCCGACGGTGCCGATCCGGCGGGCGTGCACCCGGTTGACGAACGCGGCCGAGCTCGACTCGGTGAGCCCGTACCCCTCGCAGATCCGCAGCCCCACGCTGTCGAACCACCGGGCGACGTCGGTGTTGAGCGCGGCGGACCCGGAGATGAAGAAGCGCACCCGGCCGCCGAACCGCTCGCGGACCTTGGCGAGGACGAGCCGGTCGGCGACGGCGTACTGGGCCGCGAGCAGCCCACCCGGCGCCGCGCCCCCCATCCGGCCCCGGGCGACGGCGTCCCCGACGCCGAGCGCCCAGCCGACGATCCGCCGCCTGGCCCCGCTCTCCTGGGCGAAGGTCAGCGCGATCCGGCCGTACGCCTTCTCGAAGATCCGCGGGGCCGCCCCCATGAAGGTCGGGCGGACGACGGCGAGGTTGTCGACGATCCGGTCGACGCGGCCGTCGATCGCCGTCGGGAAACCGACCTGGAGGGGGATGGTGAGCAGCTGCTTGCCGAAGACGTGGGCGAGTGGGAGCCAGAGGTACTGGAGGTCGTCGGCGTCGAGGTCCCCGATGCCGTCGCACGCGGCCGCCTGGTAGGTCCACGTGTCGTGGAGGAGCCGGACCCCCTTGGGGCGCCCGGTCGTCCCGGACGTGTAGATGATCGTCGCGAGCTGGTCGGGGACGGTGGCGTCGATCCGGTCGTCCACGGCCG
This sequence comes from uncultured Actinomycetota bacterium, assembly GCA_963783735.1. Classification (GTDB taxonomy): domain Bacteria; phylum Actinomycetota; class Actinomycetes; order Actinomycetales; family Dermatophilaceae; genus CAWDAQ01. Next base: position 285,471 of record CAWAOO010000002.1, on the reverse strand, counting down.
ACGGGTTCGTCGCGAGGAGCTCGCTGCCGCGGCGGTCGAGCTCGGCGAGCGGGAGGACCCAGTCGTCGGCCCCCTCCCCCTCCTCGACGGGGTCGAAGGTGACGACGGCACGGACCCTGGGGATCGTCGAGCGGATCTCGCGGAGCTTGGCGACCTGGTCGGCGCCCTCGGCGAAGACGACGACGCTGTCGGAGTCGGAGAGGATGAACGCGACGTCGTCGGGGATCGTGCTCGGGTAGATCGTCGTCGTCGCCGCCCCCGCGCACATGACCGAGAGGTCGGCGAGGGCCCATTCGACCCGGGTCGAGGACGCGATGGCGACCCGTTCCTCCGGCTCGACGCCGAGACCGACGAGGCCCGCCGCGAACCGGAACGCCTGCTCGCGGACCTCCCGCCACGTCAGCGTCACCCACTCCTCGCCGGAGCCCTGCGGCCGGGCGTAGACGTACGCGGGACGGTCGGGGGTCGCCTCGACCCGGCTCCGGAAGAGGTGCCCCACGCTCGGGGCACGACCCTCGAGGAGCTGCGCCGGGCGCGACTCCTCCCAGGGCGTGTCGTACTGCTGGGTCGGTGGCATCGGTGCCTTCCTCGGTCCGGCGGAGCGGGCGTGTCGGGATGCTGTCACGGCCGCCGCCCCCGGGGGGAGGTCCTCGGGGCGTTTCGCGCCGAATCGTGACCGGCGTCACGGGACGCCGGGCAGGGGCCGGTCAGGGGGCCTCGATGTCGAGGACCCGACGGCACTGGGCGACGTCCTCGGCCATCGCCGTGAGCAGGTCCTCGACCGAGGTGAAGCGCAGCGTCGGGCGGACGTGGTCGACGAACTCGACGGCGACCCGCTCGCCGTAGAGGTCGAGGTCGTCCCGGTCGAGGACGTAGGCCTCGACCCGGAGGTCGTGCCCGTCGAAGGTCGGGTTGCTCCCCACCGAGACCGCGGCCGGCATCCGCTCCCCGTCGCCGCCCGGCCCGAGCCGGACGAGCCACCCCGCGTAGACGCCGTCGGCGGGGACGAGGCCGAGCACGTCCGGGGCGAGGTTCGCCGTCGGGTAGCCGAGCTCGCGGCCGCGGTGGTCTCCGTGGACGACGGTCCCGGTGACCCGGTGGGTCCGCCCGAGGATGTGGGCGGCCTCGGCGACCCGGCCCTCGCGGAGGCGGGCCCGGGTGGCGCTGGAGGACCACCGCTCGCCCTCGCCGACGTCGTCGAGGACGACGACGTCGAAGCCGTGGGCGGCGCCGAGCTCGCGCAGCTGGGGGACGTCGCCGGTGTACCCGGCGCCGAACCCGCGGGTGTCCCGACCGACGACGAGGGCGGCGACCCCGAGCCCGTCGACGAAGGTCGAGACGACGAACTCCTCGGCGCTCTGGGCGGCGAACTCCTTCGTGAAGTCGAGGACGAGGAGGCCGTCGACCCCGGCGGCCGCGAGCAGCTCCTCGCGGAGCAGACCCGGAGCGATGAGCTCCGGGGCCCGCTCGGGGTGGAGGACCTGGATGGGGTGCGGCTCGAACGTCACGGCGACGGCGGGGAGCCCCCGCCCACGGCCCTCGCGGGTGAGGGCGTCGAGAATCGCCCGGTGGCCAAGGTGGACACCGTCGAAGTTGCCGAAGGTCGCCACGCAGGGGCGCAGTGTCGCGGGCGTGGCTGCGGGGTCGGACCAACGGTGCACGGGGCCCACTCTACGAACCCGCCGGGGCGAGGACGACGTGCGCCCTCGCCGTCGGTCCGGACTCGTCGAGCATGGCGACGAGCCGGCCGTCCGGCCCGAACGCCGCGACCGGCTCGGGCCGGCCGGTCCGCGCGGACGGGACCCGCTGGCCGTACCCGAGAGCGGTCGCCTCCTGCGCGGTGAGCTCGCGGACGGCGAAGGCGGCCCGGGCGGCGCCGGCGAGTGGGATGACGGGCGGGGGCCCGGCGTCGTCGGCGGTGAGCTCGGCGAGCGGGTGCGCGTCGGCGAGGCCGAACCGCCCGACCCTGGTCCGCCGGAGCGCGGTGAGGTGTCCCCCGACGCCGAGGGCGGCGCCGAGGTCCCGGGCGAGCGCCCGGACGTACGTCCCCGAGGAGACCTCGACCTCGACGTCGACGTCGAGGACGGGCGTCCCGTCGGCCTCGGTCGGCCGGGTCCCGAGCACGTCGAACCGGGCGACGGTGACGGGGCGGGCGGGCAGGTCGACGTCCTCGCCCGCCCGGACGCGGTGGTAGGAGCGCCGGCCCTGGACCTTGACCGCGCTCACCGCGCTCGGCACCTGCTCGAGCCGGCCGGTGAGCCCGGTGACGGCGGCGGCGAGGTCGGCGGGCGCGAGCGAACCGACCGCCCCGGCCGGCGCGGATGCGGTGACCTCGCCCTCGGCGTCGTCGGTGAGGGTGGCCTGGCCGAGGCGGACGGTCGCGGTGTACGCCTTGTCGCTCCCGACGAGGAACGTGAGGAGCTTCGTCGCCCGGCCGACCCCGAGGACGAGAACCCCGGTCGCCATCGGGTCGAGGGTGCCGGCGTGTCCGACCTTGCGGGTCCCGCACACCCGACGGCACCGGGCGACGACGTCGTGGCTCGTCCAGTCGGCCGGCTTGTCGACGACGAGGAGGCCCTCAGCGGCCGGCGCGGTACCCATCGCCCTCGACGCTCTCCGGGACGGGGCCGCCGGCGGGCGCCTCGTCCGCGTCGTGGTCGGGCTCGACCCGGTACGGGTCGGGGTCGCCGGCGTACCGCGCGTCGGCGGCGGTCGCGGCGAGCTCGGCGTCCCGCTCCCGGGCGGTCCGGAGCAGCTCGTCGATGTGGGCGGCGTTCTCGGGGACGGCGTCCGGGAGGAGCTCGAGGGTCGGGGTGAGCCGGATCTGGAGCTGACGGCCGACGAACGAGCGGAGCCGTCCCCGGTGCCGTTCGAGGACCTCGGCCGAGAGCGCACGCTGGGCCTCGTCCCCGAAGACCGTGTAGAAGACCGACGCGTGCTGGAGGTCGTTCGTCACCCGGACGTCGGTGATCGTCACGAAGCCGAGGTCGGGGTCCTTGACGACCTGGCCGAGGTTCGCGGCGACGACCTCCTTGATGCGGTCGGCGATCTTCCGGGCCCGTGCCTGGTCAGTCATCGGGGTCCTCCTTGGTGCGGGGCGGGTGGGGGGCGCCGCCTGCCCCACCCTAGGGCGGCGGGGCAGGGTCGACGCACGGACGGGACGAGGGGCCGAGGGCCGAGCGGCCCCCGGCCCCCGGGCCGTGCTCGCGCGGGTCAGGCCCGCGGCTTCTCGCGCATCTCGTAGGTCGTGATGAGGTCACCGACCTGGAGGTCGTTGAAGCTGCCGAGGTTGACACCGCACTCGAAGCCCTCGCGGACCTCGGTGACGTCGTCCTTGAACCGTCGCAGCCCGGTGAGCTCGAGGTTCTCCGTGACGACGACCCCGTCGCGGGTGATCCGGGCCCGGGCCCCGCGGCGGATCTCCCCGGAGCGGACGATCGAGCCGGCGATGTTGCCGAACTTGCTCGAGCGGAAGATCTCGCGGATCTCCGCGCTGCCGAGCTCGACCTCCTCGTACTCCGGCTTGAGCATGCCCTTGAGGGCCTGCTCGATCTCGTCGATCGCCTGGTAGATGACCGAGTAGTACCGGATCTCGACGCCCTCACGCTCGGCGACGTCCGCGTTCTGGCCCTCGGCCCGGACGTTGAACCCGATGATGATGGCCTCCGAGGCGAGCGCGAGGTTGATGTTGTTCAACGTGATCGCGCCGACACCCCGGTCGATGATCCGCAGGTCGACCTCGTCGCCGACGTCGATCTGGAGGAGCGCGTCCTCGAGCGCCTCGACCGACCCCGACACGTCACCCTTGAGGATGAGGTTGAGGGTGTCGACCTTGCCCGCGGCGAGGGCCTCGTTGAGGTCCTCGAGGCTGATCCGCTTGCGGGCCTTGGCGAGCGATGCCTGCCGGTCGGCCGCCTCCCGCTTCTCGGCGATCTGCCGGGCGGTGCGGTCGTCGGGTGCGACGACGAAGGTGTCGCCGGCCCGGGGGACCGAGGACAGCCCGAGCACCTGGACCGGGCGGGAGGGCCCGGCCTCGGAGACGTTGTTGCCGTGCTCGTCGAGCATCGCCCGAACGCGGCCGAACGCGCTGCCGGTGACGATCGCGTCCCCGATCCGGAGGGTCCCGGACTGGACGAGGACGGTCGCGGTGGCACCGCGGCCCTTGTCGAGGTTGGCCTCGATCGCGACGCCGCGGGCGTCCCGCTCGGGGTTGGCCCGCATGTCGAGCGCCGCGTCCGCGGTGAGGAGCACGGCCTCGAGGAGCGAGTCGATGTTCTCCCCCTGCTTCGCGGAGACGTCGACGAACATCGTCTCGCCGCCGTACTCCTCGGCGATGAGGTTGTACTCGGTGAGCTGCTGGCGGACCTTCTGGGGGTTGGCGCCCTCGACGTCGACCTTGTTCACCGCGACGACGATCGGGACGTCGGCCGCCTGGGCGTGGTTGAGCGCCTCGATGGTCTGCGGCATGACGCCGTCGTCGGCGGCGACGACGAGGATCGCGATGTCGGTGACCTTGGCACCGCGGGCTCGCATGGCGGTGAACGCCTCGTGGCCCGGGGTGTCGATGAACGTGATCGCCCGCTCGGCGCCCTCGTGCTCCTTGCGGACCTGGTAGGCGCCGATGTGCTGGGTGATCCCGCCGGCCTCGCCCTCGGCGACGTCCTCGTTCCGGATCGCGTCGAGGAGCCGGGTCTTGCCGTGGTCGACGTGACCCATGACGGTGACGACCGGCGGGCGAGCCTCGAGGTCCTCCTCGTCCTCGGCCTCGACCCCGGTCTCGAGGTCGATGTTGAAGGACTCGAAGAGCGCCTTCTCCTCGTCCTCGGGCGAGACGAGCCGGATGTCGTACCCGAGCTCGGCACCGAGGAGCTGGAAGGTCTCCTCGTCGAGCGACTGGGTGGCGGTCGCCATCTCGCCGAGGTGGAAGAGCACCTGGACGAGCGAGGCGGGGTTGGCGTTGATCTTGTCACCGAAGTCGCTCAGGCTCGCGCCCTGACGGATCCGGACAACGGTCGTCCCGTCGCCGCGGGGCACGCTGACGCCACCGATCGACGGCGCCTGCATCTGCTCGAACTCCTGGCGCTTCGCGCGCTTGGACTTGCGCTGCTTGCTCCGGCCGCCGCCGCGCCCGAAGGCGCCCTGGGTCCCGCCGCGACGCGGGCCGCCGCCGCCGAAGCCGCCGCGACCGCCGAAGCCGCCGCGACCGCCCCCACCGGGACCGCCGGGGCCGCCCCCGGGCCGGCCACCGCGGGCCGGGCGCTCACCGGGCCGGCCGACGGCCGCCCGGTCGGGCATCATGTTCGGGTTCGGGCGCGGTCCACCCGGGCCGCGGGCGGCACCGGGACGCGGCGCGGCGCCGGGACGCGGCCCCGGGGAGGCCGGGCCCCCCGGCTTGCCGCCCTGACGGTTCTGCGGGCGCGGCATGCCCTGGCTCGAGGCGAACGGGTTGTTGCCCGGTCGGGGCGCGGACTCGCGCCCACCGCGCATCCCCTGGCTCGGCGCGAACGGGTTGTTGCCCGGCCGGGGAGCGCCAGGCTTCGGCGCGCCGCCCTCGCGGGCCGCCGGGGTCTCGGCGGGTGACGGCCCGGGCTTCGGGCCGGGTCGGGGACCGGGCGCGGGCTGCTCCCGGGTCTCCGGGGCCTGCGGGGTCTGCGGCGCCACGGAGGCTGCCGGGGCCTGCCGCTCCGGGGCGGGGGTCGGCTGCTCCGGGGCCGGGGTCTGCCGTTCCGGGGCCGGCGTCGGGACCGGGCCGGGGGTCGCCGGGGTGGGCCTGCCGCCCGGCGGGCGCTCGGCCGCCGGACGGGCAGGCGCGGGGGCGGACGGCGTGCGGGCCGGGGGCGCCGGGGTCGCGGGCTTCGCGCTCCCCGAACCGCCACCGGAGCCCTTGAGCTCGTCGGGGAAGTTCTCCCTGATCTTGCGCACGACCGGCGCCTCGATCGTCGACGAGGCGGACCGGACGAACTCGCCCTGGTCCTTGAGGTGCTTCAGCAGGGTCTTGCTCTCGACTCCGAGCTCCTTGGCGAGCTCGTAGACACGGACCTTTGCCACGTTTCTCCTGTCCTGGTCCGCTCCGGACAGGCGCGGACCGTCGTTACTGCGAGGTGGTGCTCATCGCTGAGTACTCATCGGGTGCTCATCAGCGTCGAACCCGCTTTCGGTGTGTTCGTGCGGACGGTGAGTGCGTGTGGTCTCGATCCAGGTGGCGACCGGAGCGGGGTCCAGAGGGCCACTGACGCGCAGTGCCCGCGGGAACGCCCGGCGACGGACGGCGAGGTCGAGACACGCCCGCTCGGGGTGCAGCCAGGCGCCGCGCCCCGGAAGACGATGACGCGGGTCGGGCACGAGGACGGGCCTGCCGTCCTCCTCCCGCTCCGCGACCACGCGCAGGAGCGCCGACCAGCTATCCGGACGACGACATCCCACGCACGTCCGGGTGGGTTCCCGTGCCGTGTCGTCGGTCTGCCGAGTCCGGGGTCCAGACCGGTCGGACCCGACAAGTCTAGCGCCTATGACGGGGTGCCTGCCTCATCGGCCGGTTCCGCCCGGTGCGCAGCCCCCCCGCGGGGGGCCCCGGGAGGCGCCGAGTCGGGCCGGATGTCGATCCGCCAGCCGGTGAGCTTCGCGGCGAGACGGGCGTTCTGGCCCTCCTTCCCGATCGCGAGCGAGAGCTGGTAGTCGGGGACGACGACCCGGGCGGCCCGGAGGGACCGGTCGACGATCTCGACCGACTCGACGCGCGAGGGCGAGAGCGCCGCGGCGATGAACTCCCCGGGGTCCTGGGACCAGTCGACGATGTCGATCTTCTCGCCGTGGAGCTCGGCCATGACCGCCCGGACCCGGGAGCCCATCGGGCCGATGCACGCGCCCTTGGCGTTGAGACCCGGGACGGTCGAGTGGACCGCGATCTTCGTCCGGTGACCCGCCTCCCGGGCGAGGGCGGAGATCTCGACGCTCCCGTCGGCGATCTCGGGCACCTCGAGGGCGAAGAGCTTGCGGACGAGGTTGGGGTGGGTCCGGGACAGGCTGATCTGAGGGCCCTTGAAGCCGCGCTTGACGCTGACGACGTAGCACCGGATCCGCGCGCCGTGGGCGTACGTCTCCCCCGGGACCTGCTCTGCGAGCGGGAGGATCCCCTCGACGGTCCCGAAGTCGACGGTGACGTGCCGGGGGTTCGGGCTCTGCTGGATGACCCCGGCGACGATGTCTCCCTCCCGACCGCGGAAGTCACCGAGGACCTGCTCGTCCTCGAGGTCCCGGAGACGCTGGACGATGACCTGCCGGGCGGTCGCCGCCGCGACCCGGCCGAAGCCGGTGGGCGTGTCGTCGAACTCGGGACCGAGCTCCCGGCGGACGCGCGGGGGGGTGGCCTCCGCCCGGCCGGCGCCACCCGTCCCGTCCTCGTCTCCCGGCTCGGCTCCCGGCGCCTCGGCGGGCACGGACTCCCCGGCGGGCGCGGCGGGCTCGGGCACCTCGACCTCCTCGCGGGCCCAGACGACGACGTGCCCGGTCTTGCGGTCGAGCTCGACCCGGGCGTGCCGGTACGAGCCCTCGGTGCGGTGGTAGGCGACGAGGAGCGCCTGCTCGATCGCCGGGATGAGGATGTCGAGGGAGACGTCGCGCTCGCGCTCGAGGGCGCGCAGCGACGCGAGGTCGATGTCCATGTCAGTACTCCTCCGTCTCGCCCGCGGCCGGCACGCCGCCGGCCTCGCCGTCGGGCCGAGAGAACTCGACCTCGACGCGGGCCCTGGTCACGTCGCCGAGCCCGATCTCGCGCTCGGTCGTCCCCGCGGCCCCTCGGCCGGGCCCCCCCTCGGGAACGGCGAGGACGACGGTGCCCGACCCGGCCCGCACGACCCGGCCGCCGACGACCTCGCCCCCGGACAGGGTGACCGAGAGGAGCCGGCCGACGTTCCGCTGGAAGTGCCGGGGCTCGGTGAGGGCCCGGTCGACGCCGGGCGAGGTCACCTCGAGGGTGTACGGCTGCGCCCCCATGACGTCCGAGACGTCGAGGGCGTCCCCGACGAGGCGGGTGGCGTCGGCGACCTCGTCGAGGGTGAGCGGCGGCACCGGCTCGGTGACCTCCCGCTCGACGACGAGAACGCGGTCGACGGCGACCCGGACGACGCGCCGGCGGCCGGCGGGCGTGACGGTGACGTCCTCGAGGACCAGCCCGGCGGGTCCGAGCACCGGGTCCAGCACCCGGGCCACGTCGTCCCTGCTCGTCATCTCGTCCTCCATGTGTAGTTCTCCACCGCGCTGTTGCTTCGACGATCCACTCTATCGGCGCCGTCCGGGCTGCCGCACCGCGGCCGGGGCGTGCCATGATCGGGCCATGCCGGAGACGCCGGGCGCCCGGGTGAGCGCCGGCCGCCTGCTCGCCGAGACCGAGCGGGAGGCGATGACCCGGCGGGCGGGCCGCGCCCCCGTCCCGGGGCTGCCCTGACCGTGCGGACCGAGGATGCCGCCGCCCTCCTCCCGCCCGGCCTCGCCGAGCGGGTGGGCGGGCTGCCCGCCGACGGCGGCCCCTCGGGCGCGGACTGGCTGCGCGACCTCCCCCGGACCGTCGTCGCGCTCCTCGAGCGGTGGGACCTCGACGTCACCGGACCGGCGTGGAGCGGGGCCGCGGCGCTCGTCCTCCCCGTCCGGCGCGGGGGACGGCGCCACGTCCTCAAGGTGGGGCTCCCCCGTGACGGGACGCAGGGCGAGCATCTCGCCCTGCGCCGCTGGGCGGGCGACGGGGCAGCCGTCCTCGCGGCCGCCGACCCCGCCCGCGGCGGCCTGCTGCTCGAGCCCCTCGACCGGTCCCGGGACCTCCGTCCGCTGGGGGACGAGGAGGCGTGCGACGTCGCCGGCGGCCTGCTCCGCCGCCTCCACGTCCCCGCTCTCCCCCGGCTGCCCACCCTCTCCGCCTGGGTCGACGGGCGGCTCGCGCGCCGCGCCGGCGACGGGAGCAGCGGGCCCGGGGCGGCACTCCCTCCCCGGCTCGTGCGCCGGGCCGCGGGCCTCGCCCGAGACCTCGCCGGACGCGCGGACTGCGACACCACCCTCCTGCACACCGGCCTCCACTACGGCAACGTCCTCGCCGGCGCCCGGGAGCCGTGGCTCGCCGTGGACCCGAAGCCGCTCGCCGGCCACCCCGGGTTCGAGGTCGCGCCGCTGCTGTGGACCCGGACCGGGGAGCTCGGGACGGCGGCGGCGCTGCGCTACCTCGTCCGCCGCCGGGTCGACGTCGTCTGCGACGCCGCCGGGATCGACGGGGGGCTCGCCCGGCAGTGGACGATCGTCCGGGTGTGGGCCGAGGCGGCCGACGCCGCCGCTCGCCGGGACGAGGCCCGGGTGACGTTCCTGGTCGCCCTGGCCAAGGCGCTCGACGACTGAGCCGTCGCCCGCCCGCGCCCGCGACCGGTCAGCGGGTGCGTCCGAGGTCCCGCAGGACGGCTCGCGCGGCCCGGCGCCCCGAGACGAGCGCCCCCTGGATCGAGGCGGTGTCGACGTGGTCCCCGGCGACGTAGAGCCCGTCGCCGAGGACGACGTCGTCGCGGTGGCGCAGCGGCGGCGGCTGCACCGGCAGGGCCCGCTCGACGTCGTGCCGGACGACGAGGTCCCAGCGCGAGGTCGGGGCCCCCCAGAGCGAGGCGAGGTGCCGGCGGACGTCGGCCTCCCCGGCCTCGCTCGGGAGGAGGGTGGTCGCCTCGACGAGCGTCTTCCCGGGCGGGGCGTACGAGGGCGCGACGACGCTCATCACGGCGGTGTTGACGACCGGTCCCCCGGCGGCGTCGACGACGAGCATCCGTCCGGGGGTCGGCGTCGTGTCCGCCGACCACCACCATGTCCGCAGCCCCTTCATCGCGCTCGCGCCGATCCCGGTGAGCTCCCGGGACGCGACGGCGTCGGTCGCGACGACGACGACGCGCCCGGCCCGCCGGCCGGCCGTCGAGCGCACGCCCCCGCCGGGGCGGACCTCGATGACCCGGACGCCGAGCTCGACGGGGCGGCGGAGACCCGCGGCGAGCTGGTCGGGCAGCGCCCGCATGCCGCGCGCGGGCACCCCTGGGGTCCCGAGGAGGAACGACCGGAGCAGGAGGCGGACGAAGGCCGCCGACGTCGCGCCGGTGTCGTCGGCGAGGGTACCGACGAGGAACCGGTCGAGGACCTCGCGCCGGAGCCGCCCCGTCGCGCCCACCGCGTCGAGGGAGTCGGCGAGCGTGCTGTCCGGGCGCTCGAGGAGCCGACGGACCGGCCCGAGCGCCGGCGCCACCCAGCGGGCGAGCGCGAGGAGCTCGCGGGGGTCGAGGTAGCCGCTGCGCAGGGTCGCGGCGAGCAGCCGGGGGGCCCGGCGCGGGTCGGCCACGACGGCGAGCCCGTCGTCCCGGCGGACCGCGACCCCGGCCTCGAAGGTCCGCATCCCGAGCGCGTCGACGTCGACGAGCCGGCGGACCGGGGGGTAGGCGGGGTTGAGGAGCTGGAAGCCCCGGTCACACCGGAACCCGTCGACGACGTCGGTGCGAACCCGGCCCCCGAGGGCGTCCCCCGCCTCGAGCACGACGACCTCGAGCCCGGCCCGCTCGAGGGTCCGCGCGCAGGCGAGGCCCGCGAGACCGGCCCCGACGACGACGACGTCCGCGTCCGGGCCGCTCACTGCGCCCTCCCCGCTCCCCGAGACCCCGGTGCCATGCCTCCCACGGTGCCACGCTGCGGGTCCCGGCGCCTCCGCGTCGGGGACGGGGCTCGGCCGGGTCCCGTGGGGACGCCCGACCGCGCGGTGGTGCGTACGCTGGGATCGTCGGCAGGGCGGTCCGGGTCCTGCCCCGACGGAAGGCGGGAGCCGTGGGAGTCGGCATATTCCTCGCAGTGCTCGGGGCCATCCTCACCTTCGCGGTGCGGGTCGACGTCCCGGGGATCGACCTCACCGTCGTCGGGCTCATCCTCATGGTCGCCGGCGGCGCGATCATCGCCTGGTCCCGGCGGACGGCCCAGCGCGCGCACGTCGTCACCGAGGTGGAGACGCCGGCGGACCCGCACGCCCGGCCACACACCGTCCGGCGGGTCGTCCGGGACAGCGAGCACGACTGACGGCCAGTGACGGCGGGCCGCGGCCACGGGAGCCGGGCCGGTGCCGTTCGGCCTCCCGCCCGGCGCCGGGTGCCGGTGCGGACGACCGGTGCGGGAGAGTGGGAGGCATGGCCAACCGTCTCGCCGACTCGACCTCGCCCTACCTCCTCCAGCACGCGGACAACCCCGTCGACTGGTGGGAGTGGTCCCCCGAGGCGTTCGCCGAGGCCCGCCGCCGGGAGGTCCCCGTGTTCCTCTCGGTCGGCTACGCCGCCTGCCACTGGTGCCACGTCATGGCCCACGAGTCCTTCGAGGACGAGGAGGTCGCCCGCGTCCTCGCCGACGGCTTCGTGGCGGTCAAGGTCGACCGGGAGGAGCGGCCCGACGTCGACGCCGTCTACATGCGCGCGACGACCGCCCTCACCGGACAGGGCGGGTGGCCGATGACGTGCCTCCTCACCCCGGACGCGGAGCCGTTCTGGGCGGGCACCTACCTCCCCACGGCCCAGCTCCTCCGCCTCCTCGACGCCGTCGGCACGGCGTGGCGGACCCAGCGCGCGGACGTCCTCGCGTCGGGCAGCCACGTCGCCTCCCGCCTCCGCGAGGTCGCCGAGTCGCCGGCGACGCACGCGTACGACGACGACACCCTCGCCGAGGCGGTCGCCGACCTCCGGGCCGTCCACGACGACACCCGTGGCGGGTTCGGCCGGTCCCCGAAGTTCCCCCCGTCGATGGTCCTCGAGTTCCTCCTCCGCCACCACGCCCGGACGGAGTCGGCCGCCGCCCTCGCCATGGTCACCGCGACCTGCGAGGCGATGGCCCGCGGCGGGATGTACGACCAGCTCGCCGGCGGCTTCGCCCGGTACTCCGTCGACGCGGGCTGGGTGGTCCCGCACTTCGAGAAGATGCTCTACGACAACGCCCAGCTCCTGCGGGTCTACGCCCACTGGTGGCGGGCGAGCGGGTCGCCGCTCGCCGAGCGGGTGACCCGGGAGACCGCCGCGTTCCTGCTCACCGACCTCGCCACCGCCGAGGGCGCGTTCGCCTCCTCCCTCGACGCCGACACCGTGGTCGGGGGGCGCAGCGTCGAGGGCCTCACCGCGACGTGGACCCCGGCCCAGCTCGTCGACGTCCTCGGGGAGGCCGACGGGGCCCGCACGGCTGCCCTGCTCGGGGTGACCCAGCGGGGGACGTTCGAGCGCGGCACGTCGACCCTCCGGCTCCAGCGCGACCCGGAGGACCCGCAGTGGTGGGCCCGGACCCGTGCCCGCCTCCGCGCCGCCCGCGACGGGCGGCCCCAGCCCGCCCGGGACGACAAGGTCGTCACCGCGTGGAACGGCCTCGCCGTCGCCGCGCTCGCCGACGCAGGGACCGTGCTCGGCGAGGGCGCCTGGGTCGAGGCCGCCCGGCGCTGCGCCCGGTTCGTCCTCGACACCCACGTCGTCGGCGGGAGGCTCCGCCGGGCCTCCCGGGCGGGCCGGGTCGGGGCCGCGGCCGGCGTCGCGGACGACCACGGCGACCTCGCCGAGGGCCTCCTCGCGCTCCACGAGGCGACCGGCGAGCCGGAGTGGCTCACCGCGGCCCGCGGCCTCCTCGACACCGCCCTCACCCACTTCGCCGACGGTCGGGGCGGGTTCCACGACACCGCCGACGACGCCGAGGGGCTCTTCACCCGCCCGCGCTCGCAGGGGGACAACGCCGAGCCCGGCGGGGCCAGCGCCCTCGCCGGCGCGCTCGTCACGGCGGCGGCGCTCACCGGGGAGAGCGTCTACCGCGAGGCCGGCGAGGAGGCGCTCGCGAGCACCGGGGACGTCGCCCGCCGGGAGCCCCGGTTCGCCGGGTGGGCGCTCGCCGTCGCCGAGGCGGTGAGGTCGGGTCCGCTCCAGGTCGCCGTGGTCGGGTCCGGGCCGGAGGCGGACGAGCTCGCGCGGACCGCGAGGGCCTCGTCCTCCCCGGGTCTCGTCGTCGTCGCCGGGGACCCGGACGCGTCCGGGGTCCCGCTCCTCGCCCACCGCCCGCTCGTGCGGGGTGCCCCCGCCGCCTACGTGTGCCGGGGGTTCGTCTGCGACGCGCCGGTCACGTCACCCGCCGCGCTCGCCCGCGCCCTCGGCGGGTGACGCCGCGGCCGGACGGTACGCTGCTCGCGGCGACGGCCCGCCGCGACGCCCTCCAAGCCCCGCCGACGGAGACGAAGGAACCCCACCCACATGACAGTGCCCGACACCACCGCCCCCGTCCCCCCGAGCGGGAGCGGGGACGCGAGGGCCCGCACCCTCGTCACCTCGTACTGCTTCCCGCCGTACAACGACGCCGCCGGCGTCGTCGCGGCGAAGCGGGTGCGGGAGTACGGGGAGCCGGTCGACGTCATCTGCAACGCCATGGACAAGATCCGGCCGCGTGACGAGGGGCTCGTCCACATCGCGGGCCCGCTCGTGCGCGACTGGACCGCCCTCGAGACGCCGACGGCGTTCAGCAGCTGGACCTCGATCCGGGAGTTCGCCCGCGCCGGGCTCCAGGTCGCCCTGAGGTGGGAGCGGGAGAAGGGCGCCTACGAGTCGCTCTACTCGCGGGCGCAGTTCGCCGCGTCGCACTTCCTCGCGGCCCGGTACAAGTCGCTGCGGCCGGACGTCCACTGGCGGGCGGAGTTCTCCGACCCGCTCTCGCACGACGTCACCGGGGCCGAGCGGCACTCCCCGATGGACGACGACGACCTCACGCGTCGCCTCTCCGAGGGCCTGCTCGCCAGCGGCGTCACCCCCCCGGACAGCCTCAACGCCTACGTCTGGTGCGAGCACATCGCGTTCGCGCTCGCCGACGAGATCATCTTCACGAACCCGGCCCAGGCCGAGATGATGATCGCCGCCTGCCCCGACCGCGAGCTCGCGCGCAGGGTCGAGCGGGTGGGGACGGTCCGCCCGCACCCGACCCTGCCGAGCGACTTCTACGGCCTCGCGCACCCGGACTACTCCCTCGACCCTGACCGGCGCCACATCGGGTACTTCGGCAACTTCTACGCCACCCGCGGGGTCGGCTACGTCCTCGACGCGCTCGCCGGCCTGTCCCGGGCCGACCGTCAGCGCCTCCAGCTCCACGTCTTCACGAGCAAGCCGAACGTCCTCGAGGAGGCCGTCGAGTCCCGCGAGCTCGAGGGAGTCGTCGTCGCGCAGCCGTTCGTCGACTTCCTCGACTTCCTCGCCCTGTCCCGGAGGTTCGACTGCCTCCTCGTCAACGACGCGGAGACCCCGGCGGGCGCGGTGCGCAACCCCTTCCTCCCGTCGAAGTGGAGCGACTACTGCGGGAGCGGGAGCCGGGTGTGGGGGGTCCTCGAGGAGGGCAGCCCCCTGTCCGAGCGGCCGCTCGACTACCGCTCCCCCATCGGCCACGTCACCGCCGCCCAGCAGGTCCTCACGAGGATCGCCCGCAGCTGAGCTCGCGCCACGACCGCCGAACCGACGGCGCGCGCCGTCAGGCGGACCCGGGAGCGGCGTCCCGCGGCTGGTCCCTCGACCCGAGGACGATGGCCTGGTAGCGCGCCCTGACCGCCTCGGCGCTCAGCGTCTGGTGGGCCCAGGTCCGCGCACGCTCGGACTCCTCGCGCCAGCCGCGCTCGTCGACCGAACGGACCCGTGCGACGGCCTCCGGGACCGACCCGACGACCCAGTCCTCCCCGAAGAGCCGGCGGGCCCCGTCGCGGCGGGCGAACGTCGGCCAGTCCCTGATGACCGGGACGGCGCCCGAGGCCGCGCCCTCGCTCACCCCGACGGGGCGGGACTCCCGCACGCTCGAGCTGATGACGTAGCCGGCCCGGGCGAGGTGGTCCTCGAGCCGACGGGTGAACCCGGTGTACTCGATGTGCTCGCGGACGTCGTCGGCGAGGGCCCGCCTGCGGAACTCGGCGGCGTAGATCTCGCTCGTGTGGATCGTCGACGGGGCGAAGTCGCCCCCGACGAGGAGGAGGCGCCACGTCGGGTCGGTGCGGCGGAGCTCGGCGAGGACCTCGACGGCGAAGAGCGGGTCCTTGACGCGCTGGGCCCAGCCGACGACACAGAGGGTTCGCTCGGCCCCCGGCTCCTTCGGCGCGGCGAAGCGCTCGGTGTCGATGACGTTGGGCATGACGTGCCAGCGAACCCCGGCGGCGCGGTCGCCGAGCTGGTCGACGACGACGTCGCGGACGTGCTCGCTGACGACGATGAGGTCGGTGACCCGGGACCAGTCGACGAGGTGGATCCACGCGCTCAGCGCGTCGACGCTGTGGATCCGCAGGACGACCGGCGTACCCGCGGGCGCGAAGCAGCTCGCCCACACCGCGCCCCGGTCGGCCCAGTCGGCGAAGATGACGTCGGCGCCGCGGAGGTCCTCCTCGAGCTCGAGGTCGCGCTCGACGAACTGCCCGAGGGAGCGCCCGAGGCGCATCGCGAGCACCGACGGTGTCACGCCGACGCCCCGCCACCTGGAGTCGTGGAGCGGCAGGTCGAGGAGGCGGACCTCGGAGCCGACCTCGGTGAGGCTCTCGACGACGCCGGCGGCGAACTTCCCGTACGACCCGGGGAGGACGACGACCCGGGGAGCGGACCCGTCCGGGCGGGGATGCGGCGCCCGGGTCGGCGCCTCGGCCGGCACCGGCGACCGGAGCAGCTCCATGACACGGGAGCCGTCCAGGCAGGAGAGGTAGGCCCGGGGGTCGTCGACGAGGGGCGTGCTCGCGACGTCGACGTGGAGCTCGCGGTGGAAGAGGAGGGCGAGGGCGCTCGAGGCGATGACCGCGGCCCGCTGGAGGTCGCCTGCGGCGAGCGCGGTGTCGGCGTGCGCGAGGGCCCCCGCGGTCAGCGCGGGAACGTCCCCGGTGGTCGCCCCGCAGGCACCGAGCTCGGCGACGGCGGCCTGGGCGTCGAAGACCGGCCGCGACCCGGCGAGCGCGTGAGCAGAGGCGGCCGTGCGGGCGGCGCTGAGGGCGTCGGCGTAGTGCCCGGCGAGGACCATCCGGAGGATGAGCCCCGGGAGGATGTCCTCGATGGGCGCCGTCGACCCCGAGGCTGCGTGGGACGCAACGGCCCCGGCCGCGCGGGGGCGCCCAGCGCGGCGGAGGGCCTCGGTGCCGAGCTCGCGCCAGCGGGCCGACGCCGCGAGGAGGTTGAGCGCCTCGACGGCCGCGGCCGCCTGGGCGCTCGTCAGCGGCTGGCTGATCCCGCCCGCGTCGCCGAGGGCCCGGAGGATGAGCTCGGCGAGGGCCGCCGGGGCGGTGCGGGGACCGTGGTTGTCGAGGCCCGGCTGGTGGCGACCGATGGACTCGAGCATGGCCTCGGTGTCGCCGTCGAGGGCGATGGCGACCTCCGAGGCCCGGGCGGCGCGCCGGAACCACGGGTCGAACCGGACGGCGAGAGCCATCGTCGTCCGCGCCGGGAGGACGCTGCCCGCGGCGACGAGGGCGTCCCGGTGGACCCGCAGGGCGGCCCGGCGCCACAGGGCGCGCTCGCGGGAGGACCTGCCGGGGACGCCCATGCGGTGACGGCTGCCGGGACCGCTCAGCGCCCCGTCGAGGGTGCCGGTGAGGTATCCGAGGTGGACCCTGTGGCCGAGCATCCGCAGCTGCCGGATGAGGGCCCGGTGGGCGTTGAGCTCGTCGGCCTCGGCGGCCAGCATCATCACTCCTCCTGGACCCGCCTGGGGCTCAGCGGTGCTCGTCACGCAGTCCTCCTCGACGCCACGAGCGGGTCCCGGGCATAGGCGAATGGGTCGCCCGGTACGGTAGCAGCCGGGCGCGCACGCTCCGGGACGGACGACCCGTCGGCAGGCCCTCCACGGCACGGACTAGGCTGCGAGGCCATGCTCCGCCTCCCCCGTCGCCGTCCCGCCCCCGCCCCCACCGACGAGCTCGGCCACCTCTTCGTCGTCACGTACGGGCGCTCCGGCTCCACCCTCCTCATGGGGCTGCTCGACTCGCTCCCCGGGTACTGCATCCGGGGAGAGAACGCCGGGGCACTCAGCTACCTCTACAGCTTCCACACCGCGGCCTCGAAGGCGCGCGACCAGTGGGCCGAGGCCGCCCCCGGACCGAGCCACCCGTGGTACGGCATCGACGGGTACCCCGCCGACGTCGCCATCCCCCGGCTGCGCGACCTCGTCACCGAGACGGTCCTCCGACCGCCGCCCGGGACGACGGTCACCGGCTTCAAGGAGATCCGCTGGCACATGGCGCCGCCGGGGGAGTTCCTCACGTTCATCGAGAACCTCTTCCCCGGGGCGCGGTTCATCCTCAACACGCGCAACCACGAGAAGGTGCTCCAGAGCAGCTGGTGGAAGCGGAACCCGGACGCCGGCCCCTCGCTCTCGACCCTCGAGGAGCGGCTGAAGAAGGCGGTTCTCGACCGGGGCGAGCGCGGTTACCACCTCCACTTCGACGACTACGTCGCCGACCCCTCCCGCCTCGAGGACCTCTGCCGGTGGCTCGGGGCCGAGTACGACGCCGAGCGCTTCGCACGGGTCATGTCGCGGAAGCACACGACGGGTCTCTCCAAGCCGGCGGGCGGGAGCTCCTAGGCCGCCGCCGCGAGGGCGGCGAGCTCGGGCTCGCTCCACCCCCCCGCCACCGGGTCGAGGCCCGCGGCCTCGACCCCGTCGCAGCCGAGGAGGTACCCGGCGACGTCCGCCGGCCCGAGGTCGTGGGTCTCGCGCAGGCCCCGGGCGATCATCCTCAGGTACGCCGTCGACGGCGGGTTCACGGGGAGCTCGTCCGGATCCGCGGCGGTGAAGGTGAGGACGGGGGCGGCCTCGAGCTCGCCGACGAGGTGGAGGGTCTCGTAGCGGCCCGGGCCGACGCTGTGCCGGCCCTGCTCGAGGACGGTCCCGAGGTCGAGGTCCTCGCTCGGGTCGCGGTGCATCTCCTGGGCTGCGACGTCGGCGAACTGGCCCTCGGTGATGAGGTACGCCCGGGCGAGCGCCCGGTCCGGCGCGTCCGCGTCGAGGAACGCGACGCCGCCGCCCCAGGTCGTCGACTGGCCGCCGAATCGGATCCGTCCCGGCAGGGTCACCGCCCGCTCGTCGAGGGGCGGGGTCGCGTCCCGCGCCCCCGGGCACGTCCGGGTCGCGCCCTCGGGTCGCCCTCCTCCGAGGTAGCAGGCGAACCGCTCCGTGGCGAGGTTGGACCCGTAGCTGGCGTACCACACATACATCCGGCCACGATCCCACGACCCCCGGGGGGCGCCCCAACCGGGCTGGTCAGACGGTCACGACCAGACGCCGAGGACGTCCCCGCCGAGCCTGACGACGAAGGCGCCGACGACGAGGACGAACACGGCGCGGACGAACCCGCTCCCCCGGGCGACCGCGGTCCGGGCACCGAGGTACGCGCCGAGCGGGTTGAGGACGCCGAGGACGAGGCCGACGAGCCAGAGGACGTGTCCGCCGGGGACGAAGACGACGAGGGCGGCGAGGTTCGTCGCGACGTTGGCGATCTTCGCCTTCGCGCTCGCCTCGAGGAAGTTGTACCCGAGGAGCCCGACGAGCGCGAAGACGAGGAACGAGCCGGTGCCCGGGCCGAGCGCACCGTCGTAGACCCCGATGGCGAACCCCGCGGCCGACGCCGCCGCGGTGTGCCGGTGGCCGCTGAAGCGCAGAGCGGTCTCCCGGCCGAGGCGGGGCCGGGCGAGGGTGTAGGCCCCGACGACGACGAGGACGCCGAGGATGATCGGGGTGAACGCCTCCTTGGGGATGTGGAGACCGACGAGGGCCCCGAGTGCGGACCCGAGGAAGGCGACCGCGGCCATGGGGACCGCGGTCCGCAGGTCGGGGCGGACCCGGCGGTAGTACGTCGTCGCGCTCGTCGTGGTCCCGCAGATCGAGCCGAGCTTGTTCGTCGCGAGGATCTGCGCGGGCGCGGCGTGCGGGAAGGCGAGGAGGAGCGCGGGGAGCTGGATGAGGCCTCCGCCGCCGACGACGGCGTCGACCCAGCCGGCGGCGAAGGCGGCGACGCCGAGGAGGGCGAGGATCTCGAGGGAGACGTCCGTCACGGCCGGCGGCCGCCGGCCCGCAGGCGTGCCGGGGTCACGAGCCGGACCCGCGGACCTCCGCGAGGACGGCGGCGACGGCCTCGTCGACGGCGACCTCGCGGCGCACGCCCGAACGGCGGTCCTTGATCTCGACGACGCCGTCCGCGAGACCGCGGCCGACGACGAGGATCGTCGGGACGCCGATGAGCTCGGAGTCCTTGAACTTCACCCCGGGACTGACCTTCGCCCGGTCGTCGTAGAGGACCTCGACCCCCTCGGCCTCGAGCGCGTCGGTGAGCCGGGACGCGGTCTCGAAGACGGCGGCGTCCTTGCCCGTCGCGACGATGTGGACGTCGGCCGGAGCGACCTCGCGGGGCCAGCACAGGCCGAGGTCGTCGCACGTCCCCTCGGCGACGGCGGCGACCGCGCGGGAGACCCCGACCCCGTAGGACCCCATCGTCACGGAGACGAGCTTGCCGTGCTCGTCGAGGACGGCGAGGTCGAGCGCCTCGGCGTACTTGCGGCCGAGCTGGAAGATGTGACCCATCTCGATCCCGCGGGCGATCGTCAGGGTCCCCTGACCGTCGGGGCTCGGGTCTCCCTCCTTGATCTCCGCGGCCTGGATCGTCCCGTCGGCGGTGAAGTCACGCCCGTGGACGAGGTCGAACACGTGTCGCCCCTGCTCGTCGGCGCCGGTCACCCACGCCGAGCCCTCGGCGACGCTCGGGTCGAGGAGGTAGCGGATCCCGCTCGCCCGCTGCTCGCCGAGGACGGCAGGACCGATGTAACCCTTGACGAGGGCGGGGCACCTCGCGAAGTCCGCCTCCTCGAAGGGGACCGCCTCGGCCGGGGCGACCTGCGCCTCGAGCCGCTTGGGATCGACCTCGCGGTCCCCGGGGAGGCCGATCGCGAGCGGCTCCCGGGTGCCGTCGGGATGGGCGAGCATGACGATGACGTTCTTCAGGGTGTCCGCCGCGGCCCAGGCGCGCCCGTCGGCGCGGGGGTGCCTCTCGTTGGCGACGGCGACGAGGGTCTCGATCGTCGGCGTGTCCGGGGTGTCCTCGACGTGCGCGGCCGGCCTGCCGGACGCGTTGACGGGCGGGGCCTGCGGGACGACGACCGCCTCGACGTTCGCGGCGTACCCGCTCGCCTCACAGCGCACGAAGGTGTCCTCGCCGTTCGGGCTCACCGCGAGGAACTCTTCGCTCGCGGAGCCCCCCATCGCCCCGGAGTCGGCCTGGACGATGACGTACTCGAAGCCGAGCCGGTCGAACATCCGCACGTACGCACGGCGGTGGCGCTGGTACGCGGCGTCGAGCCCCTCGTCGGTCGTGTCGAAGGTGTAGGCGTCCTTCATGATGAACTCGCGGCCGCGCAAGAGCCCGGCCCGGGGCCGCGCCTCGTCCCGGTACTTCGTCTGGATCTGGTAGAGGGTGAGCGGCAGCTCCTTGTACGAGCTGAACATGTCCTTGACCGCGAGCGTGAACATCTCCTCGTGGGTCGGACCGAGGAGCATGTCGGCGCCCTTGCGGTCGGTGAGCCGGAAGAGGTTGTCCCCGTATTCGGTCCACCGGTTCGAGGCCTCGTAGGGCTCCCTGGGCAGGAGCGCGGGGAAGCGGACCTCCTGCCCGCCGATGGCGTCCATCTCCTCGCGGACGATCCGCTCGACCCGGCCGAGCACGCGCAGGCCGAGGGGGAGCCAGCTGTAGATCCCCGGGGCGGCACGACGGACGTACCCGGCCCGGAGGAGGAGACGGTGTCCCGGGAGCTCCGCGTCCGCCGGGTCCTCGCGGAGGGTGCGGAGGAACAGGGAGGACATGCGCAGGGCCACGGGGATTCTCCTCGCGTCGGGGAACGGACCCCCCGAGGATATCCGCGGCCCGGGCGTCGGCTCACCCGCCTCGGCCGGAGGACGGGGTCAGCCGGCGGGGGGTCCGTGGCCGCCGGAGCGGAGCGCGGCCGTCCAGCCCTCGGCGCCCCGGAGGGCCTCGGGCTGGAGCTCCCCCACCCGGGCCGGGTCGGCGAGCGCGTGGAGGGTACTCCGGTTGAGCACGTTCTTGACGTTCCCTCACCCGGGGCCGACGGTCAACCCCGCACGCGGTCCCTCGCCTGCCCGCACAGGCGGTCAGAGGAGGACGGTGCTGAACTCGGCGATGTCGGCGAACCCGATCCGCCGGTACGTCGCCCGGGCGGCGACGTTGAAGTCGTTGACGTAGAGGGTGACGTACGGCGCGAGGTCGGTCATGACCTGCTCGACGACCGCAGCCATCATCCCGATCGAGAGCCCCTGCCCGCGGAGCGCGGGGGTGAGCCAGACCCCCTGGACCTGGGCGCACCCGAGGGCGACCGAGCCGACGTCGGCCTTGAAGACGACCTCGCCGTCCTCGACGACGACGTACGTCCGCCCCCGCTCGATGAGGGTGAGGAGCATGTCGCGGTAGATCCGACCGCTCCCGGTGAACGGCGGGTACCCGATCTCGGCGGTGAACATGTGCGCCGCCGCCGGGAGCACGAGGTCGATCTCTTCGGCCCGGGCGGGCCGGACCCGGTCGTCGAGCGCCACCCCGAGCGCGGACGGCCGGGTCAGCGTGCCCATGAGGGGCTGCCGGTCACGGAGGGCACGGGGCCGTCCCCACTCGGTCTCGAGGTGGGACCACAGGTCGAGCACCGCCTCGCGGGGGCCGAGGACCGACGCCGAGCGCCGCCGCCACCGGCGGACCCGGTCGGCGAACGCGATCCGCGACTCCGGGGTCGTCTCGACGGGGACGACGTTCGCGCTCGCCCAGCAGATCGAGCGGAGCCGCCCGTCCTCGCGGTAGCCGAGGAGGTTCTCCCCGCGGGAGCCGAGGCCCGCCTCCTCGATCCGCGCGGCGACGAAGACGTTGGCCGCGACGTCGCGGGCGCACAGCTCGAGCGCCTCGTCACGGTCCTCACGGGTCAGCGGCCGAACCGGGGCCTTCGTGCGCAGCACGGTCCCTAGCCTGCCCGTTCCGGCTGCGCCTGTCACTCACCGGCCCGTCGGCGGGGTGCCGGGGCGCCCGGGGTCAGGAGACGCTGACGCTCGGACCGGCGGCGGCCTCGCCGTCGACCGGCTCGCCCATCTCCTCGGCGATCCGCATGGCCTCCTCGATGAGGGTCTCGACGATCTGCGACTCGGGGACGGTCTTGATGACCTCCCCCCTGACGAAGATCTGGCCCTTGCCGTTGCCGGAGGCGACCCCGAGGTCGGCCTCCCTGGCCTCGCCCGGGCCGTTGACGACGCAGCCCATGACGGCGACCCGCAGCGGGACGGTCATCCCCTCGAGCCCGGCGGTGACCTCGTCGGCGAGCGTGTAGACGTCGACCTGCGCCCGCCCGCAGGAGGGGCAGGAGACGATCTCGAGCTTGCGGGGCCGCAGGCCGAGGGACTGGAGGATCTGGGTGCCGACCTTGACCTCCTCGACCGGGGGCGCGGACAGCGACACCCGGATCGTGTCCCCGATCCCGCGGGAGAGAAGCGCCCCGAAGGCGGTCGCCGACTTGATCGTCCCCTGGAAGGCCGGCCCGGCCTCGGTGACCCCGAGGTGGAGCGGCCAGTCGCCGCGCTCGGAGAGGAGCTCGTAGGCCCGGACCATGACGACGGGGTCGTTGTGCTTGACCGAGATCTTGAAGTCGTGGAAGTCGTGCTCCTCGAAGAGGCTCGCCTCCCAGACCGCGGACTCGACGAGCGCCTCGGGGGTCGCCTTGCCGTACCTGTCGAGGATCCGCCTGTCGAGCGACCCGGCGTTGACGCCGATCCGGATGGAGACCCCGGCCTCCGTGGCGGCCCGGGCGATCTCCTTGACCTGGTCGTCGAACTTGCGGATGTTCCCCGGGTTGACCCGGACCCCGGCGCACCCGGCGTCGATCGCGGCGAAGACGTACTTCGGCTGGAAGTGGATGTCGGCGATGACGGGAATCTGGGACTTCCGGGCGATCGCCGGGAGGGCGTCGGCGTCGTCCTGGCTCGGGCAGGCGACCCGGACGATGTCACAGCCCGCGGCGGTGAGCTCGGCGATCTGCTGGAGGGTCGCGTTGACGTCCGTCGTCGGGGTCGTCGTCATCGACTGGACGGAGATCGGGGCGTCCCCGCCGACGTCGACCTTGCCGACCGAGATCTTGCGCGTCGGCCGGCGCGGCGCGATCACCGGGGCGGGGGCGGACGGCATGCCAAGGGAGACGGTCATGGCCCCAGTATCGCGCAGCGGCGGGGGTGGTCCGACGCGGGGCGGGCCCCGCGGGGGGTCATCCGCGGAGGCGGATCGGGTTGACGACGTCGGCGTACATGAGCAGCACCGACATGACGACGATGACGCTGGCGACCCCGTAGGCGAGCGGGAGCGCCTTGGCGACGTCGACGTACCCGGGATCGGGACGGCGGGTGACCCGGGCGGAGGCCCGCTTGACGGCCTCCCAGAGGGCCCCGGCGACGTGGCCGCCGTCGAGCGGGAGCAGCGGGATGAGGTTGAAGACGAACAGCGCGATGTTGAGCGACCCGAGGACCCCGAGGCCGGTGACGAGCTTCTGCCCGGCCGTCCCGAACGCTCCGTCGCTCGCGACCTCGCCGGCGACCCGGCCGACCCCGACGACCGAGACCGGTCCGTTCGGGTCGCGCTGGCCGCCCCCGAAGGCCGCCTGGGCGACGCCGGCCATCTTCTCGGGGATCCGGAGCATGAGGCCGGCCGTCGCCGACACCTGGTCCCAGACGAGTCCCGGCGCCGCCGCGAGCGGCTGCCGGACGAGCGCGACCGTCCCGGACGTGCCGAGGAACCCGCCCCTCTCCGTGACGACCTTCCCGTCCGGACCGGTCTTCGGGCGGCCGTTCGCGTCGTACACCGGCAGCTCGAGGACCATGGGGTCGGCCCGGAGGGTGAGCTCGCGGCCGCCGCGCTCGACGACGATGTCCATCGGCGTCCCGAGGTTGGACCGGATCGCCGAGGTGACGTCCGACCACGTGCTCACCGGGGTGCCGCCGACCGCGAGAAGCCGGTCGCCCGGCTTGAGACCCGCCCTGTTGGCCGGCGAGAGGGGCATCGAGGGGGTGCACTCGTTCGCGGTGTTCTGGCCGGCCTTGGCGACGTCGACGCACTGCGAGACGCTCGAGAGGACGGGCGTCCGCTCGGGGATGCCGTGGAGGGTGAAGAGGCCGGTGAAGACGACGACGCCGATGAGGAGGTTCATCAGCGGGCCGCCCATCATGATGACGACCTTCTTCGGGACGGAGAGCCTGTAGAACACCCGGCGCTCGTCGCCGGGCCGCATCTCCTCGAGGCTGACCTTGCGTGCCTCGTCGACGAGCTGGGACATCCGGCCGGTGCTCGAGACCCGCAGCTGCATCGGGTCCTCGCCCTTGCGCGGGGGGAACATCCCGATCATCCGGATGTAGCCGCCGAGCGGGATGGCCTTGACGCCGTACTCCGTCTCGCCGATGCGCCGGGAGAAGAGGGTGGGCCCGAAGCCGATCATGTACTGCGGCACCCGGAGCCCGAAGCGCTTGGCAGGGAGGAGGTGGCCGATTTCGTGGAGCCCGATCGACAGCCCGATGCCGAGGACCATGAGGAGGACACCCAGGGCGTAGAGGAGCGCGGTCACCGGTCCCCGCCCTCGCTCGCTGTCGAGACGGTCGACGTCGTCGTCACACCCAGCCCTTCCCGTACGCGTGCGCGCGCCCATGCGTCGGCGCCCAACACCCCCTCAACGCTCGAGGGGTCGAATTCACTCCCGGCGTGCTCGTCGACGACCCGGGCGACGGTGTCGACGATGTCGAGGAAGCCCATGGCCCCGGCGTGGAAGGCGTCGACGCAGACCTCGTTGGCCGCGTTGTAGACGGCCGGGTAGGTCCCGCCGGCCTCGCCGACGGCGCGCGCGAGCCGGACGGCGGGGAACGCCTCGTCGTCGAGCGGCGCGAAGTCCCAGCTCGAGGGCCGGGACCAGTCGCACGGGGCGTCGACGTCCGGGAGCCGCTCGGGCCAGGAGAGCCCGAGGGCGATGGGGACGAGCATCCGCGGCGGCCCGGCCTGGGCGATCGTCGACCCGTCGACGAACTCGACCATCGAGTGGACCATCTGCTGGGGGTGGACGACGACGTCGATCCGCGGGAACGGGATCCCGAACAGGAGGTGGGCCTCGATGACCTCGAGGCCCTTGTTGACGAGGGTCGCCGAGTTCGTCGTGATGACCCGCCCCATGGCGAAGTTCGGGTGGGCGAGGGCCTCTGCCGGGGTGACGTCGGCGAGCTTCTCCCGGCGGCGGCCGCGGAACGGGCCGCCGCTCGCCGTGACGACGAGCCGGCGGACCTCGTCGGCCCGGCCGCCACGGAGGCACTGGGCGATCGCGCTGTGCTCGGAGTCGACGGGGACGACCTGGCCCGGCGCGGCGGCCCCGGTGACGAGGTCCCCGCCGACGATGAGGGACTCCTTGTTCGCGAGCGCGAGGGTGGACCCGGCGGCGAGGGCGGCGAGGGTCGGGCGGAGGCCGATCGCGCCGGTGACGCCGTTGAGGACGACGTCCGCGGGCCGGCCGGCGAGCTCGGTGGCCGCGCCCGGGCCGACGAGGACCTCCGGGGTGGGGACCGGCCGCCCGGCGCCGGCAGCCGCGGCGGCGAGGGCGGCCCGGACGTCGTCGCCCTCCGAGCGGGCAGCGGCGACGACGGGGGCGCCGAACCGGACGGCCTGCTCGGCGAGGAGCCCGAGGTTGCCCCCGGCGGCGAGCCCGGCGACGGCGAACCGGCCCGGGTGGCGCGCGATGACGTCGAGCGCCTGGGTGCCGATGGACCCGGTCGAGCCGAGGACGACGACGCGGCGGGGAGAGCTCATGGGGCCCAGTGTCGCGCACCCACCCCGGTGACCCATCCACCCGGGGCATCGCTCCGAAGACGACGTGACAGGCGCCGGACCGGACCCGGACGGCCGGCCTGCTCGGCGTCCGCGGACGTCGGGGATGATGGACCCGACGTCGCCGCCCCCTCGTGGGCGCGGACCGGCGGGAGCCGGACCGAGACGAGCGAAGAGGTGGGTGGCATGACCGCGGACGAGCGTCCGAGGCGACGGGTGGCCGTCGTCGGGAGCGGGGTGTCGGGACTCGTCGCGGCCCACGTCCTCGCCCGGGAGTCCGCAGTCGTCCTCTACGAGGCCGACGCCCGCCTCGGTGGGCACGCGGACACCCACGTCGTCGACCTCGGCGGGGGCCGGTCGGTCAACGTCGACACCGGCTTCATCGTCCACAACACCCGGACCTACCCCACCCTCCTGCGGCTCTTCGAGGAGCTCGGCGTCGCGACCCGCGAGACCGACATGAGCATGTCGGTCCGGATCGAGGACACCGGGCTCGAGTACGCGGGCGCCAAGGGCCTCCCCGGGCTCTTTCCCCACCCCCGCAACCTCGCCCGCCCCGCCTACCTGCGGATGCTCGCCGAGGTCCTCCGCTTCCACCGGGCCGCGACCGAGCTCCTCACCCGGACGGGGGAGGCCGACGAGACCCTCGGGGCCTTCCTCGAGCGCGGCCGGTTCAGCGACTTCTTCGCGCGGACGTTCATGCGGCCCCTCGTCGCCGCGGTGTGGTCGTGCGACCCCGGGCTCGCCCTCGACTACCCCGCGCGCTACCTCTTCACCTTCCTCGACCACCACGGGATGCTCGGGATCCTCGGCTCACCGACGTGGCGGACCGTCGTCGACGGCTCGGCCCGGTACGTCGAGCGGGTCGCCGCCGGTCTCGACGAGGTCCGGACCGGGACGTCGGTGTCCGCGGTCCGCGAGCTCCCGGGCGGCGTCGAGGTCGTCGACGCGAGCGGGGACCGCGACCTCGTCGACGCCGTCGTCCTCGCCACCCACCCCCACCAGGCGCTCGCGCTGCTCGCGACCCCGACCCCCCTCCAGCGGGAGACCCTCGGGGCGATGCCGTACTCCGTCAACCACGCCCAGCTCCACACCGACACCTCGCTCCTCCCCCGCTCCCGGGCCGCCCGGGCGTCGTGGAACTACCTCGCCCGATGCGGCGCCGAGGACGCCTCCGGGGTGCTCGTCTCCTACGACATGACCCGGCTGCAGGGTCTCGGCCACGTCCGGGACCGGCGCTTCCTCGTCACCCTCGGCGGCGCCGACGTCGTCGACCCCGCGACCGTCATCGACGAGATGACGTACGAGCACCCCGTCTACACCCCCGAGTCGGTCGCCGCCCAGCGCCGCCTGCCGAGGATCGGCACCTCCCGGGTCGCCTTCGCCGGCGCGTACCACGGCTGGGGCTTCCACGAGGACGGGGCGCTCTCCGGCCTCCGGGCGGCCGCCGGCCTCGGGGCGACGTGGCCGTGCGCGGCGGAGGGCCGTGCGCTCGCCGAGGCGACCTCGTGAGCACGCCCGCCCTCTACGCGACGACCATCCGGCACGCCCGGACCACGCCGGTGCGGAACGCCTTCACGTACCGCAGCCACTCGTGGCTCGTCGACCTCGACGACCTCCCCCGGCTGCCGCCGCCGCTGCGGCCGCTCGCCGCCTTCCGCGCCCGGGACCACATCGGGCGTCCCGACCGGACCCTGCGGGCCAACCTCGACGCGTTCCTGTCGGCCCACGGGGTCGGGCTCCGCGACGGCCGGGTCCTCATGCTCACGAGCCCAGCCGTCCTCGGGTACGCGTTCAACCCGATCACCGTGTACTGGTGCTACGACGGCCGGGCGCTCGCCGCCGTCGTCGTCGAGGTCCACAACACCTACGGCGACCGGCACGCCTACCTCGTCCATCCCGACGGCCGCGGACGGGCCCGGGTCGACAAGGCGCTCTACGTCAGCCCGTTCAACGCCGTCGACGGCCACTACGAGCTCTCCGTGCCCGAGCCGGGCGAACGGGTCGCCGTCGCCGTGACCCTCGTCCGCGACGGCGAGCCCCCCTTCGTCGCGACCCTCCGCGGCCGCGGCCACCGGGCCACCCCGGCCCACCTCCTGCGGACCGCGCTCCGGCAGCCCATCGAGCCGCTGCGGGTCACCGCCCGCATCCGCTGGCAGGGGATCCGCCTCTGGGCACGTGGCCTACCGGTCCGCCCCCGCCCCCCCCATCCCGAGCAGAGAGGTGTCCAGTGACCGCGACGAGCCCCTCCCCCGCCGTCCCGACGATGCCCGCGGTCGACGCGGTGCGCTGGCCCGACCTCGCCGCCCGGCGGCGCGGGCTCCCCCACCGGGTCCACGCCGCCGTCGCCGCGCGCCTGTTCCGGGCCGCCGTGTCGCGTCTCGACGTCGCGGTGCGCTACCCGGACGGGACGGTCATCGGCGGCGGCCGGGCCGACCAGTCCGCCCCCGCCATGGACCTCCACCGGCCGGAGGCGTTCATCCGGCGCCTCGGCGCCGACGGCCTCATCGGCTTCGGGGAGTCCTACATGGCCGGCGACTGGGACGCCCCCGACCTTGCGGGCTTCCTCACCGTCCTCGCCTCGGAGATCGGCGGCCTCGTCCCGGAGCCGCTCCAGCGCCTGCGCCACCTCTACGTCGCCCGCCACCCGCGTGCCGAGAGGAACTCCCGGGAGAACACCCGCTCGAACATCTCCCGGCACTACGACCTCTCCAACGACCTCTTCGCCCTCTTCCTCGACGAGACGATGACCTACTCAGCGGCCCTCTTCGACGGGGACCCGGTCGCGGTGCCCCCGGTCTGGGGGGACCTCGCCGCGGCCCAGGGCGCCAAGATCGACGCCCTGCTCGACGCGGCCGGCGTCACCGCGGGCAGCCGGGTCCTCGAGATCGGCACCGGCTGGGGCGAGCTCGCCATCCGGGCCGCGCGCCGCGGCGCGACCGTCCGGAGCATCACGCTCTCGAGCGACCAGCAGGCGCTCGCCCGAGAGCGGGTCGCGGCCGCGGGCTACGCCGACGTCGCCACCGTCGACCTCGTCGACTACCGGGAGGTCCGCGGCGAGTACGACGCCGTCGTCTCCGTCGAGATGATCGAGGCGGTCGGGCACGAGTACTGGCGGACGTACTTCGAGACGATCGACGCCGTCCTCGCGCCCGGCGGCCGGGTCGCCCTCCAGGCGATCACGATGCCGCACGAGCGGATGGTGGCGACCCGGCACACGTACACGTGGGTCCACAAGTACATCTTCCCGGGCGGGCTCATCCCCTCGGTCCGGGCGATCGAGCACGAGACGACCCACCACACGCGCCTGCGGCTGCGCGGCCGGCGCTCGTTCGGCCAGCACTACGCCCAGACCCTCCGGCTCTGGGACGAGCGCTTCGTCGCCCGCGCCCCCGAGGTCGCCGACCTCGGGTTCGACGCCGTGTTCCGGCGGATGTGGCACTTCTACCTCGAGTACTCCCGGGCCGGCTTCGCCTCGGGCTACCTCGACGTCCAGCAGCTGACCTTCGCCCGGACGGAGACCACGTGAGCACCCCGAGCACCGCGCCGGCGGGCCCGCCCGCACCGACCTCGGCCGCTCCGGGGGGCGCCCCCACCCCGACGGGGGCGGCGGACGAAGGGGTCGCGGGCCGGCTCGCCGCCACCCTGGGCCCCGTCGTCGGCGGCGACCTCCCCGTCCACCTCACCGCCTGGGACGGCTCGACCGCCGGCCCGGTGGACGCTCCCCGGGTCCGGCTGACGACCCCCGACGTCCTCCGCCGCCTCCTCTGGCACCCCGGCGAGCTCGGCGCGGCCCAGGCCTACGTCACCGGCGAGCTCGACGTCGACGGGGACCTCGACGCGGCCCTCACCCACGCGTGGGACGTCGCCCGGGAGCGCCACCTCGGCGGGGTCCGCCCCTCCCCCCGCGTCCTGCTCGACCTCGCCCGGACGGTCCGAGACCTCGCCGGCGCCGGCGCCCTGACCGGGCCTCCGCCCGCGCCGGCGAGCCAGGCCCGCCTCCGCGGCCGGCTCCACGGCGCCCTGCGCGACCGGCGGGCGATCAGCCACCACTACGACCTCTCCAACGACTTCTACGCCCTCCTCCTCGACCCGTACATGGCGTACTCGTGCGGGTACTGGACCTCGGACGCGCCCGGGTACACCGTCGAGGACGCCCAGCGGGACAAGCTCGACCTCGTCTGCCGCAAGATCGGGCTCACCCCCGGGTCGAGGGTCCTCGACGTCGGCTGCGGCTGGGGCTCGCTCAGCCTGTACGCCGCCGAGCACCACGGCGCGCGGGTCACCGGGGTGACCATCGCCAAGGAGCAGAAGGCGTTCATCGACGCCCGGGTCCGCGAGCGCGGCCTCGAGGACCGGGTCGAGATCCGGCTCGAGGACTACCGCGACGTCGCGGACGGTCCCTACGACGCCGTCGCCTCCCTCGAGATGGGCGAACACGTCGGTGAGGGGAACTACCCCCGGTACGTCGAGACCCTCCGCGAGAACGTCCGGCCGGGCGGCCGGGTCCTCGTCCAGCAGATGTCCCGGCGCGGCCGCCACCCCGGCGGCGGCCCCTTCATCGAGTCCTTCATCGCCCCCGACATGCACATGCGCCCGGTCGGCGAGACCGTCGCCCTCCTCGAGTCCGGGGGCCTCGAGGTGCGCGACGTCCACGCGATGCGGGAGCACTACGTCCGCACCGTCGCCGCGTGGACCGCGACCGTCGAGGCGCACTGGGACGAGGTCGTCCGGCTCGTCGGCGAGGAGGTCGCCCGGGTGTGGCGGCTCTACCTCGTCGGTGGCGCGATGGCCTTCCGGGACGGCCGGATGGGGGTCGACCAGATCCTCGCGGTCCGGCCGGACGAGCGCGGACGCTCGGGCCTGCCTGCCGTGCGCGAGCAGCTGTGGCCGGAGGGGGCCCGGTGACCGGCTGGGGCGACCTCGCCCTCGTCTCGGTCGGCAGCCTCGCCGCCATCGCGGTCCTCATGGCGGCGACCGCGTGGGCCGCCCACCGGGCGGGCCGGGTGAGCGTCGTCGACGTCACGTGGGGGCTGGCCTTCGTCGTCGTCGCCCTCGTCGGGCTCGCCCTCGGCACCGC
Source organism: uncultured Actinomycetota bacterium (assembly GCA_963783735.1). Taxonomy (GTDB): domain Bacteria; phylum Actinomycetota; class Actinomycetes; order Actinomycetales; family Dermatophilaceae; genus CAWDAQ01. The sequence goes on along the minus strand of CAWAOO010000002.1, from coordinate 254,503 downwards.
CCCGGTCGGTCGCCGGCTCCTCCTCGCCGTCCTCGTCACGGTCTGGGGCCTCCGGCTCGCCCGGCACATCCAGCGGCGGAGCCGGGGCAAGGGTGAGGACCCCCGGTACGCCGAGATGCTCGAGAAGGCCCCGGGAAGCCGGCTCGCGTACGCCGTCCGCAAGGTCTTCCTCCTCCAGGGGCTGCTCGCCTGGTTCATCTCGCTCCCCATCCAGGTCGCGGCCGTGACGACGGGCGGACTCGGCTGGCTCGCCCTCGCGGGCGCGCTCCTCTGGCTCCTCGGGCTCGTCTTCGAGGCGGTCGGCGACGCCCAGCTGGCGGCGTTCAAGGCCGACCCCGCGACCACGGGCAAGGTCATGGACCGGGGCCTGTGGGCGTGGACCCGGCACCCGAACTACTTCGGCGACGCCTGCGTGTGGTGGGGGGTGTACCTCATCGCCGCGCACACCCTGCCGGGGGCGCTCACCGTGCTCTCCCCGCTCGTCATGACGTACCTCCTCGCGTTCGGCTCGGGGGCACGCCTCCTCGAGCGCTCGATGGCCGAGCGCCCCGGCTACCGGGAGTACATGGAGCGGACGAGCTTCTTCCTCCCGCTCCCCCCGAAGCGCGGCTGAGGCGGCTCGCGCTCAGCCGGCCGAGCGGGACGCGGGGTGGTCGCGTGAGCTGAGGATAGCCGCGCGCTTGGCGAGCCGGTGCTCCCGGCGGATCTCGGCCTCGTGGAACCGGCGACGGTGGTCCTCGGCGTCGAGGACGAGCTCGGGCACGGGCCGGGTCCCGCCCCGCTCGTCGACGGCGACGAAGACGAGGTACGCCGAGGCGACGTGGACCCGGTCGATGACCGCGTCCCAGCGGTCGCACTCGGCCCGGACCCCGATCTCCATCGAGCTGCGCCCCGACCAGTTGATCTGGGCGCTGACGTGGAGGACGTCCCCGACCCGGACAGGGGTGAGGAAGGACATCTCGTCCATCGCCGCGGTGACGGCGGGACCACTGGCGAAGCGGTTCGCAACGACCCCGGCCGCGTCGTCGACGAGCTTCATGAGGTTGCCGCCGTGGACGGTGCCGAGGAGGTTGGCGTCGGCGGCGCCCATGACCTTCGAGAGGGTCACGCGGGTCTCGTCGGGAGTCGTCACCGGCCCATTATGGCCCGGCCGGTGGAGCCCTCCGGACGGGTCCGGCCGGAGCCGCGGCTCAGGAGCCCACGGGGTATGCCCATGTCTGTCCCGGTATCGATCGCGGATCTCCGACCGGGTCGCCGGAACCGGTCCCACAGGCCGCACGACGTCCCTACGGTGAGAGGACCATCCGCATCGACGTCAGGGGGACGAGTGTCGCTGCCCGGGTCCGGCGAGCCCACCGTCCTCGACCTCCCCACCTGTGTCACCGAGGCCCTGGAGAAGGGCGGCGAGGCGCTCTTCCTCTCCCCCCACCTCGACGACGCCGTCCTCTCGTGCGGCTCGCTCATCCACGCGCTCGCCTCGACCGGCCGGGTCACCGTCGTCACCGTCTTCAGCGCGGCGAGCCCCCCGCCGCACACGCTCGCCGCCCGCAACTTCCTCCACACGAGCAACGCCCCCGACGCCGAGACCCTCTACGCCCTCCGCCGGACCGAGGACCGGCAGGCCCTCGGACTGCTCGGGGCACGCCAGGTCCACCTCGGGCTCGTCGACGCGCTCTTCCGGCGGCGCGGCAACCGCGCCCTCGGCGGTGCCCTCGGCCGGCTCATGCCCGAGCTCGTCCACCGCTACCCGACGTACCGCTACGACATCGCCCAGGGCCGGGTCAGCCGGGGCGACCGCTCCCTCGACGCCGCCCTCACCGTGCTCCCGAAGTGGCTCGGCGGCCCACTCCCCGACCTCGTCTTCGCCCCCCTCGGCGTCGGGCGTCACGTCGACCACCTGCTCACCCGGTCGCTCGGTCAGCGGCTGTCCCCGCGCCCCGTGTTCTACGCCGACTTCCCCTACGTCCTCCGCACCGAGCCGGACGCGGGCTTCATCCGCGAGCACGGGCTCCGGAGGTGGTCGTGGCCACACCCGTCCCCCCTCAAGGAGGCGGCGATCACGTCCTACCGGTCCCAGGTGACGGGGCTGTTCCCCGACGGCCGGGTGCCCGAGGCGCCCGAGACCTACTACGCGAGTCCCGAGGAAGGTTCCCATGAAGCCCTATGAGGTCGTGACCGGAGAGATCCAGCCCCTGGACTGCCTCGTCCTCGGCGCCAACCTCCGTCAGGGGATGACCGCCCTGCGCAGCCTCGCCCGGAGCGGGCTGCGCGTCGGGACGGCCGACCGGAGCGTCGAGGGGCTCGTCCCCGCGTTCGCGTCCCGGTGGTGCCGTGTCGGGGTGGGGCTGCCGGACGAACGGCTCGACCCGCAGGGGTTCCTCGAGGCCCTCCTCTGCCTCCTCGAGGACACCTCGACGACGGTGCTCCTGCCCGTCGACGACTCCGCGCTCGCCCTGCTCAGCGAGAACCGCCGCAGGATCGAGAAGCGGAGCGTCCTCGCCCTCCCCCCCACCGAGGCGCTCGCGATCCTCGACAACAAGGACCGCACCCTCGAGCTCGCCCGCTCGCTCGGCATCGGCGTTCCCGAGGGCGTCCTCGTCGAGAGCGCCGCGGAGATCCCGGCCGCGGCGCGGCACGTCGGGTTCCCCGCGGTCATCAAGCCTGCCGAGTCGTGGCCGGCGGGACGGTCGGGCGACGACGAGGACGGCATCCGGCTCTTCTGCCACGCCGCCAACGACATCGTCGAGCTGCGGACCGAGGTCCAGGCCATGCTCGCCGTCGGCGGGCGCCCCATCGTCCAGCCGTGGCTCCCCGGCGCCCGCGAGGCGATCAGCCTCTTCGTCGCCGGCGGCGAGGTCAAGGCCCGCTTCGCCCAGGTCGCCCACCGGATGATGCCGCCGCTGGGAGGGTCGTCGGTGTACCGCGAGAGCATCTGGCCACCCGCCGACGCGACCGCCGCGGCGGAGGCCCTCGTCCTCGCCGCCGGGCTCGAGGGGTACGCCGAGGTCGAGTTCCGCCGGGACGTCGCCGGACGGCCCCTCCTCATGGAGGTCAACCCCCGGCTCTCGGCGTCGGTCGAGATCGCCGTCCGCGCCGGGGTCGACTTCCCCCTCCTCGCCGTCAAGCACGCCATCGGCGGGCAGCTGCCCGACCTGCGGGCGTACCGGCGTGGGCTGCGGATGCGCTGGCTCGGCGGCGACCTCCAGTGGCTCTACCACTGCCTGCGGGAGCAGGGACGGCCGGACGTCCCCTCCTCGGGGGCCGCGCTGCGCGAGGTCGTCGCCGCGACCTTCCGCCCGGCCCGCTACGACTACGTCGACGTCCTCGACCCGCGTCCCGTCGTCGTCGCCTCCCGGCGGCTCGCCCGTGAGGCCGTCACCGTGGCGCGCGCCCGGCGGGCCGCCCGCAAGCCCTGACGACCCTCGCCGCCCGGGGTCCGAAACTCGCATTCCTCACGCACAGCTGATTTGGGACATACGCGCCCACGCTACCCCAGTTTCAGGGAACCGGCACGGGAGACGGGACGCTCTGGCAGCGTGCTGGGAGTACCGGTACCGCGAGTCATCGGCACGGACCGACCGGGTACCGGGGACCGCCGCGCGCGACCGCCCCCACCGCGTCAGGAGCAGCCCATGAAGATCCTCATCGTCACCTCGGAGGCCCCACCCATCGTCTCGGGGATCTCCCGGTGCGTGGGAGAGCTCGCCGACGGGCTGCGCCACCGCGGCCACGTCGTCGACATCATCTCCTCCACCGACATCCCGAGGGTCAAGCTCGACGAGTACCGCTTCAGCGCGATGGCCGCGTACTGGCCGGGGATCGCCCGCCGCCTGCGCGACTACGACCTCGTCAACCTCCACGGACCGGTCCCGACCCTGAGCGACGTCTTCCTCCTCTTCTCCCGGCTGCTCCGCAGGGGCGCGTGCCCGCCGATCGTCTACACCCACCACTGCGCGATCGAGATCGGCAAGCTCGACCGCGCGTGCCGGGCGTACAACAAGATGCACATCGCGCTCTCCTCGTTCGCGGACACCGTCGTCGCGAGCTCGACGTGGTACGCCCAGCCACTCACCTCGGCGGAGGGCGGGACCGTCGAGGTCATCCCGTGGGGCGTCGACGCCAGGGGAGCCCTCCAGGCCGAGAAGGGCAGCGGCCCCCTCCGGGTCCTCTTCGTCGGGCAGATGCGCCCCTACAAGGGGGTCGAGGTCCTCCTCGAGGCGACGGCGACCCTCCCGGAGGTCGAGCTCACCCTCGTCGGCAACGGGGGGCACCTGCGGGAGTACCAGCAGGCCGCCCGCGACCGCGGGGCGGTGAACGTCAAGTTCCTCGGCCGGCTCCCCGACGACATGCTCCGGGCGGAGTACGCGGCGAGCGACGTCATCGTCCTCCCCTCGACGACGCATGCCGAGGCCTTCGGGCTCGTCGTCCTCGAGGGAATGGCGAGCGGGTGCGTCCCGGTCGTCTCGAACCTCCCCGGTGTGCGGGACCTCGCCGACGGCACCGGTCTCGTCGTCCCCTCCGGGGACCCGTACGAGCTCCGGCGGGCCCTCGCGTTCCTCGCCGCGGACCGGGAGCGGCTCACGAGGATGCAGGCCCAGGCGCGGGCGCGGGCGGTCGAGCTCAGCTGGACCCGGTGCGTCGACCGCTACGAGGAGGTCTTCCGGACGGTCGCTCGACGCGGCGCCCCGACGCGCGACCTCCCGGCCGCCGTCGTCGCCGAGCGCGTCCCGGAGCCCGCGGCGCCGGGTCGGTGAGCGACACCGCGGTCGACGAGGCGACACCCGCCTCGGGCGGCCGGGACGAGGGTCCGGCGCCCCGGTACACCGGCCGGCACCGGGGCGACCGGTCGTTCCTGCCGTGGCGACGGCGGCGCCGGGCGCGCCGGCCCCCGCCCTCGCAGAACGCCGCGTCCGGGGGGGCGATCCTCGTCGCGCGCTTCGCCGTGACGTCCGTCCTCAACTACGCCTTCGGCATCGCCCTCGTCTGGCTCCTCGCGGAAGGCGACTTCGCGACCGTCAGCGTCCTCCAGAACGTCCTCCTGCTCGGCGCCCTCGTTCTCGGGGCGGGCTTCCCGTGGGTCCTCGCCCGGGGCGGGGCGACAGCGGACCGGGACGAGGACTACCCCGCGCTCTTCCGGGGGGCAGTCCTGGGCAACCTCGCCCTCGCCGTCGTCCTCGCCGCAGGTCTGATCGGAGCGCAGGTGGCGGGCTTCGGGGCCTTCCCCTCCGACTCCCCCTGGGTCGTCGTCGGCGTCGTCCTCATGCTCCCGCTCACGGCGCTCCTCGCGGCCTTCGGCGGTGCCCTCCAGGGACTGCGGCGGTTCTCGTCCGAGGGCGTGGCGGTCACCCTCGAGATCGCCGTCAAGCTCGTCGTCGGCCTCGTGCTCGTCGGGGTGTTCCGGCTCGGGGCGACCGGCGTCGCCCTCGGCTTCCTCGCCGGCGCGGCGGGCGCCGTGTGGTACGGCCGGCGGGCCCTGCACGACCAGCTGCCCGGACGCGGGCCGGTCGCGGCCTCCCGGAGCTTCCGGCTCGCTCTGCCGATGTGGGTCTCGACGTCCGCGTTCGGGCTGCTCGCCACCGTCGACGTCATCGCCCTCGGGATGTTCAGCCACGGGGCGGTCCCCGTGGCGGCGATCGCCGCGTACCAGGTCGCCGCGATCCTCGGCCGGGCGATGTACTACGTCGCCGACGCCTTCATCGACGCGACCTTCCCGTTCATGGCCGCCGCCGGGACCCTCCGAGGGTCCCACGACTGGTTCCGGGCCGCGCTGCGCTGCATCCCGCTGCTCGTCCTCCCGACCCAGCTCGCGCTCCTCGTCGCGCCCGAGCCGATCGTCGCCCTCCTCTTCCCCTCCGGCTACGCCGACGTCGGGGGGATCGTCCGGATCCTCGACCTCGGGACCCTCGGACTCATCCTCACCGCGTGGTACAACAAGGCGCTCTTCGCCCAGGGCCGCGGCGACATCTCGGCGCGGTGGGTGCCGGTCGGCGCCGTCGTCGAGGTCGTCGCCCTCGCGGTCCTCGTGCCCCTGGCCGGCGCCGAGGGGGCGGCGGTCGCGTTCGTCGTCGGCAGCTGGACGGCTGCGCTCCCGCTCGCATGGGCCTATGCCCGGCTCCACAGCCTCGGCCGGCCCGCGCTCCGTCCGGCGCTCCGGCACACCCTCGCCCTCCTCGCCATGGTGCCCCTCCTCCTCCTCGCCCGGACGGTTCCCGCGGTCGTCGGGGTCGCCCTCCTCGCCGTCGCCCTCGCTGTCCACCTCGGCGTCGCCCGGCTGCTCGGGGTCATCGACCGCGGGGACGTCGACCGGCTGCGCTCGGCGGTCGACCGCCGCCTCCCCCCGGCCCTGGCCGGACGCCTTCGCCGCGAACGTCTCGGCGGATGAGGAGCGACGCGGCGCCTCGGCGACGCCCGAGCCTGCCATCTCCGTCGAAACCACCCACACCGCGACCCGGCCCGGCCTACGCTGAAGGCCTGAGTCCGAGCGAGAGGACGTCGTGCCGCGGCCCAGCAACCCTCACCGCAGGACGGCCGTCGTCTCGCCCGCGCCCCGGGAGGTGTGGCGGGAGGTCCTCGCCGCCGACCCGGACGCGGTCGCGACCCAGACCCCCGAGTGGCTCGACGCGCTCTGCGCCCACACCGGCCGGACCGACGCGAGCCGGCTCTACGAGACCGACACCGGCCGCCGCCTCGTCCTCCCCCTCGCCGCCCGCACCGTCGGCGGCGTCCGGGTCGCCGAGGAGTCCTGGCCCTACGCCTGGGGCTACGGCGGCGCCCTCGTCGACGGCGGCGCCCTGCGCCCCGACGAGGCCGCGACCGTCCTCGCCGACCTCCACCGCCGCCGGCGGATCCGCACGACCATCACCCCCGCGCCGCAGGTCGCCGCGTCGTGGGAGGCCGCCGCCGGGCCCGCGATCCAGCGCATCCCCCACCGCTCCCAGGTCGTCGACCTCACCCGCGGGTTCGACGCCGTCTGGGCGAGGTACAGCAAGAGCGTGCGGAACGCCGTGCGGAAGGCCGAGCGCCGCGGCGTCGAGGTCCACCGGGACACGACCGGCGCCTTCCTCCCGGCGTTCGCGCGCCTCTACGAGTCGTCCGTCGTCCGCTGGGCCGAGCAGCGCGGCCAGCCCCTGCCGCTCGCCCGCGCGCTGTTCCACCTGCGCGACCGGCCCGGGCAGGCCGCCGCCGTCGCCGACGCCCTCGGCGAGCGGTGCGTCATGTGGATGGCGACGTGGCGCGGTGAGCCCGTCGCGGTCGACCTCGTCCTCACCCACGGCCGGTACGTCCACTCGTGGATGGGCGTCAACGACAACGCCCTCGCCCGGGAGAGCCGCGGGACCCGGCTGCTCGACTCTCGCGTCCTCGAGGACGCCTGCGCCAGGGGAGCGAGCCACCTCCTCCTGGGAGAGTCCGAGCCGGGGGGCACCGTCGAGGCGTACAAGCGCCAGCTCGGCGCGACGACGGTGGCCACCTCCGCGCTCCGCATCGAGGCCGTCCCGTACACCCCCTCGACCGACTGGGCCCGGGGCGTCGTCGAGGCACTCCTGCGGCGGCGCGCCCCGGGTTCCGGCGGCCCGCCGGGGTGACCCCCGCTCGGCCGTCGGCACGGGCCGTGGGCAGCGCCCCGCAGCGCCCGGCCGGATTCGGCGAACGGCCCTCGAGGAGCTGTCGGGTGCGCCTAGGGTGGACGACGTACCCCCCTCGTTCGGGCGCCGCACCGCCCCTACCGGCCGGGTCCACCCGTGAGGGCACGCACGGTTGGTCACCCGCCCCCCCGACCGGAGGAACCCCCGTTGGTCCTGTCCCCGCCTCGACACGACGCCCTGACGGGAGTCCGCGTCGTCTCGCCCGCGCCCCGGGAGGTGTGGCGGGAGGTCCTCGCCGCCGACCCGGACGCGGTCGCGACCCAGACCCCCGAGTGGCTCGACGCGCTCTGCGCCCACACCGGCCGGACCGACGCGAGCCGGCTCTACGAGACCGACACCGGCCGCCGCCTCGTCCTCCCCCTCGCCGCCCGCACCGTCGGCGGCGTCCGGGTCGCCGAGGAGTCCTGGCCCTACGCCTGGGGCTACGGCGGCGCCCTCGTCGACGGCGGCGCCCTGCGCCCCGACGAGGCCGCGACCGTCCTCGCCGACCTCCACCGCCGCCGGCGGATCCGCACGACCATCACCCCCGCGCCGCAGGTCGCCGCGTCGTGGGAGGCCGCCGCCGGGCCCGCGATCCAGCGCATCCCCTACCGCTCCCAGGTCGTCGACCTCACCCGCGGGTTCGACGCCGTCTGGGCGAGGTACAGCAAGAGCATCCGCTACTCGGTCCGGCGGGCGGAGCGGCACGGTGTGGAGGTCCACCGGGACACGACAGGCGCCTTCCTCCCGGCGTTCACCGAGCTCTACCGCCGCTCCACCGAGCGCTGGGCCGAGCAGCGCGGCCAGCCCCTGCCGCTCGCCCGCGCCATCGCGAGGCTTCGTGACAGCCCCGGTCAGGCGGCCGCCGTGGCCGAGGCCCTCGGCGAGAAGTGCGTCGCGTGGGTGGCCAGCTGGCACGGGGAGCCGGTCGAGGTCGCCTTCGTGCTCTACCACGGCGCCACCGCCCACGGCTGGCTCGCCGCCAACGACCGCCGTCTGGTCCGGGAGACCCGGGGCGGTGCCCTGCTGAAGTCGGTCGCCATCGAGGACGCGTGCGCCCGGGGGATGAGCGACTTCCTCCTCGGCGAGTCGGAGCCGGGCAGCCCCGTCGAGGCGTACAAGCGCCAGCTCGGCGCGACGACGCTCGAGCACTCCGCGCTCCGCTGGGAGCCACTGCCGCTGACGTCCGCAGGGGCCCGGGTGCGCACCACCGTCCGAGACGTCCTCGGCAACCGGCCCAGCACCGTCCGGAGACAGGCGTCGTGACGCTCGCGACGGGTGTGGCCTCCGTGGCGCGAGCGCTCGCACGGACTTGCCAGCAACTGACTGACATCGGTCGCGCGCCTCCCTACTGTGGACACCGAGCCCCGACCCACGTGCCGAACGGAGGCCCGATGACGACGTCCCCCCCTCGCCACGACGCCCTGAGGGGAGTCCGCGTCGTCTCGCCCGCGCCCCGGGAGGTGTGGCGGGAGGTCCTCGCCGCCGACCCGGACGCGGTCGCGACCCAGACCCCCGAGTGGCTCGACGCGCTCTGCGCCCACACCGGCCGGACCGACGCGAGCCGGCTCTACGAGACCGACACCGGCCGCCGCCTCGTCCTCCCCCTCGCCGCCCGCACCGTCGGCGGCGTCCGGGTCGCCGAGGAGTCCTGGCCCTACGCCTGGGGCTACGGCGGCGCCCTCGTCGACGGCGGCGCCCTGCGCCCCGACGAGGCCGCGACCGTCCTCGCCGACCTCCACCGCCGCCCGAGCCTGCGTGCCACCGTCGTCCCCGCACCGCAGGTCGCCGCGTCGTGGGAGGCAGCCGCCGGTCACCGGGTCCGACGCCAGCGGTACCACTGCGAGGTCCTCGACGTCCGCGGCGGCTTCGACGCCGTCTGGGCGGGCTACGGCAAGCGCCTCCGGCGGACCGTCCTCGCCGCCGGCCGGGTCGGCGTCGAGGTCCACCGGGACACGACCGGCGCCTTCCTCCCGGAGTTCGCGCGCCTCTACGAGTCGTCCGTCGTCCGCTGGGCCGAGCAGCGAGGGCAGCCCCTGCCGCTCGCCCGCGCGCTCGCCCGGGCCCGCCGGCGGGCCGAGCAGGCCAGCACCGTCGTCGAGGCCCTCGGCGACGGATGCGTCATGTGGATGGCGACCTTCCGAGGGGAGCCGGTTGCGGTCCACGTCAACCTCGTCCACGGCGCCTCGACGCACGCGTGGATGGGGGTCAACGACCACCGGCTCAACCGTGAGACGAGCGGCAACATGATCCTCCAGTCCGCCGTCATCGAGGACGCCTGCGCCCGGGGCGCCGAGCGCGTTCTCCTCGGCGAGTCGGAGCCGGGCAGCTCGGTCGAGGACTTCAAGCGGCGGTTCGGCGCCGCCTGCGTCGACTACGCGGCGCTCCGCCTCGAGCCGCTCCCGCTCACCCCCGCGGCCGCGCGCGCCCGAGCCCTCACCGAGGGGTGGCTGCGCCACCGGACCCCAGCAGGACAGCGCGGGCTCGCGTGAGCGTCCAGGGCCAGACCCGTCGCCCCCCGGCCGCGGACGTTCCCGAGGCACGCGCCGGCGGCGGTGCCGGTCAGAACGGCCGACACCGGGAACGCAGCCGGGTGCCGCGCGCGCTCACCCTGCCCGGCATCGTCCTCCTCGCCGGCGTCCTGCGCCTCGTCGGGGTCCTCAGCGCCTACGACATCTACACCGACGAGTTCATCTACCGCGACGAGGGCTTCTCGGTCCTGCGGGGCCACGTCCCGCCGCTCGAGCCCGACGGCGCCCCGTTCCTCGTCCACCCGCCCGGGCTGTTCCTCCTCGAGGCCCGGTGGATGCAGCTCGTCGGGATCCCCGCGGACCCGTTCGAGCAGATCGAGTCGCTCCGGGTCATGCAGGCGGTGCTCGCCCTCGTCTCGCTCGTCCTCCTCTTCCTCCTCGTCCGGCGGGCCGCCGGCCGGACGCCGGCGCTCGTCGCCGCGGGGCTGTTCGCCGCCGACCCGTACATCCTGCGGCAGAACGGCCGGATCCTCCAGGAGACCGCCGTCCTCCTCTTCGTCCTCGGCGGGTACCTCTGCCTCCTCGCGCTCGTCCGAGCCCGCGGGACCCCTCACCCCCGGGCCGCGGTCTGGGGTGCGGGACTGCTCTTCGGGTTCGCCGTCGTCACCAAGGACATCGCCGTCGCCCTGACGGTCCTCCCGCTCGCCGTCCTCCTCGCCGCCGGCTGGGGGCCGCCCCGTCGCCGGGTCGCCGCCGTTCTCGCGATCCTCCCGCTGCCCTACCTCGGGTACGCCGCCTGGACGTGGGGTCAGGGTCTCGGCGCCGAGCTGTGGGCGTTCAAGCTGTCCGGTGTCGAGCGCATGGTCGGGCTCGACGTCTACACGGGGTACAACGTCGAGGGCGCCCCGTCGGTGACGACGACCTTCCTCGCCCAGTTCCTCGACTACGGCGTGAGCTTCGCGCTCATCGGTGCGGGCTGTCTCGGCGCGGCCTACCTCCTCCTGCGACCCGGCCACGAGGTCGACCGGGTCCTCGCCGTCGTCACCCTGTCCGCGGCGGCGGTCGTGGGCTACGCGACGGTGTTCAGCACCATCGAGGAGCACTTCCTCTACTTCGTCGCCGTCCCCGGGACCGCCACGGCCGTGGTCGCCGGGCACCGCGTCCTCCACCTCGACCGGTGGCCCCGCGCGGCCCGACGCAGGCTCACCGGGCTCGTCGTCGCCGTCCTCGTCGTCGTCGCCGGACTCGACGCCGCGGCGTGGGTCCACACCCGCACCGTCCCCGACACGGGACAGGAGCAGGCCGTCGCGTGGCTCGAGGACAACGCCCCCTCCGGGAGCGTCGTCGCCGCCGTCGCCGACCAGACCGAGGAGGCCCTCGTCGGCTCCGGGCTGCGGCCCGTCCCCGTCGACGACCCGAACGTCCTCGCGTCGCAGAACGTCCGGTACCTCGTCGTCCTCACCAAGCTCGTCAACCAGGGATACGTCGGGACGAGCCCCGCCGACGTCCGGTGGTTCCGGGCCCGCGGCCGCGAGGTGTTCTCCGTCCCGAGCCGCTCCTACGACGAGGTCGTCATCCTCGAGACGACGAGCCCGGCGGCGTGGTGACCCGGCTCAGGGCGCCGGGAACAGCGGCACCGCGGAGGTCGCCCCGTTCGCGGCCACGACGTAGCGCGCGTACCGGGTGAGGGACGCGCGCCCGTCCCAGAGCTCCCGGTCGTGCGCCCAGTACATCCCCTGGAAGCCACAGCTGCGCATCTGGCGGATGCTCGCCGCCATCATCCCGGCGCTCGACGCGTCGCGGTAGTGGGTGTTGAGCGAGGCGGGGATGTTCCAGCCGGGGTTCTCGCCGTTCTTCGGCAGGCCGATCCCGTCCGCGATCCGGCTGATCCACCGGGTCGCCGACCACGACTCGACGACCTTCGAGTTGACGCTGACCTTGATGTCGGCCGGCCGGCAGCCGTCGTCGTCGCCGGACTGGTCGGCCATCGACGTGACGTACGCCACGACCCGCCTCCGGCTGGGGAGGTGGGTGTAGAACTCGTACCACACCGCCCCGACCCCGACGAGCCCGTCGGGGAGGTAGGCGTTGACGGCCTTGCGGTACTCCGCCGGCGATGCCCCCTGCCCGGGGGTGAGGACCTGGAACCACCCGCGGAACCCGAGGGCGGTGAGGCTGCGCATCTGCCAGCCGACGACGTCGTCCAGGGCGTGGATGTACCAGTCCGCCCAGCGACGGACCCGCTCCTTCGGGATCGTCTTCGTCCCGGGGCGCCAGTGCGGGGCCGGGTTCCGGGCCATCGTCGAGGGCATCCGCGGCCCGTTGAGGGCGTTCCGTCCGAACGCCCAGTAGCTCCCGGAGCCGGGGTAGAGGACCTCCGCGGACCCGCCCGAGGTGAGCCGCACGGCCCAGACCTTCGTCATCGGGACCGTCCGTGCGACCTCCCTGAGGTAGCGGTCGGCGAGCCGGCGAAGCTCGGCGTTGAAGATGAGGTCGATGTTGCCCGAGCGCTGGCCCCGCTGGTTGACCATCCGGCTGTTCGGCCTCGCCAGGGCCCAGGCCGGCGGCCGGTGGAGGCCGAGTCCGAGGGTGACCCGGCGTCCGGCGCGGAGCATGACATTGACCTCGGACCGCTTCTCGGCGGCGTACTCGAGGTCGAACTGCCCCGGCCGCGGCTCGAGGTGGTCCCACTGGAGCTCGACCATGGCGACCTTGATGCCGCGCGTCGACTCCGCCGTCGCGTGCTGGGGCAGCGAGACGAGCGTCCCGAACGCGTACCGGGGGCCCGCGTCGACGGCGCCGGTCCGGCCCGTCGAGCGCCCCCCGTCCGGGGAGTCCGCCGGCACGGACGCGGGTGTCCACGGGTAGAGCGGCACGAGGAGGAGCGCCGCGAGGACGAACGGGAGGACCTTGGCGACCCGGGACCTGCCGACCGCGTGCCACGCGGCGCTGACGACGGTGGGCATGGGGGCTCACCCTCCGACGAGGACGCCGTCGAGGACGCTGCGGTACCGGGTGGCCATGACGCTCCAGTCGTGCTCCTCGGCGTGGGCCCGGGCACGGCGCCCCCGGGCCGCCCGGTCCCCGGCGTCGGTCGCGAGCGACCGGAGGGCCCGGGCGAGGTGCTCCTCGTCCAGGCGTCCGACGCGGACGGCGGCGTCCGCGGGGATCCACTCCAGGCGGGGCAGGTCGTAGTGCACGACCGGCTTGGCCCACGCCATCGCCTCGAGGGCGGAGAGCCCGAAGGTCTCGAACCGCGAGGGCATCGCGAGGAAGGCGCACGTCCGCAGGAGCTCGGCCTTGCGGGCGCCGCTGACGTGCCCGACGACCCGGACGTCGTCCCGTCCGGCGACGAGTGCCTCGAGCGCCGCGACCTCGCGCGAGGGCCCGGTCCCGGCGATGACGAGCGGCAGCCCGGTCCCCGCCCGGGCGTGCGCGGCGACGAGGAGGTCGAGCCCCTTCTGGCGGACGTCGATCCTGCCGAGGAAGAGGATGTGCTCACCCACCTCGGAGGCGAGCTCGTCCTCCGGGGGGACCTCGACGCCGTTGGGGATGACCCGAACCACGGCGCGCGGGCTCAGCCGGCTGACGATCTCGCGGTCGGCGTCGTTGAGGACGACGAGGCGCCGGTACCATCGCAGACCGCGCCGCTCGACGCGGTCGAACGGGAGCCGGTAGCGCGCACGCATGTCCTCGCCGCTGAGCATCTGGACGAGGCCGACGACGGGCCGGCGGGTGACGTGCGGGAGGAGGCTCGTCGAGAACGGCGGGGTGAAGCTGTCGACCCACACGTCGTGACGCACCAGGAGCCCGGCCACCGGGAGCAGTGCGTGGAAGACGAGCTGGCCCCCGCGGGCGCCGGCCCAGCCCACCGGCAGGTAGCGGAGCCGCACGCCGGCGCGGCGGCCGCCGCGGCTGCCCCGGTAGGACCCCGAGACGACGGTGACGTCGTAGACATCGGCGAGCCGCGCCGACAGCTCGGCCACGACGACGGCTCCACCGCCGCCGTAGTGCGGGTTGCCCGGGTCGTCGTAGATCGAGATGACGAGGCGCGGTCGGCCAGAACGGCTGGACCGGCCGGCTGTCAGTCTCGCGAGGGGGCTCACGGGACAAGTCTCCCCCGCCGGTCACCGTTATGGGCGCGAACCGGCGCGACAGGACGTCCTGGGTGGGTGGAGGGGTTCGAACCCCCGACCTTCGCGACCACGACGCGACGCTCTGCCACCTGAGCTACACCCACCGTGCGGGCCCCTCACCAGCGGCGTCGTCGAGGCCGACGCGAGCGAGCCTACCCCTGTGGCCGGGTCGACGGGGCCGATTCGCGGGACGACCTCGTGGGCCGACGCCCGGCGACCGGCTCCGCTCAGCCGGCGCTCCGGTCCGAGAGCCCCCACGGCGAGCCGTAGCCCGAGGGCCTGTCCGCGGCGAGGAGGTCGAGGAACGGCACCGCGTCGAAGGCCTCCGGGCCGAGGACGCCGGTCCCGGACCAGGTCCCGCGGGCCAGGAGCTCGAGGGCGACGACGGGGTTGACCGCGGTCTGCCAGACCACGCACTGCGAGCCGTACTCGCGCATCGTCACCTCGTTGTCGGCGACGTGGTAGAGGAAGGTTGCCCGCGGCTGCCCGTCGGTTCCCCGTCCGGTGACCCAGACCCCCGCGCACGTCCGGCCCGTCATCCGCGGCCCGATCGTCGCCGGGTCGGGCAGGACGGCCGCGACGACGTCGCGCGGTGCGACCTCGACGCCCCCGACCCGGACCTTCTCGGTGCTGTCGAGGCCGAGGGTGTGGAGGGTCCTCAGGACGCCGATGAACTCGTCCCCGAGGCCGTACTTGAACGTCACCCGCTTCGCGTCGAGCCAGCGAGGCATGAGGAGGACCTCCTCGTGCTCGACGTTGACGCACTCGACCGGGCCGATGCCCTCGGGGAAGTCGAAGACCTCCGGCTCCGAGAACGGCGGGGTCGTGTACCAGCCCCGGTCCCGATCGAACACGACCGGCGGGTTGAGGCACTCCTCGATCGTCGTCCAGATCGAGAAGCTCGGCGCGAAGAGCTCGTTGCCCTCGTCGTCGTGGACGACGAGGTTGGCCCCGTCCCGGGTGCCGATCTCGTCGACCTCGGAGAACAGGTGGTCGCAGGCGTAGCGCGCGAGGACGTCCGACAGCCCGGGCTCGACGCCGATGCCGACGAGCGCGAGGCGCCCGGACCGCTCCCACTCCGGGGCGGCGGCGAACTGGGCGTCACCGAGCTTGACCCCGCTGCGGGCGTAGGGCTCCTCGGGGTCGGGCCGGGAGAGGCTCATCGCCATGTCGAGGTAGTCCGCACCCGCGGCGAGAGTGCCCTCGAACACCGGCATGACGAACCGCGGGTCGACGGCGTTGAGGACGTGCGTCGCCCGGTGCTCACGCGCGAGCGCCGTCACCGCGCCCGCGTCGGAGGCGTCGACCCGGGCGGCGACGAGCCGGTCCTCCCCCTCGCGGCGGGCCCTGGCCGCGGCGACGGCCCGCTCGGCGCGGGGGAGGTCGTGGTCGGCGACGACGAGGGCGTCGAAGAAGTCCCGCTCGACGGCGATCGAGGCGACGGCGGCGCCGACGCCGCCCGCGCCGATGACGAGGATGCGCATGGTGTCCTTTCCGGAGGAGGCGGCGCTGCCGCCCCGTGCGGGTGGTGGGATGGCGACCCGGGTCAGCTGCGGCGGGCGCGGCCGATGACCTGGCCGAGGACGACGAGGGACACGGCGATGACGAACATCGAGAACCCGATGACGTTCGCCTGGGCGGGGATCCCCCGCAGGTAGGAGACGTAGACGAACTTCGGGAACGTCGTCGCGTCACCGGAGACGAAGTTCGTGATGATGAAGTCGTCGAAGGACAGCGAGAACGACAGCAGCGCCGCCCCCACGATGCCCGGGAGGACGAGCGGGAACGTCACCCGCCAGAACGTCGCCCCGGCGCCGGCGTAGAGATCCTCGGCCGCCTCCTCGAGCCGGGGGTCGAGGCTCTGCAGGCGGGCTTTGACGGTGACGACGACGAAGCTGATGCAGAACATGATGTGGGCGATGACGATCGTCCAGAACCCGAGCTGGAGGCCGACCCGGCTGAACCCCTGGACGAAGATCGTCAGCAGGCTCGCGCCGAGGACGATCTCGGGGGTGGCCATGGGGACGAAGACGAGGACGTTGCTCACCCCGCGGCCCCGGAACCGGTGCCGGACGAGGGCGAACGCGAGCATCGTCCCGAGCGCGGTCGCGACGACGGTCGCGATCACCCCGACCTGGATCGAGGTGACGAGGGCCTCACACACGCCCGGGGCCCCGCACGGGTTCTTCCAGTGCTTGAGGGTGGGCCCGGCGGCGCCGTTCCACACGATGTTCGACTTGCGGTAGTCGTTGAAGGAGAAGGCGAAGGTGTACGCGACCGGGACGAAGAGGTAGCCGAGGACGAGGAGCGCGATGATCATCGCGACGTGGTCGGCGACCCAGTTGCGGGCCCGGCGCGCCGGTGGGAGGGAGCTCGCGCCGGAGCCGACGGTGTGTGCGCTGGAGGCGGCCGGGGTCGCGGCGGCGGTCACAGGAGCTCCTCGGTGCCGAATCGGCGCACGTAGACGAAGACCATGGCGAGGATGAGGGCCATGAGGGTGAACGACAGGGCGGCGGCGGTCGGGAACCCACCGAGGACGCGGAAGAACTGGCTCTCGATGGCGTTGCCGACCATCTTCGTGCTCCGGTCCGAGCCGAGCAGCTCGGCGTTGACGTAGTCGCCGGCGGCGGGGATGAAGGTCAGCAGCGTCCCGGCGATGACGCCGGGCATGCTCATCGGGAGGGTCACCGTCCGAAAGGTCGTCAGCCCGTTGGCGAAGAGGTCACCCCCGGCCTCGATGACCTTGGGGTCCGCCCGCTCGAGGGAGGCGTAGATCGGCAGCACCATGAACGGGAGGAAGTTGTACGTGATGCCGGCGACGACGGCGATCCACGTCTCGGTGATCCGGCCCTGCGGGAGGAGGTGGAGGGCGTTGAGCGTGCTCGTCACCGGGCCCTCGTCGGCGAGGATCTGGCGCCACGCGATCGTCCGGAGGATGAAGGAGGTGAAGAACGGCGCGATGACGCAGATCATCATCACCCCCCGCCACCGCCCCGCCTTGAACGCCATGGCGTAGGCGAGCGGGTAGGCGAGGACGAACGCGAAGAACGTCGCCAGCCCGGCGTAGAGCAGCGAGCGTCCGAAGTGCGGGGCGAACTCGCTGATGGCGCTGAGGTAGTTGCCGACGTTGACGTCGCGGTAGTAGTAGCCGGGGTACCCGGGGAACCCGCTCTGGAGCGAGACCGCGAAGAGCTGGACGAGGGGGAAGACGAAGAAGACGAGCAGCCAGAGGCCCCCGGGGAGCAGGAGGAGGTAGGCCGCCCACCGCCGGCGCGGGGTGTCGGGGTCGGCCGGGCGCAGGGGCGCGGGCGCGTGCGTCCCCTCCCCCGCGACCCGGGTCGTTGCCGCGGTCACGAGCCGACCCCGACGCTCTCGGGCGTCGCACCCTCCCCGGCGTCGGCGGGAGCGGGCCCGTCGGCGGCCACCCCGAAGGCGTGGCCGGAGTCCCACTCGAGCCACACCTCGTCGCCGGGGCGGAGGGTGTTGCGCTCGACGTCGAGGTTCTGCTCGTAGACGTTCCACGTCGCGCCGCTCGGGACGGTGACGAGGAACTGGGTCGCGACGCCGGTGAAGGAGACGTCGACGACGCGGGCGCGGATGTCGTTGCCGGCCCCGGACGGCTGCTCGGTGGAGATCCGGACCTTCTCGGGACGGACCCCGAACATCAGCTCGCCGTCGCTCACCGCCGACCGTGCCCGGGGGATCCGGGCGGTCGTCCCGGCGACGTCGACGACGAGGTCGTCCCCGTCGCCGCCGGTGACCCGAGCCCGGCCGAGGTTGGACTGGCCGACGAAGTTCGCGACGAACGCCGTCCGCGGCAGGTCGTAGAGCTCCTCGGGGTGGCCGAGCTGCTCGATGTGCCCGGAGTTCATCACCGCGACCGTGTCGGCCATCGTCATGGCCTCCTCCTGGTCGTGGGTGACGTGGATGAAGGTCAGCCCGACCTCGACCTGGATCCGCTTGAGCTCGACCTGCATCTGGCGTCGCAGCTTGAGGTCGAGCGCCCCGAGCGGCTCGTCGAGGAGGAGGACCTCGGGCCGGTTGACCAGTGCCCGGGCGAGGGCGACGCGCTGCTGCTGTCCGCCGGAGAGCTGGGTGGGCTTCCGGTCGGCGAAGGTCGTCATCTGGACGAGCTCGAGCGCCTCGGCGGCAAGGTCCGCGGCGCCGTCGACCCGGCGCCGCTTCGGGCCGAACGCGACGTTCTCCGTGATCGTCAGGTGCGGGAAGAGCGCGTAGCTCTGGAAGACCGTGTTGACCGGCCGCTGGTAGGGCCGGGACCCGGTGAGGTCGGTGTCCCCGATGAGGATGCGCCCGCTCGTCGGCTGCTCGAGCCCGGCGACCATCCGCAGGGTCGTCGTCTTGCCGCAGCCGGAGGGGCCGAGCAGGGCGAAGAACGACCCGCGGGGGACGCGGAGGTCGAGCTCGTCGACGGCGGTGAACGACCCGAACCGTTTCGTCACGGTCTCGAGGTGGAGGTCGCCGGTCGCCTGCCGGAAGCCGGATGAGCGTGCCATCAGTTCCCCACCACCCTCGCCCAGATCTGGCCGTACTCCTGGTCCTCCTCGGCACTGAGCGCCCGGAAGCCCTTGATGTTGTTCCTGCGGATGTAGGCGTCACTCGGGAAGATGAAGGGGCTCTTCGCGAGCTCGGGGTCGATCTTCTCCATCTCCGCCTGCGCGCCCTTGACCGGGCAGATGTAGTTGACCCACGCGGCCACCTGGGCGGCGACCTCGGGCTGGTAGTAGTAGTCGATGAGCCGCTCGGCGTTGCGCCGGTGCGGTGACGTGATCGGGACCATGAGGTTGTCCGACCACAGCGTCCCGCCCGACTCGGGGATCGTGAACTGCCAGTGGTTGTTCTCGGTCTCCGCCCGGAGGACGAACAGGTCCCCGCTCCAGACGATGCCCGCGATGGCGTTCCCGCTCTTGAGGTCCTCGAGGTAGGCGTTGCCCTTGACCCGGCGGATGTACCCGTCGCTGATCCGCTTGTCGATCTCGGCGACGGCGTTCTCGAACTGGGCCTTGCCGAACCCCTGGCTGATGTCGACGCCCTGGCTGAGCATGACGAGCCCGAGGGTGTCGCGGAACTCGCTGAGGACGACGATCCGGCCCTTGAGGTCCTCGCTCCAGAGGTCGTCGAGGGTCTTGAGGTCGCGTCCGACCTTCGATCGGTCGTACCCGATCCCCGCGAACCCGCTCTGCCAGGTCAGCGAGTGGTTCCTGCCCGGGTCGAAGGAGACCTCCTGGAGGGAGTCGATGAGGTTGCTCGCGTGCGGCATCCGGATGAGCTCGAGCGGCTGGCAGAGCTGCTCGCGGATGACCCGGTTGGCCATCCAGTCGGTGAACGTGAAGATGTCCCGGCCGATGTCCTGACCGGCCCGCAGCTGCGGGGCGACCTTGTTGAAGTACGTGTCGTTGTCGTCGATGTCCTCGCTGTAGGTCGCCTGCAGGCCGGTCTTCTTCTCGAACGCGACGAGTGTCGGGTGACGCTTCGTCTTCTCGTTGTAGTCGAGGTAGGACGTCCAGTTCGCCCAGCGGACCACCTTCTCACTGGCCGACCGGTCCTCGGGGAGCTTCGGTCCGGCGGCGCCGAGGGCGGCCGGGGGGGCAGGCGGGGCGCAGCCGGCGAGGCCGGCCGCGGCCGCCGCCCCGAACCCCGCCCCGAGCAGGCCGCGCCTGCTCACGGCCGACCGGACGAGGGCGGCGAGGGCAGGGTCTGCAGGGGGCTGGGGTCGTCTCATGCTCACCATCCGGGTCAGGACTCGATGTTCGCCATGACGTGCTTGACACGGGTGTAGTCCTCGAACCCGTACATCGACAGGTCCTTGCCGTGCCCGGACTTCTTGAAGCCGCCGTGGGGCATCTCCGCGACGATGGGGATGTGGCAGTTGATCCACACCGCGCCGAAGTCGAGACGCTTGCTCATCCGCATCGCCCGTCCGAAGTCCCTCGTCCACACGCTCGAGGCAAGGCCGTACTGGACGCCGTTGGCCCAGCGGACCGCCTCGTCCTCGTCGGAGAAGCGCTGGACGGTGATGACGGGCCCGAAGATCTCCTGCTGGACCGCCTCGTCGTCCTGCGCGAGCCCGGAGACGACGGTCGGCTCGAGGAAGAACCCGTCGCCGAGGTCGGAGCGCCGGTGCCCGCCGGCTGCGACGGTCGCGTGCTCGGGGAGGCGCTCGAGGAACCCGAGGACCCGGTCGAGCTGGTTCGCGCTGTTCACCGGCCCGAGGAGGGCGTCCTCGTCGTCGGGCATGCCGACCTTGGCCTCGGTCCTGGCGTACTCGGCGAGGGCGGCGACGAAGTCGTCGTGGATCCTCGGGCCGACGAGGACCCTCGTCGCGGCCGTGCAGTCCTGGCCGGCGTTGAAGTACCCGGCCTCGGCGATCCCCGCGACGGCGGCGTCGATGTCGGCGTCGTCGAAGACGACGACGGGCGCCTTGCCGCCGAGCTCGAGGTGGACCCGCTTGAGACCCTTCGCGGCGCTCGCCGCGACCTCCATGCCGGCGCGGACCGAGCCGGTGATCGCGACGAGCTGCGGGGTGTCGTGCTCGACGACCATCCGGCCGGTGTCCCGGTCTCCGGTCACGACGTTGAAGGTCCCCGGGGGGAGGTGCTTCGAGGCGAGCTCTGCCATGAGCAGGGTCGTCTCGGGGGTCGTGTCGCTCGGCTTGAGGACGATGGTGTTGCCCGCCGCGAGCGCCGGCCCGATCTTCCACATCGCCATCATCATCGGGTAGTTCCACGGGGTGACCTGGCCGACGACGCCGATGGGCTCGCGGCGGACCCAGCTCGTGTGGCCGGCCATGTACTCCCCGGCCGAGCGCCCCTCGAGGACCCGGGCGGCGCCGGCGAAGAACCGGAGCTGGTCGAGGAACATCGGGATCTCCTCGCTCGCGGTGAGCGCGTGCGGCTTGCCGGTGTTCTCGCTCTCGATCCGGATGAGGTCGTCGGCGCGGGCCTCGAGGTCGTCGGCGAAGCCGAGGAGGGCCTTCTGTCGCTCGGCGGGCGTCGTCTGGCCCCACGTCTCGAACGCGGTCTCGGCGGCCCGGTAGGCCGCGTCGACGTCCTCCTGACC
Organism: uncultured Actinomycetota bacterium; assembly: GCA_963783735.1. Taxonomy (GTDB): domain Bacteria; phylum Actinomycetota; class Actinomycetes; order Actinomycetales; family Dermatophilaceae; genus CAWDAQ01. Next base: position 233,197 of record CAWAOO010000002.1, on the reverse strand, counting down.
GCTCACCGGGGCGTGCGCGACCACCTTCCCGGTCGAGGGGTGGACGACGGCGCTCGTCGCGTCGGTCCTGGCGTCGACGTACTCGCCGCCAACGAAGTTCTTCAGCGCGCGTGGCGTGCTCACGAAACGTCTCCCGGGGGTAGATGTGCGGATTCCGATGCGGAGCACTCTAGTGGTCCCGACGCGGGATTCAACAGGTTAGGAGGCAGAATCTTGACCAATTCCGTTGTTCACAACGGATCCACCGACTGATTCCGTCGTCGCCGAACTTGCGCTTCGCGTCGCCACCCGCCACGATAGCGATCGTGAGCAGGTCGAGCAGCACAGCCGCCGAGGTTCGGCTCGACGACGTCGCGAAGCAGATCATCGAGCGGCTCCAGGAGGACGGCCGCAAGTCGTACGCGACGATCGCCAAGGAGGTCGGGCTCTCCGAGGCTGCCGTGCGCCAGCGGGTCCAGCGGATGCTCGACACTGGTCTCATGCAGATCGTCGCCGTCACCGACCCCCTCCAGATCGGGTTCCGGCGCCAGGCCATGATCGGCATCAACGTCGACGGCGACCTCCGGGACGTCGGTGACGCGCTGAGCACGATGCCCGAGGTCGACTACGTCGTCACCACGGCGGGGAGCTTCGACCTGCTCGCCGAGGTCGTCTGCGAGGACGACGACGAGCTCCTCGAGCTCCTCACCACCCGGGTCCGCACCCTCCCCGGCGTGCGGTCCACCGAGACGTTCGTCTACCTGAAACTCAACAAACAGCACTACAACTGGGGTACCCGATGACCACGACACCTGACACCGCGAGCACGGCGACACCTGAGCCGGTGAGCACGACGAGGGCGGGCACGACCCGCGCCGGCACGTCCTACCCGGACGCCGCCCGCGACCACCTGTGGATGCACTTCACCCGGCACTCGGTCTACGAGGACGGCGGCGCCGTCCCGACGATCGTCAAGGGCGAGGGCCACAAGATCTGGGACTCGACCGGCCGGGAGTACATCGACGGCCTCTCCGGCCTCTTCGTCGTCCAGGTCGGCCACGGCCGGGTCGAGCTCGCCGAGGCGGCCGCCGGCCAGGCGAAGGACCTCGCGTTCTTCCCGCTGTGGTCCTACGCCCACCCGCCGGCCATCGAGCTCGCGGAGCGGCTCGCCGGGCACGCCCCGGGCGACCTCAACCGGGTCTTCTTCACCAGCGGCGGCGGCGAGGCCGTCGAGTCCGCGTGGAAGCTCGCCAAGCAGTACTTCAAGCTCACGGGCAAGCCCGGCAAGCACAAGGTCATCAGCCGCGCCGTCGCCTATCACGGCACCCCGCACGGGGCCCTGTCGATCACCGGGCTCCCGCCGCTGAAGGAGATGTTCGAGCCACTCGTCCCCGGCGCCTTCCGGGTCCCGAACACGAACATCTACCGGGCACCCGACGACCACCTCCGCGAGGACCCCAAGGCCTTCGGCCGGTGGGCCGCGGACCGGATCGCCGAACAGATCGAGTTCGAGGGCCCCGACACCGTCGCCGCGGTCTTCCTCGAGCCGGTCCAGAACTCCGGCGGCTGCTTCCCGCCGCCCCCGGGGTACTTCGAGCGGGTCCGGGAGATCTGCGACGAGTACGACGTCCTCCTCGTCTCCGACGAGGTCATCTGCGCCTTCGGCCGGATCGGCGAGATCTTCGCCTGCCAGGACTTCGGGTACACCCCGGACATCATCACGTGCGCGAAGGGGATGACGAGCGGGTACTCCCCCATCGGCGCGATGATCGCGAGCGACCGGCTCTTCGAGCCGTTCCGGCGCGGGACGACGATGTTCCCGCACGGGTACACCTTCGGCGGGCACCCCGTGAGCGCCGCCGTCGCGATGGCCAACCTCGACATCTTCGAGCGAGAGGGCCTCACCCAGCACGTCCACGAGAACGCCCCGGCGTTCCGGTCGACCCTCGAGCGGCTCTACGACCTGCCCATCGTCGGCGACGTCCGCGGCGAGGGGTACTTCTACGGGATCGAGCTCGTCAAGGACAAGGAGACCCGCGAGACGTTCAACGAGGAGGAGTCCGAGCGGCTCCTGCGCCGCTACCTCTCCACCGCCCTCCTCGACGCCGGGCTGTACTGCCGCGCCGACGACCGCGGCGACCCCGTCGTCCAGCTCGCCCCGCCGTTGACGGTCGGCCAGCCCGAGTTCGACGACATCGAGCAGCGCCTCCGCTCCGTCCTCGAGGGCGCGCTCGAGCGGATGTGACGACGCCGCTCTGGTGGGACCACGCCGCCGGCGGCCCGGGTCCGCGTGCCGGGGCCGCCGGCGGGGCCGTCCCCGAGCTCCCCGCCAGCGCCGACGTCGTCGTCGTCGGCGGCGGCTACACGGGTCTGTGGACCGCGTACTACCTCCTCCGGGAGCACCCGGGCCTCGACGTCCTCGTCCTCGAGGCCGAGCACGTCGGGTTCGGGGCGAGTGGTCGCAACGGCGGCTGGGTCTCCGCGCTCTGGCCGGTCGGGCCGGACGCGCTCTCCCGCCGGCACGGACCCGAGGCGACGCGCGCGATGGTCGTGACGCTCCAGGACACCGTCCGGGAGGTCGGCCGGGTCGCCGACGCCGAGAGCATCGACTGCGCGTACCACCGCGGTGGGGTCGTCGCCGTCGCCCGCGGGCCCGCGCAGGCCACCCGGGCCCGGGCCGAGGCCGCCGACGCCGACCGGTGGGGGACGGGCACCCGCTGGCTCTCCGCCGCCGAGCTCCGCGAGCGGCTCGATGCCGCCGGAACCGACGGGGGCACGTCCTCGCCGCACTGCGCCCGCGTCCACCCGCGCCGTCTCGTCGACGGGCTCGCCGCCGCCGTCCGCGCGCGCGGCGGCGAGATCGTCGAGGGAGCCCGGGTCGGTCGCATCGATCCCGGCCGGGTCACCGTCGCCGGACCGGGGACCGGCACCGTCGTCCGCGCCCGGCACGTCATCCGGGCCACGGAGGCGTGGACGCCCCGCCTGCCCGGTCTGCGCCGGGCGGTCGCACCCGTGTACTCGCTCATGGTCGCAACCGAGCCGCTTGGTCGCGACCTCTGGGACCGAGTCGGTCTCGAGGACCGGGAGGTGTTCACCGACCACGGGCACGTCGTCGTCTACGGCCAGCGAACCCCCGACGACCGGATCGCGTTCGGGGGCCGTGGCGCCCCCTACCACCTCGGCTCCCGAGTGCGCCCGCGCTTCGACGAGGAGGAGTCGGTGTTCACCGACCTCCGGAGCGCCCTCGTCAGACTCCTCCCCCAGCTCGAGGGCGTCCGGTTCACGCACGCGTGGGGCGGCCCGCTCGGCATTGCCCGGGACTGGTGGCCGAGTGTCGGGCTCGACCCGGGAACCGGGCTCGGCTGGGGCGGCGGGTACGTCGGGGACGGGGTCGCGGCGAGCAACCTCGCCGGACGCACCCTCGCCGACCTCGTCCTCGGCCGGACGACCCCACACACGGGACTCCCGTGGGTGGGGCACCGCAGCCGGCCGTGGGAGCCGGAGCCCGCCCGGTGGCTCGGCGTCAACGCCGGTCTCCGGCTGGCCCGGGCCGCCGACCACGAGGAGGCCCGCACCGGCCGCCCGGCCCGGCTCGGCCGGGCCCTCGCCGCGCTCACCGGCCACTAGGCGAGACTGCTCGCATGGCCATCCACCCCGGAGAGCTCTCGGCGCCGGCCCTCGCCTTCGTCAACGAGCGGCACCTCGCGACCCTGACGACGCTGCGCGGGGACGGGACGCCGCACGTCACCCCGGTCGGGTTCACGTGGGACCCCGAGCACGAGATCGCCCGGGTCATCACCCGCGGCCACAGCCAGAAGGCGCGCAACGTCGCGGCGACCGGGAGGGTCGTCCTCTGCCAGGTCGAGGGCCGGCACTGGCTCTCACTCGAGGGGGTCGGCCGGGTCCGGACCGACGCCGCCTCTGTCCGCGAGGCCGAGGAGCGGTACGCCCTCCGGTACCGCGTGCCTCGCCCCAACCCCGCCCGGGTCGCCATCGAGATCGCCGTCGAGCGCGTCCTCGGCAACCTCTGACGCCGTGGACGCGCCGCAGGGACGGGACCCCGGCCGGGTGTCCGCCGGGGACATCCGGGAGATCCAGACGCTCTCGCGGCTCGACCGGGCGCTGCGTGAGCGGGCCCCGCTCGCAGGCCTGCGGATCCAGGACCTCGACCTCACCGGGCGTGAGACCGCGCTCCTCGCCCGGACCGACCTCGACGGCCTCGTCGTCCTCGGAGGACGCCTCTCCCCGGCGCTCGAGGACCACCTGCGCGACCACGGGGCCATCGTCTTCCCGACGGACCCGCGCGCCCCGGTCGACCCATACCGGTCGGCGCTCTACCACCCGGAGGAGCTGTACGCCGGCCTGACCGAGCACGGGTACGCGGGGACGCCGGACGCCCGGGCCTGGCGGTGGTCGCTCGACGCCGCGAGCCGGCACGACGTGTACGTCACCCTCCTCCGGGCGATCCACGACGACTCCGTCTCCGACGCCCTCGACGAGTTCCTCGGGGACTCCCCGGTCGTCGGGGTCCTCGGCGGCCACGCGGTCCGTCGGGACGACGCCCGGTACGCCGCCGCGGCTCGGCTCGGCGGGCGGCTCGCCGCCGCGGGGTTCACCGTCGCGACCGGCGGCGGGCCGGGGGCGATGGAGGCGGCCAACCTCGGCGCCTTCGCCGCCGACGCCGCCGCGGTCGCGGACGCCACCGAGACGCTCGCGGCGGTGCCCTCGACCTCGCCGTCGGTCCGGGCCTGGGCCGGGTCCGCACTCGCCGTCCGCGCGTCCCTTCCCCACCCGCGGACGCCGCACCGGGCGAGTCGCGCCCGGCGTGGCCTCAGCGTGGGAGTCCCGACGTGGCACTACGGTCACGAGCCCCCGAACGTCTTCTGCCACGGCATCGCGAAGTACTTCTCGAACGCCCTCCGGGAGGACAGCCTGCTGGCCCGCTCGGGCGCCGGGCTCGTCGTCCTCGAGGGGGCCGCCGGGACCGTCCAGGAGGTGTTCCAGGCGGCGACCCGGCTCTACTACGCCCGGGCGGACGACCCGCTGCCCACGCTGGTCCTCGTCGGCCGGACCCACTGGACCTCGACGGTGCCCGTCTGGCCGGCGCTCCGGGCGCTCGCCGACGGCCGGTCGATGGCCCGTGCCGTCCACCTCGTCGACACCGTCGACGAGGCCGGCGCGCTCCTCGCAGGCTGACCGGGCACCTCCCGCCGCGGCACCCGACGGCGACGCTCACCCGACGGCGTCCCGGGCGGCGACGAACGCGGAGACGCACGCGCGGACGTCGTCCTCGGTGTGCGCGGCGGAGAGCTGGACGCGGATCCGGGCCTTCCCGCGTGGCACGACGGGGTAGGTGAAGGCGATGACGTAGACCCCGTGCGCGAGCATGTGCTCGGCGACCGCGGTCGCCGACCGGGCCCCGTCCTCCCCGGGGAACATCACCGGGGTGATCGGGTGGCTGCCCTCGAGGACGTCGAAGCCGGCCGCGACCATGGAGGAGCGGAAGAGCTCGGTGTTCCGGGCGAGGGCGGCGCGCTGGTCGCCGGACCCCTCGACCATCGCGAGCGCCGCGAGCGAGCCCGCGACGACGGCGGGGGCGACCGAGTTCGAGAAGAGGTACGGGCGGGAGCGCTGGCGGAGGAGGTCGACGATCTCGGCGTGCGCGCTGACGTACCCGCCGGAGGCACCGCCGAGGGCCTTGCCGAGGGTGCCGGTGAGGATATCGACGCGGTCCATGACGCCGAAGCGCTCCGGAGTCCCCCGGCCGCCCTCGCCGACGAACCCGACCGCGTGGGAGTCGTCGACGAGCACGAGGGCGTCGAGCTCGTCGGCGAGGTCGCAGATCTCGTCGAGGGGGGCGTAGCTGCCGTCCATGGAGAACACGCCGTCGGTGACGACGACCCGGCGCCGGGCGTCGGCGGCCTGCTCGAGCCGGGCCCGCAGGTCGGCCATGTCGCGGTTGCGGTACCGCAGCCGCCGGGCCTTGGACAGACGGATGCCGTCGATGATCGACGCGTGGTTGAGCTCGTCGGAGATGACGGCGTCCTCGGCCCCGAGCAGGGTCTCGAAGACCCCGCCGTTGGCGTCGAAGCAGCTCGAGTAGAGGATCGTCGCGTCGGTCCCGAGGAACGCGCTGATCCGCTCCTCGAGCCGGGTGTGCAGGCTCTGGGTCCCGCAGATGAAGCGGACCGACGCCATCCCGAACCCCCACTCCTCAAGGCCGGACCTCGCCGCCGCGACGATGTCGGGGTGGTCGGCGAGGCCGAGGTAGTTGTTCGCGCAGAAGTTCAGCGACTCGGCCCCGCCGGTGCGCACGTGCGCCGCCTGGGGGCTCGTGAGCTCGCGCTCGTTCTTGTAGAGCCCGGCGTCCCTGATCTCCTGCAGGGTCGCGGCGAGCTCGTCCTTGACTGCTCCGTACACGGCTGGTGTCCTTCCTGGTCGGGGTCCGGGGCGGGGTCCGGGTCCGGGGCGGCGGGGTCCGGGGCGGCGGGCCGGCCCGGACCTGCCTGCCGTGGCCGGTGCCCGTGCGGGTCAGCTCCAGTCGAGCACGACCTTGCCGCAGTGGCCCGACCGGGCGACGTCGAACGCCTCCTGCCACGCCTCGGCGGGGTAGCGGTGGGTGATGACCGAGGTCACGGAGCGCCGGAGCACCTCGGAGGTCTGGAGCATCGAGGACATCGCGTACCAGGTGTCGAACATCTCCCGCCCGTAGATCCCCTTGAGCGTGATCATGTGGGTGATGACCTTGGCCCAGTCGATGGCGAAGGACTCCCGGGGCAGGCCGAGGAGGGCGGCCCGGGCACCGTGGGTGAGGTTGTCGATGAGCTCGGCGAGCGCACTCGGGCTGCCCGACATCTCGAGCCCGATGTCGAAGCCCTCCTTCATCCCGAGCTCGCGCTGTGCCTCGGCGAGCGAGCTGCTCGTCACGTCGACGACGAGGTCCGCGCCGACACCGGCGGCGAGCGCGAGCCGCTCTGCGGAGACGTCGGTGACGACGACGTTGCGGGCCCCGGCGTGCCGGGCGATGGCCGCGGCCATGACCCCGATGGGCCCGGCACCGGTGACGACGACGTCCTCGCCGACCATCGGCCACTGGAGCGCCGTGTGGGTCGCGTTGCCGAGCGGGTCGAAGACGGCGCCGAGGTCGGGGTCGAGGTCGGGGGGCTGGACCCAGGCGTTCATCGCCGGGATGAGGACGAGGTCGGCGAAGGCGCCGTCCCGGTTGACGCCGACCCCGGAGGTGTTGATGCACACGTGCCTGCGCCCGGCGCGGCAGTTGCGGCACGTCCCGCAGACGACGTGCCCCTCACCCGAGACCCGGTCCCCGACGGCGACCGAGGTGACGTGCTCACCGACCTCGGCGACCTCCCCGTAGAACTCGTGCCCGATGACGAGTGGCGCCACCACCGTCGCCGCGGCCCAGTCGTCCCACGCCTCGAGGTGGAGGTCGGTGCCGCAGAGCCCGGCCCGCAGGACGCGGACGAGGACGTCATCCGGGCCGCACTCGGGGGCGGGGCGCTCGAGGAGCTCGAGGCCGGGACCGGCGGTGGTCTTCGTCAGCGCTCGCACGCGGCGGGTCTCCTCGGGTCTCGCGGTGGGTGGCGGCGACGGGGACCGGGCCGCCCGCCGTCGTCACGGGGTCCCGATGCTATCCGCCCCGCGGCTCGCCCCGGTCGGTCGGCGGGCGTCTCAGTCGAAGACGATCGTCCGGCGTCCGCGGAGGATGATCCGGTGCTCGGCGTGCCAGCGGACGGCGCGGGCGAGGGCCATCGCCTCGAGCTCCTGCCCGACCCGGGCGAGCTCGGCCGGGGACATCCGGTGGTCGACCCGGCGGAAGTCCTGCTCGATGATCGGGCCCTCGTCGAGGTTCGCGGTGACGTAGTGCGCGGTCGCCCCGATGACCTTGACGCCGCGGTCGTGAGCCTGGGAGTAGGGGCGGGCGCCCTTGAAGCTCGGCAGGAGGGAGTGGTGGATGTTGATGATCCGGCCGGGGAAGTCGGCGCAGAGCTCCGCGGAGAGGATCTGCATGTACCGCGCGAGGACGACGGTGTCGACGTCGTGCTCGGCGACGAGCCGGCGGAGCTCGGCCTCGGCGGCGGGCTTGGTCTCCGAGGTCACCGGGACGTGGTGGAAGGGGATGCGGTGCCACGCGGCGAGCTCGGCGAAGTCGGGGTGGTTCGAGACGATCGCCGGGATCTCCACGGGGAGCTGACCGGTCTCGACCCGGTAGAGCAGGTCGTTGAGGCAGTGCCCCAGCCGGCTCACCATGACGAGCACGCGCTGAGGAACCGCGGTGTCGCGCACCTGCCAGGACATCCCGAACGCCTCGGCGGTCGGGGCGAAGGCGGCGCGGAGGGCCTCGACCGGCAGGGCGGTCCCCTCACGGACGAGGTGCATCCGGAGGTGGAACTCCCCGGACGACGGGTCCCCGAACTGCTGGCTGTCGGCGATGGTGAGGTCCTGCTCGAGCATCGAGCCCGCGACGGCGTGGACGATCCCCCGTCGGTCCGGGCAGGACATCATGAGGACGAACTCCCGCCCTGGTTCGCGCGCGTCCGGTGCGTCCCGCATCGGCACCCCTCTCCTCGATCGTCCGTTCTGCGTCAATGTATCGGGAGCAGGACGTCCTCCTCCGACGGGCCGGAGGGGGAGGATGGTGGCCGTGGCTCCCCTGGACGCCGCACGGGCCGGCGCACCCGCCTGTTCGACGCCCGACGCTCGGGGGCCTCGGGGCCGTTCGCATCGGCAGGGCGTCGAGGGGCTGCTCACCGGCGCCGCCGCGGCCCCGGGCCCTGGCCTGCCCCGGCAGCCGGTCGCTCCGGCAGTACGGGGTCAGGCGGGGAGGGGTCAGGCGGTCGAGGCGGCGAGCTGGCCGCAGGCCCCGTCGATGTCCGAGCCGCGGGTGTCCCGCAGCGTCGTCGGGATGCCGTGGGCCCGGAGCCGCTCGATGAACTGCTGCTCGACACCGGGGCGGGAGGCGGTCCACCTCGACCCCGGGGTGGGGTTGAGCGGGATGGGGTTGACGTGGACCCAGCCCCGACCTCGGGCGTTGAGCTTCTCGCCGAGGAGGTCGGCCCGCCAGGCCTGGTCGTTCATGTTCCGGATGAGCGCGTACTCGATGCTCACCCGCCGCCCGGTCGCGACGTAGTACCGGTGGGCCGCGTCGATGGCCTCGTCGACCTTCCACCGGGTGTTGATGGGGACGAGCTCGTCGCGGAGCTCGTCGTCGGGCGCGTGCAGCGAGAGCGCGAGGGTGACCGGGAGCCCCTCGGCGGCGAGCTTGTCGATCCCGGGGACGAGGCCGACGGTCGACATCGTGATGCCGCGAGCACTGATCCCGAGTCCGTCCGGGGCGGGGTCGGTGAGCCGTCGGATCGCGCCGACCGAGGCCTTGTAGTTCGCGAGCGCCTCCCCCATCCCCATGAAGACGACGTTCGAGACCCGGGTCGGGCCGGCCGCCTCGTCCCCCCCGGGGCCGTCCTCGGACCCGAGCTCGGCGGCACCGGCACCCTCGGCCCCCGGGCCGGCGAGCGACGGCAGGCCCTCGTGCCGGAGGAGCCGGGCGGCGTCGACGACCTGCTCGACGATCTCGCCGGCCGACATGTTCCGGGTCAGGCCCTCCTGCCCCGTCGCGCAGAACGGGCAGTTCATCCCGCAACCGGCCTGGCTCGAGATGCAGATCGTCACCCTGCGGGGGTAGCGCATGAGGACCGACTCGACGAGGGCACCGTCGAAGAGGCGCCACACCGCCTTCAGCGTGGCCCCGTCGTCGGCGCTGAGCGTCCGGACCGGGGTGATGAGGGTCGGGAGGAACTCCCCGACGAGGTCGTCGCGGACCGCCTTCGGCAGGTCGGTCATCTGCTCGGGGTCGCTGACGAGCCGCTCGAAGTAGTGGGTCGCGAGCTGCTTGGCCCGGAAGCGCGGGTGGCCGAGCTCAACCACCGCGGCGGCGCGCTCCTCGCCGTCGAGGTCGGCGAGGTGGCGCGGCGGCTTCCCACGGCGGGGTGCCCGGAAGGTCAGCTGGCCGGGTTCGGGGCGGGCGGTCGGGTCCGGCAGTGAGGTCGTCATGTCTCCCCAAGTCTCCCAGCGGAGGCGGCCGGCGACAAACGGCGACGGCTCAGAGCCACCCGGCACCCTCGGCGACGAGGACGATGCCGAAGACCGCGAACGCGGCGGCCGCTCCCCAGCGGACGGCCCGCTCGGGCAGCTGGCGTCCGAGCAGGGCTCCCACCCCGATCGCGAGCGCGTCGGCGAGGACCATCCCCACGGTGCTCCCGACCCACGTCCCGAACCACGCCTCACGCGTGGCGAGCGTCACCGTCGCCAACATCGTCTTGTCCCCGAGCTCGGCGAGGAAGAACGCGGAGCCGACGGCGAGGACGGAGGCCCCCCGGCTGCGCCGAGCCTTGGCGGCCTCGTCGTCGCTGAGCTCGTCCCCGTGCAGGGTCCAGGCGGCGAAGAGAAGGAAGGCGACGCCGGCGATGACCGCGATGAGGTCCTGCCGGGCCGCGAGCCAGGTCCCGACGAGGCGCCCGAGGCCGACGGACGCGAGGTGGACGACGGCGGTCGCCACGGTGATGCCGACGAGGACGTCCCGGGCGCGGTACCGGGTTGCGAACGTCAGGGCCATGAGCTGGCTCTTGTCGCCGAGCTCGGCGACGAAGATCACCGCGGTGCTGAGGAGGAAGGCGGACACCGGGCCCACGCTAGCCGCCCTCGCACGCCCGGCCGGAGGCGGTCCCCGAGGCTCAGGCGGCCCGCAGGACGAGGGCGAACGTCGCCCAGACGAGCGGTGCGGTGATGAGCAGGGAGTCGAGGCGGTCCATGATTCCCCCGTGCCCGGGGAGGACGTTGCCCATGTCCTTGATGCCGAGGTCGCGCTTGATCGTCGACTCCATGAGGTCACCGACCGTCGCCCCGGTGGCGACGACGGCCCCGAGGAGGGCGCCCGCCCACCATGCGCCGTCGAGGAAGAGCGGGAGGGAGACGGCGCCGGCGGTTGCGCAGGCGAGGACCGAGCCGGTGAACCCCTCCCACGACTTCTTCGGGCTCACCGACGGCGCCATCGGGTGCCGACCGAAGAACACGCCCGCGACGTAGCCGCCGATGTCCGAGCAGATGGTGACGAGGATGAAGGTGACGATCCGCCAGCTGCCGTCCGGGGCGGCGAGCATGAGCGAGGCGAAGCCGGCGAGGAAGCACGGGTACAGCGCGACGAGGACACCGGCGGAGATGTCGGGGACGGCGCCGTGGACGCCCTCGCTGGCCCGCCACAGGAGGACCGCGACGACGGTGAGCCCGAACGTCACGGTGAGGGCGTCGGCCCCGCGGACGTAGGCGCCGACCACCATGCTCACGGAGCCGACGGCGACGGGGACGACAGGGACGGCAAGCTGCGCGTGGGAGAGGGCCTGGTGCATCTCCCGGACGGCGACGAGGACGGCCGCCGACACGACGACGAGGAAGGCCTCCTGGCGGACGAAGAGCGAGGCGAGGACGACGGCTCCGAGCCCGACCCCGACGGCGACGGCAGCACCGAGGTTCCGCCCGGCCCGCGAGGGTCCCTTCGCGTCGGGCCCCGCCGCGGGCGCAGCACCGGCGGCGTCGCCACCGTCGCGCACCGACTCGTGTCGGGCGCTGCGGGTCTCGTCGGCGCCGGGGGTCATCGTCGTTCGTGGCGAGCTCAGACGTCGAGGAGCTCGGACTCCTTGTGCTTCATGAGGTCGTCGACCGAGTCGACGTACTTCTTCGTCGTCGCGTCGAGCTCCTTCTCCCCGCGGACGCCCTCGTCCTCGCCGACCTCGCCGTCCTTGACGAGCCGGTCGAGCTCGTCCTTGGCCTTGCGACGGATGTTCCGGATGGAGACCTTGGCCTCCTCGCCCTTGGTCCGGGCGATCTTGATGTACTCCTTGCGCCGTTCCTGGGTGAGCTCGGGCATGACGACCCGGATGATGTTGCCGTCGTTGCTCGGGTTCGCCCCGATGTCGGAGTCGCGCAGCGCCTTCTCGATCCCCGACATCGACCCCTTGTCGAACGGGGTGATGAGAAGGGTGCGGGCCTCCGGTGTCTGGAAGGACGCGAGCTGCTGGAGCGGGGTCGGGGCGCCGTAGTAGTCGACGGTGAGCTTGCTGAACATCGCCGGGGTGACCCGCCCGGTCCGGATGCCGGCGAAGTCCTCCTTGACGATCTCGATGGCCTTCTCCATCTTCTCCTCGGCCTCGAGCAAGGTCTCTTCAATCATCGTCCGGCTCCTTCGGTGCGCCGTCGCGGGCGCGTGTCGCCCCCTGTCGGGGCCAGTCTGTCAAAGGTTCGTGGGGCCCGGGGCGAGGCCCTCGGGGCGTCGGCCCGGCTGGGCCGGTCGGGGGGAGCCGCTCGTGGCGGCTCCGGCCGGCCGATGGAGCCGGCAGCCCCCCGAGGTCACCCTGAGGTGACGAGGGTCCCGATCCGCTCGCCCCGGACGGCGGCGGCGATGTTGCCCGCGCCCTCCATCCCGAAGACGACCATGGGGAGGCGGTTCTCCATGCACAGGCTGAACGCGGCCGCGTCGACGACCCGCAGGCCGCGCTGGAGCGCGTCGGCGTACGTCACCCGGTCGAGCTTGCGGGCGTCCGGGTTGGTCCGCGGGTCGGAGTCGTAGACGCCGTCGACCCCGGACTTGCTCATGAGGACGGCGTCACACTTGATCTCGAGGGCCCGCTGGGCGCTCACGGTGTCGGTCGAGAAGTACGGCATCCCCGCCCCGGCACCGAAGATGACGACCCGGCCCTTCTCGAGGTGGCGCATCGCCCGCCGCGGGATGTACGGCTCGGCGACCTGCCCCATCGTGATCGCCGTCTGGACGCGGGTGTCGATCCCCTCCTTCTCGAGGAAGTCCTGGAGGGCGAGGCAGTTCATCACCGTGCCGAGCATGCCGATGTAGTCGGCCCGGGCGCGTTCCATCCCCTTCTGCTGGAGCTCGGCCCCGCGGAAGAAGTTGCCGCCGCCGACGACGACGGCGACCTGGACGCCCTCGCGGACCGCCGCGGCGATCTGGTGGGCGATCCCCCGGACGACGTCGGGGTCCACCCCGATCCGGCCCCCGCCGAAGACCTCCCCGGAGAGCTTGAGCAGCACCCTGCGGTAGGACGCAGGGCGCGTCGCCTCCATCTCGTCGGACTCCATGAGGTCGGTCACGATGCTCCTTTGGGGACGACGGGGGACGGTGGCGGCATCATCCCACAGGCAGGGGCGGTGATCGACCCGAGGACGGCTCGTCGGCGGCGTCGGGCCCCCTGAGAGGATGCCGGGTGCGCCCGTCCCGAGGAGAACCGTGATGCCCGACCCGTCCGATCCCGCAGCCGCCACGGCACCGGGCGCCGAGCCGAGGCGCGAGCCTGTCACCGTCGCGATCACGCGACAGACCCGCCCCGGCGACGCCGCCGTCATGCAGGCGTGGGTGCACGCGGGGGTGAGCCTCGCGGAACGGTTCCCGGGCTTCCTCGGGGCCGGGTGGGTCCGCTCGCGGGACTCCTCGCCCGAGTGGCACATGCTCTACCGGTTCTCCTGCCACGACGACCTCGACCGGTGGGAGCGGTCGAGCGAGCGTTCCCGCTGGCTGCGCTCTGCGGGCGACATGGCCGAGCCGACCCGGGTCGAGCACCGGACCGGCATCGAGGGCTGGTTCGACGACCCGGGCGAGCAGTCCGTCGACGACCTCGCCCCGCCCTCTCCCCCGCGGTGGAAGCAGGCCGTCGTCATCTGGCTCGCGTTCTTCCCGACGAACCTCTTCTTCACGTGGCTGCTCGCGTCGGTCACCGCGGACTGGCTGCTCGTCCTGCGGGTTCTCTTCATGACCGTCATGCTCACGCCGGTCATGACCTACCTCGTGCTGCCGGCGATGACCCGGGCGCTCCAGCCCTGGCTGCAGCGCCCGGCGCCGAGGCGCTGAGAGGCCTCAGAAGAGGCCGGCGTTGCGGAGCATGAACTCGGTCTCGGTGTCCCGGCCGCCGCGGGGGTCGGGCGCGGGCTCGACCGGCTCGGCCGTCCCGAGGTCGGCGGGGTCGACCCGCTCGGGGAGCGTGGTGTAGTCGACGGGGACACGGGCGGCCCGGCGCTCACGTCGCTTCCACCCCGTCCGGGCGGCCGCATCCCGGGCCGTCGTCCCCCTCCGGCGCCTGTGGGGCACCGGCACCACCCCCTCCGGCATGCGTTCGTCACTCCATCATGCCCTAGTGCCGGCCCGGACGCACGAGTGCCGCCCGCTCCGCGGAGCGGACGGCACTCGCGTCCTGCGGTGGTGAGGCGGTGGGTCAGAGGCCGACCTTGAACCGGGCGAAGTCCTTGACCTGGGCCCCGGCCTCCTCGACGACCTTGGCGACGGTCTTCTTCGGCTCCTTGGCGAACGCCTGCTCGAGGAGGACGTTCTCCTTGAAGTAGCCGTTGACCCGGCCCTCGATGATCCGTGGGAGGGCCTGCTCGGGCTTGCCCTCCTCCTTGGCCGTGGCCTCGGCGACCCGACGCTCGTTCTCGACGACCTCCGGGGAGATCTGGTCACGGGTGAGCACCGACGGGCTGAACGCCGCGACGTGCATCGCGACGTTCCGGGCGACCTGCTCGTCGCCGCCCTCGGTCGCGACGAGGACGCCGATCTGCGGGGGCAGGTCGGGGCTCGTCTTGTGGAGGTAGGACACGACGGTCGGGCCCTCGACGCGGCTGACCCGCTTGACCTCGATCTTCTCGCCGATGGTCGCGTTCGCCTCGTCGAGCAGCTCCTGGACGGTCGTGCCGTCCTCGAGGGTGCTCCCCAGGAGCGCGTCCGCGTCGGCGGCGCCGACGGCGACGGCCTGACCGAGGACCTGGTCGGCAAGGGCACCGAAGGTGTCGCCCTTGGCGACGAAGTCGGTCTCGCAGAGGACCTCGACGAGGGTGCCGACGCCGTCGCCGGCGCGGGCGGCGACGAGCCCGTTGGACGTCGTCCGTCCCTCGCGCTTCGTCACGCCCTTGAGCCCCTTGACCCGGAGGATCTCGGTGGCCTTGCTCTTGTCGCCCTCGGACTCGTCGAGGGCCTTCTTGACGTCGAGCATGCCGGCGCCGGTGCGCTCGCGCAGCTCCTTGATGTCAGCGGCGGTGTAGTTCGCCATGGGTGATGTTCGCTCTTTCCGTTCGGTGGGAGGGGGGACGGTGGCCGTCAGACGTTCTCCGCGCCCGGCGCCGGGCTCTCGACCGGCTCCTCCGGGATGTCGGCGGCGGCCTGGGCGACGGCCGCGGCGGTCCCCTCGGTCTCGGCGGTCGCGGTGGCCTCGGTCGTCGCCGGGACCTCGGGCGCGGTCGCGACCGAGGTCTCGTCGGCGGCCGGGGTCTCGTCGCCGGCCGGGGTCTCGTCGCCGGCCGGGGTCTCCGAGGTGGCCGCCGTCTCCGAGGTGGCCGCCGTCTCCGAGGTGGCCGCCGTCTCCGAGGTGGGTGCCGCCTGGCCCCCGAGGAGCTCTCGCTCCCACTCGGCGAGGGGCTCCTCGGCGGTGGTCCCGGCGTCCTCGGTCTCGCCGGAACGGCCCGAGGAGCGGGCGATGAGCCCGTCGGCGACGGCGTCGGCGACGACCCGGGTCAGCAGCGTGACCGAGCGGATGGCGTCGTCGTTGC
The DNA here is from genome assembly GCA_963783735.1 of uncultured Actinomycetota bacterium. Lineage (GTDB taxonomy): Bacteria > Actinomycetota > Actinomycetes > Actinomycetales > Dermatophilaceae > CAWDAQ01. The sequence goes on along the minus strand of CAWAOO010000002.1, from coordinate 217,603 downwards.
CGGGGATCTTGTAGTCGACCTCGTCCGGGTCGCAGTTCGTGTCGAGGATCGCGATGACCGGCAGCCCGAGCTTGCGGGCCTCGTCGACCGCGAGGTGCTCCTTCTTCGTGTCGACGATCCACACGGCCGACGGGACCTTGGTCATGTCCCGGATGCCGCCGAGGGTCTTCTCGAGCTTGTCCTTCTCCCGCTTGAGGATGAGGAGCTCCTTCTTCGTGCGACCGGAGCCGGCCACGTCGTCGAAGTCGATCTCCTCGAGCTCCTTGAGGCGGGTGAGCCGCTTGCTGATCGTCTGGAAGTTCGTCAGCATCCCACCGAGCCAGCGGTGGTTGACGTACGGCATCCCGACCCGGGTCGCCTGCTCGGCGACGGGCTCCTGGGCCTGCTTCTTCGTGCCGACGAAGAGGATCGTCCCGCCGTGGGCGACGGTCTCCTTGACGAAGTCGTAGGCGCTGTTGATGTACGTCAGCGACTGCTGGAGGTCGATGATGTAGATGCCGTTGCGCTCGGTCATGATGAAGCGCTTCATCTTCGGGTTCCACCGACGGGTCTGGTGCCCGAAGTGGACGCCGCTCTCGAGGAGCTGGCGCATGGTGACGACGGCCATGCCGTGTTCTCCCTTGTCTGCGTTGTCAGTTGGTCCGCGCGTGCCGGGCCGACCGGCCCCGGGGGGGCCGACGGGTGCACGCGCTCCTGGCGCCTGCCTACGCACCCCACCCGCGACCGTCGTGGCCTCAGGACTGCCGTGGTGCGCCCCGCCTTCGGAGGATGCCTCGTCAGGCGGCGAGAAGACGCGCGAATTCGACCGGGTGACCGACCCCGGGGCTCGGCCCTGGGGAGGTCACGCTGGTCGTGCGGTGGAGTCTACGGGGGCGGGGTGGCCGTGCGCGAATCCGCTCCCGGCATACGCTCGGACCATGTCGCACCCCCTGATCGCCCGGATGCACCCGCACACGAGCACGATCTTCGCGGAGATGACCGCGCTCGCGACGCGCACGGGGGCGATCAACCTCGGCCAGGGGTTCCCCGACACCGACGGGCCGCGGCCGATCCTCGAGGCCGCGAAGTCGGCCATCGACGCCGGCCGCAACCAGTACCCGCCCGGGCCGGGGGTCCCCGAGCTCCTCGAGGCCGTCAGCGAGCACCAGCGGCGCTTCTACGGCGTCGACCTCGACCCCACCTCGGAGGTCCTCGTCACCGTCGGAGCCGCCGAGGGGATCGCGGCCACCGTCCTCGCCCTGTGCGAGCCCGGTGACGAGGTCGTCACGTTCGAGCCGTACTTTGACCAGTACGCCGCGTGCATCGACCTCGCGGGGGCGGCCCGGCGCACGAGCCCCCTCCGCTTCCCCGACTTCGTCGTCGACGAGGCCTCGCTCCGGGCCGCGTTCTCGGACCGGACCCGGCTCGTCCTGCTCAACAGCCCGCACAACCCGACGGGCAAGGTCTTCTCGAGGCAGGAGCTCGAGCTCGTCGCTCGGGTCGCCCGCGAGCACGACGCGTGGGTCGTCACCGACGAGGTGTACGAGCACCTCACCTTCGACGGCGCCCGACACGTCCCCATGGCGACCCTGCCGGGGATGGCGGAGCGGACGCTGACCATCTCCTCGGCCGCGAAGACGTTCTCGGTGACCGGCTGGAAGGTCGGCTGGGTCACCGGACCGGCCGACGCCGTCGCCGCAGTCCGGGCGGTGAAGCAGTGCCTGACCTTCGTCGGGTCCGGCCCCTTCCAGCCTGCGGTCGCCGTCGGGCTGGGGCTCGGGGACGACGTCTACGCCGACCTCGCCGCGAGTCTCCAGGCCCGGCGCGACCTTCTCGTCGACGGTCTCCGGGATGCGGGCCTCGAGGTCTCCGTCCCCGCGGGCACGTACTACGTCGTCGCCGACGCCGCCCCCCTCGGCGCGCGCGACGGCCTCGCGTTCTGCCGCGAACTCCCACGCCTCGCGGGCGTCGTCGGCGTCCCCGTGTCGGTCTTCCACGACGACCCGGAGGCCGCCCGCACGCTCGTCCGGTTCGCGTTCTGCAAGCGCCCGGAGGTCCTCGCCGACGCCGTCGACCGGCTCCGCACGCTGGCCGTGCGGCCCTGAGCACCGGGGCCGCCGGCGTCCCCAGCACGGCGGCGCCGCGCATCACCCTCCACAGGCGGCGCCGACGGGCAGGAGGATGCCGGCCGTGCCGGCGACGCTGGGAGCGTGCCGATGCTCCCCTCCCCCTTGGTCCTCGTCCTCGCCACCTCGCTGCTCACCCCACCGACGCCCGGCTCGGGAGGGGAGGCCGGCGCGGGCACGCGACCGCCCCCGGCGGCGATGCGGTCGCCCGCCGGGACCGCACAGCACCCGTCGAGGGCGCCCCGACGACCCGCCTCCGCTGCGGACACGGCCGGCGTCTGGCGGTGGCCGCTGCGTCCGGCCCCCCGCGTCGTCCATGCGTTCGCCGCCCCGGCCCACCCCTGGGCTCCGGGGCACCGGGGCGTCGACCTCCTCGGCGCTCCCGCCCAGCCGGTCCGCGCGGTCGCCGCAGGGCGCGTCACGCACGCCGGGACGGTCGCCGGCCGGGGGACGGTCACCGTCCTCCACGACGACGGCGTCCGGAGCACCATCGAGCCGGTGGCGCCCCGGGTCCGTGACGGCGACCGGGTCAGCGCGGGGGCCGTGCTCGGGACCCTCGCTCCCGCGCCCGGGCACTGCGCGCCGGCGACCTGTCTCCACCTCGGAGCCCTCTCCGGCGCCACCTACCTCGACCCGCTGCGGCTGCTCTCCCCCCCACCCGTCGTCCTCCTCCCTCTCGGCGGCCGCTGAGCCGAGGGCTGCGATCTCGGCTCCGCCCGGGCGGTGGCTCCGGCTCCTGCCGGCCACGGTGGCCCGTCCGGGAGCACGGGTGACGGTCAGGCACGGGGATGGGCCTGGGTGTAGGACCTCCTGAGCCGGTCGATGGAGACGTGGGTGTAGATCTGGGTGGTCGCCAGGGAGGCGTGCCCGAGCAGCTCCTGGACCATGCGGAGGTCGGCGCCACCCTCGAGGAGGTGGGTCGCCGCGCTGTGCCGGAGGCCGTGCGGTCCGAGGTCGGGGGCGTCGGGGACGTGCGCGAGCAGGGAGTGGACGGCGGTGCGGACCTGACGCGGGTCGACCCGACGCCCCCGGCGCCCCAGGAAGAGGGCGGGCCCGCTCTCCAGCCTGACGAGCGCGGGACGTCCGCCGTGGAGCCAGTCGCGCAGGGCGTCCTGGGCGGGGAGGCCGAAGGGGACGGTGCGCTCCTTCGAGCCCTTCCCGAGAACCCGGACGACGCGGGTCGTGAGGTCGACGTCGTCGATGTCGAGGGAGGCGAGCTCGCCGACCCGGATCCCGGTCGCGTAGAGCAGCTCGAGGACGGCCCGGTCCCGGACGTGGACCGGGTCGGAGTCGTCCGCGGCGACTGCCGCGACGTCGAGGAGCGCGGCGGCGTCCGCCCGCGCGAGCACCGGGGGGAGGTCCGAGCCCCGCCGGGGGGCGAGGAGGCGGAGCGCGGGGTCGACGGGGACCCGTCCGGTCCGGGCGCCCCAGGCGAAGAACGTCCGGACCGCGGCGGCGCGGCGGGCGAGGGTGCTCCGGGCGGACCCGCCGGCGGCGAGGGTGCCGAGCCAGGCCCGCAGGTCGGCGAGGGTGACGGCTGCCAGGTCGACGTCGGCCCGCTCGTCACCGGCCTGCTCGCGAAGCCACGCGAGCAGGTGGGCGACGTCCCCGCGGTAGGCCCGCACCGTGTGGGGTGACCGGTTCCGCTCGGCGCCGAGGTGACGCGCGAACTCGTCGAGGGCGTCGTCCACCGCCCGGGCGCCGGGGCTCACTCCGACACGGTGGCAAACTCCGGCGCCCCGGGCAAGGGCCCGCGCCGCCGGCGGCGATGACGTCCCTCGTCAGGCCCGCCTCGCCGGGAGCGGGCGTCCCGCTGGGTCGACACGACGCCATCCCCCGTCGGGCCCACGCTCGGCGAGCCCGCGACCCTCGAGCCGGCCGAGGGCGGCCAGGACCTCGGATGGGCGGAGCGTCGTACGGGTGACGAGCTGCCCGACGCTCGTCTCCCGCCGGACTCGCAGCCCGTCGTGGACGGCGCGGTCGCCGGCCGGGAGGGCGTCCTCGGGGAGGGCTGGCGCGGACGGCCGGTCGGTGCGGTCACGGCCGAGGTCACCGACGGCGTCGGCGACCTCGGCCGCGTCGGTGACGAGAAGCGCGAGCCCGTCCCGGACGGCCTGGTGGCACCCCGCCGACACCATGCTCGTCACGGGACCCGGGAGGGCCATGACGACCCGGCCGAGCTCGGCCGCGGCGCGTGCGGTGTTGAGGGAGCCCGACCGCAGTCCGGCCTCGACGACGACGGTGCCGCCGGTCAGCGCCGCGATGAGCCGGTTGCGGCTGAGGAACCGCGCGCGGAGCGGCGCCGACCCGACCGGGACCTCGGAGACGACCGCCCCGGCGGCGGCGACCGCGTCGATGAGGCCCCGGTGGGAGCTCGGGGACGCCTGGTCCGGGCCGCACGCGAGGACGGCGACGGTGGCGCCTGCGACGGCGAGCGCCCCCCGGTGGGCGGCGGCGTCGATCCCGAACGCCGCGCCGGAGACGACGGTGAACCCCCGCTCGGCGAGGCCGGAGCCGAGGTCCATCGCCTGGAGCTCGCCGTAGCCCGTCGCCGCCCGGGCCCCGACGACCGAGACGCTGCGCGCACACAGCCGGCCGAGGTCGAGGTCACCGCGGACCCAGAGGCAGTGCGGGGGGTGAAGGAGCCGGTCCAGGCCCGACGGCCAGTCCGGCTCTCCGGGGACGACGGCCCGGGCACCGACGCGTGTCGCCCGGGCGAGGTCCCGCTCCGGGTCGAGCGCGGCCACCCGGGCGGCAAGACGAGCGTGGAGCGGACCGCGCCCGCCGAGGACGTCGCTCAGGGCCCCCTCGTGCCCCCGGTCGCGCACGCAGGAGGCGACCTCGGCGTCGGCGGGCTCGGCGAGCCGGCTCCAGGCGATCCGCGCCCACCGCTCCCCGGCCACCTCGACGGCCCTCATGCCGCGACCCGGCCCTGGTGGCGGAGGACGAGCGCGAGCCCGACGTCGTCGCGCGTCGGCGTCCCGCGTCCGGCGAGGTCGGCAGAGGACCACGCGACCCGCAGGACCCGGTCGTAGCCGCGCAGGGTCAGGGCGCCCCGGTCGATCGCCCGGTCGAGGTCGGCGGTCACGGGGCCGGGGAGCCGCCACGGCGGGCGCCGCAGCGCGGAGCCGGGCACCTCGGCATTGGTCCGCCAGCCGTGCTCGGCCCACCGTTCGGCCTGGAGCCCGCGCGCGAGGACCACCCGGGCCGCGACCTCGGCACTGGCCTCGCCGGGTGGGGCGTCGAGCGCGGCCCGGGCGACGGCGGGCACCTCGACACGGAGGTCGACCCGGTCGAGGAGCGGGCCGGAGAGCCGGGCGGCGTACGCCCGCCGCTCCTGGGGGCGGCACGAGCACGCCGCCCCCTTGCCGAAACCCTGCCCACACGGACAGGGGTTGGCTGCGAGGACGAGCTGGAAGCGCGCGGGGAACCGGACCGAGGACCGGGCCCGGGCGACGACGACATGCCCGGACTCGAGCGGCTGACGCAGCGACTGCAGGACGCTCGTGCGGAACTCGGGCGCCTCGTCGAGGAAGAGGACCCCGTGGTGGGCGCAGGAGATCGCCCCCGGCCTCGCGACCCCCGCGCCACCCCCGACGACGGCGGCGACCGACGCGCTGTGGTGGGGTGCGACGAAGGGCGGCTCGCCGTCGAGCCCGAGCCTGTCCGGCACGTCTCCGAGGAGGGACCGCACCGCGAGGACGTCGAGGGACTGGCCCCGGTCGAGCGGCGGGAGGATCGTCACGAGCCGCTCCGCGAGCATCGTCTTGCCCGAGCCGGGCGGTCCGCTGAGGAGGAGGTGATGACCGCCCGCGGCGGCGAGCTCGAGGGCTGCCCGCGCCTCGTGCTGGCCGACGACGTCGGCGAGGTCGCCCCGGACAGACCGGGGCGTGGCGGCCGCCGCCGGTGGCTCGGCAGGCGGGAGCTCGCCGGTCCGTCCGGCCACGCGGTAGCCGTCGATGAGGGCCGTGACGTCGCCGAACGCGTGGACGCGGACACCGTCGACGAGGGCGGCCTCGCGGGCGTTGGCGAGCGGGACGACGACGTCGCGCACGCCGGCCCGGGACGCGGCGAGCACCGCCGGGAGGACACCGTGCACCGCTCGGATCGTCCCGTCCAGCCCGAGCTCCCCGAGGTGGACGACCTCGCGGCAGGCGGCTCCCGGCACGAGGTCCCGGGTCGCGAGCACGGCGACGGCGATGGCGAGGTCGAACCCGGAGCCCTGCTTGGGGATCGACGCCGGCGAGAGGTTCACCGTCACCCGGTGCGGGGGCACCGGCACACCGCTCGTGACCGAGGCCGCCCGGATCCGGTGCGGGGCCTGCCCGCAGGCGGCGTCCGGCAGGCCGCTCACGGTGAACGCCGGCAGGCCGTCCCCGACGTGCGCCTCGACCTCGACGATCCGGCCGACGAGCCCGGTCAGCGCGACCGACAGGGTCCGGCCGAGGCTCACCGGCCGACCCCGACGACGTGCCGGACGACCGCCGGACCGTGCGCCCGCCGGAGGATCCCGACGACGTCGATCCGCAGCCGCCGTCCCCGGTGCTCGGGGTGGGCCTCGAGCCAGGTGAGCGCGAGCCGCCGGAGCCGGGCGACCTTGCGGGGCACCACCGCCTCCACCGGCGCGCCGAACCGCAGGCCGCTGCGGGTCTTCACCTCGCAGACGACGACCCATCCGCCGTCGAGCGCGACGACGTCGATCTCCCCCTCGGGGCAGCGCCAGTTCCGGTCGACGACGGTGAGACCCCGCTCGGTGAGGTACCGACAGGCGAGTCGCTCGCCGTACTCTCCCAGCGCGAGTCGCTCGCCGTCCTTCCCGGGCGCCGCCGGGCTGGGCGGCGGGGTCCGTTGCGGGTCCGTGGCCATGTCGGCACCACCTCCGCGCCCATCGTGCGCGGGTCGTGGCGCCCCCGGACGTCGGCGTCGGCGGCCTGTGGACGGCGGGGCACCCGCCGGGCGGGCTGTGGACCCCGCCGGGTCAGAACCCGGTCTTCGGGACCTCGAGGTCGGACTTCGCGAGCTCCTCGACGTTGACGTCCTTGAAGGTCACGACCCGGACGGTCTTGGCGAACCGGGCGGGGCGGTAGATGTCCCACACCCACGCGTCCTGCATCGTCACCTCGAAGAACACCTCGCCGCCGTCGGTGCGCACGGTGACGTCGACCGAGTTCGCGAGGTAGAACCGGCGCTCGGTCTCGACGACGTGCGAGAACAGGCCGACGACGTCGCGGTACTCCCGGTAGAGCTGGAGCTCCATCTCGGTCTCGTACTTCTCGAGGTCCTCAGAACTCATCCGTCCTCATCCCGTGCTCAGTGCGCTCGTCGACGCGGTCCGCGCCGCGCTCTCGTGCTCCGTCGGATCCGGTTCGTCCCCGGCCACCGTCAGCGCCACGCCGGCCGGGCCGTGGCCCGTCTCGGTGACCACCGCCTCGGTGACAGCGGCGAGGTCGTCGAGCTCGGTCGTGGCGCCCTCATCATCACCCATGAGCCCGGGCAGCCGCCACGAGCGCCGGTGCTCGCGGGTCGCGCCGTGCTCCCGGAGGCCGGCGAGGTGCTCGGGGGCGGCGTACCCCTTGTTCTCGCACCAGCCGTACTCGGGGTGGTCGGCCGCGAGATCGACCATGAGCCGGTCCCGGGCGACCTTCGCGAGGACGCTCGCGGCGGCGACCGAGCTGCACCGCAGGTCGGCCTTGACCATCGTCGTCACGGGCGGCGTCGCGGGAGGGTCGCCGGCGAAGGCGAACAGCCCGACCTCCTCGGGCGCGGTGAGCCAGTCGTGGTTCCCGTCGAGGATGACGAGCTCGGGAACCGTCGCGAGGGCACCGAGGGCGCGCGTCCCGGCGAGGCGGAGGGCGGCGATGATCCCGAGCGCGTCGATCTCCGCGGGCCAGGCGTGGCCGACGGCATGGGCGAGGCACCACTGCTCGAGCCGCGGGACCATGCCCTCCCGGGCGGCGGGGGTGAGGAGCTTGGAGTCGCGGACGCCGCCGGGGGCCGAGCGGCAGCTCTCGTCGATGACGACGACGCCGACGCTCACCGGTCCGGCGAGGGCACCGCGGCCGACCTCGTCCATCCCGGCGAGGACCCGGTGGCCGTCGCGCTGCAGGGCGCGCTCGACCCGCAGGCTCGGACGTCGCGAGGTCGGGGGGGTCACAGGTCGTCCTCCTCGCGGCTCACCGGGGCGACGGCGGGGCGCCGGTCGTCGTCCCCGTGCCGGCCCCACCCGTGCCCGGGCGGGCGGGCGGGACGTCGGCGAACGTCCCGGGGTAGTCGGACAGGGTCGACATCCGGTCGAGCGGCCAGACGATGGCGACGGCGCGACCGACGATGTCGTCGACGGGGACGGTCCCGGGGTCGTGGAAGCGGGAGTCGGCGGAGTTGCCCCGGTTGTCGCCCATCACCCAGACCCGGCCCGCGGGGACGGTGACGTCGAAGTCGGTGTCGCTCGGCGACTGGCCGGGCTTGACATACGGCTCCGTGAGCGGGGCGCCGTTGACGTCCACCCGTCCCTGGGCGTCGCAGCACCTGACGTGGTCACCGGGGAGGCCGACGACCCGCTTGATGAGGTGGCCCTCGGAGGTGTCGGGGAGGAGGCCGACGAAGATGAGCCCGTCGCGGACGGCGTTGAGGACGGCCCCCCGGTCGGCGGCCGGGGTCGTGCCGAGCCAGTGGTCCGGGTCGGCGAAGACGACGACGTCGCCGCGTTTGAGGTCGACGAGACCCGGCGTCAGCTTGCTCACGACGACCCGGTCGTGTCGGACGAGGGTGTTCTCCATCGAGTCCGAGGGGATGTAGAAGGCCTGGATGAGCCACGTCTTGACGATGAACGACAGGACGAGCGCCATGACCGCGACGAGAACGACCTCCTTGACGACGGACCCCACCCGGGCGCCCGCGGAGGGCGGGGTCGTCTCGTGGGTCGTCGACGGGGTGGGAGAGTCGCTCACGGGTATCCTCGGGTCGGTGGGGTCGGGACCCAGCGTAGGGGGCCTGCTCGGACGTTCGGTGCCACCGCCGGTCACGGCACGCCGCCCGGTGCCGGGGCGTCGCGCAGAACCTTCGCGCCGGCGACCCGGCCGATCCGGTCGAGCGGCCAGTACCGGACGAGCACGTGTCCGACGACGTCCGTCTCGGGGACCATCCCGCCCCCGGGGTCCCCAAGGTGCGCGCGGGAGTCCGCGGACTCGGCCCGGTTGTCCCCGAGGACGAAGAGCCTGCCCGCGGGGACACGGACGTCGAAGCGGTCCGCGCTCGCGTCCGTCCCCGGGGGGAGGTAGTCCTCACGGACGGGCCCGCCGTTGACGCTGAGCCGTCCCCGCGGGGTGCAGCAGCGCACCCGGTCTCCGGGGAGTCCCACGACCCGCTTGAGGTAGTCCTTCTCGCCGCTCGCGACGCCGAGGGCGGACGCAGCGGCGGAGAGTGCGCGCCCGACCACGCCCGGGGACGTGTACGCGCTCCGGTCGGGGCCCCCGAACACCTCGGTGCCGTCGAAGACGATGACGTCGCCGCGCGCGAGGGCCCCGCCGACCTTGGCGACGAGGACCCGGTCGCCCGGGTGCACGGTCGGCTCCATCGACGCGGACGGGACGACGAAGGACTCGACGAGGACCGCCCGGACGAGGACGAAGAGGAGGACGGCCGCCACGACGATGACGACGACGGGGAGACGACGGGGCCCGGCCCCGGCTGACGGGTCAGCCGCGGCCGGGCCCTCGGTCTCGTCCAGGCCGTCGGTCGTCATCGCGTCCGCAGGGTAGCCCGCGGACCTGAGGTGGCCGACACCGACGGGGACGTGCCGGGTCAGCGCGCCGGGGTCTCGCGGCGCTCGCGGATCCGGGCGGCCTTGCCCCGCAGCTCACGGAGGTAGTAGAGCTTCGCGCGCCGGACGTCGCCACGGGTCGCGACCTCGATCTTGTCGATGATCGGGGTGTGCAGCGGGAAGGTCCGCTCGACGCCGACGCCGAAGGAGATCTTCCGGACGGTGAAGGTCTCGCCGACGCCACCGCCGTGACGTCGAATGACGACGCCCTTGAAGACCTGGATCCGGGAGCGGGTGCCCTCGACGACCTTGACGTGGACGTTGATGGTGTCCCCGGCGCGGAAGTCGGGGACGTCGTCGCGCATGGACGCCTTGTCGATCTCGTCGAAACGCTGCATGACGGGTTCGCTTTCTTGCCGGTGCCACAGGCCACCCGCGGGTCGGACGTGCTCTCGTCGGTGGCGCGCCACCCGCCGCGTGCCGGGTCCGGCACTCCCCCTGTGGCAGGGGCGGGGTCTACGTGACGCAACGCCCCATCGTGCCACAGCGCGCGGGGACCCCGAAATCGCCGGCCGGCGGCCCTCACCTACCGTGGTCCGGTGACGTTCACCCCCGGATGGCCAGTCGCCGTGGCCGTCCTGCTCCTCCTCGCCCTCGCGCTCGGGTCGCACGCCGTCAGCCGTCGCGGTCTGACCCGGGCCACCCTCGTCGCGGTGGTCCGGGCCGTGCTCCAGCTCGGCGCCGCCGGAGCGGTCATCGCCCTCGTCGTCGCCCAGCTCTGGTCCTCGGTCCTCCTCCTTCTCGCGATGTTCGCGATGGCGGTCCTCACGACGACGCGCCGGGTGGGGGTGACCCGGGCGTGGCCGTACACCGCGGCCGCGATGGCGTGCGGGCTCCTCCCGACCCTCGCGATCCTCCTCGCGACGGGGGCGGTCCCGCTCACCGGGATAGCGCTGATCCCGACCGCGGGGATCCTCATGGGCAACACGATGACCGGGCACACCCTCTTCGGGCGGCGGGCCTTCGACGCGATCAGGGCCGAGCGGGCGGAGTACGAGGCCTACCTCGCCGTCGGGATGCTCCCCTCCGACGCGCTCGGCGAGATCGTCCACCGGCGGGTCCCGGAGGCGCTGCTCCCCGACATCGACAAGGTGAAGACCGCGGGGGTCGTCACCCTCCCCGGCGCCTTCATCGGCGTCCTCCTCGGCGGCGGGACCCCCGCCCAGGCGGCGACCGCCCAGCTCGTCGTCCTCGTCGGCATCCTCGCCACCCAGGCGGTGACGACGGCGGTCGCCGAGCAGCTCCTCCGGCGCCGGCTCCTCCTCCCCGACGACCTCCAGAGCTCCCTGGCCCGCTGACTTCGTGCCCACCGGGCCGCGCGGATCGCGCCCGGCGGCCGCCGGAGGCGGCCGTCCGGGCAAGAAGTGGGGGCGGTCAGAGCCGGACGACGCCGGTGACGGCGAGGACGAGGTCGCCGACCTCGTCGGAGGCGTCGAGGTCGACGGTCGCCTCGATCCCCCAGTCGTGGTGGCCCTCGGGGTCGGCGAGCGCCTGCCGGACCCGCCAGAGCCGGTGCTCCCCGGCCCGCGCCTCGGTGCGCCCGTCGGCCGCGACGACGACCTTCGTCCCCGGCGGGGTCCCCCGCTCGGGCGTGATCTGGAGCAGGGTCGGGCCGCGGGCGTCGGCGTCGGTGCCGATCGTCGCGTGCTCGGCGAAGTACGCCTCGAGCGCGTCGTCCCAGGCCTCGGCCGGCATGAGGACGTCCCGTGGTGGGTCGGTGAGGTCGGCGGCCGCCGCCTCGAGACCCCCGAGCTCCTCCCACCGGTCCCGGGCGGCGAGCTCGACCCGCCGGAACATCGCGTTGCGGACCATCACCCGGAACGCTCGCTCGTTCGCCGTGACGGGCCGGGCCGGGCGCGCCCGCGCCTCCCCCGGCACCGGACCGCCGCCGGTCGCCTCCGGCGAGGTCAGCGCCTCCCACTCGTCAAGGAGCGAGGAGTCGGTCTGCCGCACCGTCTCGCCGAGCCAGGCGATGAGGTCCTCGAGCTCCTCGGTCTTGCGGGCGTCGGGGACGGTGTGCCGCAGCGTCCGGTAGGCGTCGGAGAGGTAGCGCAGGACGACCCCCTCCGAGCGGTTGAGCTGGTAGCGGCGGACGAGGTCGCCGAAGCTCATCGCCTGCTCGTACATCTCCCGGACGACCGACTTCGGGGAGAGCGCGTCCTCGGACACCCACGGGTGGCCCTGCCGGAAGATCTCGAGGGTCGCGGTGAGGAGGTCCTCGAGCGGCTTCGGCCAGGTGACCTCCTCGAGGAGCTCCATCCTCTCCTCGTACTCGACGCCATCGGCCTTCATCTCGGCCACCGCCTCCCCGCGGGCGGCGAACTGCTGGGCGAGGAGGAGCGGGCGCGGGTCGTCGAGGACGGCCTCGACGACGGAGACGACGTCGAGGGCAAACGTCGGCGACCCCTCGTCGAGGACCTCGAGGGCGGCGAGCGCGAACGGGGCGAGTGGCTGGTTGAGGGCGAAGTCCTCCTGGAGGTCGCCGGTCACCCGGAGGGTCCGCCCGGTGGCGTCCCGCTCGGGGAGCCGCTCGAGGACCCCGGAGTCGAGGAGGCTCCGGGTGAGTGTCACCGCCCGCCGGGACAGGCGCGCCTGGCCGCGCGCGTCCTCGTGGTTGTCGCGGAGGAGCCGGCGCATCGAGGGCAGGGGGTCGCCCTCGCGGGAGACGACGCCGAGGATCATCGCGTGGGTGACCCGCATCCGGGAGACGAGCGACTCGGGCGCGCTCTCGACGAGCTTGTCGAAGGTCTGCTCGGTCCACCCGACGAACCCGTCGGGGGCCTTGGCGCGCTGGACCTTGCGGCGCTTCCTCGGGTCGTCCCCGGCCTTGGCGAGGGCCTTCTCGGTCTCGATGACGTGCTCGGGCGCCTGGACGACGACGTACCCGCTCGTGTCGAACCCGGCCCGGCCCGCCCGGCCGGCGATCTGGTGGAACTCCCGGGAGCGGAGGAGCCGCTGGCGGGAGCCGTCGAACTTGCTCAGGCCGGTGAAGAGGACCGTGCGGATGGGGACGTTGATCCCGACCCCGAGGGTGTCGGTGCCGCAGATGACCTTGAGGAGGCCGTCCTGGGCGAGCTGCTCGACGAGCCGGCGGTACCGCGGGAGCATCCCGGCGTGGTGGACCCCGATGCCGTGCCGGACGAGCTTGGAGAGCGTCCGCCCGAAGCCGGCGGTGAACCGGAACCCGCCGATCCGCTCGGCGATCGCCTCCTTCTCGCCGCGGTCGAGCACCTTGAGCGACATGAGCGCCTGGGCGCGCTCGAGGGCCGCGGCCTGGGTGAAGTGGACGACGTAGACCGGCGCCTGGTGGGTCGTGAGGAGCTCCTCGAGGGTCTCGTGGAGGGGGGTCGTCGACCACGCGAAGCTCAGCGGTACGGGCCGCTCGGCGTCCGCGACGACCGCGGTGTCCCGGCCGGTCCGCCGGGTGAGGTCGTCGACGAACCGGGTGACGTCGCCGAGGGTCGCCGACATGAGGAGGAACTGGGCCTGGGGGAGCTCGAGGAGCGGGACCTGCCAGGCCCAGCCGCGGTCGGGCTCGGAGTAGAAGTGGAACTCGTCCATGACGACGAGCCCGACGTCGGCCGAGGCCCCCTCCCGGAGGGCGATGTTCGCGAGGACCTCGGCGGTGCAGCAGATGACGGGCGCGTCCGGGTTGACGGCGGCATCGCCGGTGAGCATGCCGACGTTGTCGGCGCCGAGGAGGTCGCAGAGCGCGAAGAACTTCTCGCTGACGAGCGCCTTGATCGGGGCGGTGTAGAAGCTCACCCGGTCGTCGGCGAGGGCGGCGAGGTGGGCGGCGGTCGCGACGAGCGACTTCCCCGAGCCGGTCGGGGTGGCGAGAATGACGTTCGAGCCGCTGAGCAGCTCGATGACCGCCTCCTCCTGGTGGGGGTAGAGCCTCGTCCCCCGGCCGGCCGCCCAGTCGGCGAAGCCGGAGTAGAGGTCGTCGGGGTCGGCGGGCGTGCCCCGTGGGGGGAGGAGGTCGGTGAGCGGGGGGCCGGGAGAGGGCATCGGGGCCATCCTCGCCTACCGGCCCGGCGCGCCGTGCGCCGTGCGCCGCTCGGGCGCCGGCACGAGGAGGTCCGGGCGGCGGCTCGCCGTCCGCTCGAGGCGCTGGGCGTGCCGCCACGCGGCGATCCGCCCGTGGTCGCCGGAGAGGAGGACGTCGGGGACGGCACGGACGCTGTCGCCGACCTCCCAGACCGCCGGCTTCGTGAAGACGGGGTACTCGAGCAGCCCGTCCTCGTGGGACTCCTCGACCAGCGACTCGGCGTTGCCGATGACGCCGGGGAGGAGCCGGGCGACGGCCTCGACAACGGCGAGGACGGCGACCTCGCCCCCGTTGACGACGTAGTCGCCGAGCGAGACGAGGGACACCTCGAGACCGAGGTCGGCTGCGGCGTGCTCGTACACCCGCTCGTCGATCCCCTCGTAGCGGCCGCACGCGAAGAGCAGCCAGTCCTCCTCCGCGAGGTCGCGGGCGGCGCCCTGCGAGAACGGCGTGCCGGAGGGGGTCGGGACGAGGAGATGGGGCCGTTCCCCGGGGCGCTTCGTGAGGACGTGGGCGAGGGCCTGCGCCCACGGCTCGGGCTTCATGACCATCCCCGCCCCTCCCCCGTACGGGGTGTCGTCGACGGTCCGGTGCCGGTCGTGGGCGAAGTCGCGCAGGTCGTGGACGTGGACGTCGAGCAGCCCCTCCCGGCGGGCCCGCCCGATGAGGGAGAGGTCGAGGGGGGCGAGGTAGTCGGGGAAGATCGTCACGACGTCGATCCGCACGGTCAGGCCTCCGGTCCCGGACGTCCGAGGTCGAGAAGTCCCCTGGGTGCGTCGACGACGACGCGGCGCGTCTCGACGTCGACCTCGGGGACGATCGCCGCGACGAGGGGGACGAGCGCGGGCGACCCGTCGGTGAGCCTGAGGAGGAGCCGGTCCTGGCCCGGGCCGACCTCGAGGCCGACGACCTCCCCGAGGGTCTCCCCCGACGGGCTGACGGCGACGAGACCGACGAGGTCGTCCTCGTACCACGCGTCGTCCTCGGGGGCGCCCTCGTCCGCCTCGGCGAGGAGACGGGTGCCCCGCAGCCCCTCAGCACCGGTCCGGTCGGGCACCTCGACGAAGCCGAGCAGCCACGTCTCGCGGTGTCGGCGGGCGCTCGCGAGGGTGAGCTCGACCGGGACGCCGGAGCCCGCCCGGGCCTGCGTCGCGAAGACCGCCCCCGGGACGAACCGTCCCCCGGGGTCGTCGGTGTGCAGCTCGACGGTGACCTCGCCCCGGAGTCCGTGGGCGCGACCGACCCGGGCGACGACGAGCATCTCTCGGTCCATCTCGCTCCTCGGGCTGGGTGGGGTGAGGACGACTCCGGGGTGTGCCGGAAGCCTCGCTCCCGGCACACCCCGGAGGTGTCGGACTGCCTGGACGCCGGTGGCGGTCAGTCCTGGCGGTCAGTCCTGGCGGTCGGTGTCGACGATGTCGACCCGGACGTTCTGGCCGCCGGCGAGCGCGCTGAGGACGGTCCGCAGCGCGGTCGCGGTGCGTCCAGAGCGCCCGATGACGCGACCGAGGTCGTCGGGGTGGACGCGGACCTCGAGGACGGACCCGCGGCGGAGGTCCTTCTGGCGCACGACGACGTCGTCCTTGTGGTCGACGATGCCGGTCACGAGGTGCTCGAGGGCCTCCTCCAGCACGGTCAGCCCTCGGCCTTCTCGGCGCCCTCGGCGGGAGCCTCGGCAGTCTCGGCAGTCTCAGCCTTGGCGGACTTCTTCCGCGGGGTGGTCGCGGTCGAGCCCGCGCCGTCCCCGGAACCGGCCTTGGCGACGGCCGCCTCGTAGAGCTCCTTCTTGTTCGGCCTGGGGGCCGGGGCCTTGAGGGTGCCCTCGGCGCCGGGGCCGCCGGTGTGCTTCTGCCAGTCGCCGGTGACCTTGAGCAGGGCGGCGACGGCCTCGGTCGGCTGCGCACCCTGGCCGAGCCAGTAGAGCGCCCGCTCGGAGTCGATGTCGATGAGCGACGGCTCTGCGGTCGGGTGGTACTTGCCGATCTCCTCGATCGCACGCCCGTCCCGCTTGGTGCGGGAGTCCATGACGACGACACGGTAGAACGGGGCACGGATCTTGCCCATGCGCTTCAGACGAATCTTGACGGCCACAGCTGTGGTGTCTCCTGTTTCTGGTGCGGGTCGAGTCGGCGTCACCCCCGGGTGGGGAACACGCGGCGGTGACGACGCTCTGTGGACACGTTCCGCCGGAGTGAGAGGGGCCCCGACCGGACGGGTACAGCCGGTCATTCTGCCAGACCGCCCGCCCTGACCGGAAACCGGACGTCACCGGCTCCGCCACGCGTCGGGCTCCTCAGCGAGCGCCCGGACGTGCTCGGGCAGGTCGCCCGTGCGGAGCTGGTCGAGGCTCGTCTCGTCGAGCACCCGGCGCAGGCTCGACCGGACCGCGACCCAGAGCGTCGGCAGGTGGCTCGCGACCCCCGCGTACGCCGTCTCGTGCGGACGCAGCCCGCGGACCTCGGCGAGCGGCCCCGCGACCGCCCGGAAGACCGACCCGACGCTCACCTCCGCGGCCGGCCGGGCGAGGAGGTACCCGCCCGCGGGCCCCCGCTGGCTCGCGACGATCCCCGCGCGGCGGAGGTCCGCGAGGATCGCCTCGAGGAACTTCCGGGGGAGCTCCTGCTGGCGGGCGAGCTCGTCGGTGGACGCCGGCCCGAGGGAGGACGCCTGCCGCTCGGCGAGCATGAGCAGGGCCCGGACCGCGTAGTCGGTGCGCGCAGAGATGTCCACGCCCCCATCCTGTCGCACGGACGCGCCGCACCCCGCAGAGCCGGGCTCCGCCGGCCGGGCCACGCCCGAGGGACAGCCGCCGCCGGGCCCCCATCCGCCCCCCCGGGGCGGCGCTCCGGGCCCCCGGTACTTGCCCAGGCGGGAGCGGACCTACATACTCCTACTTTTCCTATAGGAATTACCAACACTGGAGGAACCTTGCGCAAGCTCGTCCTGCTCGCCCTCGTCGGGCTCGCGGCCCAGCTCGTCGACGGCAGCCTCGGCATGGCGTACGGGGTGACGACGACGACCCTGCTCCTCGCCGTCGGCACGAACCCGGCCGCCGCCTCGGCGACCGTCCACCTCGCCGAGATCGGGACGACGCTCATGTCCGGCGCCTCGCACTGGCGCTTCGGGAACGTCGACTGGGCGGTCGTCCTCAAGATCGGCATCCCGGGCGCGCTCGGGTCGTTCCTCGGCGCGACCGTGCTCAGCTCCCTCGACACGAGCACGGCCAAGCCGCTCATGTCGCTCGTCCTCCTCACGCTCGGCGCATACGTCCTCGTCCGGTTCACCGTCCGTGGCCTGCGGACCGACCGGCTCGGGCAGCCGCTCCGGAAGCGGTTCCTCAGCCCGCTCGGGCTCTTCGCGGGGTTCGTCGACGCGACCGGGGGCGGGGGCTGGGGTCCGGTCGGCACCCCGGCGATCCTCGCGAGCGGCCGGCTCGAGCCGCGCAAGGTCATCGGGTCGATCGACACGAGCGAGTTCCTCGTCTCCGTCGCCGCGAGCGCCGGGTTCCTCCTCGCGCTCGGCACCCAGGGCATCAACCCGGCGTGGGCGCTCGCGCTGCTCGCCGGCGGCCTCGTCGCGGCCCCGGTCGCGGCCTGGCTCGTCCGGCACGTCCCGCCGCGCGTCCTCGGCTCGGCCGTCGGCGGGCTCATCATCCTCACCAACGCCCGGACCCTCCTCACGAGCGACTGGCTCGCCGCGGGCGCCCCGGTGCGGTGGACGACGTACGCCGCCGTCGCCCTCGTGTGGGCCGCGGCGGTGACGTACTCCGTCGCCGCACACCGCCGCGAGTCCGTCGCCGTCCCCGCGGCCCGGGAGGCCGAGCTCTTCCGGGCCGACTGAGCAGGCTCCCCCGCGCGACCCGCCACGAGGGCCCTCCCCCCGGGGCCACGTCCGCTCAGGCGACGACGCGGCCCCGGAGGACGACCGCCCGCGGGTGGCTGAGGACGGCCACGTCCGCGCGCGGGTCGTCCGGGAGGACGAGGAGGTCGGCGGGAGCGCCCTCCTCGAGGCCCGGACGGCCGAGCCACGCCCGGGCGTCCCAGGTCGCCGCGCCGACCGCCTCGGTGGGGCTCATCCCGGCGGCCCGGAGCTCGCAGACCTCCTGCGCGGCGAGGCCGTGGGCGAGCGACCCGCCGGCGTCGGTGCCGACGTACACCGCGACGCCCGCGTCGCGGGCCGCACCGACGGTCTCGTGCCGCCGACGGTGGAGGTCGAGCATGTGCGCGTGGTAGTCGGGGTACTTCTCGCGGGCCGGCTCGGCGATTCGCGGGAACGTCGCGATGTTGACGAGGGTCGGGACGATGGCGACCCCCTGCGCCGAGAACGCCTCGATCGTGTCCGGCTCGAGCCCGGTCGCGTGCTCGATGCAGTCGGTCCCGGCCGCGGCGAAGTCCCGCAGGGACTCCTCCCCGAAGCAGTGCGCCGTGACCCGGGCCCCCTCCTCGTGGGCGGCGGCGACGGCGTCGGCGAGGACGTCGCGGGGCCAGCACGGGGTGAGGTCGCCGACCTCGCGGTCGATCCAGTCGCCGACGAGCTTGACCCAGCCGTCCCCGGCGCGCGCCTCCGCCCGGACCCGGGAGACGAGCTGGTCGGGCTCGACCTCGTGGGCGTAGTTGCGGATGTAGCGCTTCGTCCGGGCGATGTGCCGCCCGGCCCGGATGACGACGGGCAGGTCGTCCCGGCCGTCGATCCACCGGGTGTCGGCGGGGGACCCCGCGTCCCGGATGAGGAGGACCCCGGCGTCGCGGTCGGTGACCGCCTGCGCCTGCGTCGTCGCGGCGTCGACCTCGCCCTCGGGGCCGAGCCCGATGTGGCAGTGCGCGTCGACGAGACCGGGGAGGACCCAGCCGGAGACCGTCTCGGCGCCCTCGGTTCGGGCGGGCGGCGTCCACGAGACCCGGCCGTCGACCACCCAGAGGTCGTCGCGGACCTCCTCGGGCCCGACGAGGACGCGTCCCGTGACGTGGAGCACCGGTGCCGTCATGGCACCCGACCCTAGACGAGGCCGGCCAGGATCTCCCGCCCGAGCCCGCAGCCCCGCGTCGGCCCGGCCCGGTGGGAGCGCCGATGGTGGCGCGCGGCCGGTTGCGATCGCAGCCATCTCGGCGCCACCATCGGCGCCGCCACGGCGCCGAGCCGGGGTCCACAGCCCTGGAGCGCCCGTCCCGCGGTCCACCGTGCGGGCGACCGCCCGCGTCGCCCAGGTCGCCGTGGGGAAGCCTGTCGCCGCATGGTGCTTCCCGACGACGTCCGTGACCTCGCCCGAGACCAGCTCGGTGTCGTCACCCGCAGCCAGCTCCACGAGGCTGGGGTGTCGCGGGCGGCGGTTCGCTGGAACGTCGGACGGCGGTGGCGCATGCTCCTGCCGGGTGTCGTCCAGCTCAACCTGGCAGCACCGAGCTGGGCGACCCGGCTCGTCGCCGCCCAGCTCCTCGTCGGACCGGGGGGCGTCATCTCAGCCACCTCGGCCGCGCGCTACCACGGGGTGACCGCCGCGGAGGAGCACGGCGTCGTCACGACACTGGTGCCGCCGCCTCGCCGGGCCCGTCGGGTCGGCTGGGTCGACGTGCGGCGCACCCACCTGCACGACGAGGTCCTCCGGGCGGGCGCGTTGAGCGTCTCCTCACCGCCGCGGTCGGTCGTCGATGCCGCGCTGCGCGCCCCGGGCGAGGAGGCGGCGCGAGCGATCGTCGTCGAGGCCGTCCAGCGCCGGGTCGCGAGCGTCGCCGATCTCCACGAGTGGCTGTGCCGGTGCAACCGGAGGGGGTCGGCGGCCACGCGCCGGGGACTCCTCGAGGCGGCCGAGGGCGTCTGGTCCCTCCCCGAGGGGCGGCTGCTCGCGCTCATGCGCCACTCTCCGGTCCTCCGTGGCGCCTGGCCCAACCCGGCCCTCGCCGCCGCGGACGGGCGCCGGCTCGTCTCGCCGGACCTCTGGGTCGACGAGGTCGCCATGGCGGTCCTGGTCCACTCCCGCCGGTACCACAGCAGCGGCCGGCAGTGGGACGAGACGGTCCGGCGGGACGGCGAGCTCACGGCAGCCGGCGTCGTCGTCGCCGGCGTGACGCCCGCCGACGTCCGCGCCGACCCGCGTGGGGTGCTCCTCCGGCTCGAGCGCACCGCCGCGGTGGCGGCCTCCCGCCCCCGTCCCCGGTCACAGCGACGCCCCGGTGGCCGTGGCTCGGGGGGGGTGACGGGGTGACGGGGTGACGGGGTGACGGGGTGACGGGGTGACGGGGTGACGGGGTGACGGGGTGACGGGGTGACGGGGTGACGGGGTGACGGGGTGACGGGGTGACGGGGTGACGGGGTGACGGGGTGACGCCGCCGATGGTGGCGCAGCGGTGGTTGCGATCACGACCACCTGAGCGCCACCATCCGCGCCGCCACGCGGGGCCCCAGGCACGGGTCAGCAGGACGGCGAGGTCGACGGGCCGGCAAGGGGGACGGCGTCGCGGCCCCCCGGCGCGGCGCCGTCAGCTGCCGAGGAACTTCTCGAAGCCCTTGGGGAGCTGGCTCGGATCGAGGTCGCCGTCACCGGAGGCGGTCGCCCCCGCGCCGAACGCGGACCCGCCACCCGGTCGCTGGCTCGCCTTCTCCCGCGCGGCCCGCTCCTCGGCCGCCCGCTTCGCGGGGTTGCCGGACTTGCTCTTCTTCCGCTGCGGCTGCTGCTTGCCCTTGCGCCGGCCGCCTCCGACGCCCGGCATCCCCGGCATCCCCGGCATCCCCCCGCCCCGGGCGAGCTGCTTCATGAGCTTCTGGGCCTCGCCGAACCGCTCGAGGAGGCCGTTGACCTCGGACACCGTGACCCCGGACCCCTTGGCGATGCGGGCCCGGCGGGAACCGTTGATCTGCTTCGGGTGGGTGCGCTCGAAGGGGGTCATCGACTGGACCATCGCCTCGACCCGGTCGAACTCGCGCTCGTCGAGGGAGTCGAGCTGGGCCTTCATCTGTCCCATGCCCGGCATCATCCCGAGCATCTGCTTGAGCGAGCCCATCTTCTTGATGGCGGACATCTGCTGGAGGAAGTCGTCGAAGGTGAAGTCCTCCTCGGCGAGGAACTTCCGCTGCATCTCGTCCGCGTGCTCGCGGTCGAACGCCTTCTCGGCCTGCTCGATGAGGGTGAGGACGTCCCCCATGTCGAGGATCCTCGAGGCCATCCGGTCGGGGTGGAAGACCTCGAAGTCGCGGACCTGCTCGCCCGTCGAGGCGAACATGATGGGCCGTCCGGTGACCTTGGCGACGGAGAGCGCGGCGCCGCCGCGGGCGTCGCCGTCGAGCTTGGTGAGGACGACGCCGGTGACGTCGACTCCGTCCTGGAACGCCTGCGCCGTCTCCACGGCGGCCTGGCCGATCATCGCGTCGATGACGAAGAGGACCTCGTCGGCCGCGACGGCCGCCCGGATCTCGGCCGCCTCCTGCATGAGGGCGGCGTCGACGGCGAGCCGGCCGGCGGTGTCGACGATGACGACGTCGTGCTGGCGCTGGCGGGCCGCCTCGACGCCCTGCCTGGACACCCCGACGGGGTCCCCGAACGACCGGGTCCCCTCCCCCGTCGCCGCGACGGCGTCGTGGCCTCCGACGTTCCCGCGCTCCGGCGCGAAGACGGGGACGCCGGCCCGCTCCCCGACGACCTCGAGCTGGGTGACGGCGTTCGGCCGCTGAAGGTCGGCGGCGACGAGCATCGGGGTGTGGCCCTGCTCCTTGAGCCAGGCCGCGAGCTTCCCGGCGAGCGTCGTCTTCCCGGAGCCCTGGAGGCCGGCGAGCATGATGACGGTCGGAGGCGTCTTCGCGTGCTGGATCGTGCGGGTCTGGCCACCGAGGATGTCGACGAGCTCGTCGTTGACGATCTTGATGACCTGCTGGGCCGGGTTGAGGGCCCCGGACACCTCGGCCCCGAGGGCGCGCTCGCGGACGGCGTGGGTGAACTCCTTGACGACGGGCAGGGCGACGTCGGCCTCGAGGAGGGCCATCCGGATGTCCCGGACCGTCTTGTTGACGTCGGACTCGCTCAGCCGCCCCTTGCCCCGGAGGTTCGCGAAGGTGGCTGTCAGTCGGTCGGAGAGGCTCGTGAACACCGGACAAGGCTAACCGCTCCCAGGCGTCCGGCCGTCCCGGCCGTCCCGGCCGTCCCGGTGGGCCCGGTGGGCCCGGTGGGCTAGCCCTCGACGTCGTCGCAGGTGTCGATGACCATGGAGACCATCTGGGCGACCTTGCCCGGGCTGAGCCGTCGGCCGCCGAACTCGGTGACGTAGAACGTGTCGAGCGTCTGTCCCGCGTAGGTCGCGATGTGCGCGGACCGGACGCACAGGCTCGCCCGGGCGAAGGTCATCCCGAGCTCGTGGAGGAGGCCCGGCCGGTCCTGGGTGCGGACCTCGAGAACGGTCGCGCCGTCGGCGGCGCCCGGGACGACGAGCGCCCGCGTCTGCCCGGGTGCCCCCATCGCCTGCGGCCGGGGAGAGCGGAAGGTCCGCCGCCGGTCGAGGGACTGGAGGGGTGCGCGGTCACCGCCGGCGAGCCGGGCGAGCCCCCGGGCGATGCGCCCGGCGTCGGGCGCCTCCCCGCTCGGGGCCTCGACGTGCCACTCGTCCGCGGCGACACCGTCGACGGTCCGCAGGACCGCGGTCCGGACGGTGAGGCCGTGGGCGGCGAGGAGGCCGGCGGTGTCGGCGAACAGGCCGATCCGGTCCCGGTCGAAGACGTCGACCCGGTGGACGCCGCCGACGCCGCGGACGACGACGTGGGGCTCGCCCCCGGCGACCGCCTCGAGGGTCTCCCCGGTGACGACGACCGGGTCCGGCCGGGGGGTCACGGCGACCCCCCCGACGAGCGTGCCCCGGACGGCGGCGGTGAGCCGGTCCACGAGGGTCGAGCGCCACTCGGTCCACGCGTGCGGGCCCACCGCGCGGGCGTCCGCCTCGGTCAGGGCCCGCAGGAGGTCGAGGGTGTCGGGGTCCTCCCCCGCGGCGGCCCGCGCGGCGGCGACGGTCGACGGGTCGTCGAGGTCGCGGCGGGTGGCGAGGTCGATGAGCGTGAGGTGCTCGCGGACGAGTCGGCCGACGGTGGCGACGTCGTCCGGGCCGTGTCCCGACCGAGCGAGGATGCGCTCGGCGATCGGGGCCCCGGCGACGCTGTGGTCGTGGGCGCCCCGGACCTTGCCGATGTCGTGGAGCAGGGCGCCGAGGAGGAGGAGGTCCGCCCGGCCCGCCTCGCGCACGAGCGTCCCCGCCTCGACGACGGTCTGGAGGAGGTGCCGGTCGACCGTGTGGCGATGGACCGGGCTGCGCTGGGGCCGCGAACGGACGTCGGCCCACTCGGGGATCCAGCGCTCGACGAGGCCGACCTCGTCGAGCCCCTCCCACACCGGCACGAGGCCGGGACCGGCGGCGAGGAGGTCGGCGAACAGGCTCCGGGCGAGCTCCGGCCACGGGTTGGGGAGGTCGGGGGCGAGGGCGAGGTTGGTCAGGGTCCGCGGGGCGATCGGGAGCCCGGCCCGGGCGGCGACGACGGCGGCCCGGAGCGGAAGGGTCGGGTCGCTCGCGACGACGGTGCTCGCCCCGAGGACGGCCTCCCCGTCGTGCCGGAAGAGCCCGTACCCGAGCGGGGCCATCTGTGGACGACGGGGGCCGACCCGCAGCGAGCGGGCACGCTGGGACTGCCGGGCGCGCCGGACGGTGCCGTCGACGGCGTACGCGATCGTCCTGGCCGACCCCGAGACGACGGTGAGCATCTCGTCGGCGTCGGTGAACCCGAGGAGCGCGGCGACGGCGTCGTGCTCCTCGCGGCCGAGCCGCTCCCGCCCCCTCCCGGTGACGACGTGGAGGGCGTCGCGGACGTCGAGGAGCCGGCCGTGGGCCTCGTCGACCCCGCCGCGGGGCCGGTCGGTGAGCCAGGCCGCGGTGAGCGCACGCAGAACGGTCATGTCGCGCAGCCCGCCGTGCGCCTCCTTGAGGTCGGGCTCGACCTCCTGGGAGAGCTCGCCGTGCCGCGCGTGCCGGGCGTCGATGCTCTCGAGGAGCTGCGGGAGGCGCTTGCGGGCGTTCGCCCGCCAGTCGTGGGCGACCGTCGCCCGGGCCGCGGTGACGATCTCCTCGTCCCCGGCGACCCAGTCGAGGTCGAGGAGGCCGACGGCGGCGGTGAGGTCGTCCGCGGCGACGCTGCGGCACTGGGCGACGGTGCGGACGCTGTGGTCGAGCTTGGCCTTGCCGTCCCAGACCGGGTACCAGATGCGGTCGGCGAGCGCCGTGAGGTCGGCCCCCCGGACCGAGCGTCCGTCGTGGAGGAGGACGAGGTCGAGGTCGCTCAGCGGCCCGCCGTCCCCGCGGCCGAGCGAGCCCACCGCGGCGAGGGCGACGCCGTACCGCGGCCCCGCCGCGACGGCGTCCCGCCAGAGGTGGGTGAGCCAGTCGCGGGTGAAGTCCCCGAGCGCCTGTCGTCTGGGGGGGCCGGCACCCGCAGCCGCAAAGCTGCGGGTGCCGGCGAGGTCGAGCCGCGCGGAGCGCACGTCCACCTGCTCGAGGCTCATGTCGGTCCTGCCTCTCAGAGGGCCTCTCCGCCCCGCTCGCCGGTCCGGACCCGGGCGACGTCCTCGACGGGGACGGTCCAGACCTTCCCGTCGCCGATCCGCCCGGTCTGGGCGGCCTTGACGATGACGTCGACGAGGGAGGAGGCGTCGGAGTCCTCGACGAGGACCTCGACCCGCACCTTCGGGACGAAGTCGACGTTGTACTCGGCGCCGCGGTACACCTCGCTGTGTCCGCGCTGGCGCCCGTACCCACTCGCCTCGCTGATGGTCATGCCCGCGATGCCGTAGGCCTCGAGGGCCTCCTTGACCTCGTCGAGCTGGTGCGGCTTGATGATCGCCGTGACGAGCTTCATGCGATGACCTCCTCGGTCCTCGTGGGGGTGCCGCCGGGGCCGGCCGCGGACACGTGGCCGCCGCCGGACCCTGTCCGGCTCGCGCCGAGCGACGCGAGGTCGTAGCCGGTCTCGGCATGGATGGCCTGGTCGATGCCCGCGACCTCGTCGTCGTCGCTGACGCGCCAGCCCATGGTCACCTTGAGGGCCATCCCGACGACGAGGGTGACGACCCCGGAGAAGGCGACGGCGCAGAGCGCGATGATCGCCTGGATGGCGAGCTGGGCGAGGCCCCCGCCGTACAGCAGCCCGGTGTCGGTCGCGAACAGCCCGATGGCGAGCGTGCCCCAGAGCCCGGCGAAGAGGTGGACCCCGACGACGTCGAGGGAGTCGTCGAAGCCGAACCGGAACTTCAGGCTGACCGCCCATGCCGAGATCATGCCGGCGAGGAAGCCGAGCGGGATCGCGCCGAGCGGGGAGATCGACCCGCAGGCCGGGGTGATCGCGACGAGCCCGGCCACGGCGCCGGACGCGGCCCCGAGGGAGGTCGCGTGCCCGTCCCGGAGCCGCTCGAGGGCGAGCCAGCCGAGCATCGCCGCGCACGTCGCGGTCGTCGTGTTGACCCAGGCGAGGCCCGCGGTCCCGTCCGCCGCGAGCTCGGAGCCGGCGTTGAAGCCGAACCAGCCGAACCAGAGCAGCCCGGCTCCGATCATGACGAGGGGGAGGTTGTGCGGGCGCATGGCCGTCGACCCGAAGCCCTTGCGCTTGCCGACGATGAGGGCGAGGACGAGCCCGGCCATCCCGGCGTTGATGTGGACGACGGTTCCGCCGGCGAAGTCGATCGGGGCCGCCCCGCCGAAGGTGAACGGGCCGTCACCGCTGAGGAGACCGCCGTTCCAGACCATGTGCGCCATGGGGAAGTACGCGAGGGTGACCCAGATCCCCGCGAAGACGAGCCACGTCCCGAACCTCGCACGGTCGGCGATGGCCCCCGAGATGAGGGCGACGGTGATGATGGCGAAGGTCACCTGGAACGCCACGCTGACGCTCGCGGGGAGACCGTCGGTGATGATCATGTTGCCGGCCGCGTCGGTGATCGTCCCGTTGAGGCCGAACTGGGTGAACGGGTTGCCGAAGACCCCCCCGATGGAGGAACCGCCGTAGGACATCGACCAGCCCCAGAGGACGTAGACGACGCCGACGACCCCGATGGCGCCGAAGGACATCATCATCATGTTGAGGACGGATTTCGTGCGCACCATGCCGCCGTAGAACAGCGCGAGCCCGGGGGTCATGAGGAGGACCATCGAGGCGCTCGCCAACATCCAGGCGGTGGTGCCGGTGTCGAGTGCGTTTTCCATGGCGCCACTGTTCTGGCCGGGCGTTTCAGGACGAGGGGTTCCGTGTTACAGCCGTGTTAGCACCGCCCCCGCGGGGTAAGCATCGCGTTACGGGTGGGGGGAGGTCTCGCATCGTGGGACCCCCACCGGGCGGGACGGTCGCCCGCGGAGCATCGTCCGCCCTGCCGGCACGCCCGCCCTCGTCGCCGGTCAGCCCGGTCAGCCCGGTCAGCCCGGTCAGCCCGGTCAGTCGATGATGGCGTCGACGAAGTCCTCGGGGTCGAACGGGGCGAGGTCGTCCGGCCCCTCGCCGAGGCCGACGAGCTTGACCG
Organism: uncultured Actinomycetota bacterium; assembly: GCA_963783735.1. Taxonomy (GTDB): domain Bacteria; phylum Actinomycetota; class Actinomycetes; order Actinomycetales; family Dermatophilaceae; genus CAWDAQ01. The sequence goes on along the minus strand of CAWAOO010000002.1, from coordinate 191,102 downwards.
GGACCCCGAGCTTGCGCTGGACCGCGACGACGATCCCGCCCTTCGCGGTGCCGTCGAGCTTGGTGAGGACGATCCCGGTGACGTCGACGACCTCGGAGAAGACCTCGGCCTGGCGCATCCCGTTCTGGCCGGTCGTCGCGTCGAGGACGAGGAGGACCTCGTCGACGGGCGACCGCTTCTCGACGACCCGCTTGACCTTGCCGAGCTCGTCCATGAGGCCGACCTTGTTGTGAAGCCGACCCGCGGTGTCGATGAGGACGACGTCGGACTCGAGCTCGACGGCCGCCTTGACGGCGTCGAACGCGACGGACGCGGGGTCGGCGCCCTCCCGGTCGGAGCGCACCGTCGCGACCCCGACCCGGGCCCCCCACGTCTCGAGCTGCTCGGCGGCCGCGGCCCGGAAGGTGTCGGCGGCCCCGAGGACGACGTCCTTGTCCTCGGCGACGAGGACGCGGGCGAGCTTGCCGACGGTCGTCGTCTTCCCCGTGCCGTTGACGCCGACGACCATGACGACGGCCGGACGCCCGTCTACCCGGCTCGAGGCGACGGAGCGGTCCATCGCGGGGTCGACGAGGGCGAGGAGCTCCTCGCGGAGCCACCTGCGCACGGTGGCCTCGTCGGCGTTGCCCTCGACCTTGACGCGGGTCCGGAGGTGCTCGACGAGCTCGGTCGTCGCCTCGACCCCGAGGTCGGCGGCGAGGAGGGTGTCCTCGACGTCCTCCCACGCCTCCTCGTCGAGGTCCCCGCGGCTGAGGAGCGCGAGCAGCCCCTGACCGATCGCCGAGTTGGAGCGGGCGAGCCGGGCCCGGAGCCGCTGGAGGCGACCGGCGGGCGCCGACGGCGTCTCGACCGGCGGCGCGGTCGGCTCGGCGGGCGCGAGCGGCTCCTCGGTGACCGTCTCCCCCGGGGGGAGGGTCTCGACGTCGGCGACCTCCGCACCGGGCGAGGACTCCGTCGTCCCGGTCCCGGGGCGTGGTGGCTGCGTGGGCGGCGCCTCGGGCGCGGCCGTCGGGGGCGCCTGCCGGGTCCTGCCTCCGCGGCCGCGGAGCAGGCCGAGGGCGTACCACCCGAGGGCGATCAGCACGAGGACGCCGATGACGATGTAGGCCCAGATCTGGTCGAACACGTCACCCATCCAACCACGCACGCACCCCCGACCCGGAGGTGCCGCCCTGCCCGGGGGCGGGCTCAGGCGCTCTGGCGGGTCCCGCCCGGCCCCGGGCCGTCGTCCCGGCGCGGGCTGGACCCGGCGACGCCCTCGTCGATGTCGGCGTCGTCGGCGTCGTCGGCGTCGTCGGCGGCACGGGCGCGTGCCGGCCTGGCCCGGTCCGCGACCTCCGCGGCCCGCGGGGTGAGGAGGTGGCGTCCCTGGCGGCGGGCCGGGATCGCGACGAGCCCGACGACAGCGACCGCGACGCCGAGGCAGACGAGCATCGCGACGATGAGGGCGGTCATGCCCCTAGGGTCGCGCACCGGGGACCGCCACTCAACCCGACACCCGGCACGTGGGCACCCGGCCCCGGCTGGAGGCGGGCCGGGCGGCCCTCCCGGGTCAGGCGGAGGGGTCGAGCAGGGGGGTCATGGCCGGTCGGGCGGGCTGGTCGGCGAGGTCGCGGATCCGCTGGGAGACGACGGTCGTGATCCCCTCGCCGCGCATCGAGACGCCGTAGAGGGCGTCGGCGACCTCCATCGTCCGCTTCTGGTGGGTGATGACGATGAGCTGGCTCGAGTCGCGCAGCTCCTCGAACAGCGTGATGAGCCGGCCGAGGTTCGTGTCGTCGAGGGCGGCCTCGACCTCGTCCATGATGTAGAAGGGGCTCGGGCGCGCCTTGAAGATCGCGACGAGGAGGGCCACGGCGACGAGGGAGCGCTCCCCGCCCGAGAGGAGGGAGAGCCGCTTGACCTTCTTCCCCGGAGGACGGGCCTCGACCTCGATGCCCGTCGTGAGCATGTCCGAGGGGGCGGTGAGGACGAGGCGCCCCTCGCCCCCGGGGAAGAGCCGCGCGAAGACCCCCTCGAACTGGGCCGCGGTGTCCGCGAACGCCTCGGCGAAGACCTGCTCGACCCGCTCGTCGACCTCCCGGACGATGTCGAGGAGGTCGCGCTTGGACGCCTTGAGGTCCTCGAGCTGGGCCGTGAGGAACCCGTGCCGCTCCTCGAGCGCTGCGTACTCCTCGAGGGCGAGCGGGTTCACCCTGCCGAGCGCCCGCAGTCCTCGCTCGGCCTTGGCGAGCCGCTTCTCCTGGACCTCGCGGACGTAGGGCTGGGGACCGGGCCGCTCGGCGCTGGCGCCCTCGCCGGGGGCCGGGTCGTCGGGTCCGGGGACGGGCGGGACGGGCTGGTGGGGGCCGTACTCCTCCATGAGGACGTCGGGGTCGACGCCAAGCTCGTCGAGGGCGCGGTCGCGGAGCTGGTCGACCCGGGCGACCTGCTGGGCCCGGGCGACCTCGTCGCGGTGGACGGTGTCGGTGAGGTCCCGCAGCTCGTCCTGGCGCGCCGTCAGCGCCGTCCTCGCCTCGGCGAGGACACGGTCGCGCTCGACCCGGTCGGCCTCGGCGTCCCGGCGCGCCTCCTCCGCGCGGCCGAGGGCGACGGCGACCCGGATGCCGGCGTCCACCGCGCCGACCCGGACGGCCTCGGCGACGCCGGCCTGCCGGCGACGCCGGTCCCGCCGGGCGCGCAGCCGCTCCCGGGCGGCGATCTCGTTCCGGGCGGCGCCTTCGAGGGAGTCGGCCCGCCCCCGGAGTGCCCGGGCCCGCTCCTCGGTCGTCCGGAGCGTGAGCCGCGTCTCGGTCTCGGCGGCCCGGGCCCGGCGCGCCTCGTCCTCGAGCCGCTCCCGCTCGTCGGCGCCCGGCTCCTCCTCGGCGGGGTCGGCGCTCGCCCCGGCGAGGCGCTCCTCGAGGGCGGCGAGCTCGTCCCGGTCGCGGTCGAGGGCCGCGGACGCGTCCGCGACCGATCGCTCGGTCCGCTCGGCCTCGGCGCGGGCCGACCGGATGACCGAGCCGAGATCGCCGAGTCGCTCGGCGACGGAGGCCATCCGGGCGTCCGACTCGTGGAGCCGCTCGAGTGCCGCCTCGACCCGCTCGCCGGCGGCGGCGGCCGACTGCTCGGCGGCGGCGAGGGCGAACCGGGCCCGTTCGCCCCGACCGGTCGCCTCCTCGACGACCCCGCGGGTCTCGTCGACGGCCGACTGGATCTCGATGAGGCTCGGGCTCGAGCTGCTTCCCCCCCGGACGTACCCGGGTCCGAAGACGTCGCCGTCCGCGGTGACCGCGGTGATGCCGAGCCCCCGGTCGAGCACGGCGAGCGCGACGTCGCTCCCGGGGACGAGGGCGACCCGCTCGAGGAGCTGGTCGACAGCCGGGCGGACGCACTCGGGGGCGGTGACGACCTCGCGGGCCCAGACGCCCGCCCCGTCGAGCGCGGGCCAGCTCGCCGGGTCGCTCGGGGCTGCGCTCTCGCCGACGAGGAGGGTCGCCCGGCCCGCGTCGTCGTCGCGGAGGGCGCCGACCGCGCGGGCGGCGCCCCGCGCCGAGGCGACGGCGAGGGCGTCCGAGGCCCATCCGAGGGCGGCGGCGACGGCAGCCTCGTGGCCGGGCTCGACGCCGAGGAGCCCGGCGAGGCTCCCGAGGATGCCGTGGTCCTCCGCGGAGGCGGAGAGAAGGGCCTCGGCCCCGTCCTTGCGCCGCAGGCTCAGCTCGAGGGCCTCGAGGCGGGCGGTCGCCGACGTCCGGTCCCGCTCGGCGGCCCGCTCCTCGTCGCGGAGCCGCTCGACCTCGGCGACCGCACGCTCGTGGGCGTTCGCCGCCTCCTCGTACGCCTCGTCGAGCCCCTCCTCGCCCTCCTCGTCGACGGCGACGGACGCCTCGAGGGCGGCGAAGTCCCGCTCGGCCTCCGCGGCACGGGCGAGCGAGGCCTCGACCACCCCCCGGAGGCGGCCGATCTCGGCCTCGCCGGCCTCGACCCGGCTACGCCGGGCACCGACCTGGCCGGAGAGCTTCGCGAGGCCCTCGCGGCGGTCGGCCGCGGCGCGGGCGAGCCGGGCGAGCCGCTGCTGCTCGTCGGCGAGCGCCCGCTCGGCGCGCTCTCGGGCGGCGACGGCCTCCTCGAGGGTGGTGGTGACCCGGGCGGCCTCGGCGAGGAGCCGCTCCTCGGAGGCGCGCGCGTCGGCGGCCTGGGCCCGGAGCTCGTCGGGGTCGCGCCCGGTCGTGCTCTCGTCCTCGTCGTCCTGGCCGAGGAGGCGGACCCGCTCGGCGGCGAGCGACGCGGTCGACTCGAGCCGGTCCTTGAGGGACTGGAGCCGGGCCCAGCGCTCGTGCGCCCGGGCGAGCTCGGGGGCAGCCTCCGTCGCGGCGCGCTCGAGGCCGTCGACGTCGCCGCGCAGGCGCGCGAGGTCCTCCTCCAGCGCCGCCCGCCGGTGCAGGAGCGCGCTCTCGTCGGCACGCTCCCGCTCGAGCTGGGAGGTGAGCTGGACGAGGTCGTCGGCGAGGAGGCGAAGCCGGGCGTCGCGCGCGTCGGTCTGGATGACCGCGGCCCGGCGGGCGGCGTCGGCCTGCCGACCGAGCGGACCGAGCTGGCGCCGGATCTCGCTCGTGAGGTCGGCCACCCGGGTGAGGTTGGCCTCCATCGTCTCGAGCTTGCGGAGGGCGCGCTCCTTGCGCTTGCGGTGCTTGAGGACCCCTGCGGCCTCCTCGATGAAGCCGCGCCGGTCCTCGGGGGTCGCGCGCAGGACCGCCTCGAGCTGGCCCTGCCCGACGATGACGTGCATCTCCCGCCCGATGCCGCTGTCGGAGAGAAGCTCCTGGATGTCGAGGAGCCGGCACGAGGTCCCGTTGATCGCGTACTCCGAGCCCCCGTTGCGGAACATCGTCCGCGAGATCGTCACCTCGGTGTAGTCGATGGGCAGGGCACCGTCGGCGTTGTCGATCGTCATCGTCACCTCGGCCCGTCCGAGCGGAGCCCGCCCGGACGTCCCGGCGAAGATGACGTCCTCCATCTTGCCGCCGCGCAGCGACTTCGCCCCCTGCTCCCCCATCACCCAGGCGAGGGCATCGACGACGTTGGACTTGCCCGAGCCGTTCGGCCCGACGATGCAGGTGATGCCGGGCTCCAGGCGCATCGTCGTCGCCGAGGCGAACGACTTGAACCCCTTGAGGGTCAGGCTCTTGACGTACACGTGCTCGGGGGACCCTTCCTCGTCGCGGCGTCGGGCGCGGACCGCGCCTCACTGTACCGGCGCGGCGCCTCCGGGCCGGGGCACCACCGCGCCCGGCCCGTCGCCGGAGCGGTCAGCCGTGCCCGCGGGTGCGCCGCGTCCCGGGCTCGGCGGCGGGCGCGCCGGCGATCGCCTCGTGGTGGCGGATGACCTCCTCGAGGACGAACCCGAGGAACTTCTCCGCGAACTGCGGGTCGAGGCCGGCCTCGTCGGCGAGCCGGCGGAGGCGGGCGATCTGCTGCTCCTCGCGGGCCGGGTCGGCCGGCGGGAGCCGCTCGCGGGCCTTGAGCTCGCCGACGAGCTGGGTCGCCTTGAACCGCTCGGCGAGGAGGTGGACGAGCGCGGCGTCGATGTTGTCGATGCTCGAGCGCAGCCGAAGGAGGTCGGGGGGCGGCACGGGCTCGTCGGTCACCGCGTCATCGTAGGACGCCCCGCCCCCGGCCCCGGGGCCCGGTCCCACCCTCCTCGCTCGCTCCGGCCGGGCGGGTCCGGCCCGGCCGGGGCAGACTCGTGCCATGCGGGTCCTCCTCACCGGTTCGGCCGGCTTCGTCGGCTCCGCGTGCGACGACGCCCTCACCTCCGCCGGCCACGACGTCGTCCGGGTCGACGCCTTCATCCCCGAGGCCCACGGTCCCGGCGTCCCCCCCGGGCCGATGCCGCCTCGGCCCCGGGGGACCGGCCGGGTCGGGAGGTCCACCGGCTCGACGTCCGCGAGGCGACCCGGTGGGCGGGGCTCCTCGAGGGGGTCGACGCCGTCTGCCACCAGGCGGCGATGGTCGGCGCCGGTCTCGACGCCGCCGACCTGCCCCGGTACGCCGGCCACAACGACCTCGGCACGGCGGCCCTCCTCGCGGCGATGCACGAGGCCGGGGTCGCCCGCCTCGTCCAGGCCTCCTCGATGGTCGTCTACGGCGAGGGCCGCTACGCCTGCCCCGAGGACGCCGCCCACCTCCCCCCGGGGAGCCGGCCGGGGCCGAGGCGGGTCGCGGACCTCGCCGCGGGCCGCTTCGAGAACCCGTGCCCCGCCTGCGGCGCGTCCCTGCGGTGGGCGCCCGTCGACGAGGACAGCCCGCTCGACCCGCGGAACGCCTACGCCGCGAGCAAGGTCGCCCAGGAGCACTACGCCGCGGCATGGGCCCGGCAGACCGGGGGGCGGGCGGTGTCGCTGCGCTACCACAACGTCTACGGCCCGGGGATGCCCCGCGACACGCCGTACTCCGGCGTCGCGGCGATCTTCCGCTCGGCGGTCGAGCAGGGGCGGGCGCCGGAGGTGTTCGAGGACGGCGGGCAGGTGCGCGACTTCGTCCACGTCAGCGACGTCGCCCGCGCCAACGTCCGTGCCCTCGGGGCGGTCACCTCCCTCGGTGACGGCGAGGTCGCCGCGTACAACGTGTGCTCGGGGACGCCGACGACGGTCCTCGACGTCGCCCTCGACGTCGCTGCGGGGCTCGGCGGGGGCCTCGAGCCGGTCGTCTCGGGACGCTACCGCCTCGGGGACGTCCGCCACGTCGTCGCCTCCCCCGACCGGGCGCGAGACGTGCTCGGCTTCACCGCCGAGGTCGGCCCCGCCGAGGGGCTCGCCCGGTTCGCGACCGACCCCCTGCGCCCGGGCCGTCGCTGACCGCCCCCGCACGCGCCCGGGCGCCCTCACCACGGGGTCCGCAGGACGTGCTGGAGGATGACCGCGAGAGCGACCTGGAGGGCGAGGGCGGCGCTCAGCCAGCGCGGGGGCAGGCGCGCGGCGAGGAGGAGCAGCCACGGGACGAACGGCAGCCAGATCCGCTCGACCTCGGCCTTGCTCATGAGGGAGAGGTCCGCGGCGACGACGGCGAGGCAGGCCCCCGCGGCGAGGGTCGTCAGCGGCTCGCGCGCACGGAGCAGCGCGGGGATCCGCGGTGCGGACCAGGCGAGGGCGGCGGCGAGGACCGGGCCCGCGCTGAGGACGAGCACGGCGAGGTCGGCCCACACCCAGTAGGCGTTCGGCCGCTCGCTCGCGATCCCCGCCCAGTACCGCTCGCGGAGCACGGGCAGGGCCTCCCAGTACCGGTACCCGAGGTGCGCGAAGGCGAGGACGATGCCCGCGGCCCCGGCGGCGACGACCGGCAGCGGCCTCCACCTCCGGGCGGCGAGGAGGACTGCTGCGGCGAGGGGACCGAGGAGGAGGAGGCCGTAGGAGAGCAGGACGGCCCCGCCGAGGAGGAGCCCGGCGAGGAGGGACCACAGCGCCGCCGCCGAGGCCCGCTGCCCTCCCCGGGCGGCGAGGGCGAGGGCGGCGAGGCCCCAGGCGGCGGTCGCGGCGAACACCCCGTCGGCGGAGACCGCCTGCCACAGCGCGAACGGGCCGAGGACGAGGACCGGGAGGGCCCGTCGGACGTCCGCCTCCGCGCCGAGCGCCCGGCACGTCACGGCGACGCCGAGGGGGGTCGTCGCGGCGAGGAGGACGACGGCGAGGCCGGCGGCGAGGCCGGACCCGAGCCCGAGCCGGTCGAGGAGGACGAAGAGGAGGAGCGCGCCCGGCGGGTGTCCCGCGACGTGGACGGCCCAGTGGTCGGGACGCGTGAACGGGATCCGCGCGACGAAGTGGCGCAGGGCCGCGCCCACGTCGTCGACCGACCGGGCGGTCTGGAGGTACTCGGTCCCGCTGTCGAGCACCCGTCCCAGCCCGCCGACCCCGTCGACGAGAGCGAGCGAGAGCATCCACACGACCCCGAGGACCCACGTCGCGAGGAGGAGCCGCCCCCAGCCGAGCCGGCGCGCGGGCCCGGCGAGCCCCCCGGTGGCGGCGACGACGGCGACGGCGAGCGCGGGCGCCGTCCCCGGGCCGACCCGGAACGCCCAGTCCGCCTGGAGCGGGGGCGCCGTCCCGGCCCCGACGTCGGTGCCCGTGGCCGCGGGGACCACCGCGGCGGCGACGACGAGGACGCCGGCGACGACGAGGCCGGCCGCCGGGCGCGGCGGGCGCGGCAGCGACGGCATGGGCACGACTCTCGCACGCCGGGCCGCGACGCGACGGGCCTCTCGGGGGCGTCCGGGCCACGGTCAGACTTTCGTAAGGGTTGGCGGGCCCGCACCGGACCGCGGCCGCCTAGCGTCGGGTCATGACGTCTCGGTGCGAGCTCGTCCTTCCGTGTCGCGACGAGGCGGCGGCCCTGCCCGACCTCCTCGTCCGGGTGCCCGCCGGCTTCTCCGTCCTCGTCGTCGACAACGCCTCGCGGGACGCGACCGCGGCCGTCGCCCGGGGGCTCGGCGCCCGGGTCGTCCGCGAGGCCACCCCCGGGTACGGCGCCGCCGTCCACGCCGGGCTTCTCGCCGCCCGTTCCGAGGTCGTCGCCGTCCTCGACGGGGACGGCTCGTTCGACCCGCACGACCTCCTCCCGCTCGTCGCCGACGTCACCGGCGGCCCCCCGCGGACCCTCGCCGTCGGGCGCCGCCGCCCGACCGCGCCGGGGGTGTGGCCGTGGCACGCACGGGCGGGGAACGCGTGCGTCCTCTGGTGGCTGCGCCGCCGGACCGGCCTCACCGTCCACGACGTCGCCCCCGCCCGGGTCGCCCGGCGGCGTGACCTGCTCGCCCTCGACGTCCGGGACCGCCGCTTCGGCTACCCCGTCGAGCTCCTCGTCAAGGCCCAGCGAGCCGGGTGGTCGATCCGCGAGCACGACATCGGCTACGCCCCGAGGGCGGCGGGGACGAGGTCGAAGGTCAGCGGCTCGGTCGTGGGCTCGCTCCGCGCGGCCCGGGACTTCGCGCGGGTGCTCTCGTGAGCGCCACCGCCCCGCGGGGCGCGGTCCTCCTCGTCCTCGCCAAGGCGCCCGTCCCCGGAGCGGTGAAGACCCGCCTCGCCCGGACCGAGGGCCCCGAGCGGGCCGCCCGACTCGCGGCGGCAGCCCTCCTCGACACCGTCGAGACGTGCACGGCGGTCTTCGGGCCCGAGCGGTGCTACCTCGCCGTGGCGGGGCGGATCGACGACGGCGTCGACGCCGCGCAGATCCGGTCCGCGACGGCGGGGTGGACGGTCCTGCCCCAGCACGGGCGCCGGTTCGGCGCCCGGATCGCCCGGGCCCACGACGACGTCCGCTCCCGGGCCGGGGGGCCCGTCGTCCAGGTCGGGATGGACACCCCGCAGGCAGGTGCCGCGGACCTCGCGGGCGTCGCCGCCCGGGTCGTCACCGGGTCCGGACGTCCGGGGCCCGCGCTCCCGCTCCTCGGGCTCGCCCGGGACGGGGGCTGGTGGGTCCTCGCGAGCATCCGCGGCTCGGACCTCGCCGGCCTCGACCGGGTGACGATGTCGACGCCGTCGACGGGTCGGGTGACGCGGGCCTTGCTCGTCCGCAACGCCGGCGGCGTCCTCGACGGGCCCGTCCTCGGGGACGTCGACACCGAGCTGGACGCCGAGCTCGCGGCCCGGTCCGCGCCGGGGGGACGGTTCGCCCGGGCCTGGCGCGACCGGGGACCGGGCCCCGGGGCGGGGACCGCGCCGTGACCGCGGCCCCGCCCCCCGCCTCCCGGGTGCTCGAGGCCGTCCTGCGCGACCGCCTGGCGCCGTGCACCGTCGTCGGGCTCCACCCGCGCCCGGCACCCCTCCCGCTCGCCCGGTGGTGCGGGGCCGCGGACGTGGGCGACCGTCGCCTGCTCGACCACTGCGTCGGGCGGACGATCGACCTCGGATGCGGCCCCGGACGGATGGCCGAGGAGCTCGCCCGACGCGGCCACGACGTCGTCGGGGTCGACCGCTGCCGGCACGCGGTCCGGCTCTCCCGAGAACGGGGGGTCGACGCCGTCCTCGCCGACCTCTTCGGCCCGCTCCCCGGCGAGGGCGGCTGGGAGACGGCGCTCCTCGCCGACGGCAACATCGGCATCGGGGGGGACCCCGTCCGCCTCCTCACCCGCACCGCGACGCTGCTCGCCCCCGGAGGCCGGGTCGTCCTCGACGTCGCCGCACCGGGAACGGGCGTGCGGGTCCTCCAGGTCCGTCTCGTCGTCGGGCCGGTGACCTCCGCACCCTTCCCGTGGGCGGTCGTCGGCGCCGACGCCCTCGACCCCTTCGCCGCGGCGGCCGGCCTCGACGTCCACCGCGTCGCCGACCGGCGCGGCCGCTGGTTCGCCGTCCTCCGGCGCCCCGGGGGGACGCCGTGCCCGGACTGACCCGGCGGCTCCCGCGACTCCCCCGGGAGGAGGACTTCACGAGCCCCCTCCGGGGCCCCGCCGTCGCCGCTCGCGTCGGGCTCTGGCTCGGGGTGTGCTTCGCCCTCGCCGCCCTCACCGGGCTGTGGAGCCACGTCGCCCAGTCGCCGGACCCGTGGGTTCCGCTGCCCACCGGCCCGAGCTGGCTGTACCGGGTGACCCAGGGCGTCCACGTCCTCGCCGGGACCGCCGCCGTCCCCCTCCTCCTCGTCAAGCTGTGGAGCGTCATTCCCCACCTCTTCACCCGACCACCGGTCCGGCCGGCCGGGGCGCTCCTCGGCCACCTCGCCGAACGGGCGTCGGTCGCCGTCCTCGTCTCGAGCGCCCTCTTCGAGCTCGCCACCGGGCTCGCGAACTCGGCCCAGTGGTACCCGTGGGGCTTCGCGTTCCCGGTGACCCACTACGCCGTCGCCTGGGTCGCCGTCGGGGCCCTCCTCGTCCACGTCGCCGTCAAGCTGCCGGTCGTCCGGGCCGCCCTCGGCGGACCGCTCGAGCCGGCGGCCGCCGAGCCCACCGCGCCCCGGGGGCCGAGCCGCCGCGTCCTCCTCCGGTCGACGTGGGCGGCGGCGGGGCTCGCGGTCCTCGCGACGGCCGGGGCGAGCGTCCCCGCGCTGAGGCGGGTCTCCGTCCTCGCCGTCCGGTCCGGGAACGGCCCCCAGGGGGTGCCGGTCAACCGGTCCGCCGTCGCGGCCGGTGTCGTCGGGGTCGCCGACGACCCCGGCTACCGGCTCACCGTCACCGACGGGACGAGGACGCGCACGCTCGCCCTCACCGAGCTCGCCGCCCTGCCCCAGGTGACGGCGACCCTGCCGATCGCCTGCGTCGAGGGCTGGAGCGCCTCGGGGACATGGGGCGGGGTCCGGGTCCGCGACGTCCTCGCGCTCGTCACCGACACGCCCGTCCGCGACGTCCGGGTCCGCTCCCTCCAACCGCGGGGGCCCTACCGGGAGACCCTCCTCCCGGCCGCGTTCGTCGCCGACGAGGAGACCCTCCTCGCCCTCCGCCTGGGCGGCGAGACCCTCGACCTCGACCACGGCTACCCGTGCCGGATCATCGCGCCCGCCCGCCCCGGCGTCCTCCAGACCAAGTGGGTCTCCCGCCTCGAGGCGGTCCGGACGTGAACCGGCCCTCCCCGGACCGTCTCCTCCTCGCCGTCGCGGGCGTCGCGCTCGCGGCGTACGGCGCCGTGGAGCTGCTCGGGACGGGGTGGTCGAACGTCGCCGCGTCGCTCCCGTGGCTCCTCGGCGTCGTCGTCGTCCACGACGCGGTGCTCACCCCGCTCGTCCTCGGTCTCGGCGCCGCCGGCGCCCTCCTCCTTCCCCGGTGGGCGCGCGCCCCCGCCGGCTTCGTCGTCGTCGTCCTCGGGTCGGTCACCCTTATCGCGGTGCCCGTCCTCGGCCGGTTCGGCGCGAAACCCGACAACCCCTCCCTCCTCGACCGCCCGTACCTCACCGGCTGGCTCCTCGTCGCGGGCATAGTGGTCGTGGGGTCGGCAGCGGTCGCCCTGGCCCGGCGGCGACGCGAAGGAGGCGGGCGTGGCTGACGTCCTCGTCGTCGACGACGACCGGACCGTCCGCGAGGTCGTCGTCTCCTACCTCCGGGCGGGAGGCCACCACGTCGTCGACGTCGACGACGGGGAGAGCGCCCTGTCGGAGGTCCGCCACCGCCGGCCCGACCTCGTCGTCCTCGACCTCATGCTGCCCGGGATCGACGGGCTCGAGGTCGCCCGCCGTCTCCGGGCCGCCGGCGACGTCCCGATCATCATGCTCACCGCGCTCGGTGCCGAGTCCGACCGGCTCCTCGGGCTCGGCCTCGGCGCGGACGACTACGTGACGAAGCCGTTCAGCCCCCGTGAGCTCGTCCTGCGCGTCGACTCGGTGCTCCGCCGTGCGGGCCGCGCGGTCGGGCAGGCCACCGTCCTCGTCGACGGCGACCTGCGGGTCGACGCCGGCAGCCACGTCGTCACCAGGGACGCGCACCCGCTCGCGCTGACGGTCCGGGAGTTCGACCTCCTCCACTTCCTCGTCGGCCATCCCGGAACGGCGTGGTCCCGCGAGGACCTCCTCCGCGAGGTGTGGGGGTGGTCGTTCGGCGACCACTCGACGGTCACGGTCCACGTCCGCCGGCTCCGGGAGAAGCTCGAGGACGACCCGACCCACCCCCGACGGCTCGTCACGGTGTGGGGAGTCGGCTACCGGTGGGAGCCGTCGTGAGCGACGTCGTCGCCGTCGTCCTCGTCGCGGGGGCGTGGTCGGTCGCGGCCGCCGGAGTCGTCGTCGTCCTCGCGCTGCGCCTCCGGTCGGCCTCGGTCCGCTGGTCCGCGGGCCTCGTCGCGCTCGCCGCGGTCGGGGGCACCGTCGCCGGGGTCGTCGGCACCTCGCGGGCGATGTTCCTCTCCCCGCACGACCTCACCGTCGTCGTCCTCGTCTGCGCCGTCTCCGGCCTCCTCTCGCTCGTCGTCGCGCTCTGGCTCGCGCGCCGGCTCGTCGTCGCGACCGAGCTCCTCCGGGACGCGGCCCGCGACCTCGGCGAGGGCGGCGCGCTCCGGCCGCCGGACTCCGGCCCGCGCGAGTTCCGGGCGATCGGCGAGGAGCTCGCCCGGAGCGCCGGCCTCATCGGCGCGGCCCGGGAGCGGGAGCGGCTCCTCGACGGCTCTCGACGCGAGCTCGTCGCCTGGGTGTCCCACGACCTGCGCACCCCCCTCGCCGGCCTCCGAGCGATGGCCGAGGCTCTCGAGGACGGGCTCGTCGAGGAGCCGGCGCGCTACCACGCGCAGATCCGCGTCGAGGTCGACCGGATGGCACGGATGGTCGACGACCTCTTCGAGCTCTCCCAGATCCACGCCGGGAGCCTCCAGCTCACCGTCCAGACCGTCCAGCTCGCCGACGTCGTCAGCGACGCCCTCGCCGGCGCCGTTCCTGTCGCCCGCGCCCGGCAGATCGACGTCGGCGGGCAGGTCGCCCCCGACGTCGTCGTCCGCGCCGACCCGGGGGCCCTCAGCCGGGTCGTCGCCAACCTCGTCATGAACGCGATCCGGCACACCCCGGCGGACGGGTCGGTCCGGGTCGTCGGGCGGCGGACCGACGGCGGGGTCGAGCTCGCGGTCACCGACGCGTGCGGCGGGATCGCGGCCACCGACCTCGCCCGGGTCTTCGACGTCGCGTGGAGGGGCTCGCCGGCCCGGACACCCGGGGAGGGGTCCGGCGCCGGGCTCGGCCTCGCGATCGTCAGGGGCCTCGTCGAGGCCCAGGACGGGACCGTCGACGTCCACAACGACGTGGCGGGGTGCCGCTTCGTCGTCCGGCTCCCCGCCTGAGCGACCCTGCCGCCGTCAGCGCTCGAGGAACCGCTCGACGCCGGGACGTGGGTCGTCCTCGAGCGGGGTCGAGACGCGGGTGACCCGACCGGGGCGGCCCGTCGTGCTCGGCTCCTCGCGGAGGAGGTCGACGAGACGCTCGAGGTCGCTCGGCGGGCCCTGGGCGACGACCTCGACCCGCCCGTCGAGCATGTTCCGCACGTGCCCGGCCAGCCCGAGCTCGAGGGCACGCGCCCGGGTCCACCACCGGAACCCCACGCCCTGGACGTGCCCGCTGACGAAGACCGTCATCCGTCTCATGCGACGAATCCTAGGGACCGCCCGCGTGCCTGCGCGGTTCCGGGGCCCGACGTCCCTACGGTGCTGACCGGAGACCGACGCGAGGGAGCTCGGCAGCCGCCCGTGCGCGGTCGCTGCCGGCACGGACCGGCGTGAGCCGCGAGAAGGGGGGCACGTGACCGTCGAGCAGTCCCGCGCCCGACTCGCCCCGCAGCCCGGCGAGCCCGGACGACCCCGTCCCGGGCGGGCGGGCCCCGGACCCGCGGACGCCGGTCCCGGCGGCGGCGCGGCGGCGAGCCGGACCGCCCCCGCTCGCGGGGCCCGGCACCTGCCCGGCCTCGACGGGCTCCGCGCGCTGGCCATCGCCGCCGTCCTCGTCTACCACCTCGACCCCCGCTGGCTCCCCGGCGGGTTCCTCGGGGTCGACGTCTTCTTCGTCGTCTCCGGCTTCCTCATCACGACGCTCCTCGTCGACGAACGCCGCAGGACCGGGCGGGTCGACCTGCCCGCCTTCTGGACCCGCCGCGCCAGACGGCTCCTGCCCGCCCTCGCCGTCTGCGTCCCGGCGTCGATCCTCCTCGCCCGCCTCGTCGAGTCCGACCTCCTCGTCGGGATCGGGCGGCAGGCGCTCGGGGCGCTGACCTTCTCGACGAACTGGGTCGAGGTCGCCGCGGGAGCGGACTACTTCGACCGCACCGCGCCCGCGCTGTTCATGAACTTCTGGTCGCTCGCCGTCGAGGAGCAGTTCTACCTCGGCTGGCCCCTCGTCCTCCTCGGCCTGCTCGCCCTCCCCCTGTCCGGGCGGGGCCGCGCCGGGGTCGTCACCGTCCTCGGCCTCCTCTCCGCGCTGCTCATGGCCCTCCGGTACGACCCGGACGGTGGGGCGACCCGGGTGTACTACGGCACCGACACCCATCTCACGGGGCTCATGCTCGGCGCCGCCCTCGCGCTCGCCCGGGAGGCGCCCCACCGGGCGTGGACGACGACACCGGCGTGGGAGCGGTGGCGTCGGCCCGCGCTCGGCGGGGCGGCGGCCACCCTCGTCGTCCTCGCGGTCGTCCTCACCGAGGACGTCCCCGCGACCTTCCGGGGCGGGATCCTCCTCGCCTGCGCGGCGACGACCGTCCTCCTCGCCGGGGTCCTCGACCGTCCGGGGCGGCTGAGGGCCCTCCTCGAGACCCGGCCGCTGACGTGGGTCGGCCGGCGGTCCTACGGTCTCTACCTCTGGCACTGGCCGGTCATCCTCGTCGTCGGCCAGGACCTCCCCACGGCGCCGGGGAGCACGTCCTACCTCCTCACCCGGGGGTGGTGCGTCCTCGTCACGGTCGCCCTCGCCGACCTCTCCTACCGGCTCCTCGAGACCCCGGTCCGCCGATACGGCTTCGGCGGCGCCGCCCGCCGCGCCGTCGGCGCCGTCGGGGGCCCGGGAGGCAGGAGCCTGCGCCTCGCCGCGACGGGGGTGGCGCTCGCGTCCCTCGTCACCGCCGCCGTCGTCGTCACCGCCCCGGACCGCAGCTCGACCCAGCGGATCCTCGAGGAGAACGCCGCCGCGGCCCGGCAGGGGGCCTCCGCGTCGCCGAGCCCGACGGGCGCCGACCCGGCCGGGGGTGGTGCCCGCCGGGCGGACTTCTCCATGCCGACCGGCCGGGAGATCGACGGCTTCGGCGACTCGATGATGGTCGGCAGCCTCCAGGCGCTCGAGTACTACTTCCCCGGCATCCGCCTCGACGCCAGGTCGAACCGGCGGTGGACGGACGGGCTCGCCGCCGTCCGCGCGTCCGGCGACGGGGTTCGCCGGGCGGTCGTCCTCGCCTTCGGGACCAACGCCGGCGTCGACGCCGCCGCCACCGAGCAGGTCCTCGACGAGCTCGGCCCCGACCGGATGGTCGTCCTCGTCAACATCCACGCCCGCTTTCCCCGTGTGGAGGCCGACAACGCCCGCCTCGAACGGGTCGCCCGGGCGCACCCCAACGTCGCCGTCGCGGACTGGGACGCCGCGGTGTCCGACCACCCGGACCAGCTCCAGCCGGACGGAATCCACCCGAGCCTCGTCGGCGCCCACCTCTACGCGAAGACGGTCCGCCGGGCTCTGGCCGACCTCTCCGAGGCGCACACCGGCAGGCCCGTCACGCTCAAGGACCTCCCCATCCCCTGACCCCGGCCGTCAGGCCGCGGGCCGTCGGGGGCGGACCTGGCAGCGCGGGCAGAAGAACGACGACCGGTTCATGAATGCCTCTCGCCGGATCGGCGTCCCGCACCGGGAGCACGGCCGGCCCTGCTGGCCGTAGGCGTCGAGGGACCGGTCGAAGTACCCGGAGGCCCCGTTGACGTTGACGTAGAGGGCGTCGAAGCTCGTCCCGCCCTCGGCGAGGGCGGCGAGCATGACGTCGCGGGCGTGATGGAGCAGCCGCCGCAGGGCCGGGCGGCTCAGCGCGGACCCGGGGCGCCGGCCGTGGATCCCGGCCCGCCAGAGCGCCTCGTCGGCGTAGATGTTCCCGACGCCGGAGAGCACGCGCTGGTCGAGGAGGAGCCGCTTGACGGCGCTGCCGCTGGACCGCATCCGGTCGACGACGGCATCCGCGTCGAAGGCCTCCTCGAGCGGGTCGGGGGCGATGTGGGCGACCGAGAGCGGGACGTCCGCGGCGTCGAGGTCGGACAGCGAGACCCCGCCGAACGTCCGCTGGTCGACGAACCTCAGCTCGGGGTCCCCGTCGGCGAAGCGGAAGCGGGCGTGGAGGTGACGCTCGTCGGGGGCGTACGCGGGCTCGACGAGGAGCTGTCCGCTCATCCCGAGGTGGACGACGAGGCCCTCACGCCCGCCGGCCGGGTCTGTGAGGACGAGCCAGAGGTACTTGCCGCGGCGGCGGGCCGCGCAGACGGTGGTGCCGACGAGCCGGGCAGCGAGGTCGTCGGGCCCGGGCAGGTGGCGGCGGGCGACCCTGGCCCCGAGGAAGCGTGCCGAGACGAGGGTCCGGCCCGTGACGTGCGCGTCGACGCCGCGCCGGACGACCTCGACCTCGGGCAGCTCGGGCACGGCCTCAGTCGGCCGAGGGGGGCAGCAGGTCGCGCAGCACGCCCCACGCGGCCGCGGCGGCCTTCTGCTCGGCGTCCTTCTTCGTCCTCCCGGTCCCGCGGCCGCGCTCCTCGCCGCCGACGACGGCGGACGCCGTGAAGGTCTTCGCGTGCTCGGGGCCGACGTCGCTCACCCGGTACTCGGGCGAGCCGAGGGCGAGCTCGGCGGCGATCTCCTGGAGGCTCGTCTTCCAGTCCAGGCCCGCGCCGAGGCTCGCCGTCGTGGCGAGGAGCGGGTCGAGGAGGTGGTGGACGAGCCGGCTCGCGCCCTCGAGGCCGACAGCGAGGTAGACGGCGCCGATGACCGCCTCCGTCGTGTCCGCGAGGATCGACGCCTTCGCACGCCCCCCGGTGCTCTCCTCGCCCCGGCCGAGGCGGACGTACTCCCCGAGCCCTATCGTCTCGGCGACCTCGGCGAGCGCCCGCATGTTGACGACCGCGGCCCGGTACTTCGCGAGCTGCCCCTCGGCGTGGTCCGGGTGGGTGGTGAAGAGGCTGTCGGTGACGACGAGCCCGAGGACGGAGTCCCCGAGGAACTCGAGGCGCTCGTTGTGCGGGGCGCCCCCGTTCTCGTACGCGTACGACCGGTGCGTCAGGGCACGCTGGAGCAGCGACGCGTCGACGTCCTCCCCGACCACCCCGGCGAGGTGGTCGCGGAGCTCGTCGACGGGCCGCTGCGTCGGGGGCTGCTCGAGCTCGTCCGTGCTCACCCTGCGCAGGTCAGTCCTGGTGCTCGGTGCGCTCGGCGCTCGCGTAGTGGCGGCCCTTGTACGAGCCGCAGGACGGGCAGGCGACGTGCGGCTGGACCGCGGCCTTGCACGTCGGGCACGTCGTCAGGGCGACGGGGGTCGCCTTCCAGTTCGCCCGGCGGGACCGGGTGTTGGAGCGCGACATCTTCCGCTTCGGGACAGCCACGTCAGTTCCTCTTCTCTTCGGTGTCACGGGTGGGTGTCGTCGTCGGCGCAAGCGCCTCCAACGCGGCCCATCGGGGGTCGATCATGTCGTGCTCGTGGCCGGGGTCGTCCTCGAGCCGCTGTCCGCACTGCGCACAGAGCCCGGGGCAGTCCGCCCGGCACACCGGCTGGAACGGCAGTGCGGGCACCACCGTGTCCCGGAGGAGGGGCTCGAGGTCGATGGCGTCGTCCTCGATCCGGTACTCCTCCTCGTCCTCCTCGTCGCCCACCTCGCGGTGGTGCTCGACACGGTCGGCGTAGACGAACAGCTCCTGGAACCGGACGTCCACGTCGTGGACGACAGGGTCGAGGCACCGCACGCAGGCGCCGGTCGCGGTGGCGCGGACCGAACCCGTGACGAGGATCCCCTCGAGGACCGACTCCAGCCGCAGGTCCAGCTCGACGGGCTGGCCCTCCGGTACGGCGATGACGTCGGTCCCGAGATGGTCGGGTGCCACGACGGTGCGGGCCACCTCCGTCATCGCGCCGGGTCGGCGACCGACCTCCTTGGTGTCGAAGACCAGCGGAGAGCGGGGGTCGAGGCGGGTCATGGCTCCACAGACGTCGTCGGGTTCGGCCTGCGCCACGTCAGACGTCGACCGACGGACAAGGCTACCCGAGCGACCGCCCGGCCCCAAATGCGCGCAGGGCCGTGACGGCGGCGGCCTCGACGCGGTCGGCGAGGGTCGCCGCGTAGGTCGCGGTGATGTGGTCACCGGGACGGTTGACGGTGACGTGCCCGATGACGACGGGGCAGGTCGAGCCGGGGCACGTCCACCCCGCGACCGGCTGGAACACCGGGGCCCGGTCTCCCAGCCGGCGGAGCGCGGCCCGCTGGACGGGCTCGGCGCTGCCCCGCACGGCCGCCTCCCGGGGGAAGTCGCACCGGGCGAGGTCGTCCGGGTGGCGGGCGGCGCAGACGTCGAGGTCGTCCGGCGACACCGGGTTGTCCCCGAGGACGAGGACGGGGACCCCGGCCCGGCGGAGCGTGTCCCAGCGCCGGGCCAGCCCCGCGGCGAGGGCGCTCGACGAGCCCGAGCCGCCGCTCCACGCCCGCCGGGCCGCGCTCGAGGTGACGACGAGGTCCGGCGGGGATCGGAGGAGGTCGGCGAGGACGCGGTCGTTCCAGGTCGTGCACGCCCGGTACGGGGCGCCCGCGAGGTCCGTCGTCGCGTCGGCGAACGCGCACGAGGACTTGCCGTACGTGACGATCCTCCAGTCCCTGCGCCCGGCGGCGCGCTGGAGCGCGGGGAGCCACTGCATGGCCTTCGAGTCCCCGACGAGGGCGACTGTCGTCCGGGACCGGGGCCGGCCGAAGACGCAGGGCACCGGCTCGACGGCCTGCTCGTCGACCTGGCAGTGGTCGACGTCGGCGGCGGGACGGTCCGTCCCGGGCTCCTCCGGGTCGGGGACGACCCAGTCGACCGCGTCGACGGGGGTCCGCCCGGACCCGCTCGCGAGGGTGTTCGCGCCGATCCGGTCGAGGTCGGGCGCAGCCTGCCCCGGCGGCGTCGTCCGGAACACCGACGTCACCATGAGCAGGGGCAACGCCGAGCCGACGCCGACGAGTGAGCACGCGAGCCCGGCGGCGAGGACCGCCCGGGGCCGGGCCCGCAGCCGGGGGCTGCGGCGGACCGGGCCCTCGAGGTAGCGCGTGCTCAGCCACGCGGGGACGACCGAGGCGGCGACGACGGCGAGCCGCTCCGGGGTCGTCAGCTCGCCCCATGCCCACCCGGCGAGGACGAGGAGCGGCCAGTGCCAGAGGTAGAGCGCGTAGGAGAGCCCGCCGACCCGGACGAGCGGGCTCGCGCCGAGCACCCGCGAGGGCCCGGTGCCGCGCGGGGCGCCGCTCCCGGCGAGCAGGACGGCGGCCGTCCCGAGGGTCGGCAGGAGGGCCCACGTCCCGGGCCAGCCGGCGTCGGCCGGGGCGGCGGACAGCCCGGCGACGACGGCGACGAGCCCGGCCCACCCGAGGACCGAGCGGGCGACCGGGCGCCGCAGCGGCGTCGGCCGGGCCGCGACGACGAGCGCCGCCGCCGCGCCGACACCGAGCTCCCACGCCCGGGCCGTCGTGACGAAGTACGCGCGGGCCGGCTCGGCCGCGCTGAGGTGGAGGGACCACACGAAGGAGGGGACGGCGACGGCGGCGAGGAGCGCGGCGACCGCGGCGAGCGGGGGGCCGGGCCTCGGGCCCCCCGGCCCACCTCGCCCGGGCGACCGGGTCCCGCGCAGCCGGCGGAGCCGGCGGACGGCGAGGGCGAGGGCGAGGAGGGAGGCCGGCCAGAGGAGGTAGAACTGCTCCTCGACCCCCAGCGACCAGAAGTGCTGGACCGGGGACGGGACGGCGTCCTCGGCGAGGTAGTCGACGGACCGGCCGGCGAGGACCCAGTTGAGGACGTACCCGGCGGCGGCGGTGATGTCGCCACCGATCTCGCGACGCCGCAGGCCGGGGACGACGACGAGCGAGAGGACCGCGGTCGTGACGAGCACCGCGGCGGCGGCGGGGAGGAGTCGGCGGACCCTGCGGGCGAGGAAGTCCCCCCACCGGACGGTCCCGGACGCGGCGAGCTCGCGCAGGAGGAGCGAGGTGATGAGGAACCCCGAGATGACGAAGAAGACGTCGACGCCCGCGAAGCCACCCCGCAGCGGGAGGCTCGCGTGGTACGCGAGCACCGCGAGCACCGCGAGGGCCCGCAGGCCCTCGACGTCGGCGCGGACACCCCGCGCACCCGCCCCCGCCGCCGCGGGGGCCCGGGTCGCGCGGGCGGTCAGTCCTGCCCCCCGCGGACACGGTCGGCGAGGGCGTCCCGGACGGTGTCGCTGACGAGCCCGGAGACGTCGCCCCCGAACCGGGTGACCTCCTTGACGAGCGAGCTCGAGACGTGCTCGAAGCGCGGGTCGCCGGGGAGGAAGAGGGTCTCGAGACCGGAGAGGTGCCGGTTCATCAGGGCCATCGGCAGCTCGTAGGCGAAGTCGGTGCCACCCCGCAGCCCCTTGACGACGACGTCGGCGCCGAGCGAGGTGCAGACGTCGACGAGGAGGGTGTCGGCGAAGGCCTCGACCCGGACGTTGTCGAGGTCGGCGACGGTCTCCTCGATGAACGCGATCCGCTCCGGGACGGTGAACGCCCCGCCCTTGTCGGGGTTGTGGAGGACGGCGACGACGACCTCGTCGTGCAGGGCCGCCGCCCGGCGGATGACGTCGGCGTGCCCCGCGGTCACGGGGTCGTAGGAACCAGGGCACACGCACCGTCTCGTCACGCGTGCAACCTAGCAAGCACGGGCTCCGGGCACGCACGCGTGCCCGGAGCCCCGCTCCTCACCCCCGGCTCCGGCGGCTGCATCGGCACGCCCCATCATGCCCGCTGGTCAGCGCCGACGGGCGCCGTCGGAGGAATCTGCCCGGGTCGGCGGCGAGGTCTCACGCCTCCTGGGCACGGGCCCGGCTCGCCCCGGCGGCCTTGGCGGCCTTGCGCCGGTCGTTGCGCTCCTTGCGCAGGCCCGGGTCGGTGTCCCGGACGAGCGCGACGAGGGTCGTCCCCCGCTCGGGGAGGGTCCCCTCCTCGGTGACGACGCTCAGGGTCCCGTCCCGGTGGGTGAACAGGATGACGGCGTCCTCGTTCCGGGCGCGGAAGTCCTCGAGCGTGAAGGCCGCGGACAGCCGGGTCCGCTTGACGACCATCCCGTCCTCGACGAGCCGGTCGAGCTCGTCGTGGGTCACCGCGGGCGCGAAGGGGTACCGGGCCCTGAGCCGGTCGGCGGTCCCCTTCCGGGCGTTCCGGGCGCCCTCCGCGGCGTCGCCGCGCCGGAGCTGGAAGACGTTGGCGCTCCCGAGGATGTGTCGGAACTCCCGCGCCGCGGACCCGTTCGTCTCGTCGTCACCGGTGCACGCGACGAACGTCCCCATCCCGCCGAGGTCGAGATCCTCGACCGCGTACTCGGAGAGGATGTTCGTCGCCTCCGTCGTGAGGTCGCTCATCCGGGCCCGGGCGAGGTCCCGGTAGCTCTTCGCGACGACGAGCGTCGGGACGTCGAGCTCGGCGAGGACGGCGGCGGTCTGGACGACCCACGTCTGGGCCCCGACGAAGACCACGCCCTGCGGCGAGGTGCTCGCCAGGCCGAGCCGCTCGGCGAGCCGCCCGACCCCGAGCCCGTAGAGCGCCACCGTGCCGACGATGACGAGGAAGACGAGGGGGACGAGGGCCTCGGCCTCGGCCGCGAGGAGGTCGAGACGCTCGGCCCGCCCGGCGAGCCCCTCCCTCTCGACGCCGCCCGCCGCGAGCGCCTGCTCGCGAACGTGCCCGGCGGCCGCCTCGAGCTCGAGGGCGAAGATGCTCGTCACGGCCGCGGCGACGATCCCACGCGGGGCCATCCAGGCGAGGAGCGTGCGCTCCTCGCGGGTCGCCGTCGTCCCGAGGAGGCCGAGCGCGACGCTCGCGGGCCGGACGACGACGACGAGGAGGAGCAGGAGCAGGGCGGCCCTCGGGGCGACCTCGCCGAGCTGCCCCGGGGTGACCCGCCCCGCGAGGACGACGAAGAGGGCACCGACGAAGAGGACCTGGAGATGCTCCTTGAACTCGCGGACGTGGGTGAGGTGGAGGGCGGGGCGGTTGCCGAGGAGGACGCCGAGGGCGGTGACGGTGAGCAGGCCGCTCTCCGGCTGGACGAGGTTGGAGACGACGAGCGCGCCGACGGCGACGGCGAGGAAGAGGACGCCGTGGAGGAAGTCGGGGACGACGTGGCGCCGGACGAGCTGCTCGAGCCCGAGGCCGAGGACACCGGCCAGCCCGAAGGCGACGCCGACGGTGACGGTGAGGTTGACCGCGATCGCTCCGACGGTGTCCCCGGAGCCGCCGTCGACGACGGCCTGGAGGACGAGGACGGCGAGGACCGCGCCGACGGGGTCGACGACGATGGCCTCCCACCGCAGGAGCGAGGAGAGCCGTCGGGCCGGGCGGAGCTGGCGGAGGATCGGGTTGATGACGGTCGGCCCGGTGACGACGAGGACGGCGCCGACGAGGAGCGCGAGCGGCGGGTCGATCCCGACGGCGATCCCGGCGAGCGTCGTCAGCGCCCAGGCGATGACGACCGAGACGGTGCACAGCCGGACGACGGGCCCCTCGATTCCCCGGACCTCCCGCAGCCGGAGCGAGAGGCTCCCCTCGAAGAGGATGATCCCGACCGTGACCGTCACGCCGGCGAAGAGCACCTCGCGGCCGAGGACCGCCTCGGCGTCGACGAGCTGGCCGAGCCCGAACCCGGTGACGAGGAGGAGGAGGATCGAGGGGATCCGGAGCTGCCAGGCGAGCCACTGGCACCCGACGGAGACGGCGATGACGAGCGCGAGGTACGCGGCCGGGTCCATCGCCCCCGTCCCGGTCATCCCCCGGACCCGCGGGGCACCGCCGGCGGACCCGCCGGCGCGAGCGCGGTGCCGGCGTACCAGAGCGTCGTCTCCCCGTAGCGCCGGCGACCCTCCCCGACGAGCCCGGGAGGCCACGTCGGCTCGGGCGACCGGGTGGAGCGCTCGACGACGACGGCGGCGTCGTCCGCGAGCCACTCGCGGGCGATCAGGAGGTCGAGGACGCGGCCGAGGGCCGCCTCGCCGACGTCGTACGGGGGGTCGGCGAGGACGAGGTCGTACCGGAGCGTGGCCGGCCGGTCGAGGGCGGCCTCGACGGTCGCGGCCCGCACCTCCGCGCCCCGCAGGCCGAGGTCGGCGATGTTCCGGCGGATGACCCCGGCCGCCTGACGGTGCGACTCGACGAGGAGGACGCTCCCGGCGCCCCGGCTCGCGGCCTCGAGCCCGAGTGCCCCCGACCCGGAGTAGAGGTCCATGACGTGGGCCCCCCGCAGGCCCCCCCTGCTCTCGAGGGCGGAGAAGAGGGCCTCGCGGACCCGGTCGCTCGTCGGTCGGGTTCGGTGACCGGACGGGGTGTGCAGGCGGCGCCCTCCGGCGGCTCCACTGATGATCCGGGTCATCGCACGGTCAGCCCTTCTCGAGGTAGGCGGCCTGCTCGGCCTCGGCCCACGCCCCGACTGCCCCGGCGAGGGCGGGTCGGTCCGCGAGGTCGGGGTCGGCGGCGACGACCGCGGTCGCGTCCTCGCGCGCGTCGGCGACGAGGTCCTCGTCGCGCAGGAGCGAGAGGAACTCCAGCTGGGACCGACCGCCGCTCTGCCGGGTCCCGAGAACGTCGCCCTCGCGACGCTGGGAGAGGTCGAGCCGGGCGAGCTCGAAGCCGTCGGTCGTCGCGGCGACGGCCTCGAGGCGGCTGCGGGCGGCCTCCGAGCCGGTCCCCGACATGAGGAGGCAGAGGCCCGGATGGCCACCGCGACCGACCCGGCCCCGGAGCTGGTGGAGCTGGGAGACGCCGAAGCGCTCGGCGTCCCTGATGACCATGACGCTGGCGTTGGGGACGTCGACCCCGACCTCGACGACGGTCGTCGCGACGAGGACGTCGACCTGCCCGGCGGCGAACCGGGACATCGCCGCGTCCTTCTCCTCCGGGTGGAGCCGCCCGTGGAGCACCTCGACCCGCAGACCCTCGAGCGCCGGGGTCGCGAGCAGCTCGGCGTGGACGTCGAGGACGCTCGCCATCGGCCGCCCCGGTGACGGGGGGCGGTCGCCCGGGGCGCCGTCGGGTCGGTCCGGGCGGTCCGGGTCGTCCGGGTCGTCCGGGTCATCCGGGTCATCCGGGTCATCCGGGGGGCGTCGGGCAGGTCCTCGCCGTCGGACGGGCCGGCGTCGCCGCCGATCCGCGGGCAGACGACGTACACCTGCCGCCCGGCGCGGACCTCCTCGGCCACCCGACGCCACGTCCGCTCGACCCACTCCGGGCGCTCCTCGGGGACGACGTGGGTCGTGATCGGCTGCCGGCCGCGGGGCAGCTCGCGCAGGGTCGAGATCTCCATGTCCCCGAAGACCGTCATCGCGACCGTCCTGGGGATCGGGGTGGCCGTCATGACGAGGACGTGCGGGGGTTGGCGTCCCTTGCTCCGCAGCGCGTCCCGCTGCTCGACCCCGAACCGGTGCTGCTCGTCGACGACGACGAGGGCGAGGTCGAAGAAGTCGACGGCGTCCTGGATGAGCGCGTGGGTCCCGACGACGATGCCGGCCTCGCCGCTCGCGACGTCGAGGAGGGCCTGCCGGCGCGCGGCGGTCGACATGCTCCCGGTGAGGAGCGCGACCCGGGTGCCGATCTCGCTCCCGCCGAGCATCCCCCCCTCGGCGAGGTCCCCGAGCATCGCCGTCACCGACCGGTGGTGCTGTGCGGCGAGGACCTCGGTGGGCGCGAGAAGGGCCGCCTGCCCCCCGGCGTCGACGGCCGCGAGCATCGCGCGGAGGGCGACGAGCGTCTTGCCCGAGCCGACCTCCCCCTGGAGGAGTCGGTGCATCGGCGTCTCCCGGGACATCTCCTCGGCGAGCACCTCGCCGACGGTGACCTGGCCGGTCGTCAGCTCGAACGGGAGCCGTGCGTCGAAGGCGGCCCGGAGCCCACCCTCCCGGGACGCCCGGGCGACCGCCTCCTCGCTCGTCTGGCGGAGTCGGCGCCGGGCGAGGACGCACTGGAGGACGAACGCCTCCTCGTACCGCTGCCGGCGACGCCCCCGCTCGACCTCGGCGAGGTCGTGCGGTCGGTGGAGGGCCCGGACGGCCTCGAGCCGGCCGAGCAGGCGGCGGCGGGCGCGGACCTCGGCGGGGAGGACGTCCTCGAGCTCGTCGACGTGCTCGAGGACGAGCCGGACGCACTCGGCGATCGTCCAGTTGTGGAGCTTCGGGACCTGGAGGTAGATGGGGATGAGTCCGCGCCCGCCCGGCTCCGGGCGGCCGTTCCGCCCGCCGGAGGCCTCGGTCGCGTCGAGGACGGTGTAGCCGGGGTGGGCGAGCTGGTACTGCGAGCGGTACCGGGTGACCTCGCCGGCGAAGATCGCCTTGGTCCCGGGGAGGAGCTTGTGCTCGTGGCCCCGCGCGTCGAAGAAGGCGACCTCGACGTCGTGCCTCCCGTCGGTGATGACGACGGTGAGCATCCGGCCGCGGCGCTGGCGCATGGGGCGGGTCGTCGCCGACTTCACCTCGGCGACGACGACGACGTACTCGCCGGGGTGGAGCCGGGAGAGGTCGGTGTCGTGGGTCTTGTACCGGCGGGGCCAGAACGCGAGGAGGTCGCCGACGGTGTGGACGTCCCGGTGCTTGGCGAGCTTGCCCGCGGTCGCACCCCCGAGGAGGTTCTTCAGGGCGGTCGTCTCGCTCGCCACGGTCACTCCACCCCGAGGAGGAGGTCGTAGTGGGGCTGGCCGCCGTCGAGGACGTGGACCTCGACGTCCCGTCGACGGCCGTGGACCGCCTCGGTGACGGCGTCCGCGAGCCCGGGTGGGGCGTCGGCGCCGACGAGGACGGTGACGAGCTCGCCCCCGCTCGCGAGGAGCCGGCCGACGACCTCGGTCGCGACCTCGGCGCGGTCGGAGCCGACGACGACGATGTCGCCGCCGACGACCCCGAGGACGTCGCCGACGGCACACGGGCCCCCGCTCGTCAGCCCGGCCCGGACGGCGACGGTGACCCCGCCGTGCCGGGTGGCGGCGGCGGCCCCGGTCATCGCAGCGACCTCGGGCCCGACCGCCCGCCCGCGGGAGTGGACGGCGAGGGCGGCGAGCCCCTGGACCGCCGTCGTCGTCGGGACGACGTGGACGGTGGCGCCCTCGTCGGCGGCGGCGCGGGCGGCGGCCTCCGCGGAGAGGAGGGTGTCGCGGTCGTTGGGCAGGAGGATGACCTCGCGGGCGCCGGTCGAGCGGACGGCGTCGAGGAGCTGCCCGGCGGAGGCCCGCCGGCCCGGGCCCGAGGACACGGCGACCGCGCCGGCGTCCTCGAGGAGGACGGCGATGCCCGGGCCGGCCGCACACGCCACGACGCCCGCGGCGCCCGGGCGGCCCGACGCGGACCGTTCCTCGAGACGGCTCACCCGGATCCGTCGGGGACGGCCGGCGACGACGCCCGCCTCGATCGCCGCCCCCGCGTCGTCGACGTGGACGTGGACGTTCCACAGGTCCGGGCCGCCGACGACGATGAGGGAGTCGCCCAGCCCGCCGAGGCGCGCGCGGAGCTCCTCGACGTCCCTGTCGTCGGCCTCCTCGAGGAGGTACATGACCTCGAACCCCGGGCCGGGGGAACCGGCGCAGCCCTCGGGCCCGGGGGACGCGGCGCGGGCATGGCCGTTCGCCGGCGCGAGGACCCCCGCGGCGTCCGGCTCGCCGGGCGCGGGGATGTAGGCGTCGACGGCGTACGGGGCGCCTGCCGGTGCGTCGTGGACGACGCGGTGGAGGGCCTCGACGACGACGAGGTACCCGGCTCCGCCGGCGTCGACGACGCCCGCCCGGGCGAGGACGTCGAGCTGCTCGGGGGTCCGGGCGAGGGCTGCCTCGGCCTCCCGGAGGCACGCGATCGTGACGTCGCCGAGGGAGGCGCCCGCGGCCGCGGCGCGGCACGCCGCGGCAGCGGCGGCGGTCGCGACGGTGAGGATCGTCCCGTCGACGGGGCGGGCGACGCAGTCGTGAGCCCGGCGGGCGGCCCGCTCGAGACCGGCGGCGACGACGTCCGGGCCGGCCCGCTCGGCACCCCGGTCGCGCATCTCCTCCGCGAAGCCCCCGAGGAGCTGGCTGAGGATGACCCCTGAGTTGCCGCGGGCGGTGAGGAGGCAGGCCCGGGCGACGGCGGCGCACTCCGCGACCAGGGCCGTCCGGACTCCGCCGTGCTCGCCGTGCTCGCCGTGCTCGCCGTGCTCGCCGTGCTCGCCGTGCTCAGCGGGGGGACCCGAGAGGGTGAGCGTCGAGCTCAGGGCACCGTCGAGGGTCAGGACGAGGTTGGTCCCGGTGTCCCCGTCGTCGACGGGGAAGACGTTGAGGGCGTCGATCCCGGCGCGGCGGGACGCGAGGGCGGCGCGGGTCACCACGGCCCAGCGGCGTACCGCGGGAGCGTCCAGAGCGTCGAGCACCCTCGGAAGGCTAGTCGAGGACGCGCGTCGGGACGGCGGCGCACGCGGCCACCTCGCGGGCGACCCCGGCGGCGTCGTCCGGCGGCGTCGTCCGGCCGGGTCGTCCGGGTGCGTCGTCCGGCCGGGTCGTCCGGGTGCGTCGTCCGGGTGCGTCGTCCGGGTGCGTCGTCCGGGTGCCGCGCCCGGGCGGCCCCGGTGTCGGGTTTGGGACTGCGGCGGGGGTCGGCTACGCTGAACCGGTTCCCCGGGGTCGCGCCGCGATGGTCGCTGCCACGGGAGGAAGACAACACCCTCTGACATACCCAGGAGATCACCCGTGGCTGCCAACTGCGACGTCTGCGGCAAGGGACCCGGCTTCGGTCACTCCATCTCGCACTCGCACCGCCGCACCAAGCGTCGCTGGAACCCCAACATCCAGCGTGTGCGGGCCAAGGTGGGCGACGCGGGCGTGACCCCGAAGCGTCTCAACGTCTGCACCTCGTGCCTCAAGGCGGGCAAGGTCACGCGCTGACCCGAGCCTGACGACAGCGACGGCGCCGACCCCCCGGGGGGGTTCGGCGCCGTCGCTGTCTGCGTCCGCTCCCGTCACCCGGCGAAGTGGTCCCAGCCGGCCGGGGCGAGCGGCTCCCCGTCGAGGGCGACCCCCGACCCGGCGGAGGTGCGGCCGACCGGGCGCCAGCCGGGGGGCAGCCCCGGGCCGGGGAAGGACGCGAGGAGGCTGTGCTCCTCCCCGCCGCCGAGGACGCAGGCCCGGGCCTCGGCCGCCGGGAGGACGGGGAGCAGTCGCTCGACGTCCGGCGCGAGCAGCCGGGAGTCGAGGTCGACGCGCACCCCGCTCGACCGGGCGACCCGCCCGGCGTCGCGGACGAGCCCGTCGGAGAGGTCGATCATCGCGGTCGCGCCTGCCCGGGCCGCCGTCGGACCCGCCGCGAGCGGAGCCCGAGGCCGGCGGTGCTGGCCGAGGACGTCGGCGACGAGCCCCGCCGTCCCGTCCGTGGGGGGCGCGGTCACCCCCCGCTCGAGGAGCCGGAGGCCGGCGCCCGAGCGTCCGAGGGAGCCCGCGACGGCGACGACGTCCCCCACCCGGGCCCCGCTGCGGAGGACCGGGGACCGGCCTTCGAGGTCGCCGAGGGCCGTGACCGAGAGGACGAGCGTCCCCGTCGGGGCCGACGACAGGTCACCCCCGACGACGCTCGCGCCGGCCCCCCGGGCCGCCCCGGCGACGGACTCGGCGAGCTCGACGACCCAGGCCAGGGGGGTCTGCGGGTCGGCGACGAGGGTGAGGAGGAGGGTGACCGGCACGGCGCCCATCGCGGCGAGGTCGGCGAGGTTCTGGGTGACGGCCTTGACCCCGACGTCGGCGGCGCTCGACCAGTCGTCGCGCCAGTCCCGGTCCCGGACGACGGCGTCCGTCGTCGCGACGACCGACCCAGCCGGGGTCGCGACGACGGCGGCGTCGTCACCGGGGCCGACGAGGTCGCCGCTCCCGCCGGCGAAGAACGGGAGGATCGCCTCGAGGAGCTCCTCCTCGCTGACGTCGGCGAGCAGCCGCTCCCCCGCAGCCCGGTCCGCCGCCGTTTCGTCCACCGTCTCCACCTCGCTCCCGCGCCCACCCTCGTGAGCGCCCTCGCGGACCTCCGCCGACCCGTCCCCGGCTCGCCGAGGACGACCGTGCTCGCGTGCTCGTCGGGGCGCCGGCGCCCCGACGAGCACGGTAGCGTCTGCCCTGCGCCCCGTCCGCCGGGGCACCCCACCCACCCCGGGGCCGACGTCCCGGGTCGAGAGAGTGAAGGTGAAGGCCAAGTGGTCCAGGCATACATCCTCATCCAGACCGAGGTCGGCGCCGCCGCGTCCGTCGCGGAGTCCATCGCTGGGATCCCGGGCGTCGCCCTCGCCGAGGACGTGACGGGTCCGTACGACGTCATCGCCCGGGTCGAGGCGAACACCGTCGACGAGCTCGGTCAGCTCGTCATCGCGAAGATCCAGGACGTCGAGGGCATCACGCGCACGCTGACGTGCACGATCGTCCACGTCTGACCACCCCGCGACCGGCCGGGCGGCGCCCGGGTGCCCGGGTCGCGGCGGCCGCCGCGGGCGCGGGCTTCCTCGCCGTGGCGCTCGGGGGGTGCGCGGGGCCGGTCGAGGCGACCGCACCGACGTCGGCGGCGTCGCCCGGCTGCGCGGCCGCGGCCCGGCACTGGCCGACCACGGTCGGCGACGCCACCCGACGCGACACCGCGAGCGACTCCCCCGCGGTCGCGGCCTGGGGGGACCCCCCGGTCATCGCCCGCTGCGGGCTCTCCGCGCTCACCCCGACGACGGAGGAGTGCCTCGACGTCAGCGGGGTCGACTGGGTCGTCCGCCGCCTCAGCGACGGGGCCGAGTTCACGACGTACGGCACCGATCCCGCGATCGAGGTCCTCGTCCCCGCGGAGTACGCCCCCGAGCCGCTCCTGCTCCCCGCCTTCGGTGCCGCCGCCCGGGCGCTGCCCTCCTCCGGACGCTCGTGCCGGTGAGCCGGGTCAGCGCAGACCGGTCGGGCGGGCGAGGGCGAGCCGGATGAGCTCGTCGATGAGGTCGGGGTAGGCGAGGCCGGAGGCCTGCCACATCTGGGGGTACATCGAGTGCGGGGTGAAGCCCGGCATCGTGTTGATCTCGTTGACGACGACGTCGCCCCCGGGGGTGACGAAGCAGTCGACCCGGGCGAGGCCCTCGCACCCGAGGGCCTCGAAGGCGGCCGCGGCGAGCCTGCGGACCTCGGCCGCGGTCGCGTCGGGGAGCTCGGCCGGACAGGTGAGCCGGACGGCGTCGTCGTCGAGGTACTTCGCCTCGAAGTCGTAGAAGTCGTGGCCGTGCCCGGGCTCGACGACGATCTCGCCGACGGCCGAGGTCCGTGGCGCCGCGCCGTCCCGGCCCCCGAGGACGGCGCACTCGACCTCGCGGCCGTCGATCCCCGTCTCGACGATGACCTTGAGGTCGTGCTCCCGGGCCGAGTCGACGGCGGCGGCGACGCCGGCGGGGTCGGTGACCTTGGTGATCCCGACGGACGACCCGGCCCGGCACGGCTTGACGAAGACGGGGAGCTCGAGCCGGCCGACGTCGGCGAGCGCCCCCTCCCGGTCCCGACGCCACCGGGCGTCCGTGATGACGGCGTAGGGACCGACGGGCAGCCCCGCACCCGCGAAGACGATCTTCATGTAGTGCTTGTCCATCCCGACGGCCGAGGCGAGGACACCGGCGCCGACGTAGCGGATGTCGGAGAGCTCGAGCAGCCCCTGGAGGGTGCCGTCCTCGCCGTACGGGCCGTGGAGGAGGGGGAAGACGACGTCGACCTCGCCGAGGGTCGTCGGCGCCCGGCCGGGCTCCTGGACGGTGAGGGTCCGCTCGTGGGCGCTCGTCGGGACGACGACCTCGGCGCCGTCGGAGGAGACCTCGGGGGTCTGGGTGGCGGTGAGCTCGAGCGGGCCCGGGTCGTCGGCGGCGAGCACCCACCTGCCGTCCCGGGCGATGCCGACGGGGACGACGTCATAGGCGTCCCGGTCGATCGCCTTGAGCACCCCGGCGGCGGTCGCGCACGAGACGGCGTGCTCGGAGGAGCGGCCACCGAAGACGATGGCGACCCTGGGACGGCGCGGGGCCGCGGACGAGGTGGACGGCGCGGGCTGGTCGGCGTTCATCGACAGCGACTGTATAGGGACCGGGCGGCGGGGTCCGACACCCGGGCGGCCCCGCGTCGCCGCCGACCGGCGACATAGCCTGAGCCCGTGCTCCCCGACGACCCCGACGACACCACCGGCGGCGCTGCCGCTCCCTCCCCGAGCGGCACGACCCCTGTTCTCGACTCCGGCGAGCGCTGGCGGGCCGCGACCCGCCTCGTCGCCCTGGGCCGGGGCGGGTCGCGGCCCGGCGCGGGCGTCAACGTGCCCGTCGAGCTGTCCTCGACGTACCACGCCGACGGCCCGGTCAACTACGCGCGCGTCGGGAACCCGACGTGGACGGCCTTCGAGGAGACCCTCGCCTCGCTCGAGGCCGGGGACCTCGCCGGTGGCGCCCGGGCGCTCGCGTTCGCGTCCGGGATGGCCGCCGTCGCCGCGGTGCTCTCCCTGCTCCCCCGGGGTGGGGTCGTCGTCGCGCCCCACCACGCGTACAACGGGACCTGTGCCCTCCTCGCCGACCTCGAGGAGGCCGGCGAGGCGAGGGTCCGGCGGGTCGACGTCGCCGACACCGCCGAGGTCGCCGCGGCGTGCGCCGGAGCCGACCTGCTCTGGCTCGAGACGCCGACGAACCCCATGCTCGAGGTCGCCGACCTCGTCGCGACGAGCGCGGCGGCGCACGCCGAGGGCGCCCTCGTCGCCTGCGACAACACCTTCGCGACCCCGCTCCTCCAGCGGCCCCTCGAGAGCGGGGTGGACGTCGTCATCCACTCGGTGACGAAGTACCTCGCGGGCCACTCCGACGTCATCCTCGGCGCGGCCGTGACCCGGGACCCGGCCCTCGGGGAACGGCTCCACCACCACCGGACGATCCACGGCGCGGTCCCCGGACCGATGGAGACCTGGCTCGCCCTCCGCGGCCTGCGGACGCTCCACCTCCGGGTCGAGCGGGCCGGCGCGAACGCCGCCACGCTCGCGGCCCGGCTCGAGGGCCACGACGCCGTCGCCCGGGTCCGCTACCCGGGGTTCGGGGCGATCGTCTCCGTCGAGGTCGTCGGGGGCGCCGCCGAGGCCGAGCGGGTCGCGGCGGCGACGCGGGTGTGGACCCACTCGACGAGCCTCGGCGCCGTCGAGAGCCAGGTCGAGCGCCGTCGCCGGCACCCGGCCGAGCCGGGCTCCGTCCCGGACAACCTCCTCCGCCTCTCGGTCGGCGTCGAGGACGTCGAGGACCTCTGGGAGGACCTCGACGGCGCCCTGACCCGGCCCCGCTGACGGCGTCCGGGCGCCCCCGACACGCCGGGGTCAGTCCTTCTCCGACCTCCGGGCCCGCGAGAGGAGGGTCTCGACGACCTCCTGCGGGGTGCGGCCCTCGTGGACGACCGCGGCGACCTGCTCGACGATGGGGACGTCGACGCCGTGGTTGCGGGCGAGGTCGAGGATCGAGTCGCACGACTTCACCCCCTCGGCGGTCTGCCGGGTCACGGCGACGACCTCGTCGACCGACATCCCCCGCCCGAGGTTGACCCCGAACGTCCGGTTCCGGGACAGCGGCGACATGCACGTCGCGATGAGGTCCCCGACCCCGGCGAGCCCGGCGAAGGTCCGGGCGTCCCCGCCGAGGGCCACCCCGAGCCGGGTCGTCTCGGCGAGGCCGCGAGTGATGATCGACGCCTTCGAGTTGTCCCCCATCCCGAGGCCCTCGGCCATGCCGACGGCGAGCGCGATGACGTTCTTCACCGCCCCGCCGAGCTCGGTCCCGACGACGTCGGTGTTCGTGTACGGGCGGAAGTACGACGTCGCGGAGGCGGCGGCGACCCGTTCGGCGGCGTGGGGGTCCTCGCTCGCGACGACGCTTGCCGCGGGGTGTCGCTCGGCGATCTCGCGGGCGAGGTTGGGGCCCGAGACGACGACGATCCGCCCCGGGTCGACACCGCCGACCTCGACGACGACCTCGCTCATCCGCATCGTCGTCCCGAGCTCGATGCCCTTCATGAGGGAGACGACCAGGGCGCGGTCCGGGAGGACCGGGGCCCACGCCGACAGGTTCGTCCGGAGGGTCTGGCTCGGCACGGCGAGGACGACGATGTCGGCCTCGTGGGCAGCTTCCGCGGGGTCGGTGCTCGCCCGGATCCCCGCGGGCAGCCGGATCCCGGGGAGGTACTCCTCGTTCTCTCCGGCGTTGACCTGGTCGACGACCTCCCGGCGACGCCCCCACACGCTGACGTCGCAGCCGCCGTCGCTCAGGATGGCGGCGTACGCGGTCCCCCAGCTCCCGGTCCCGAAGACGGTCGCGCGGGTCATCGGCCGCTCCCCGGGTGCCGCCGGTGTCTCGGGGCGCGGAAGTTCCCCGTCGCCGGGAGGCCGTGGGCGCGGGGGTCGAACCGCTCGGCCGGGGCGGTCTCGCCGCGGAGGTCCTCGAGCATCGTCGTGATCGCGGCCATGATCCTCTCGGTCGCCGCCTCGAGGAGGGCCCTGGTCGGGGGGAGGTCGTAGAGGTCGCTGAGGTCGACGGGCGGCCCGACCCGCAGGTGCATCGTCTTGCGGGGCAGGAGCCGGAGCCGCCGCTCGTACGAGCCGAGGATCTCCTGGGGCCCCCACTGGGCCACCGGGACGACGGGGCAGCGCGTCGCCAGGGCGACCCGCGCCGCCCCCGTCTTGCCCCGCATCGGCCACTGGTCCGGCTCCCGGGTGAGGGTCCCCTCGGGGAAGATCGCGACGGCCTTCCCGGCGTGGACGGCGTCGACGGCCGCGGAGAACGCCCCCGCGGCGCGGCCGGTCTCCCGGTACACGGTGATCTGGTCGGCGGCCCGCAGGATGCTCCCGACGACGGGGACGTCGAAGACGCCCTCCTTGCCGAGGAAGTACGGCGGGTGGCCGCTGTCGTAGAGGAGGTGGGCGAAGGAGAGGACGTCGACGTAGGAGATGTGGTTCGGGCAGACGACGAAGCCGCCCTCGGCAGGCAGGTTCTCCTGCCCGCGCCAGTCCCGCTTCGTCAGGAGCATGAGCAGGGGGCGGAAGACCGCCACGACGGCCCGGTACGCGAGCGGTGGCCGGCTGCGGCGCGAGGTCACGTGGTCATCCGTTCTGCAGGGGTCGGGCCAATCTTGGTCCGCCACACCGGCTCGTGTCGAGCCGTGACAGGATCCGTGTCGATGACACCGACCACGCCCGCGGCCTGGGCCGTCGTCGTCCCGGTCAAGGGCGGGGCGGGCGCCAAGTCCCGGCTCGCGCGCAGCCGGGGCGGGCCCGACCCGGTCCTCGCCCTCGCGCTCGCGCAGGACTGCCTCGAGGCCGTGCTCACCGTCCGGCCGGCGCTCGAGGTCGTCGTCGTCACCGCCGACGAGCAGGTCGCCGGCTGGGCCCGGGACGCCGGTGCCGCCGTCGCCGCCGATCCCGGCGGGGGCCTCGACGCCGCGGTCCGAGCGGGGGCGCGGCACCTCCTCGACGGGTCGCTCGACGGGCATGCCGCCGGCTCGCCGCCCGGGGTCGCGGTTCTCCTCGGGGACCTCCCGGCGCTCCGGCCCGGGGACCTCGCCGAGGCCCTCGCCGCGTGCGCCGCCCACCCGCGGGCGGTCGTGCCCGATGCCGAGGGGACCGGAACGGTCCTCCTCACCGCGCGGGACGCCGCGGGGCTCGCCCCGTCGTTCGGCGCCGGCTCGGCGGCCCGGCACGAGGGCCTCGGTCACACCCGGCTCGACCTCGACCTTCCCCGCCTACGCACCGACGTCGACGACGCCGCCTCGCTCCGGAGGGCCCTCGCCCTCGGGGTGGGCCGGCACACCCTGCGCGCCCTCGGCCCGTCCCGGCGCGAGAGCCCCGCGGCCGGGTAGCCTCGCCCTCGTGCAGGCGAGCGTCCACACCTACGACCCGGACACGGCGGCGGGGTCCGCGCTGCTCGACGACGGGGTCCTCGTGACGTTCAGCGGGGAGGTCCTCGCCGCGAGCGGCCTGCGCCACCTCCGTCCGGGGCAGCGGGTGAGCGTCGAGGTCCGGGACCGGGAGGTCACCCGGCTGTGGATCGTCGGCATCGGCCCCGGGGAGCGGGTCCGCTAGCCGAGGCGGCCCGGGTGGTGGTCAGACCACGTCGTACCTGGCGCCGAGGGCGTCGAGCTTGTCGGAGAACCGCTCGTAGCCGCGGTAGATGAGCTCGATCCCGTGGACCTTGGACTCCCCCTCCGCAGCGAGGGCCGCGATGACGTAGCTGAACCCGCCGCGCAGGTCCGGGACGGTGATCTCCGCCGCCCGGAGCGGCGTCGGCCCGGAGACGACCGCCGAGTGGCGGAAGTTCGCCCGCCCGAACCTGCACGGCGACCCCCCGAGACACTCGCGGTAGAGCTGGATGTGCGCGCCCATCTCGGCGAGCGCGTCGGTGAAGCCGAGCCGGTTCTCGTACACCGTCTCGTGGACGATGGAGAGCCCGGTCGTCTGGGTGAGGGCGACGACGAGTGGCTGCTGCCAGTCGGTCATCACCCCGGGGTGGACGTCGGTCTCGAGGACGAGCGAGGACAGCTCCCCCCCGGGGTGCCAGAACCGGATCCCCTCGTCGTCGATGTCGAACGCGCCCCCGATCTTCCGGAAGACGTTGAGGAAGGCCATCATCGGCTGCTGCTGGGCGCCGCGGACGTAGACGTCCCCGCGGGTCGCGAGCGCGGCGCAGGCCCACGAGCCGGCCTCGATGCGGTCCGGGACGGCGAGGTGGTCGAACCCGCCCAGCCGGTCGACCCCCTCGATCCGGATGACCCGGTCGGTCGCGACCGAGATGATCGCTCCCATCTTCTGGAGGATGGCGATGAGGTCGAGGATCTCGGTCTCGATCGCGGCGTTCCGCAGCTCGGTGAGCCCGTGCGCGCGGACCGCGGTGAGGAGGACCTGCTCGGTGGCGCCGACGCTCGGGTACGGCAGCTCGATGCGGGTGCCGTGGAGGCCGTGCGGCGCGGTGAGCCGAAGCCCCTCGGGCCGCTTCTCGACGTCGGCGCCGAACTCGCGCAGGACGTCGAGGTGGTAGTTGATCGGCCGCTCACCGATCCGGCAGCCGCCGAGGTCGGGGATGAAGGCCTCGCCGAGCCGGTGGAGGAGCGGGCCGCAGAGGAGGACGGGCACCCGGGAGGAGCCGGCGTGGGCGTCGATGTCGGCGACGTGCGCCTGCTCGACGTCTGTGGGGTCGAGCCAGAGCTCGCCGTCCCGGTCGGTCGAGTCGATGCCGACGCCGTGGAGCTCGAGGAGGCCGGAGACGACCTGGACGTCGGAGATCTCGGGGACCCCGCGCAGTCGGCAGGGGTCCTCGGCGAGCAGGGTGGCGACCATCGCCTTGGAGACGAGGTTCTTCGCCCCCCGGACCTCGATGTCCCCGACGAGGGGGGCGCCGCCGCGGACCGTCAGGGTGTGTGCCATCCCCCCAGCATGACAAACCCGCGCGGGCGGCGCGTCGTCACCGCCCGACGTCCCGACCGCCCGGCAGCCGGGCACCCGGGTGCGGTCAGGACGGCTCGGCCGCGGCCCGCTCCCGCCCGGTCGGTCGGGCCGGGCCGGCGCTCGCCGGCGCGCGGGAGCCCGCGCGGGTCGAGGTCGGGAGCTTCGAGGGGTCCGCGACGACCTCCTTGAAGGCCGTGCCCGCCTTGAACCGGGGGACCGCGGTCCGGGCGATCCTGACGACCTCGCCGGTGCGCGGGTTGCGCCCGGTCCGGGCCGCGCGGTCGACCTTCTCGAAGGTGCCGAAGCCGGTGATGGCGACCTTGCCGCCGGCGGCGACCTCGCGGATGAGGACGTCGAGGACGGCGTCGACCGCCTCGACGGCGGCCTTGCGCGAGCCGAGCCGCTGCTCGAGCTCCTTGACCATCTCTGCCTTGTTCACGGCGTCCCTCCACCGAAGTCGGGCGTCGGGCCCCGGTCCCGGCGCGTCAGCGAGCCAGCCGGGCCCTCACGCCCGACGTGGGGACGACGTTAGGACCCACGACCCCCGGCGTCCACCCACCTGGGACGCGGGCCGTCGCCCGGCGCCGGCTCAGGCGCTCGGGACCGCACCGGTCGTCGGGGCATACGCCGGGCGGGCGGCCTCGAAGGCGGTGACCGCGTCCTCGTGGCGGAGGGTGAGACCGATGTCGTCGAGCCCCTCGAGGAGGCGCCAGCGGGTGTAGTCGTCGACCTCGAACGGGGCGACGATGTCCCCGGCGGTCACGGTCCGCGACTCGAGGTCGACGGTCACCGAGGCGCCGGGGGTGTTCTCGAGGTACTTCCACAGGAGCTCGACGTCGGCCTGGGCGACCTGGGCGGTGAGGAGGCCCTGCTTGCCGCTGTTCCCCCGGAAGATGTCGGCGAACCTCGCGGAGATGACGACCCGGAAGCCGTAGTCCATGAGGGCCCAGACGGCGTGCTCACGCGAGGACCCGGTCCCGAAGTCGGGGCCGGCGACGAGCACCGAGCCGGCGGCGTACGCCTCGGAGTTGAGCACGAAGCTCTCGTCGGCCCGCCACGCGGAGAACAGGCCGTCCTCGAACCCGGTCCGGGTCACCCGCTTGAGGTACTCGGCGGGGATGATCTGGTCGGTGTCGACGTTGCTCCGGCGGAGGGGGACGCCGACCCCGGTGTGCGTCGTGAACCTCTCCATCAGTGGCTCCCGGTCGTCTGCAGCTCGGGGGATGCCGGCGACGCCGGCCCGGTCGCCGGATCGAGGTCGGCCGGGCTCGAGAGGGTCCCGCGGACGGCGGTCGCGGCCGCGACGAGCGGGCTGACGAGGTGGGTCCGGCCGCCCTTGCCCTGCCGCCCCTCGAAGTTGCGGTTCGACGTCGAGGCCGCCCGCTCGCCGGGCGCGAGCTGGTCCGGGTTCATCCCGAGACACATCGAGCATCCGGCGAGGCGCCACTCGGCGCCCGCCTCGGTGAAGACGGCGTCGAGGCCCTCGGACTCGGCCTGGAGTCGGACCCGCGCGGAGCCCGGGACGACGAGCATCCGGACGTCGTCGGCGACCCGGCGCCCGCGGATGACCTCGGCGGCGGCCCGGAGGTCCTCGATCCGGCCGTTCGTGCACGACCCCACGAAGACGGTGTCGACGGCGATGTCGCGCAGCCGGGTCCCGGGGGTGAGGCCCATGTACGCCAGCGCCCGCTCGGCGGAGGCCGCGGCCTCGTCGTCGGCCATCGCCGCCGGGTCGGGGACGGACTCCCCGAGCGGGGCCCCCTGGCCGGGGTTGGTCCCCCACGTGACGAACGGGGTGAGCGTGTCGGCGTCGAGGACGACCTCGGCGTCGAAGACGGCGTCGTCGTCGGAGCGGAGCCGGCGCCACGCCTCGACCGCCTCGTCCCACCGGGCCCCCGACGGGGCGTGCGGACGGCCCTGGACGTAGTCGAAGGTCGTCTCGTCGGGGGCGATCATCCCGGCCCGGGCGCCCGCCTCGATCGACATGTTGCAGATCGTCATCCGCGCCTCCATCGAGAGGGCGCGGATCGCGCTGCCCCGGTACTCGAGGACGTACCCCTGCCCGCCCCCGGTCCCGATCTGCGCGATGACGGCGAGGACGATGTCCTTGGCGGTGACCCCGGGCCGGAGCTCGCCCTCGACGGTGACGGCCATCGTCTTGAACGGTCGCAGCGGCAGGGTCTGGGTCGCGAGGACGTGCTCGACCTCCGAGGTGCCGATGCCGAATGCGAGCGCCCCGAAGGCCCCGTGCGTCGAGGTGTGGCTGTCGCCGCAGACGACCGTCATCCCCGGCTGGGTGAGCCCGAGCTGCGGGCCGACGACGTGGACGATGCCCTGGTCGACGTCGCCCATGGGGAACAGTCGCACCCCGAACTCCTCGCAGTTGCGCCGGAGGGTCTCGACCTGGGTCCGGCTGACGAGGTCGGTGATCGGGCCGGGAGTCGTCGGGACGTTGTGGTCCTCGGTCGCGACGGTGAGGTCGGTCCGGCGGACGGGTCGGCCGGCGAGCCGGAGCGCCTCGAAGGCCTGCGGGCTCGTCACCTCGTGGAGGAGGTGGAGGTCGATGTAGAGCAGGTCCGGCTCGCCCTCGGCGCGCCGGACGACGTGCGCGTCCCAGACCTTCTCGGCCAACGTTCCCGGCATGGGCCCTCCACCCTTCGGCTCGGCGGTCCGCGCCCCCGGCTCGACGGTCGCGCGGCTCTCTCCCCGGGAGCCTGACACGCAGGCCGCGCCCGTGGACTTGCGTCTCAGGCAATGAGACGTCAGTATCAAGGCATGGACAACACTAGCGGAGTCGGCGTCCTCGACAAGGCCGCCGTCGTGCTCGGCGCCCTCGAGGCCGGGCCATCGACCCTCGCGCAGCTCGTCTCGGCCACCGGACTCGCCCGCCCGACCGCCCACCGGCTCGCCGTCGCCCTTGAGCACCACCGGCTCGTCGCCCGGGACCTCCAGGGACGCTTCGTCCTCGGCCCCCGGCTCGGTGAGCTCGCCGCCGCCGCGGGCGAGGACCGCCTCCTCGCGGCCGCCGGCCCCGTGCTCGGGGCGCTGCGCGACCACACGAACGAGAGCGCCCAGCTCTTCCGCAGGCAGGGGGACCACCGCGTCTGCGTCTCGGCGGCCGAGCGCCCCGTCGGGCTGCGGGACTCGATCCCCATCGGCGCGACCCTGTCGATGCACGCGGGTTCCGCGGCGCAGGTCCTGCTCGCCTGGGAGGAGCCGGACCGGCTCCACCGCGGCCTCCAGGGCGCCGCCTTCACGGCGACCGCGCTGTCCGCGGTGCGCCGACGCGGGTGGGCCCAGAGCATCGGCGAGCGCGAGCCGGGCGTCGCCTCGGTCTCCGCGCCGGTCCGCAGCCCCTCGGGGCGGGTCATCGCCGCGGTGTCGATCTCCGGACCGATCGAGCGGCTCTCCCGGCAGCCGGGCCGGCTGCACGCCGCGACCGTCATGGCGGGGGCGAACAAGCTCACCGAGGTGCTGGCCCGGCACGCCGCCCAGCAGGAGCAGCAGAACGCCTCCTGAGCCCGACGTGAGTCGCCGGACGTGACGACGGCCCCACCCCGAGGGGGTGGGGCCGTCGCTCGACGTAGCCCCGACGGGATTCGAACCCGCGCTACCGCCTTGAGAGGGCGGCGTGCTAGGCCGCTACACAACGGGGCCCTAGCTCGTGCCGTGCCGTGGTCGGACCCGTGAGGGCGTTCCCGCAGCGGAGAGAAACCATACCTGCTGGCGTGGATTTCTCCGAATTCGCGGCAGTCTCGCGACCGAAGCGCAGCGCTGGGGTACCAGGACTCGAACCTAGACTAACTGAACCAGAATCAGTCGTGCTGCCAATTACACCATACCCCAAGGGGTATCACTGCGCTCACTCCTCGCGGGGAAGCGCGGCGAACCGAGAAGCGATGCTACCGGCGGCTCGACGCTCGCCCAAATCGGTGGCCCGTCGGCGCCGTGGGCCACCCTCGACCGCCGCTGACCGCGGACGTGGGCGTCAGAGCGAGGCGCGCAGGCTCCGGAGCCGGGCGAGCGTCGACCCGGCCCCGAGGACCTCCATCGACTCGAAGAGCGGCGGCGAGACCCGCTGCCCCGAGACGCCGGTGCGCAGCGGGCCGAAGGCGAGCCGCGGCTTGATCCCGAGGCCGTCGACGAGCGCGGTCCGGAGCGCGACCTCGATGGGCTCGGCGCGCCACTCCCCCGCGCCGAGGTCGGCGAGCGCGGCGATCCCGGCGTCGAGGACCTCCGGCGCGGACTCCTTGAGGCCGGCACGGGCGTCGTCGGCGATCTCGAGCGCGTCGTCGGCGACGTAGAACGGCCCCACGAGCGCACGGGCCTCGGTGAGGCGGGCGATCCGGGTCTGGATGAGGGCCGCGACCGCGGCGAGCCGCCCGAGGTCGGCCGGGGACGGCTCGGCGGGAAGCACCCCGTCGCGCTGGAGCACGGGGACGAGCCGGGCCGTGAAGTCCGCGGGGTCGAGCTCGCGGATGTGGACGCCGTTGAGCCACTCGAGCTTCTTCATGTCGAAGATCGGTCCGACGGGGTTGACCTTGCCCCAGTCGAAGTCGCGGGAGAACTCCTCGAAGGTGAAGACCTCGCGCTCGCTGCCGTCCTCGTCGGTCATCGGCGGGTAGGCGAGCAGGGCGAGGAAGTTGACGAGCGCCTCGGGGAGGTAGCCCTCCTCGTGGAACCATGTGAGCCGCGCCGCGGGGTTCTTCCGCTTGCTGATCTTCGACTTGTCCTCGTTGCGCAGGAGCGGCATGTGCGCGAACTCCGGCGGGGTGAGGCCGAGCCACTGGTAGAGCAGGATGTGCTTCGGCGTCGAGCTGATCCACTCCTCGCCGCGGACGACGTGGGTGATCCCCATCTCGTGGTCGTCGACGACGACGGCGAGGTGGTACGTCGGGAACCCGTCGGCCTTGAGGATGACCTGGTCGTCGGGGTGGGGGGCGCTGACCTCGCCGCGGATGAGGTCGGTGAACCGCGTGGGAGCCTCGTCGGGGACGAGCATCCGCACGACGGGGTCCGGGGAGAACCCGGGCAGCTCGGCCCGCTCCTCGCGGGTCCTGCCGTGGCAGAGCCGGTCGTACCCGGTCGCCTGCTTGAGCTTCTGCTGGCGGTCGCGCATCTCCGCGAGCCGCTCCGAGCTGCACCAGCAGTGGTAGGCCCTCCCCTCGGCGAGGAGGCGCTCGACGTACGGGCGGTAGGTCTCCAGCCGCTCGCTCTGGCGGTAGGGGGCGTACGGGCCCCCGACGTCCGGGCCCTCGTCCCACGTCAGCCCGAGCCAGTGGAGGGTGTCGAACACCTGGCGCTCGCTGTCCTCGCGGAACCGGGCGCGGTCGGTGTCCTCGATCCGGAGGACGAACGCCCCGCCCCGCTGGCGGACGAACGCGAGGTTGAACAGGGACATGTACGCCGTCCCGACGTGCGGGTCCCCGGTCGGGGACGGGGCGACGCGGAGGCGGACGGGGCTGGAGGGGGATTCGCTCATGGTGCCCCGAGTCTAGGGACCCCCCCACCCCTCCCGACTCATTGCCCACCGGGCCGCGGAGAACGGGACAAACACGGCGCGCAGGCGGTCGGGCGGGCAAGAAGTCGGGGGAGTGAATCAGTCGCGGCGGACGAACGGGTTCGACAGAGTGCCGATCCCCTCGACCTCGACCTCGACCCGCTGGCCGCTCTCGACCGGCCCGACCCCGGCCGGGGTCCCGGTGAGGATGACGTCGCCGGGCAGCAGGGTGAACGCCTTCGACGCGAACGAGACGAGGGCGGGGACGTCGTGGACCATGTCCGAGGTGTGGCCGTCCTGGACGAGCTCGCCGTCGCGACGGGTCCGGATGGCGAGGTTCCCCGGGTCGAGGTCGCTCTCGATCCACGGGCCGAGCGGGCAGAACGTGTC
The DNA here is from genome assembly GCA_963783735.1 of uncultured Actinomycetota bacterium. Taxonomy (GTDB): domain Bacteria; phylum Actinomycetota; class Actinomycetes; order Actinomycetales; family Dermatophilaceae; genus CAWDAQ01. Next base: position 148,143 of record CAWAOO010000002.1, on the reverse strand, counting down.
GAACCCCTTGGCCCGGGCCCACTGCCCGTCGGAGCGCTGGAGGTCGCGCGCGGTGACGTCGTTCGCGCACGTGTAGCCGAGGACGACCCTGCGCACCTCGTCCGGCTCGATGTCACGACACATCCGCCCGATGACGACGGCGAGCTCTCCCTCGTAGTGGACCTCCGCCGACTGGGGCGGGAGGACGACGGGGTCGTCGGGCCCGATGACCGCGGTGTTGGGGATGAGGAACATCATCGGCTCCGCCGGGGCCTCGCCCCCCATCTCCGTGGCGTGGTCGGCGTAGTTCTTGCCGATCCCGATGACCTTGCTCCTGGGGATGACCGGGGCGAGGAGGCGGACCTCGTCGACCCGGGCCGTCTCCCCGGACAGCTCGATCCGTTGGAAGAACGGGTCGCCGGTGATCGCGGCGATCTTCTCTCCCGCCCCGTCGACGAGCCCGTAGCGGGGGTCCTCACCTGTCGTGTACCTCGCGATGCGCACCGGACCACCCTACCGACGGCGCCGCCGCGCCCCGAGCCTCACCCGGGGAGCTCCTGGAGGGCCCAGGAGTTGCCGTCCGGGTCGCTGAAGTACGCGTACCTGACCCCGCCCAGGTCGGCGACCTCCGACACCTCGACGTCCTGGCCGAGGAGGAGGGGGGTCTCGTCGGGGGTCGGGGTGCTGGGGTCGGGGTGCTGGGGTCGGGGTGCTGGGTCGGCGCGACGACCGTCCTGCCGGGCACGACACCCGCCCCGTCGCGGCGCGCACCGTGGTCGGGAGCTTGCCATCCCGTGGGGGCCGGGGCCCCGGAGCACGGACACCCGCCGGGCTAGGCTCGGCGGGATGATCGCCGAGGTCCTCGCCCCCGCCGTCTGGCGCGCCCGGGCGGCCGCCCACGAGGCGCGGGTCGACGCCTTCACCGCGGGCCACCGGGCCCGCCGCCAGGACGGTCGGCGTCACCCCGTCGAGGACTTCCTCTTCACGTACTACTCCTACCGCCCCGCCCGGCTCCGCCGCTGGCACCCGGGCGTCGGGGTCGCCCTCGACGCGGCGGCGGGGTCGGACCGGGCGGCCTGGCGCTTCCACCGCACCGACGGCGACCGGGTCGTCCTCGACGTCGACGCCTTCCTCGACCGGCGCGCCGACACCGTCCGCTTCGTCCGTCGCCTCCTCGAGGCGACCGCGGCCCGCCCCGCCCGGCTCGACTGCTTCGGCCTCCACGAGTGGGCGATGGTCTACCGGGCTCCCGCCGAGGACGTCCGGCACGCCGGCTGGCCGCTCCGGCTCGGGCCGCAGGGCACCGACGAGGTCGTCGAGGGCCACCGGCTCCGGTGCACCCACTACGACGCGTTCCGCTTCTACGCCGACGCCGCCCGGCCCCGGAACGAGCACCGGCCGACGGTGGGGTCCCGGGTCGACCTCGAGCAGCCGGGCTGCCTGCACGCGGGCATGGACGTCTACAAGTGGGCGTTCAAGCTCGCGCCCGCCGTGCCCGGCGAGCTCGTCGCGGACGCCTTCGCCCTCGCTCGCGACATCCGCGAGCTCGACATGCGTGCGTCGCCGTACGACCTGCGCGAGCTCGGGTACGAGCCGGTCGCCATCGAGACCCCGGCGGGACGGGCCGAGTACGTCGCCGGGCAGCGCCGGTTCGGCGAGCGCGCCCAGGTCCTGCGGGGGCGGGTCGTCGAGGTCTGCGACGTCCTGCTTCAGCGGGCGGGGGCACCGGCCCGGACGAGCCCGTAGGTGATCCCCTCGACGAGGGCCTGCCAGGACGCCTCGATGATGTTGCCGGCGACCCCGATCGTCTCCCACGACGTCGAGCCGTCCGACGTCTCGATGAGGACGCGGGTGACGGCGTCGGTCCCGTGGGCGGCGTCGAGGATCCGGACCCGGAAGTCGATGAGCTCGAGACCGGCGAGCTCGGGGTAGGCCGGCAGGAGCGCCCCGCGCAGCGCGTGGTCGAGGGCGTTGACCGGGCCGTTCCCCTCCCCGGTCGCGACGACCCGCTGACCGGCGGCCCGGACCTTGACGGTCGCCTCGGAGAGCGCGTCCTCGGCGCCGCGGGCGTCGGTGATGACCCGCCACGACTCGACGGCGAAGAAGTCGGGAACGGCGTCGCCGACCTCCCGCCGCAGGAGCAGCTCGAAGGAGGCGTCGGCGGCGTCGAAGGTGTATCCGCGCAGCTCGAGGTCCTTGACCGTCGCGAGGACCCGGCGGAGGGTCTCGTCGTCCTCCTCGTCGCTGGCGTCGAGGTCGTACCCGAGCTCGCGGCTCTTCAGCTCGATGCTCGCCCGGCCGGCCATGTCGGAGACGAGCATCCGCATGTCGTTGCCGACGTGCTTGGGGTCGGTGTGCTGGTAGAGGTCGGGGTCGACCTTGATCGCGCTGGCGTGCAGGCCCGCCTTGTGCGCGAACGCGCTCGCGCCGACGTACGGCTGACGGCTGTACGGCGCGATGTTCGTCACCTCGCTGATCGCGTGGGCGAGCCGGGTCGACTCCTGCAGGCGATGCGGCTCGACGAGGGCGAGCCCACGCTTGATCTGGAGGTTGGCGACGACGGTGAGGAGGTCGGCGTTGCCCGTCCGCTCCCCGTACCCGTTGATCGTCCCCTGGACGTGGGTCGCGCCGGCGTCGACCGCGGCCATGGAGTTCGCGACGGCACAGCCGGTGTCGTTGTGGCAGTGGATCCCGATCCGGGCCCCGGTCGTCTCGACGACGTCGTGGACGACGTCGGAGACCTCGGCGGGGAGCATGCCGCCGTTGGTGTCGCAGAGCGCGACGACCTCGGCGCCGGCCTCCGCGGCGACGCGGACGGCCTCGAGTGCGTACGCCCGGTCGGTCGCGTAGCCGTCGAAGAAGTGCTCGGCGTCGAGGAAGACCCGGCGGCCCTCCCCGGTGAGGAAGCCGACGGTGTCGCGGATCATCTCGAGGTTCTCCGCGAGGGTCGTCCGCAGGGCCCGCTCGACGTGCCCGGTGTGCGACTTCGCGACGAGGGTGACGACGGGCGCGCCGGAGTCGAGCAGGGCCCGGACGAGGACGTCGTCGGCGGCCCTCCCCCCGACCCGCCGGGTCGCCCCGAACGCGGCGAGGGTCGCCGTCCGGAGGGTGAGCTCGCGCTGGGCGCGCGCGAAGAACTCGGTGTCCTTGGGGTTCGCCCCCGGCCAGCCGCCCTCGATGAAGCCGACGCCGAGCTCGTCGAGGTGGGCGGCGATCGCGAGCTTGTCCACCACCGAGAGGTTGAGGCCCTCCTGCTGCGCGCCGTCGCGCAGGGTCGTGTCGTAGACGTGCAGGTCGCTCATCGCGCTGCCCTCTTCCTCATGAGTGCTCGTGCCGGTCGTGACGTCCGGTGTCATCGTCTCCCCGCGCGCTGTGCACCGGCCAGGGGTGGGGTCCGGCGGCACCGTGCTCGACAACGCAAAAGACCTCCCGGATCCGGGAGGTCTGCGCGACGAGGAGAGCTCGTCGCGCTAGGCGATAATGACGGCGGCGGTGGCCGGGCTGCGGTACATCACGTCCGGAGTGTCCCACGAGTCATCCACGATGCGACACGACCCGTCCACATCCTGGTCACCCGGTATCGAGGTCGGGACCGGCACCGGCTCGTCGCCCGGTTCGACGCCCGGGGTCACCCGAGGTCGAGGAGCGCCTCGAGGACCTGGGCCACCCCGTCCTCGTCGTTCGTCGGGCAGGTGTGGTCGGCGGCCGCCCGGACGACGTCGTGCCCGTTGGCCATCGCGAACCCCGTCCCCGCCCACTCGAGCATGGGCAGGTCGTTCGGCATGTCCCCGAACGCCCAGACGTGCTCCGGCCCGACCCCTCTGCGGCCGGCCCAGTCGGCGAGCGCGGCGGCCTTCGTCACCCCCGGCGCCGTCATCTCGGCCATCCCGACGGCACCGGAGTACGCGACGGTGAGCCGGTCCGCGACGACCTCGGTGACCGCGGTGACGAAGTCCTCCCCCGACTCCGCGCCCCGCCGGACGAGGATCTTGCCGGCGGCGCCGTCGAGGTCCTCGACCACCCCGCACCGGCGAATGCCGGGCGGCAGCGGGTGGAGCCGGGCGAACCCCTCCTCGACCGCCAGCCCGGACGCCCCCTCGACGCCGAGCACGGTGCCGGGGAGGGCCCGGCGGAGGTCGTCGGCGACCTCGGCGAGCACCGTCGGGTCGATCGTCCGCTCGAGGAGGACCCGTCGTTCGGCGACGGCGTAGACGAACGCCCCGTTCGCGCAGAGCGCCACCCCGTGCGTCCCGACGACGTGCTCGAGGTGGTCGACCCACCGTGGCGGCCGGGCGGTGACGAGGACGGTGTCGACGCCGTCCGCGGCCACCCGCGAGAGCGCCCGGGCCGTCCGCTCCGAGACGGTCCCGTCGGTGCGCAGGAGGGTCCCGTCGAGGTCGGTGGCGACGAGCCGGGGGCGGGCGCCGCCGAGCACCCGGGCCCAGCCCGACCCGCGCCCCGCCGGGAGTCCGGCGCGTGCGCGCCCGGGGCCGGGTGGCTCGGTGGGCACCGTCGGCCGTCAGGCGAGCCGGGTGAGCCAGCCGCGGGCGTCCTCGGTCCGGCCGTACTGGATGTCGAGGAGGGTCTCACGGACCCGGGTCGTGACCGGCCCGGGCTCGCTCCCGCCGACGGTCACCTCGCCGCCGTCCCACACGAGCCGGCCGACCGGCGTGACGACGGCGGCGGTCCCGCAGGCGAACACCTCGACGATGTCGCCGGATCGCGCGCCCTCGCGCCACTCCTCGAGGGTGACCCGGCGCTCGGTGACGTCGTGCCCGAGCTCCTTGGCGAGCTCGATGATCGAGCCGCGGGTCACCCCCTCGAGGATCGAGCCGTTGAGCTCCGGGGTGACGATGCTGCCGTCCCGCCGGACGAAGAAGAGGTTCATCCCCCCGAGCTCCTCGACCGTGCGGTGCTCGACCGCGTCGAGGAAGACGACCTGGTCGCAGCCGTGCTCGGTCGCCTCCATCTGGGCGGCGAGGCTCGCGGCGTAGTTCCCCCCGCACTTCGCCGCGCCGGTGCCTCCGGGGGCCGCGCGGACGTAGTCCTCGGAGACCCAGATCGAGACCGGCCGGAGGCCGCCGGGGAAGTACGGCCCGGCTGGGGACGCGATGACGGCGTAGGTCACCTCGACGGCCGGCCGGACGCCGAGGAAGGCCTCCGAGGCGAACATGAAGGGGCGCAGGTAGAGGCTCGCCTCCCCGTCGCTCGAGGGCACCCACGCCTCGTCGACCTCGAGGAGGGCCCGGAGGGAGGCGACGAAGTCCTCCGCGGGCAGCTCGGGCAACGCGAGCCGGCGGGCGCTGCGGGCGAAGCGCGCGGCGTTCTGCTCGGGTCGGAACGTCCACACCGAGCCGTCCGCGTGCCGGTAGGCCTTCATCCCCTCGAAGATCTCCTGCGCGTAGTGGAGGACGGCGGCAGAGGGCATGAGGCTGATCGGGCCGTAGGGCTCGACCCGCCCGTCGTGCCACCCCTGCTCCGGGGTCCACGTCGCCCGGACCATGTGGTCGGTGAACGTCCTGCCGAAGCCGGGGTCGGCGAGGACGGCCTCGCGGTCGGCGGCGCTGACCGGGTCCTCACGTCGGGTGACCTCGAAGGTGAGGGGGGCGGGCGCTGCCTGGCTCATCGGTGTCGTTCCTCCACGCTGAGTTGGTCGTCTGAGTTGCCCGCAGGGTACCCCGCAGGCGGCGGCCGACGACACATCCGGGCCTCCGCCCGACCGGGCGCCGGGCGCCTGCGAGGGGGCACCGGCACCCGACCTCGGTGGGTCAGACCCGGGAGGCGATGGCGTCGCCGACCCCGGACGTCGAGCGGGCCACGTCCCCGCGCTCGGCGAGGTCGGCGACGACGGCCGCCTCCACCCGGGACGACGCGTCCTCGAGGCCGAGGTGGGCGAGCAGGAGGGCCACCGAGAGGATCGTCGCGGTCGGGTCCGCGACCCCCTGGCCGGCGATGTCGGGCGCCGACCCGTGGACGGGCTCGAACATGCTCGGCGCGGTCCGGTCGGGGTTGATGTTCCCGCTCGCGGCGAGGCCGATGCCCCCGACGACGGCCGCGGCGATGTCGGTGATGATGTCGCCGAAGAGGTTGTCCGTGACGATGACGTCGAAGCGCCCGGGGTCGGTCGCGAGGAAGATCGTCGCGGCGTCGACGTGGAGGTAGTCCGTGCTCACCTCGGGGAACTCCGCCCCGACCTCCTCGACGGTGCGCCGCCAGAGGTGCCCGGCGTAGGTGAGGACGTTGTGCTTGTGGACGAGGGTGAGGTGGCGCCGCTCGCGGGCGGCGGCCCGGGCGTAGGCGTCCCGGACGACCCGCTCGACGCCGAAGCGGGTGTTGACGCTGACCTCGGTCGCGATCTCCGCGGGGGTGCCCTCGCGCAGGACGCCGCCGTTGCCGGCGTACGGGCCCTCGGTGCCCTCGCGGACGACGAGGAAGTCGATCCCGTCCGGGGCGACCCGGGCGACGTCGAGCGGGCTCCGCACCCCGGGGTAGAGGCGGGCCGGGCGGAGGTTGACGTAGTGCTCGAGGGTGAAACGGAGCCGGAGCAGGAGGCCGCGCTCGAGGACACCGCTCGGGACGCCGGGGTCGCCGACGGCGCCGAGGAGGATCGCGTCCTGCCCGCGCAGCTCGTCGAGGACCGACTCGGGGAGGGTCTCGCCGGTCGCGTGCCACCGCCGGGCCCCGAGGTCGTACTCCGTCGTCGCGAACTTCGGGCCGCCACCGCCGGTCGCCGCCTCGAGGACCTTGAGGCCCTCGGCGACCACCTCGGGGCCGATCCCGTCGCCGCCGATGACGGCGAGTTCGTACGTGTCCGTGCGCTGCTCAGCCATGTCATCACCCTAGGGAGGGGTCTTGTCATGTGGGACCGGCGTCTCAGATCCCGGTCCCGGGGCCCGCGGCGGGACGGCGCTCACCTGCCGCCGCGACCTCGAGGTGCGACCTGGGGCCGTCGACCCACCGGGCCGGTGCGCCCACGACCGGGGGGCGCACGGCGACGGCCCCGGCCCCCTGCAGGGGGCCGGGGCCGTCGCGGGTCGGCGCCGTCAGTCGTCGGTGTGGCCCTGGTCGCGCAGGTCCATCGACTCCTGCAGGGCCTGACGTGCGTGCTCGGTCTCTTCGCTCATGGTGATCGCTTCCTTCGTGGACGGCCGACCGGGTCGGCGAGGTTCGTGGGGGTTCCGGGCGCTCGAGCCGGATGTCGGCGAACGGTGTCAGCAGCGCAGCGCGGGGTCTCCGCGGCGAGTGAGCTGACCTAACGGAACTCGCCGCGGCAGGCAATGGGGAGTACGTGCTGCCGCGTCATGCCGTCAACGATAGGAGGACGTCCAACAATCCGATATGCCCCATCCGGAATCTGAGACGTCTGCCCGCATCCCGGGACGACGGATCGGCCACCCGGGCCTCGCTCGCCGGCGCTCGTGTCCTCAGGCCGTCGTCGCTCAGTCGAGGTCGACGACGTGGACGCTCTCGGCCCCGATCTCCCTCTCGATGGCGGCGAGGACGTCCCCGGGAATCGCGCTGTCGACGGTCATCGCGACGAGCGCGACCCCCCGCTCCTCGTTCCGCGCGACCTGCATCCCCCCGATGTTGACCCCGGCGTCACCGAGCAGCCGCCCCATGACCCCGACGACGCCGGGACGGTCCTCGTAGGCGAAGAACGCGAGGTGCTGCGAGAGCGGGATCTCGAGGTCGTAGCCGTTGACCCCGACGACCTTCGGGACCATCCGCGGCCCGGTGAGGGTCCCGGCGACGCTGACGACCGAGCCGTCGGCGAAGGTCCCCCGGAGGGTCGTGACGTTGCGGAAGTCCTGGGACTCGGCGCCGGTGACGAGGCGGGACCCGCAGCCGCGGTCCTCGGCGACGAGGGGCGCGTTGACGTATGTCACCGGGTTCTCGGTGATGTCGGTGAAGAGGCCCTTGAGGGCCGACAGCCGCCAGACGCTGACGTCGTGATCGGTGATCTCCCCGCGGACGTCGACGTCGAGCTGGACGGGGACGCTGCCGGCGACGGCGGTGAGGATCCGGCCGAGGCTCTCGACGAGCGGGATCCCGGGACGGACCTCCTCGTCGATCGCCCCGCCGGCGACGTTGACGGCGTCGGGGACGAGGTCGCCACCGAGGGCGAGCCGGACCGACCGGGCGACCGAGACCCCCGCCTTCTCCTGGGCCTCCCCGGTCGAGGCGCCGAGGTGCGGGGTGACGACGACGGACTCGAACGCGAACAGCGGGCTGTCGGTGCACGGCTCGACGGCGAAGACGTCGAGCCCCGCCCCCGCGACCCGCCCTGCGCGGATGGCGTCCGCGAGCGCGTCCTCGTCGACGATCCCCCCGCGGGCGGCGTTGACGACCCGGACACCGGGCTTGACCTTGGCGAGCGCCTCGGCGCCGATGAGGCCGACCGTCTCCGGCGTCCGGGGGAGGTGGACGGTGACGAAGTCGCTCTCGGTGAGGAGCTCGTCGAGGGGGACGAGCCGGGCGCCGAGTGCCGCCGCCCGCTGGGTCGACACGTACGGGTCGTAGGCGAGGACGTCCATCCCGAACCCGCGCAGCCGGGTGGCGACGAGCTGCCCGATCCTCCCGAACCCGACGACGCCGACGGTCTTGCCCAGGAGCTCGACCCCGCCGTAGGTGCTCCGCCGCCACTCCCCCCGCTTGAGGGCCTCGTTCGCGGGGGCGATGTTCCGGGCCGCGGCGAGGAGGAGGCCGACGGCGAGCTCAGCGGCGGAGGTGATGTTCGACGTCGGGGCGTTGACGACCATGACTCCGGCCTGGGTCGCGGCGGGGACGTCGACGTTGTCGAGCCCGACCCCGGCCCGGGCGATGACCTTGAGGCGTCGGGCGACCCCGATCGCCTCGGCATCCACAGCCGTCGCCGACCGGACGAGGAGGGCGTCGGCGTCGGCGAGCGCCGTGAGGAGCTCCTCGCGGTCGGTCCCGTCGCAGCGGCGGACGTCGAACCCCGGGCCGAGGGCGTCGAGCGTCGCTGGTGAGAGCTCTTCGGCGATCAACACGACAGGCTTGCTCAACGGAGGGTCCTCTTCTCTGCGGCGGCCGATGACGCGGGGCAACTCTACGGTCGCCGGCACGGCTCCGCCGCCCGTCGACCGCGATGCGGACCCGCCGGGCCCGGCCCCTCCCCGGGGTGCCGGACCCGGCGGCCTCGTCCTCGCGGGCGGGAGACCGCGCCCCCGTCAGCGCGCGGCGCTGCCCTCGGTGTAGTCGGTGTCGGAGTCCTGGATCCACGACATGAGCTTGCGCAGCTTCTTGCCGGTCTCCTCGATGGGGTGCTGGGCCCCCTGCTCGCGGAGCCGGCGGAACTCCGGCGCCCCCGCGTCCTGGTCCTCGATGAACCGCGTCGCGAACGCCCCGGAGCGGATGTCGGCGAGGACGGCCTGCATGTTCTCCTTGACGTGCGGGTCGATGACCCGGGGACCGGAGACGTAGTCGCCGTACTCGGCGGTGTCGGAGATCGACCAGCGCTGCTTGGCGATCCCGCCCTCGACCATGAGGTCGACGATGAGCTTGAGCTCGTGGAGGCACTCGAAGTACGCGACCTCGGGCTGGTAGCCCGCCTCGGTCAGGGTCTCGAAGCCGTACTGGATGAGCTGGGAGGCCCCGCCGCAGAGCACGGACTGCTCGCCGAAGAGGTCGGTCTCGGTCTCCTCGGTGAAGGTCGTGCCGATGCCGCCGGCGCGCAGCCCACCGATCGCCTTCGCGTAGGACTTGACGAGGTCCCACGCCTGCCCGCTCGCGTCCTGCTCGACGGCGAGGAGGACGGGGACGCCACGGCCGTCGACGTACTCGCGACGGACGAGGTGCCCCGGGCCCTTGGGGGCGACCATGATGACGTCCGAGCCGGGCTCGGGCTCGATGTAGCCGAACCGGATGTTGAACCCGTGCCCGAAGAGGAGCGCCGCGCCCTCCTTGAGGTGGGGCTTGATGTCGGTGGCGTAGACGGTCCGCTGGACCTGGTCGGGGGTGAGGATGACGACGAGGTCGGCCTCGGCGACGGCGTCGGCGACGGAGAGGACCCGCAGCCCCTCCGCCTCGGCCTTGTCGCGGCTCCGGCTGCCCTCGGCGAGGCCGACGCGGACGTCGACCCCGGAGTCGCGGAGGTTGAGCGCGTGGGCGTGGCCCTGGCTGCCGTAGCCGATGACGGCGACCTTGCGGCCCTGGATGACGGCGAGGTCGGCGTCGTCGTCGTAGAACATCTCGGCCATGGGGGCGAGCTCCTTCGGTGGGGTTCGTGGTGGGTGGTTGGGTGGGTCCGGTGTCGGTCGGGCTGCGGTCGTGGGCTCCCGTCCCGCGGTCGGACTCACGGTATGCCGTGGGACCGGACGCGCGGACGGGTGGTCGGCCGGGTGGCCGGTCAGGCCGTCCGCAGGGCCCGGTCGGTGATCGAGCGCGAGCCGCGCCCGACGGCGACCATCCCGGACTGGACGAGCTCCTTGACCCCGAACGGCTGGAGGATCTCGCGGAACGCCCGGAGCTTGTCCGCGTTGCCGGTCGCCTCGATGGTCAGGGCGTCACCGGAGACGTCGACGACCTTGGCCCGGAAGAGCTGGACGGTCTCGAGGACCTGGCTGCGGGTCGCCGCGTCGGCCTTGACCTTGACGAGGAGGAGCTCGCGCTGGACGGAGGCCGTCGGGTCGAGCTCGACGACCTTGAGGACCTCGATGAGCTTGTTGAGCTGCTTGGTCACCTGCTCGAGCGGGAGCGCCTCGACGTCGACGACGACGGTCATCCGGGAGATCTCCGGGTGCTCGGTCGGGCCCACGGCGAGGGAGTCGATGTTGAACCCGCGACGGGAGAACAGCGCCGAGATCCGGGCGAGGACGCCGGGCTTGTTCTCGACGAGGACGGACAGGGTGTGCTTCGACATGGGCTCTCTCAGTCCTTCCGGACGGCGGGGCCGCCGTCGCCGGTCTGGTCCTCGGGCTGCGGGGCCGCCTCGTCCTCCTCGCGCTCCCACTGGGGCGCGGTGTCCTTGGCGACCTGGATGAGGTCGTTGCTCACCCCTGCGGCGACCATCGGCCACACCATGGCGTCGCGCTCGACGACGAAGTCGATGACGACGGGGACGTCGGTGATCTCCAGCGCCCGCGCGATCGTCGCGTCGACGTCCTCGGGCCGCTCGCAGCGGAGACCGACGCAGCCGTAGGCCTCGGCGAGCTTGACGAAGTCGGGGACCCGGCGGCCGACGGAGGTGTGCAGGTCGGTGTTGGAGTACCGCTCGTTGTAGAAGAGGGACTGCCACTGGCGGACCATCCCGAGGCTGCTGTTGTTGATCACCGCGACCTTGATGGGGATCTCGTTGATGACGCAGGTCGCGAGCTCCTGGTTCGTCATCTGGAAGCACCCGTCGCCGTCGATCGCCCAGACCGTCCGGTCGGGCTGGCCGGCCTTGGCCCCCATGGCCGCGGGGACGGCGTACCCCATCGTCCCGAGCCCTCCGGAGTTGAGCCACTGGTGGGGCCGCTCGTACTCGACGAACTGGGCGGCCCACATCTGGTGCTGGCCGACCCCGGCGACGTAGACGGCCTCGGGGCCGGTCAGCGCGCCGATCCGCTCGATGACGTGCTGGGGCGCGATCCCCTCGCCGGCCGGCGGGGTGTACCCGACCGGGAAGGTCTCCTTCCAGCCGCTCACCCGGGTCCGCCAGGCGGTGTAGTCGCCGGTCCGGCCGGCCGCGCGGTCGGCGGCGACGGCCTCGATGAGCTCGTGGATGATCCCCCTCGCGTCCCCGACGATGGGGACGTCGGCGGTCCGGTTCTTCGAGATCTCCGCCGGGTCGATGTCGGCGTGGATGACCTTGGCCTCGGGCGCGAACGAGGAGAGCTCACCGGTCACCCGGTCGTCGAACCGGGCACCCAGGGTGATGAGCAGGTCGGCCTTCTGGAGCCCGGTGACGGCGGCGACCGACCCGTGCATCCCGGGCATCCCGAGGTGGAGGGGGTGGCTGTCGGGGAAGGCCCCTCGGGCCATGAGGGTCGTGACGACGGGGATCTCGGTGAGCTCGACGAGCCGGGCGAGCTCCCTGGTCGCCTCGGCACGGATGACCCCGCCCCCGACGTAGAGGACCGGGCGCTCGGCCGCCGCGATGAGGCGGGCGGCCTCGCGGATCTGCTTGTGGTGCGGCTTCGTCACGGGCCGGTACCCGGGCAGCTCGAACCGGGGTGGCCACGCGAAGTGCGTACGGGCCTGGAGCGCGTCCTTGGAGATGTCCACGAGCACGGGGCCGGGCCGACCGGTCGAGGCGACGTGGAACGCCTCGGCGACGACGCGGGGGATGTCGTCGGCGTTGGTGACGAGGTAGTTGTGCTTGGTGATCGGCATCGTGATGCCGCGGATGTCGGCCTCCTGGAAGGCGTCGGTGCCGATCGACGCGCTTGCGACCTGGCCGGTGATCGCGACGAGGGGGACGGAGTCCATGTGGGCGTCCGCGAGCGCGGTGACGAGGTTCGTCGCCCCTGGTCCGGAGGTCGCCATGCACACGCCCACCCGCCCGGTCGCGGCCGCGTACCCCTCGGCGGCGTGCCCGGCACCCTGCTCGTGCCGGACCAGGACGTGGCGGACCTTGACGGAGTCGAGGAGCGGGTCGTACGCGGGGAGGATCGCGCCCCCGGGGATGCCGAAGACGGTGTCGGCACCGACGGCCTCGAGCGAGAGGACGAGGCTCTGCGCCCCGGTGACCTCGACGGGGGTCCGCGCCCTCGACTGCTGGGCCACGTCGGCCGGGCTCGGCGGGGCCGGCCTGGCCGTGTTCCCTTGGCTCACTGCCTGTCACCACTCTCTGTCCGTTGGTCGGGGGCGGTCGTCCGCCCACAAAAAAACCCTTCAGCCCGTCGGGGCAGAAGGGGAAGCGCGCCGGCCGGTGCGGGGACCGCGTCAGCCTACGCGCTGGGGAAGTACGAGAATCCGTGCCACTCCTGCACTCTCCCCCGCACCTGCCGCCGTGTCAACGGATGAGACGCCCGGTCTCACCATCCGGCCCGCCGGCGGGCGCCGTCGCATCAGTCGCAGACGGCGCCGATGCTCGCGGACCGGACGAGCCGCCGGTACTTCGCGAGGACCCCCCGGGTGTACTTCGGCTCGGGGTGGGTGACCCCGGCCTCCCGGCGGCGCACCATCTCGTCGTCGTCGACGAGGAGGTCGAGTCGGCCGCCGGCGACGTCGAGCCGGATGCGGTCGCCGTCGTGGACGAAGGCGATCGGCCCCTCGTCGACGGCCTCGGGGGCGACGTGCCCGACGCAGAGCCCGGTGGTCCCCCCGGAGAACCGCCCGTCGGTGAGGAGGAGGACCTCCTTGCCGAGGCCGGCGCCCTTGATGGCGCCGGTGACGGCGAGCATCTCGCGCATCCCCGGGCCACCCTTGGGGCCCTCGTACCGGATGACGACGACGTCGTGGGGCTTCAGCCCGCCACCCTCGACCGCGTCCATCGCCGCCCGCTCACCGTCGAAGACCCGGGCGGTCCCCTCGAACACCGACTCGTCGAACCCGGCCGACTTGACGACGGCGCCCTCCGGGGCGAGCGAGCCCTTGAGGATCGTCAGCCCACCGGTCGCGTGGATCGGCTCGCCCATCGCCCGGACGACGTGGCCGTCCGGGTCGGGGGGGCGGATGTCGGCGAGGTTCTCGGCGACGGTCCGCCCGGTGACGGTGAGGCAGTCGCCGTGGAGCAGACCGGCGTCGAGGAGGGCCTTCATGACGACGGGCACGCCGCCGACCCGGTCGATGTCGGTCATGACGAACTCCCCGAACGGCTTGACGTCGGCGAGGTGGGGCACCCGGGCCCCGACCCGCTGGAAGTCGTCGATGGTCAGCTCGACCTCGGCCTCGTGGGCGATCGCGAGGAGGTGGAGGACGGCGTTCGTCGAGCCCCCGAAGGCCATGACGACGGCGATGGCGTTCTCGAACGCCTCCTTCGTCATGATGTCCCGGGCGCTGATCCCGCGGCGCAGGAGCTGGACGACGGCCTCCCCCGAGCGGCGGGCGAAGCCGTCCCGCCGGCGGTCGGTCGCCGGCGGCGCCGCCGAGCCGGGGAGCGACATCCCCATGGCCTCGGCGACCGAGGCCATGGTGTTGGCCGTGTACATGCCCCCGCAGGCCCCCTCGCCCGGGCAGATCGCGCGCTCGATCACCTCGACGTCCTCGCGGCTCATCCGCCCGGCGGCGCACGCGCCGACCGCCTCGAAGGCGTCGATGATCGTCACCGTCCGCTCCGACCCGTCGGAGAGCTTGGCGATTCCGGGCAGGATCGAGCCGGCGTAGAGGAACACGGCCGCGAGGTCGAGCCGCGCGGCGGCCATGAGCATCCCCGGCAGCGACTTGTCGCACCCGGCGAGGAGGACCGAGCCGTCGAGCCGCTCGGCCTCCATGACGGTCTCGACGGAGTCGGCGATGACCTCCCGGCTGACGAGGGAGAAGTGCATCCCCTCGTGTCCCATGGAGATGCCGTCGCTGACGCTGATCGTCCCGAACTCGAGGGGGTACCCGCCGCCGGAGTAGACCCCGTCCTTCGCGGCCTGGGCGAGCCGGTCGAGGGAGAGGTTGCACGGGGTGATCTCGTTCCAGGAGGACGCGATGCCGATCTGCGGCTTGGCGAAGTCCTCGTCGCCGAGGCCGACGGCGCGCAGCATCCCCCGGGCCGCGGTCCGCTCGATCCCGTCGGTGACGGCGCGGCTGCGAGGCTTGATGTCAGGCGTCTGCGTCATGCTCGGCAGTCTAGGGTGCCGCGTCGAGCACCGGGACGGTGGTCGTGCGGCGCGGAGCGTGCCGCGGACCGCCGCGGTGGTGACCCGCTACCCGACCGGGTCGGGGACGACGAAGCGCTCGAGGCGCGCGTCCGCCGGAGCGAGGGCGGACCAGTGCCCGGCATAGCTGAGCACGGCGAACGACCCGGACGGGAACCCGTGCCCGAGGAGCTCGTGGGCCCGCTCGGAGCCCTCGCCGTCGGCGAGCATGCTCGTGAGGACCGGAAGGCCCGGCGCGTGCCCGACGACGAGGACGACCGAGGCATCGACGTCGGCCTCGCGGACGACCTCGAGGATCACCTCCGGGCTCGCGTTGTACAGGCGGCGGTCGTGGTGGATCCTCGCCTCCGGGCAGCCCGCCACCGCGAGGTCCTCGCAGGTCTGTCGCGCTCGGGTCGCCGGCGAGCAGAGGACGAGGTCGGCTCCCAGGCCGTGCGCGGCGAACCAGTGGCCGACCTCGGCGGCCTGCTCGTGCCCGAGCTCGGTGAGCACCCGGTCGGCGTCCGACCGGCCGGCGTCCTGCTCGGCCGCCCCGTGTCGGAGGAGGACGAGCAGCCTGTCCTCGGCTGCAGCGGTCATGTCCTGAGCATGCTCGCCCCCTGGCCGGCACGCAACGTCACGGCCGGAGGGCCGCGGGCCGGCCCCCGGCGCGGCGTCCCGACCGGCGCGGTCACCCGCGGTGGACGACGTTGAGCCAGTCCCCACCGCGGGCGTACGCCGCGAGCTGCCGCTCGACGAGCCGGACGATCCGCGGGTGCATCGCCGTGGCCACCCCGCCGACGTGTGGCGTGATGATCGTGTTCGGGGCCGACCAGAGCGGGTGGTCCGGGGGCAGCGGCTCGGGGTCCGTGACGTCGAGGGCGAGGTGGATCCGGCCCGCGTGCGCGAGCAGGGCGGCGGTGTCGACGATGCCGCCCCGGGCGACGTTGACGAGGAGCGCGCCGTCCGGCATCGCGGCGAGGAAGGACTCTCCGACGAGGCCGCGGGTGGCCTCGGACAGCGGGACGATGACGACGACGACCTCGTGATGCGGCAGCAGCTCGGGCAGCTCCTCGACGCCGTGGACACCGCCCACGAGGGCATCCCCCGGGCGGGCCCGGCTCGCGACCGCGGTGAGCCCGACCTCGAACGGGGCCAGCCGGCGGGCGACGGCCTGCCCGATCGACCCGTACCCGAGGAGGAGGACGCGGCGGTCGGCGAGGCTCGGACGGAACTCCTTGGGCAGCCACTCCCGCCGGCGCTGGGCGGCGAGGAGGTCGGCCAGCCCCCGGAGGGAGGCGAGCGCGAGGCCGACGGCGAGCTCCGCGGTCGCGGCGTCGTGGACGCCGGCGGCGTTGGCGACGGCGACACCACCGGGGACGAGGTCGACGAGCCCCTCGAACCCGGCCGACTGGAGCTGGAGGAGCTCGACGCGAGGGGTCGCCTCCAGGGCTCCGGCGATCCGGGAGGAGTCCATGTACGGCGCGACGACGACGCGGACCTCCTCGGCCCGCTCCGGGGAGGCGGTCCCGTCCCAGAGGACGGTCTCGACCCCCTCGGGGGGGTGGACGGCGTCGAGGAGCGCGCGGCTCGGGAGGGTGGCGACGGTCATGGAGGCGACCCTACCGAGCGCCCGACGGGCGCCCCGGGCGCGTGCCGGCGGCGTCCCTAGGCGTCCTGCGGCTCCGGGGGAGACAATGGCCGCATGGGACGCCGTGCCGCAGCCGCGCTCGTACTCGCCCTCGCCGTCGCGGGGTGCTCCGACGCGGCTCCCTCGCAGGAGCGGGGCGGGGCGACCTCGCCGGGCTCCGGGGCGTCGGCCCCCTCGGGCACCTCGGGCGCGCCGCCGGCCTCGGTGGTCGCCGCCCCCGGGGACGTCATCGCGGACGGTCTCGACGTCCCGTGGGGCGTCGCCTTCCTCCCCGACGGGTCCGCCCTCGTCACGCTGCGGGACCAGGCCCGGGTCGTCCGGCTCTCCGACGGCTCGGACCCGGTCGACGTCGGCACCGTTCCCGGCGTCACCCCGGTCGGCGAGGGCGGCCTCCTCGGCATCGCGGTCGACCCGGAGGACCCGGGCCTCGTGTTCGTCTACGCGACGACGGAGGACGACAACCGCCTCCTGCGCGGTCGGCTCGACGGTGGGACCCTCGGTGGGTGGGTCCCCGTCCTCACGGGCATCCCCCGCGCCGACCACCACGACGGCGGGCGGATCGCGTTCGGCCCCGACGGCTACCTTTACGTCGGCACCGGCGACGCGGGCGAGACCGACCGGGCCCAGGACCCCGGCTCGCTCGGCGGGAAGATCCTCCGGGTCACCCGGAACGGGGCGCCGGCGCCCGGCAACCCCGACCCGGGGTCGCCGGTGTGGTCGCTCGGCCACCGCAACGTCGAGGGCCTCGCGTGGACCGCCGACGGGACGATGTGGGCCACGGAGTTCGGCCAGAACACCTGGGACGAGCTCAACGTCATCACGCCCGGGAGCAACTACGGGTGGCCCGTCGTCGAGGGGCGCGCCGGCGACCCCCGGTTCACCGACCCGGTCGCCCAGTGGTCGCCCGAGGACGCCTCGCCGAGCGGGCTCGCCGCGACTCGGCGGGGGCACCTGTGGGTCGCGGCCCTCCGGGGCGAGTCGGTCTGGCACGTCCGCACCGCCCGCGGGGAGGTCGTCGGCACCCCGGAGCGGCTCCTCCGCGGCCGGTTCGGCCGGGTCAGGCACGTCGCGACCGCCCCGGACGGCCGGCTCTGGGTGCTGACGAGCAACACCTTCCGCGGCGACCCCGACCCCCGGGACGACCGGGTCGTCGCCTTCGCCCCGGGGGCGCTCACGCCGAACGCGGGCAGCTGAGACCGGTAGGGGTCGCTCCGGCCCGCCCGTCGATCGGCCTCAGCCCACGCCGAGACGCTCGAGGATGAGCGCGCGCGCCCTGCCCGCGTCGGCCTGGCCCCGGGTCTCCTTCATGACCTGCCCGATGAGCGCCCCGGCCGCCTGGACCTTGCCGCCGCGGATCTTCTCGACGACGTCGGGGTTGGTCGCGATGACCGAGTCGACCGCGGCCTCGAGCGCGGCGTCGTCGCGGACGAGCTCGAGTCCGCGGGCGTCGGCGACCGCCGTCGGGCCGCCCTCCCCGGCGAGGACGCCCTCGAGGACCTGGCGGGCCATCGCGTCGTTGAGCCGCCCGTCGATGACGAGCCCCTCGAGCTCGGCGACGTGGGCGGGGGTGAGGCCGCAGCCGGTGGCGTACGTCGGCAGGTCCTCCCCCGCGGTGTTCGCCCGGCGGGCGACCTCGCCGGTCCACCACTTCCGCGCCCCGGCCGGGGTCGCCCCGGCGGCGACAGTCTCCTCGATGATCCCGGCGGCCCCGGCGTTCATGACGTCGCGCATCTCGAGGTCGCTGTAGCCCCACTGCGCCTGGAGCCGCCGCCGTCGCGCCGCAGGGGGCTCGGGCAGCGTCGCGCGGAGCGCCTCGACGGTCTCCGGGGTCGGGGCGACGGGGACGAGGTCGGGCTCGGGGAAGTACCGGTAGTCGTCGGCGTCGGACTTCGGACGCCCGCTCGTCGTCACCCCGGTGTCCTCGTGCCAGTGCCGGGTCTCCTGGGTGACGTTCCCGCCCCCGCGGAGCACGGCGGCCTGCCGGCAGATCTCGTAGCGGACCGCCCGCTCGACGGAGCGGAGCGAGTTGACGTTCTTCGTCTCGGTCCGGGTGCCGAGCGGGATCCCCGCCTGGTCGGCGGGGTCGGCGGTCCGTGGCCTCAGGGAGAGGTTCGCGTCGCAGCGGAGCGAGCCCTGCTCCATCTTGACGTCGGAGACCGCGAGCGCCTTGAGGAGGTCGCGGAGGGCCGCGACGTACGCGCGGGCGACCTCGGGTGCGCGCTCACCGGCCCCGGCGACCGGCTTCGTGACGATCTCGATGAGGGGGATGCCGGCTCGGTTGTAGTCGACGAGCGAGTAGTCGGCGCCGTGGATCCGGCCGGAGGTCCCGACGTGGAGGGACTTGCCGGTGTCCTCCTCCATGTGTGCGCGCTCGACCTCGACCCGGTAGGTGCTCCCGTCGTCGAGCTCGACGTCAAGGACGCCGTCGAAGGCGATCGGCTCGTCGTACTGGGAGGTCTGGAAGTTCTTCGGCATGTCCGGGTAGAAGTAGTTCTTCCGGGCGAACCGGCACCACGGGGCGATGTCGCACCCGAGGGCGAGGCCGATCCGGATCGCCGACTCGACGGCCGCGGCGTTGACGACGGGGAGCGCCCCGGGCAGGCCCAGGCAGACCGGACACACCTGGGAGTTCGGCGGGGCGCCGAACTCGGTCGCGCAGCCGCAGAACATCTTCGTCGCCGTGCCGAGCTCGACGTGGACCTCGAGGCCGAGGACGGGGTCGTACGTGGAGAGCGCCTCGTCGTAGCCGAGGACGTCCTCGGGGGCGGTCGAGCGCGCGGGGGTGGTCGTCGTCATCGCTTCACTCCAGTTCCCGAGGTGGCGAGCTCGGGTGCCCGCGACAGCAGGGGGCCTCCCCAGGAGGCCGTGAGGGCCCGCTCGAGCGCGGACCCGACGGCGTACAGCCGCTCGTCGTGGGTCGCCGGCGCGAGGATCTGCAGCCCCGAGGGGAGCCCGTCCTCGTCGGCGAGCCCGTTCGGGACCGACATCCCGGGCACCCCGGCGAGGTTGGCCGGGATCGTCGCGACGTCGTTGAGGTACATCGCCATCGGGTCGTCGAGCTTCTCGCCGAGCCGGAACGCCGTCGTCGGGGCGGTCGGGCTGACGAGGACGTCGACCTGCTCGAACGCGGCCGCGAAGTCGCGCGCGATGAGGGTGCGCACCTTCTGGGCCGAGCCGTAGTACGCGTCGTAGTAGCCGGAGGAGAGGGCGTACGTACCGAGGATGATCCGGCGCTTGACCTCGTCCCCGAAGCCGGCGTCCCGGGTCGCGGCCATGACCTGCTCGGCGCTCGGGTCGTCGACGCCGTCGGGGAGGACCCGGAGGCCGTAGCGCATCGCGTCGAACTTCGCGAGGTTCGACGACGCCTCGCTCGGGAGGATGAGGTAGTACGCGGCGAGGGCGTAGTCGAAGCTCGGGCAGGAGACCTCGACGACCTCGGCGCCGGCGTCGACGAGGAGGCGGACGCTCTCGTCGAACCGGGCCCGGACCCCCGTCTGGAAGCCCTCCCCGGAGAGCTGGCTGACGACCCCGACCCGCATCCCCCGGACGTCGCCACGCCGGGCGGCGTCGAGCAGCGGCGGGACCGGGGCGTCGATCGACGTCGAGTCCATCGGGTCGTGCCCGCCGATGACGGTGTGGAGGAGCGCGGCGTCGAGGACGGACCTCGTGCACGGTCCCGCCTGGTCGAGGCTGCTCGCGAGCGCGACGAGGCCGTATCGGGAGACCCCGCCGTACGTCGGCTTGGTCCCCACGGTCCCGGTGACCGCGGCCGGCTGGCGGATCGAGCCGCCGGTGTCCGTGCCGACGGCGAGCGGGGCCTCGAACGCGCCGACGGCCGCCGCCGAGCCGCCCCCGGACCCGCCGGGGATCCGCTCGAGGTCCCACGGGTTGCGGGTGGGACCGTACGCGGAGTGCTCCGTGGAGGAGCCCATGGCGAACTCGTCCATGTTCGTCTTGCCGAGGATCGGCATCCCCGCGGCCCGGAGCCGGGTGACGACGGTCGCGTCGTACGGGGGGACCCAGCCCTCGAGGATCCGGCTCCCGCACGTCGTCGGCATCCCCCGGGTGGCGAGAACGTCCTTGACGGCGACCGGGACGCCGGCGAGGGCGGGCAGTGCCTCGCCGGCGACGCGGCGCTCGTCGACCGCCCGTGCCTCGGCGAGCGCGCCCTCCCCGGCGACGTGGAGGAAGGCGTGGACGTCGCCGTCGACGGAGTCGATCCGGTCGAGGTGGGCGCGGGTGACCTCGACGGACGAGGTCTCCTGGCGGGCGAGCAGGTCAGCGAGCTCGGCTGCGCCGGCACGGGTGAGATCGGTGGTCACTGCGGTCCTCGGTGGTCGTGGTCGGGTGCGGTGGTCGGCTCGTCGTCGGGGACGCTCACCCGGGTCGCCGTACCCCGGGGCGGGGCGGGGTCAGTCCTCGGCGAGGATCCGCGGCACGGCGAACCGCTGCTCCTCCGCCGCGGGCGCCCCGGCGAGAGCCTCCTCGGGAGCGAGCGACGGGCGGACGACGTCCGGCCGGGTGACGTTCGTCAGCGGGAGGGGGTGCGACATCGGGGGGATGTCGTCCGAGGCGACCTGCTGGACCCGGGCGACCGACTCGAGGATGACCCCGAGCTCGCCGACCATCGTGTCGAGCTCGGCGTCGGAGAGGTCGATGCGCGCGAGACCCGCGAGGTGGGCGACGTCGGCACGGGTGAGTTCAGCCATGGGGGCCAGTCTATGGGGGAGAGCCGCGGGGCCGGCATCCCGTCCCCGGCCGCTCAGTCGGGCGAGCCCGAGGCGAGGAGGCGACGGAAGCCGGCCTCGTCGAGGATCGGCACACCGAGCTGCTCGGCCTTGTCGGCCTTCGTCCCGGCGTTCTCCCCGACGACGACGAAGTCGGTCTTCTTCGACACCGACCCGGCGGCCCGCCCGCCCCGGGCGAGGATCGCCTCCTTCGCCTCGTCCCGGGAGTACCCCTCGAGGGAGCCGGTGACGACGACCGTCCGGTCGGCGAGGGTCTGCTCGAGCGAGTCGTCCCGCTCGTCCTCCATCCGCACGCCCGCCCGCGCCCACCGCTCGACGATGTCCCGGTGCCAGTCGACGGCGAACCAGTCGATGACGGAGTCGGCGATCACCCCGCCGACCCCGTCGACGGCGGCGAGCTCCTCACGGGTGGCGGACCGGATCCGGTCCATCGACCCGAACTCCTGGGCGATGGCCCGGGCCGCGGTCGGCCCGACGTGGCGGACCGACAGCGCGACGAGGACCCGCCACAGCGCTTGCTCGGTGGCCCGGGCCAGGTTGTCGACGAGCTTGACCCCGTTCGCGGAGAGGACCCGGCCGTCGACGACGTCGCCCGGCGGGTCGTCCTTGCGGGCGGCGCGGGTGTAGAGCGGGACGCGGGCGATGTCCTCCCGGGTGAGGGCGAAGAGGTCGCCCTCGTCGGTGAGGACGCCGCTGTCGAGCAGCGCGACCGCGCCCTCCCACCCGAGCATCTCGATGTCGAGGGCGCCGCGTCCGGCGAGGCCGGCGAGCCGCTCCCGGAGCTGGGACGGACAGGAGCGGCTGTTCGGGCAGCGGATGTCCTTGTCGCCCTCGCGGGCCGGGGCGAGCTCGGTGCCGCAGGACGGGCAGTGCGTCGGCATGACGAACTCCCGCTCGCTCCCGTCGCGAAGCTCGACGACCGGGCCGAGGATCTCGGGGATGACGTCGCCGGCCTTGCGGAGGACGACGGTGTCCCCGACGAGCACGCCCTTCCGGCGTACCTCGTGGGCGTTGTGGAGCGTCGCCATGCTCACCGTCGACCCGGCGACGGTGACGGGCTCCATGATCCCGAACGGCGTCACCCGTCCGGTGCGCCCGACGTTGACCTCGATGTCGAGGAGGCGCGTGTTCACCTCCTCGGGCGGGTACTTGTACGCGATCGCCCACCGGGGGGCCCGCGAGGTCGCTCCGAGCTGGCGCTGGACGGAGACCTCGTCGACCTTGACGACGACCCCGTCGATCTCGTGCTCGACGCTGTGCCGGTTCTCGCCGTAGTGGACGATGAGCTCCTGGACCTCGGCGACGGTGCCGAGCACCCGGGCGTGACTCGACATCGGCAGCCCCCATCCGCGCAGGAGGTCGTAGATCTCGGACTGGCGCCCGACCTGGACGCCCTCACGGTGTCCGATGCCGTGGACGAGCATGTGGAGGGGCCGGGCGGCGGTGACCCGGGGGTCCTTCTGGCGGAGCGAGCCGGCGGCGGCGTTTCGGGGGTTGGCGAAGGGGGCCTTGCCCGCCTCGACGAGGGAGGCGTTGAGCTCGGCGAACGCCTCGAGCGGGAAGAAGACCTCGCCGCGGACCTCGATCACCTCGGGGTGCCCGGAGCCGGTGAGCACGGTCGGGACGCCCTCGATGGTCCGGACGTTGTGGGTGACGTCCTCCCCGGTCCGTCCGTCCCCCCGGGTCAGGGCCCGGGTCAGCCGGCCGTCCTCGTAGAGGAGGTTGACGGCGAGCCCGTCGATCTTGAGCTCGCAGAGGTAGTGGTAGGACGTGGTGTTCGCCTCCCGGGCGACGCGGGCGGCCCACTCGTCGAGCTCCTGGGGGGAGAACGCGTTGTCGAGGCTGAGCATCCGCTCGAGGTGGTCGACCGCGGTGAAGTCGGTCGAGAAGACGGCGCCGCCGACGCGCTGGGTCGGGCTGTCCGGGGTCCGCAGCGAGGGGTGGGCCTCCTCGAGCGCGGCGAGCCGGCGGACGAGGACGTCGTACTCGCCGTCGCTGATCGTCGGCGCGTCCCTGACGTGGTAGGCGAACTGGTGGGCGCTCACCTCCTCCGCGAGCGCGGCCCACTCGTGCCGGGCGGCGTCGGGCACGACGTCGTCCCCCTCGGCGGCGGGAGGCGCGTCGACGGTCTGCTCGGGCGTCTCGCTCACCCGGCTCATCCTGCCGCACGGGTCCGACGACGGGTGACGAGGTAGCGGGCGCGCCGGCGCCCCGGCGCCCTTCCCTGGAAGCGGTGGCCAAGCCGGACGGGGTGTGATGGGCTGGAGCCTGCCCCGCCCCGAGAGCAGCCACCCTGGAGCCACGATGACGAACCTCGCCGCCAACCTCGTCCGCTCCGCCGAGCGCTTCCCCGACGGGACCGCGATCAAGCTCGACGACTTCACGCTGACGTGGCGGCAGCTCCACGATCGGGCCGCCGCCGCCGCCGGGGCGCTGCGCCGGGCGGGGCTCGAGACCGGCGACCGGGTCGCCCTCATCCTCCCCAACGTCCCGGCGTACCCCATCCTCTTCTACGGGACCCTCCTCGCCGGCGGCGTCGTCGTCCCGATGAACCCGCTGCTCAAGGCCGGGGAGATCGAGTACTTCTTCACCGACTCCGGGGCCCGGATCGCGTGCGTGTGGGGGGACGTCGTCGACGAGGCGACCGAGGGTGCCCGGGCCCCGGGGACCCGGGTCGTCCCGTGCGGCCCGACGGGCCCCGTCGACGGGGCGCTCGAGGAGGGCGAGCCACTCCCCGACCCCGTGCCCCGGGACGACGAGGAGACGGCCGTCATCCTCTACACCTCCGGGACGACGGGCAAGCCGAAGGGCGCCGAGCTCACCCACAAGAACCTCGCCCTCAACGCCGAGCGCTCCTCGAGCGTCATCATGGAGGTCACCCCGGACGACGTCATCATGGGCTGCCTCCCCCTCTTCCACGTCTTCGGGCTGACCTGCGGGCTCAACGCCGCGACCACTGCCGGCGCGACGCTCACCCTCATCCCCCGGTTCGACCCGGCCAAGGCGCTCGAGGTCGTCGCCCGCGACGAGGTGACGATCTTCCAGGGCGTCCCGACGATGTATGCCGCGATGCTCCACCACCCGGACGCCGACACCGCCGACACCTCGTCCCTGCGGACGTGCGCGAGCGGGGGGTCGGCGATGCCCGCCGAGGTCATGCGGGCGTTCGAGGAGAAGTTCGGCTGCCAGATCCTCGAGGGCTACGGCCTGTCCGAGACCTCCCCGGTGGCGTCGTTCAACATGCCGGACCGGCCGACGAAGCCGGGGACGATCGGGGTCGCGATCCCCGGGTGCGAGATGAGGCTCGTCGACCTCGACGGCAACGACGTCGCGCCGGGGGGCGGCGTCGGTGAGATCGCCATCCGCGGGGACAACGTCATGAAGGGGTACTGGAACAAGCCGGAGGCGACGGCGGAGGCCATCCCCGACGGGTGGTTCAGGACGGGTGACCTCGCAACGGTCGACGACGAGGGCTACTACACCATCGTCGACCGGAAGAAGGACCTCATCATCCGCGGCGGGCTCAACGTCTACCCGCGCGAGGTCGAGGAGGTCCTCTACACCCACCCCGACGTCCTCGAGGTGGCGGTCGTCGCCGTCCCCGACGATCTCATGGGCGAGGAGATCGGTGCCGCCGTCGCCCTCCGGCCGGAGGCGACGGCCTCGCTCGAGGACGTCCAGCAGTACGTCAAGGACCGGATCGCGGCGTACAAGTATCCCCGGCGGATCTGGCGTCTCGACGAGCTCCCCAAGGGGCCGACGGGGAAGATCCTCCGCCGCGAGGTCAAGCCGCCCGTCGACGCCTGAGCCGGCCCGGTCGCGGCAGACGGCCGAGCGCGACGGCGGCGCTGACGACGACCACCGCCCCGAGCACCTGGGGCCGGGCCATCCGCTCGCCGAGGACGAGGACGCCGAGGAGGACCGAGACGACGGGGATGAGGTAGGTCACGGTCGTCCCCACGGTCGGCCCGGCCGCCCGGACGACGTCGAACTGGAACATGTACGCGAGGCCGGTCCCGACCGCCCCGAGGGCGAGGACGGCGAGGAGCGGGCCGGCCCCGGCGGTCGTCGCGTCCGGGCGCACCGCCCACGGGGTGGGGAACGCGTCGCGGTGGAGCCACCACCACGCGGCGACGACGGGGACCATCTGCACGGTTCCGGCGACGAGGGTGCCGGCGGGCAGGGAGAGCCCGCCGAGGTCGCTCCCGGCGAGCGCGCGCCGGCTGTACGTCCACCCGATGCCGTAGCAGCAGGCCGCGGCGAGCGCCATGGCGAAGCCGAGCGGGTCGGGACGGCCCGCCGCCTCCCACGGCTGGAGGATGACGAGGACCCCGAGGAAGCCGACGAGGACGGCGGCGAGCCGTCGCGGCGGGAGCCGGTCGGCGGGGAGGAGGAGGAACCCGACGACGACCGACGCGAGCGGCGTCGTCGCGTTCCCGATGCCGGTGAGGGCCGAGGTGATCCGCTCCTCGGCCGCGGCGAAGAGGGAGAACGGGAGCGTCGTGAGGAACAGCCCGGTGACCGTCAGGTGGCCCCACGTCCGCCGGTCCGCCGGGAGCCTCCCGCCTGCGAGCCCGAGGAGGACGAGGAGGGTCACCGTGCCGGTGAGGATCCGGGTGGCCGACACCTGGAGGGGGGCCAGCGCGGCGAGCCCGACCTTCATGAGGAGGAAGCTCGACCCCCAGATGAGCGCGAGGGCGAGGTACTTCGCCTGCCACGGGACCCGCGGCACCCGCGCGCCGGCGCCCCCCACGGTCGGCGGCGGGGACGCGCTCGTCGTCCCCGTCATCCCGCCTCGGTCTCGTCGGTGAGGGCGGCCGCGACCTCGACCGCCGTCCGCAGGACGCTCCGGGCCCCCCCGGGTGTGAGCCCGGCGAGCCCGCAGGCCGGGGTGACGGTCACCCGGGCGAGGTCGCGGCCGGCGAGCCCGGTGCGCCGCCAACCGCCCAGGAGCGTCTCGACCGCTGTCCGGCGCCCACCCGACCGGTCCGTCGGGAGGCACCCGGCCCAGAGCCCCGTGCCCCCCTCGACCACCTCGGCGACCGCGTCCCACCCGGCCGGGGTGAGCCTCGTCGTGTCGCCCGAGACCGCCGCGGCCCCGGAGCCCGCGATCAGCCCGAGCGGCGCGGTCGGGTCGCAGCAGTGGACGACGACGGGACGCGGGCCCGCCGCCGCGACCGCGTCCGCGAGCCCCCGGCCGACGACCTCCCGGTCGACGGGCCGGACCCGCCCGTACCCGGACGCGGTCGGCAGCCGGCCGTCGAGGACGGCGGGGAGGGCGGGCTCGTCGAGCTGGACGACGAGCCGGGCCCCGGGGACGAGCCGTTCGACCTCGGCGACGTGGCCGCGGACCCCCTCGGCCAGGGACCCGGCGAGGTCCCGGACGGCGCCGGGGTCGGTGAGCACCCGCTCCCCGCGCGGGAGCTCGACGTGGGCGGCGAGCGTCCACGGGCCGGTGACCTGGACCTTGAGCTCGCCGGTCCAGCCGTCGTACGCCTCGGCGAGCTCGTCGAGGTCCTCCCGCAGGTACCCCGTGGCGCGGGAGCGGTCCCGCCCGGGCCGGTCGGCGAGGCGCCAGCCGGACGGGGTGAGCTCGGCGGAGAGGTCGACGAGGAGGGCCGTCGCCCGGCCGACCATGTCCGCGCCGGGGCCCCGGGCGGGGAGCTCGGGCAGGTGGGGCAGGTGGCCGTCGCCGAGGAGGTCGCGCACGGTGACGACCGCCTCACGGACGTTCGTACCGGGCCAGGACCCGATGCCGGTTGCGCGTGTCACGAGCCGACTGTAGACGCCCGCACCGACGCCGCGGTTCGCGGGAACACCCTGCCACCCCGTAGTCTTGACGCCGATCACCCCGGCTCGTCCCCGTCACCAGACGCCCGCGTGCGCTCGCGTACGCCGTCCTTCCCTGCGGGACCGCTTCGCCGCCCGCCGCCCGACCGCCGACGCTCGGGACCCGACCGCACCGCCTCCGCAACCCCAGGAGACTGCCTCGTGCCCCTGAGCACCGCCACGACCCCCGACCACCGCGCACCGACCGTCCGAGCCGCCCTCCGCTCGCCGGCGATGCTCCGCACCGAGGTCCTCGCCGGCCTCGTCGTCGCGCTCGCCCTCATCCCCGAGGCGATCTCGTTCTCGATCATCGCCGGCGTCGACCCGCGGGTCGGCCTCTTCGCGTCGTTCACGATGGCGGTGACGATCTCCCTCGTCGGCGGCCGCCCGGCGATGATCTCCGCGGCCACCGGTGCCGTCGCCCTCGTCATCGCCCCCGTCGTCCGCGAGCACGGCATGGAGTACTTCCTCGCGACCGTCGTCCTCGCCGGGGTGTTCCAGGTCCTCCTCGCGCTCGCCGGGGTCGCCCGCCTCATGCGGTTCATCCCCCGCTCGGTCATGGTCGGCTTCGTCAACGCGCTCGCCATCCTCATCTTCATGGCCCAGATGCCCCACCTGCTCGACGTCCCCGTCGTCGTCTACGCGCTCGTCGCCGTCGGGCTCGCCGTCATGGTCCTCCTCCCCCGGGTCACCCGGGCCGTCCCCGCGCCCCTCGTCGCCATCGCCCTCGTCACCGGGTACGTCCTCGCGGCCGGGGTCGACGTCCCCGACGTCGGCGACGAGGGCCGGCTCCCCCAGAGCCTCCCCCACCTCCTCGTGCCGCACGTCCCGCTGACGCCGGACACGTTCGCGATCATCGCCCCCTACGCGCTCGCGATGGCCCTCGTCGGCCTGCTCGAGTCGCTCATGACGGCCAAGCTCGTCGACGACGTCACCGACACCGGCTCCACGAAGACCCGCGAGGCCTGGGGTCAGGGGGTCGCCAACGTCGTCACCGGATTCTTCGGCGGGATGGGCGGCTGCGCGATGATCGGCCAGACGATGATCAACGTCAAGGCCTCGGGCGCCCGGACCCGGATCTCGACGTTCCTCGCCGGTGTCTTCCTCCTCGTCCTCGTCGTCGGCTTCGGGGACGTCGTCAGCCTCATCCCCATGGCCGCCCTCGTCGCCGTGATGATCATGGTCGCGGTCGGGACGTTCGACTGGCACAGCATCCAGCCGTCGACGCTCCGCCGGATGCCGAAGAGCGAGACCAGCGTCATGCTCGCGACGGTCGCCGTCGTCGTCGCGACGCACAACCTCGCGATCGGCGTCGTCGTCGGCGTCCTCGTCGCGATGACCCTCTTCGCCCGCCGGGTCGCCCACCTCGCGCAGGTCCGCCGCGAGCTCGTCGAGGACGAGCACGGGGGCGCACACGCGCGGTACACGGTCACCGGCGAGCTCTTCTTCGCCTCGAGCAACGACCTCTACTCGCAGTTCGACTACGCCGGCGACCCCGACCTCGTCGTCGTCGACCTCGCCGGCTCCCACGTCTGGGACGCCTCGACGGTCGCCGCCCTCGACGGGATCACCGCGAAGTACGAGCGCAAGGGCAAGCGCGTGGAGATCCACGGCCTCAACGAGCCGAGTGCGGCGATGCACGACCGTCTCAGCGGCCAGCTCAGCGCCCACTGACCCGCGACGCGCCCGCACCCCGTCGGGCGAGTCGCTCCCCGGTCGGGGGGCGCACAGCCGGCGAGGGACACCGGGTCAGCGCGAGCGGGTCGCCTCGGTGACCGTCGCCGAGCCGACCACCCGGGTCCCCTCGTAGAGGACGACGGACTGGCCCGGGGCGACGCCGCGGACCCGGTCCTCGAGGCGGACGTGCACCCGGGCGTCCTCGCCCGCCCCCTCGGCCCACGCGGTCGCGGGGACCTCCTCGCCGTGCGCCCGGACCTGCGCCCCGACGGCGACGACCCCCTCCGGCGCCGCACCGCACCAGCGGGTGTGGCCCCCGGTGAGGGCGTCGACGCCGAGGAGCTCCCGGGTCCCGATGGTCACGGTGTTCCGGGCCGCGTCCACGGAGGTGACGTAGCGGGGCTCCCCGTCGAGCGACCCCCGGTCCAGGCCGAGCCCGCGACGCTGCCCGACGGTGAACCCGTAGGCGCCCCCGTGCCGGCCGACGACCTCCCCGGAGGCGTCGAGCACGTCGCCGGGGCGCTCCCCGAGCCGCTCGGTGAGCCACCCACGGGTGTCGCCGCTCGGGACGAAGCAGATGTCGTGGCTGTCGGGCTTCTTCGCGACCGAGAACCCCCGCTCGGCCGCCTCGGCCCGGATGTCCGCCTTGGTCGTCTCCCCGAGGGGGAAGAACGCGCGCGCGAGCTGGTCGGCGTCGAGGACCCCGAGCACGTAGGACTGGTCCTTGCCCGGGTCGACCGCCCGGTGGAGCTCACGGCCACCGTCCGCGCGCGTGCGGACCCGGGCGTAGTGCCCGGTGGCGACCGCGTCGAACCCGAGCGCGAGCGCCTTGTCGAGCAGGGCGGCGAACTTGATCCTCTCGTTGCACCGCAGGCAGGGGTTCGGCGTCCGGCCGGCGGCGTACTCGGCGACGAAGTCGTCGACGACGTCGCGTTCGAACCGGCCCGCCATGTCCCAGACGTAGAACGGGATCCCGAGGACGTCGGCGACCCGGCGGGCGTCCCCCGCGTCCTCGATCGTGCAGCACCCGCGGGCCCCCTCCCGGAGGGTCTTCGCACTCCGGGCGAGGGCGAGGTGGACCCCGACGACGTCGTGGCCGGCGTCGAGCATCCGGGCCGTCGCGACCGCCGAGTCGACGCCGCCGCTCATCGCCGCGACGACCCGCATCAGGCGACCCCGTGGGCGAGCCGGGCACGCTCGACCGCCCCCGGCAGGGCGTCGAGGACGGCGTCGACGTCGGCGTCGGTCGAGGTGTGCCCGAGCGTGAGCCGGAGGGCGCCGCGGGCCTCGGCCTCCGAGTAGCCCATCGCGAGGAGGACGTGGCTCGGTTGGGGGACCCCGGCCTGGCAAGCGGACCCCGTGGAACACTCGACGCCCGCCGCGTCGAGGAGGTAGAGGAGGGAGTCGCCCTCACAGTCCGGGACGACGAGGTGGGCGTTGTTCGCGAGACGGTGGACGTCGTCGCCCTCGGTCCACGGCCCGCTCACGGTGATCCCGAGGCCGAGGTCGAGGGCCCCGCGCAGGAGGCGGTCGCGCAGTGCGACGAGCCGGGCGGTCTCCTCCTCGCGGTGAGCGGCGACGTGCTCGGCGGCGAGCGTGAACCCCCGGATGCCGGGGACGTCGAGGGTCCCGCTGCGGACCTGCCGCTCCTGACCGCCGCCGTGGGTGAGCGGGACGAGCTCGGCGTCCCGACGAGCGAGGAGCGCTCCCGTGCCGACCGGACCGCCGACCTTGTGGGCGGTGACCGACATGAGGTCGACCGCGCTCGCGGCGAAGTCGACGGCGACGTGCCCGAGCGCCTGGACGGCGTCGGTGTGGACGGGGACGCCGAGCTCGTGGGCGGCCTGCGCGATCTCGGCGACCGGCTGGATCGTCCCGACCTCGTTGTTCGCCCACATGACGCTGACGAGGGCGACGTCCGTGGGATCGCCGATCGCGGCCCGGACGGCGTCGGCGGTCACCGTCCCCGCACGGTCCGGCTCGACCCAGCTGACGCTCGCGCCCTCGTGCTTGACGAGGTGCTCGACGCAGTCGAGGACGGCGTGGTGCTCGACGGAGCTGACGACGACCCGGGTGCGGGCGGGGTCCGCGCGACGGCGTGCCGACCACGTGCCGCGGACGGCGAGGTTGTCCGACTCGGTGCCCCCGGAGGTGAAGACGACCTCGGAGGGGCGGGCGCCGAGGACTCCCGCGAGTCGCTCGCGGGACTCCTCGACGACCCGACGGGCGGCCCGGCCCGCGGTGTGGAGCGAGGAGGGGTTGCCGACGACCCCCATCTGCTCGGTGACGGCGTCGATGACGGCGCGCAGGAGGGGGGTGCTCGCCGCATGGTCGAGGTAGTGGGCCACCCCAGGAGTCTACGAGCCGACCCCCGCGGCGGCGCGGGCGGTGAGCCGGCCGAGGACGAGCTCCCACCCCTCGTCGTAGCCCGCTGCCGACGCCGCGCGCCCGGCCCGCTCCCAGCCGGTGTGGTCGAGGACGAGCCGGGTCCCACCGGCGTGCCGCTCGAAGGCGACCACGAGGTCGGTCGCGGCGTCGGCGGGGGCGCCCGGGTGCCAGGCCAGTCGCAGGAGGTGGGGAGGGTCCCACGTGAGGACCTCCGCCCAGACCGCCGCGCGCTCGCCGAGCCGCTCGACGAGCCGCTCGCCCTCGAACGCGACCGCCGCGTCGGCGCCGAGGAGGCCGTGGGTCGCGAGCGGCCACCAGCCGCCGATGTCGCGGGTGAACAGCGCGAAGGCCCGGTCGGGGGCGACCGCGAGCTCGACCTCCTTGTGCACGGATCCGTCCATTGCTCAGTCCTCCTCGTCCCCGGGCCCCACCCCGGTGGTGGGCCCCGTGCGGTCCGGGCCGCCCGTGCGGTCCGGACGGGCGGCGTCGACGTACGTCGCGAACGCCCCGAGCGCCTCGTCCCAGAGCGCGTCGAACCACCCCCGCGCGACCTCGACGCCGGCGGGGTCGACGGCGTAGAGGTGCCGCGTCCC
The DNA here is from genome assembly GCA_963783735.1 of uncultured Actinomycetota bacterium. Classification (GTDB taxonomy): domain Bacteria; phylum Actinomycetota; class Actinomycetes; order Actinomycetales; family Dermatophilaceae; genus CAWDAQ01. The sequence continues at coordinate 116,546 of CAWAOO010000002.1, read as the reverse complement.
GACGGCGCGGTGCCGGACGAGCCCCGCCTCCGCGAGGACGCCGAGGTGCTTGCTCACCGCGGGTCGAAGGATCGGCAGCCGGCGCGCGAGCTCGCCGACCGGGAGCTCGCCGGCGCGGAGCATCTCGAGGATGCGTCGGCGCATCGGGTCGCCGACCGCCGCGAGGACGGAGTCGACGTCGGGAGCAGCACGCATAGCGTCACTCTAGAGCAACCGTTGCTTGTTGGCAACGGTTACTCGCGGAACCCTCGACCGCACCGGGACGGACGACGGCCCCGGACCGTCGTGGTCCGGGGCCGTCGTCGTGGAGCCTCGGCGGGTCAGCCCTTCTTCGCCTTGACCGCCTCGGTGGCCTGCGGGAGGACGGTGAAGAGGTCGCCGACGACGCCGAAGTCGGCGAGCTCGAAGATCGGCGCCTCCTCGTCCTTGTTCACCGCGACGATCGTCTTCGAGGTCTGCATGCCGGCCCGGTGCTGGATCGCGCCGGAGATCCCGCAGGCGACGTAGAGCTGCGGGGAGACCTGCTTGCCCGTCTGCCCGACCTGCGAGGAGTGCGGGTACCAGCCGGCGTCGACCGCGGCGCGGGACGCCCCGACGGCGGCGCCGAGGGCGTCGGCGAACCCCTCGACGGGGGCGAAGTCGCCGGCGGTCCCGCGGCCTCCCGAGACGACGATGGCCGCCTCGGAGAGGTCCGGGCGCCCGGAGGCTTCGCGCGGCGTGACCTCGGTGATCCGGACCGCCTTGGCCGCCTCGGAGACGGCGACGTCGACCTTCTCGACGGCGGCGGCCCCGGCGGCTTCCTCGGGGGTCACCGCGTTCGGCTTGACGGTGATGATCGGGGTCCCCGTCGTCACCGTCGCGGTGACGGTGTAGGAGCCCGCGAAGACCGACTGGGTCGTCTCGACGCCCTCCGCGCCCTGGACGACGTCGACGGCGTCGGTGATGAGCCCCGACTCGGCCTTGATCGCGAGCCGGGCGGCGATCTCCTTCCCCGCGGAGTTCGAGGGGATGAGGACCGCGGCCGGGGAGGTCTGCGCGACGAGCTGGGCGAGGACCTCCGCCTGGGGTGCGACGAGGTGGTCGGTGACGTCGGCGGAGTCGACGACGTAGACCTTCTCGGCGCCGTAGCGGGCGAGGGTCTCGGTCGCGTCGTCGACGCCGGCGCCGACGAAGACCGCGGACGGCTCGCCGAGGCGGCGGGCGAGGGTGAGCAGCTCGGCGGTCGTCTTGCGGACCTCGCCGGCGGCGTGGTCGACGAGGACGAGGACTTCAGCCATGGTGTCGAACCTCTCTTTCTGGTCGAGGGCTCAGAGGAACTTCTGCGCGGACAGGAACTCGGCGAGCTGGGTCCCGCCGTCACCCTCGTCGGGGACGACCTGGCCCTGCTCCCGGGGCGGCCGCGCGGAGAAGGAGACGACCTTGCTCCACGCGTTCGCCAGACCCACCTGACCCGCGTCGACACCGATGTCGGCGAGCGACCACGTCTCGACGGGCTTCTTCTTCGCCGCCATGATCCCCTTGAAGGAGGGGTAGCGCGGCTCGTTGATCTGGTCGGTCACCGAGACGAGCGCGGGGAGGCTCGCCTCGATGGTCTCGGACGCGGTGTCCCCGTCGCGCCGAATCGTCACGCTCCCCTCACCGACGGTGAGCTCGGAGGCGAAGGTCACCTGCGGCAGGCCGAGGCGCTCGGCGAGCATCGCGGGGACGACGCTCATCGTCCCGTCCGTCGAGGCCATCCCGGTGAGGACGAGGTCGGTGTCGCCGATCTTGCGGATCGCCTCGGCGAGGACGAGGGAGGTCGCGACCGCGTCCGAGCCGTGGATCGCCTCGTCGCTGACGTGGACCCCCTTGTGGGCACCCATCTGGAGGGACTTCTTCACGGCGTCGGCGGCCTGCTCCGGCCCGACCGTGAGGACCGTCACCTCCCCGTCGCGGGCCTCGGCGATCTTCAGGGCCTCCTCGACGGCGTACTCGTCGAGCTCGGAGAGCAGCCCGTCGACGCCGGCCCGGTCCGTGGTCCTGTCCGAGTCGGTGAAGGTCCGGTCGGACTGCGCGTCCGGCACGTACTTGACGCAGACGACGATGTTCATCGGTGAACCGTCCTCTTTCCTCGTGTGGTCTGGTCGGTGGTGATTCGGGACCATCCTGACAGGAGCGGCGGCCAGCGCTCATCTCCGACGGGCGTGATACCCGACACCCGCGGTCCCGGTCAGGCGCCCTCGAACCGGGCCCTGCCCGGGCCCTTCTCGACGAACGAGCGCATCCCGGTCGCCCGGTCCCGGGTCGCGAAGAGGGCGGCGAACTGCATCCGCTCGATCTCGAGCCCGGTGTCGAGGTCGACCTCGACACCGCGGTCGATCGCCTCCTTCGCAGCCCGGAGCGCATACGCCGGTCCGCCGACGAACCGCTCCATCCGGGCGAACCCGGCGGCGTGGACGTCGGCGTCGTCGACGACCTCGTCGACGAGTCCCATCGCGAGCGCCTCGTCGGCCTCGACGAAGCGGCCGCTGAAGACGAGGTCCTTCGCGCGTGCCGTGCCGACGAGGCGCGCGAGCCGCTGGGTCCCCCCCGCGCCGGGGATGACGCCGAGGAGGATCTCCGGCTGTCCGAGCCGCGCGGACCGGCCGACGACCCGGAAGTCACAGGCGAGGGCGACCTCGCAGCCGCCGCCGAGCGCGTACCCGGTGACGGCGGCGACGGTCGGCTTGGGGATCCTCGCGAGGGCCGAGATCGCCGACATCAGGCCGGAGGAGCGGTCGACCATGTCTGTGTACGACATCGCCTCCATCTCGGTGATGTCGGCGCCGGCGGCGAACACCTTCTCGCCGCCGTAGACGACGACGGCGGCGACGTCGGAGCGCTCGGTGCACTCTGCGGCCGCGGCGCGAAGGCCCTCTTGGACGTCGACGTTCAGGGCGTTCATCGGGGGGCGGTCGATCCGGATCGTCCCGACACCGCCCTCGACCTCGACGCGGACGTGCTCGCTCATCCGGCGCCCTGGCCGTTCGGTCCGTCCTGCCCGGCGGCGTCGCCCCCGTCCGCGGTCGGCGGCTGGAGCGGCCCCCCGGAGGCGCGCTGGTGCCAGAGCTGGACGCCCTGGAGGAGGAGGGGGAGGGTGACGGCGAGGAGCCCCTGGACGTCGCCGTTGCGCGGGAGGAGGTGCTCGCTCGTCACGAGGAGGGTGTCCCGGGCGATCGCCGTCTTGATGAGGTTGAACGAGGCGTTGACCTCGTTGCACACCTCGAGACGGGCGAGCGGGTCGGATGGCACGGGCTCGTCGAGGCGCCACTGGCCGAACACCCGGACGATGTTCGCACCGTCGTCGGAGGCCCGGACGAAGATCTGCTGCTCCTGGAAGGTCACCGCGACGTCGCCGTCGGCGTCGACCTCCGGGGTGAGCTCGAGGGCGGTGAGGGCCGCGACGACGCGGTCGCGCAGCGGCTCCTCCTCGCCCTCTGCGGGCTGCGGGATGTTGGGCAGCGAGGTGGGATCAGTCATGTCCCCAACGTACCGACTGCCTAGGCTGTGGACCATGCCGCCCTTCTCCACCACCCCGGACCTTCCGCCACCCCCGGGGGTCCGCCTCGTCGACGGGGGCGCGGAGTTCTCCGTGTACGCCGGGCACGCCGACCGGGTCGACGTCTGCCTCTTCGACGCCGGTGACACGACCGGGACGAGCGAGCGCCGGGTCCCTCTCACCGACCGCGCCCACGGGTGGTGGTTCGGGACGGTCGCCGGCGTCGGCCCCGGCCAGCGCTACGGGCTGCGCGTCGACGGCCCCTGGCGGCCCGACGAGGGGCACCGGCACAACCCCGCGAAGCTCCTCCTCGACCCGTACGGGGCCGCTGTCGAGGGCGACGTCCGGTGGACGCCGGAGGTCTACGGGCACGACGTCGGCGACGACCTCGGCGGCGACGACGACCTCCCCTCCGAGCTCGACAGCCGGGGAGCGGTCCCGCGGTCCGTCCTCGTCGACGACGCCTTCGACTGGGACGGCGACGAGCCGCCGCGCCACCCCCTCTCGGCCAGCCTCCTCTACGAGGTCCACGTCCGCGAGCTCACCCGGCTTCATCCCGAGGTCCCCGAGCGCCTCCGGGGCACGTACGCCGGCGTCGCCCACCCGGCCGTCGTCAGCCACCTCCAGCGGCTCGGGGTCACCGCCGTCGAGCTCCTCCCCATCCACGCCTTCACGTCCGAGCCGCACCTCGTCCAGATGGGGATGCGCAACCACTGGGGGTACAACACCCTGGGGTTCTTCGCCCCGCACACCCCCTACGCGGCCGCCCGGGATCCCCAGGGCGTCGTCGACGAGGTCAAGGACATGGTCCGGCGCCTCCATGCGGCGGGCATCGAGGTCATCCTCGACGTCGTCTACAACCACACCGCCGAGCAGTCCGCGACCGGAGCGATGCTGAGCTGGCGCGGGCTCGACAACCGGGCGTACTACCGCCTCGACGAGCGTGGCCTCGACATCGACGTCACCGGGTGCGGCAACACCCTCGACCTGCGCCACCCCGTCGTCTGCCGGATGGTCCTGGACTCGCTCCGCCGGTGGGTGAGCGAGTTCCACGTCGACGGCTTCCGGTTCGACCTCGCCGTCGCGCTCGCCCGGGGCCGCAGCGACGAGTACCACCCCGACCACCCGTTCCTCGTCGCCCTGCGGACCGACCCGGTCCTCTCCCGGGTCAAGCTCATCGCCGAGCCGTGGGACCTCGGGATGCACGGCTGGCGCACGGGACAGTTCCCGCCCCCGTTCAGCGAGTGGAACGACCGCTTCCGGGATACCGTCCGGACGTTCTGGCTGCCCGACCTCGCGCTCGCGTCCAAGGGACACGACGGGCACGGGGTCCGCGAGCTCGCGACCCGGGTCAGCGGCTCCGAGGACCTCTTCGGGAGCCGGGACCGTGGGCCGATCGCCTCGGTGAACTTCGTCACCGCCCACGACGGCTTCACCCTCGCCGACCTCACGGCGTACGACGCGAAGCACAACGAGGCGAACGGCGAGGGCAACCGGGACGGCTCCGAGCACAACCGGTCGTGGAACCACGGCACCGAGGGACCGACCGACGACCCGGCCGTCCTGCGCGCGCGCCGACGCTCGATGCGCAACCTCCTCGCGACCCTCCTCCTGTCCACGGGAGTCCCGATGCTCCACTGCGGCGACGAGCTCGGCCGGGGGCAGCGAGGGAACAACAACCCCTACGCCCAGGACGGGGAGCTGACGTGGCTCCGCTGGGACCTCGAGCCCTGGCAGTCCGACCTGCTCGAGACGACCCGGTTCCTCGCCGAGCTCCGGCGGGCGCACCCCGTCCTGCGGCAGCGACGGTTCTTCACCGGCCGGGAGGTTCACCCGGACGGCTCGACCGACCTCGCGTGGTTCTCCGCGGACGGGGCCCCGATGACCCACGGCCGGTGGGCGGACTCGGGGACCCGGACCCTCCAGGCGCTGTTCAACGGCGCGTGGTCGGAGCACCGCTCGCTCCTGCTCGTCCTCCACGGCGAGAGCGCGGACGGTGAGGTCCGCCTCCCCCGGGCCCCCGGGGTGGCCGGCTACGAGCTCCTCTGGGACAGCGCCTGGGAGTCCCCGACGGCTGCGGCCCGAGCCCGGCTCCGCGGCGACCCGCCGACCGCCCCGCTCCCGGCGCCCGTCGCCCCGGGTCCGGCCCTCGTCTCCGGGGCGAGCGTGCGGGTCTACCGTGCCGCCGAGCCCGCCGAGCCCGCCGAGCCCAGCCGCGGCCGGCCCACCGACGGCCCCCGGTGACACTCCTCGTCCTCGGGGCGCTCGGCGCCGGGCTCGTCATCGTCGGCGCAGTCGCGACGATCGGACACTGGGCGTGGTGGTTCCTCGTCCTCCTCGTCGCCGTCCTCCTCGCCGTCGGGGTGTACGACGTCCGCCAGAGCCGCCACGCCGTCCTGCGCAACTACCCCGTCCTCGGTCACCTCCGCTACCTCCTCGAGGCCATCCGTCCCGAGCTCCAGCAGTACTTCATCGAGCGGAACTACGACGGCCGTCCGTACGACCGCGACATCCGCTCGATCATCTACGAGCGGGCCAAGGGCACGAACGGCGAGCAGGCCTTCGGCACCGAGCGCGACCTCACCCGCGAGGGGTACGAGTACCTCGTCCACTCGAGCGTCCCGAGCGAGCCGCCGGACACCCCGCCCCGGGTCACCGTCGGAGGGCCGGACTGCACCCAGCCGTACGACATGGCCCTCCTCAACGTCTCGGCGATGAGCTTCGGCTCCCTCTCGGCGGCCGCCGTCCGGGCGATGGGACGGGGTGCCGCGGAGGGCGGGTTCGCCCAGGACACCGGCGAGGGCGGCCTGAGCGAGCACCACCTCGAGGCGGGCGCCGACCTCGTCTGGGAGCTCGGCACGGGCTACTTCGGCGCCCGGACCCGGGACGGCGACTTCGACCCGGAGCAGTTCCGCGACAAGGCGGCGCACGAGCGCGTCCGGTGCGTCTCGCTCAAGCTCAGCCAGGGGGCGAAGCCCGGGATCGGCGGGGTCCTCCCCGGCGCCAAGGTCAGCGCCGAGATCGCCCGGGTCCGCGGGGTCCCGCAGGGTCGGACGTGCGTCAGCCCCCCCGCCCACCGGGTGTTCTCGACCCCGCGCGAGCTCGTCCGGTTCCTCGCCCGGATGCGTGAGCTCGCCGGCGGGAAGCCGACCGGGGTCAAGCTCTGCGTCGGGTCGCGGACCGACGTCCTCGCGATGTGCAAGGCCATGCTCGAGGAGGGTGTGGCGCCGGACTTCGTCGTCGTCGACGGCGCCGAGGGCGGCACCGCCGCCGCCCCGCTCGAGTACGAGGACCACATGGGCCTCCCCCTCACCGACGGGCTCGTCGCCGTCCACAACGCCCTTGTCGGGACCGGCCTGCGCGGCCGCGTCCGGGTCGGGGCGAGCGGCAAGGTCGCCGCCGGGAACGATGTCGTCAAGCGGCTCATCCAGGGGGCGGACTACACGAACGCGGCCAGGGCGATGATGATGGCCGCCGGGTGCATCCAGGCCCAGGTGTGCCACACGAACCACTGTCCGGTCGGGGTCGCGACCCAGAACCCGCGGCGTGCCCGCGCCCTCGACGTCGGGGACAAGAGCGCGCGCGTCCGCCGCTACCAGGAGGCGACCGTCCACGAGGCGCTCCGGATGATGGGGAGCATGGGCGCGCGGACGCCCTCCGACCTCAGCCCGCACATGCTCCGCCAGCGCGTCTCCCCGACCCGGACCCGCTCCTACGCCGAGCTCTACGACTGGCTCGCTCCCGGCGAGCTGCTGGCGGAGCCCCCGGCGACGTGGGCGAGCGACTGGCTCGCGGCCGACCCGGACTCCTTCCACCCCGTCCCGCCGCTCCCCCGGACCTGACCGGTGCGGCCCACGACGCCCGACGAGAGGCGACGTCGAGGTGGCGACCGACGCCGGTGGCCGGGGCCTGCTGGGCACCGCCCGCGGCGCCGCCCGGGGTTCCGGTGTCAGGCGCCGGCGACGAGACCGAGCTCGCTCGGCTCGGCGAGCCCCGCGTGGACGGGCAGGACCCGGACGGTGTAACCGAACGCCCCCGTCCGGCTGAGCGCGAGGGCGCCGGAGAACTGGTGCCGACCGGCCTCGTAGGCCTGCGTGTGCTCGAGCGGCATCGTCTCGACGTCGGCGAGGTCGTCGCTCGCCCGGGACACCTGCCCGTGGACGACCTCGACGTGCACGTCCTCGGGCGCGAGCCCGTCGAGGGAGACGTACGCGGTGACGTGGAGGGTCTCCCCGACCTCGGGTGCGTCCGAGACGCCCGAGGACTCGACGTGCTCGACGTGGACACCGGCCCAGTGCGTGCGGACGCGCCCGGCGTACGCGGCGAGCTCGCGCGCGCCGGCGTACCCGTCGGCGGCTCCCGCCCAGCCGGCGCGGGCCGCGGGGGCGTAGAGGCGGGTCGTGTAGTCGCGGACCATCCGGCTCGCGAGGACCTTCGGGCTGAGCGTCTGGAGGGTGTGGACGATCATCGACAGCCAGTTCTGCGGGATCCCGCTCTCGTCCCGGTCGTAGAACCGGGCGGCGACCTGGTGCTCGATGAGGTCGTAGAGCGCGGCGGCCTCGAGGTCGTCGCGCCGGTCGGGGTCCTCGACCCCGTCGGCGGTGGGGATCGCCCAGCCGTTCTCCCCGTCGAACCACTCGTCCCACCAGCCGTCGAGGATGGAGAGGTTGAGGGCCCCGTTGAGGGCCGCCTTCATCCCCGAGGTCCCGCACGCCTCGAGCGGGCGGAGCGGGTTGTTGAGCCAGACGTCGCAGCCCGGGTAGAGCTTCTGCGCCATCGCGATGTCGTAGTTGGGGAGGAAGACGATCCGGTGACGGACCTCCGGGTCGTCCGCGAACCGGACCATCTGCTGGATGAGCTGCTTGCCGGTCTCGTCGGCCGGGTGCGACTTGCCGGCGATGACGAGCTGAATCGGGCGCTCGGGATGCAGGAGGAGGGCCTTGAGCCGCTCGGGGTCGCGGAGCATGAGGGTGAGCCGCTTGTAGGTCGGCACCCGGCGGGCGAACCCGATCGTCAGGACGTCGGGGTCGAGGATGTCCTCGACCCAGCCGAGCTCGGCCGGGGAGGCGCCCCGCTTGCGCCACGAGGCCCGGGTGCGGCGGCGGGCCTCGCTCACGAGCTGGGCCCGCAGCTCGCGCTTCGTCGCCCAGATCGCCTCGCGCGGGACCTCGGAGATCCGGTGCCAGGCGTTGTCCCGCTCGATGTCCGGGGTGCCGAGGTGCTCCCGTGCGAGGTCGTAGACGAGCGGGTCGACCCACGTGGGGGCGTGGACGCCGTTCGTGATGCTCGTGATCGGGACCTCGCGGTCGTCGAACCCCGGCCAGAGCCCGTCGAACATCCCGCGGCTCACGACGCCGTGGAGTGAGGAGACTCCGTTCGCGCGCTGGGCGAGCCGCAGCCCCATGACGGCCATGTTGAAGATCCCCGGGCTCCCACCCGGGTAGGTCTCGGCGCCGAGGGAGAGCAGTCGCTCGACGGGGACCCCGCTGAGCGCCTGGTCGCCGCCGAAGTGGAGCTCGATGAGGGAGGATCCGAACCTGTCGATGCCCGCGGGGACCGGGGTGTGGGTCGTGAACACCGTCGCCGCGCGGACGGCGGTGGCCGCCTCGTCGAAGGTCATCCCCTCGCTCGCCGTGAGCTCGTGGATCCGCTCGATCCCGAGGAAGCCGGCGTGCCCCTCGTTCGTGTGGTAGACGTCCGGGGCCGGGGCCCCGGTGAGGCGGGACCAGAGCCGCAGGGCGCGGACCCCGCCCATGCCGAGGAGCATCTCCTGCTGGAGACGCTGCTCGCCCCCGCCGCCGTAGAGCCGCTCGGTGACGTGCCGGGCCGCGTCGTCGTTGCCGGGGACGTCCGAGTCGAGGAGGAGGAGGGGCACCCGGCCCACCTGGGCGCGCCACACGTGTGCGCGCAGCTCGCGCCCGCCGGGAAGGGCGACGCTGACGACGCACGGGGCGCCGTCGGCCTCCCGCAGGAGCGACAGCGGCAGCCCGTCGGGGTCGAGGACGGGGTAGGTCTCCTGCTGCCACCCGTCCCGGTTGAGGCTCTGCTTGAAGTAGCCGGTCTTGTAGAACAACCCGACGCCGACGAGGGGGACCCCCAGGTCGGACGCGGTCTTGAGGTGGTCCCCGGCGAGGATGCCGAGGCCGCCGGAGTACTGCGGGAGGACCTCGGTGAGGCCGTACTCCGGGCTGAAGTACGCGATCGCCCGCGGGATGCCGCCGCCGTCGGCGTCCGGCCCGAGCCCGCCGTGCTCGTCGGCCCACCGCTGGTACCAGTGCGGGTGCTCGAGGTAGTGGTCGAGGTCGGCCTTGGCGGCCCTGACCCGGGCGACGAAGTCCTCGTCGGCGGCGAGCGCGGCGAGCTCGGCCGGCGAGAGGGCGGAGAGGAGAGCGACCGGGTCGCGGCGCACGGCGGTCCAGCGGCTCGGGTCGATCTCGGCGAACAGCTCCCGGGTCGGCGTGTGCCACGACCAGCGGAGGTTGCTCGCGAGGTCCCCGAGGGCGGCGATCGGGGCAGGGAGAACGGTGCGGACGCTGAAACGTCGGATGGCCTTCACGGGGGAATGGTAGGCGCCCGCCCGCACCACCGGCCGCACGTCCACCATCCGGCCCGGGCGGCGTGTCGGGACCCGCTGGGGGCGGTGTGTCGGGACCCGCTGGGGGCGGTGTGTCGGGACCCGCTGGGGGCGGTGTGTCGGGACCCGCTGGGGGCGGCCGTCGCCGGGCCACCGGCCCCCGACGGCGCGGCGCGACGACGACGCGACCGTGTTCACTCCGCGGACCCGGACCGGACCGCGGTGACCCGCTCGCGCAAAACCGATAGCGTCGAACCCGTGACTCCCGACGTGACTCCCGCCCCCACGCCCACGAGCACGAACGAGACCGGGCCCGTGGGCCCGGCCCCGCGCAGCGCCCCGCCCCAGGAGCCGATCGGACGGATCCCCGTCCAGGAGGTCCGTCCCCTCGTCGACGACGGGAGACGGCCGGCGAAGGCGGTCGTCGACGAGGCCTTCACCGTCACCGCGACGGTCTTCCGCGAGGGGCACGACGCGGTCAACGCCAGCGTGGTCCTCACCGACCCCGACGGCCGCGAGCACGTCACGGCGATGGAGTGCACGAACCCCGGCCTGAGCTTCTGGGAGGCCGAGGTCGCGGCCGGGTCGACGGGAGCGTGGACGTACCGGGTCGAGGGCTGGTCGGACCCGTACGCGACGTGGCGGCACGACGCGACGATCAAGGTCGGGGCGGACCAGGACGTCGACCTCATGCTCGAGGAGGGCGCCCGCGTCCTCGAGCGCGCGCTCGAGGACCCCCAGCGGACGCCGGAGCAGCGCCGGGTGCTCGACGACGCGGTCACCGGGCTCCGGGCGAGCGACCGACCGGGCCAGGTGCGCCTCCACGCCGGCACCGACCCGGGGGTCGTCGCCGAGCTCACCGCCCGACCGCTGCGCGAGATGGTCTCCCCCGGACCGGAGCTCCCGCTCCTCGTCGAGCGCGAGCGCGCCCTCTTCGGGGCGTGGTACGAGATCTTCCCCCGCTCCGAGGGGGCCCGCTTCGACGAGGAGACCGGCCGGTGGCAGACCGGGACGCTCCGGACGGCCGCCGAGCGGCTCCCCGCGATCGCCGGGATGGGGTTCGACGTCGTCTACCTCACGCCGATCCACCCGATCGGGACGACGGCGCGCAAGGGCCCGAACAACACCCTCGGCGCCGGGCCCGACGACCCCGGCAGCCCGTACGCGATCGGCTCACCCGAGGGGGGACACGACGCGATCCAGCCCGACCTCGGGACCTTCGAGGACTTCGACGCGTTCGTGGCCGAGGCCGAGCGCCTCGGGCTCGAGGTCGCGCTCGACCTTGCCCTCCAGTGCTCCCCCGACCACCCGTGGGTGACCTCCCACCCCGAGTGGTTCACGACCCGCGCCGACGGGAGCGTCGCCTACGCGGAGAACCCGCCGAAGAAGTACCAGGACATCTTCCCGCTCAACTTCGACAACGACCCCGCCGGGGCGTACGCCGAGGTCCGCCGGGTCGTCCAGGTCTGGATCGACCACGGCGTGAAGATCTTCCGGGTCGACAACCCGCACACGAAGCCCGTCGAGTTCTGGCAGTGGCTCATCCAGGACGTCGCCCGCGACCACCCCGACGTCATCTGGCTCGCCGAGGCGTTCACGAAGCCGGCGATGATGGCGACGCTCGGCAAGGTCGGCTTCCAGCAGAGCTACACGTACTTCGCGTGGCGGAACGCGGCGTGGGAGCTGCAGGAGTACTGCACCGAGCTCGCCGAGGAGTCCGCGCCGTACATGCGCCCGTCGTTCTGGCCGACGACGCACGACATCCTCACGCCGTACATGCAGTTCGGCGGACCCGCCGCGTGGAAGCTCCGCGCGGCGCTCGCCGCCCTCCTCGTCCCGACGTACGGGATCTACGCCGGCTACGAGCTCGTCGAGCACGTCGCCCGTCCCGGCGCCGAGGAGCAGATCGACAATGAGAAGTACCAGCTCAAGGACCGGCACTGGGCGGACTACGAGCCCGGGGGCCCGAAGGAGGGGCAGTCCCTGGCCGGCTGGCTCACCCGGCTCAACGAGATCCGCCGCGACCACCCCGCGCTCCGGTGGCTACGCAACCTGCGCTTCCACCACGTCGACGACGAGAACATCCTCGCCTTCTCCAAGGCCCGCGAGGTCACCCCCACCGACGGGAGCGCTACGTACGACGACATCGTCGTCGTCGTCGTCAACGTCGACCCGCACAGCACCCGGGAGTCCATGCTCCGGCTCGACATGGGCGCGCTCGGCTTCGAGCCGCACGAGCGGTTCGTTGCCGAGGACGAGATCACCCACGAGCAGTGGGACTGGGGCGCCGACAACTTCGTCCGCCTCGGCCCGGACAGCGAGCCCGTTCACATCATCAGCGTGAGGAGGTACTGATGCAGGGGCTCAACCTCAGCCAGCCCGGTCTGAAGCACGACCCCGAGTGGTTCCGCACCGCCGTCTTCTACGAGGTCCTCGTCCGTGCCTTCGGCGACAGCAACGGGACCGGCGCCGGCGACTTCACCGGGCTGATCAACCGGCTCGACTACCTCCAGTGGCTCGGCGTCGACTGCCTGTGGATCCCGCCCTTCTACGCCTCCCCCCTCCGCGACGGCGGGTACGACGTCTCCGACTACACCGCCGTGCTGCCCGAGTTCGGCACGCTGCCCGAGTTCACCGAGCTCGTCTCGCAGGCCCACGCCCGCGGCATCCGGATCATCACCGACCTCGTCATGAACCACACGAGCGACCAGCACCCGTGGTTCCAGGCCTCGCGGAGCGACCCCGAGGGACCGTACGGCGACTTCTACGTGTGGTCGGACACCGACGAGAAGTACCCGGACGCCCGGATCATCTTCGTCGACACCGAGGTGTCGAACTGGACGTTCGACCCGGTCCGGCGACAGTTCTTCTGGCACCGGTTCTTCTCCCACCAGCCGGACCTCAACTTCGAGAACCCCGCCGTCCACGAGGCGATGTTCGACGTCGTCCGGTTCTGGATGGACCTCGGCATCGACGGGTTCCGGCTCGACGCCGTCCCCTACCTCTACGAGGAGGAGGGCCACAACGGGGAGAACCACCCGAGGACGCACGCCTACCTCGCCGCGCTCCGCGCGATGGTCGACAAGGAGTACCCGGGCCGGGTGCTCCTTGCCGAGGCCAACCAGATGCCGGCCGAGGTCGTCGACTACTTCGGCACCGAGGACGCGCCCGAGTGCCAGATGTGCTTCCACTTCCCCGTCATGCCGCGCCTGTTCTACTCACTCCGTGAGGAGAAGGCCGCGCCGGTCATCGACATCATGGCCGAGACCCCGCCGATCCCGAGGGGGAGCCAGTGGGGGACGTTCCTGCGCAACCACGACGAGCTCACCCTCGAGATGGTCAGCCCGGACGAGCGGGTCGCGATGTACGGCTGGTACGCCCCGGACCCGCGGATGCGGGCGAACGTCGGGATCCGACGTCGGCTCGGGCCGCTGCTCGACAACTCCCGGGCGGAGGTCGAGCTCATCAACGCCCTCCTGCTGTCGATGCCCGGGTCGCCGTGTCTCTACTACGGCGACGAGATCGGGATGGGCGACAACATCTGGCTCACCGACCGGGACGCCGTCCGCACCCCGATGCAGTGGTCGCCCGACCGGAACTCGGGGTTCTCCAGCGCCGACCCCGGCAAGCTCTACCTGCCGGTCATCAGCTCGCTCGTCTACCACTACAACACCATCAACGTCGAGGCCCAGATGGCGAGCAGCGCCTCGCTCCTGCACTGGGTCCGCGCCATGCTCGCCATCCGCAAACGGCACCCGGTGTTCGGGCTCGGGGACTTCGAGGTCGCCCACGCCGACAACGACGCGGTGCTCGCCTACCTGCGCTGGGTCCGCGAGGACGAGGACGTCGAGGACGACGAGCGCGAGACCGTCCTCTGCGTCAACAACCTCGCGAGCCGCCCGCAGGCGACGACGATCCGTCTCCCCGAGCGGTACGCCGGCGCCACCGTCCGCGACCTCTTCGGCGGGAGCGGGTTCCCCGCCGTCGACGGCGGGGGCAGGGTGACCCTGACGATGGGGTCGCGAGACTTCTTCTGGCTCGGGCTGACCGAGCGGCCGGGCGGTGAGCACCGTGGCTGACGCCGACGACGTCACGTCCACGGAGGCCGGGGACCCGGTCGCCGACCGCATCGTCGCGGCCCTGCCCCACTGGGTCGAGCGCCAGCGCTGGTACACGACGAAGAACCGCGACCCCGTCCTGCGGCTCATCGGCGGGTACCGGGTCGCCGACCCGTCGGGCGAGGTCGACGCCGTGACCCTCGTCGTCCTCGACGAGGGTGGCGACCGTGACGTCGTCTACCAGGTGCCGCTCACCCTCCGGCGCGCGCCCGCACCAGACATCGAGCCGGCCCTCGTCGCCCGCCTCGACGACTCCGACGACCACCCCGGGGACGGCACCCGGTGGGTGTACGACGGGCCGCACGACCCGGCGTACGCCCGCATCCTCCTCGACCTCGTCCAGCACGAGGGGCACAGCCTCGACGTGAACGCGGGTCTCGCGGGCGAGGCGGCCGGCGAGCGGCACCCGGCCTGGCGGCACACCCTCACCGTCCGCTCCTCCCGGGTCCTGCGTGGTGAGCAGTCGAACACCTCGGTCATCTACGACTGCGTCACCGAGGACGGCGCGACGGTCCCCGTCATCGCCAAGGTCTTCCGAACCCTCGCCCACGGCGAGAACCCCGACGTCGTCCTCCAGGGCGCCCTCGCCTCCGCCGGGAGCCGACGGGTCCCCGCCTCGGTCGGCCACGTCGGCGGGCGCTGGGCCCGTCCCGACGGCGGCCGTCAGGCCTACGGCCACCTCGCCTTCGTCCAGGAGTTCCTCCCCGGGAGCGAGGACGCGTGGCGGGTCGCCCTCCGCGCCGCCCGGGAGGGCACGTCCTTCGCCGACCGGGCCCGAGCCCTGGGGGAGGCGACCGCCGAGGTCCACGCCCTGCTCGCCCGCTCGCTCTCGACCGAGCCGGCCCGGCCCGAGCGGGTCGACGAGGTCGTCGGGCAGATGGGACGGCGGCTCGCCGCGGCCCTCTCCGAGGTCCCCTCGCTCGCCGAGCACGAGTCCGCCGTCCGTGCGGTCATCGCGGCTGCCCGCGCCGGCGGGTGGCCCCCCTTCCAACGCGTCCACGGCGACTACCATCTCGGACAGGTGCTCGACGTCCCCGGCCGGGGCTGGGTCCTCCTCGACTTCGAGGGGGAGCCGCTGCGCCCGCTCGAGGAGCGCAACCGATCCGACCAGTGGATGCGCGACGTCGCCGGCATGCTCCGTTCGTTCGACTACGCAGGCGGGTCGGTCGAGCAGGAGCACGCCGGCACGAGTGCCCGCGCCTGGGTCGCCGAGGCCCAGACCGCCTTCCTCGACGGGTACGCCGCCGGCGCCGGCCGCGACCCGCGCGACGACCCCGCCCTGCTCGCCGCCTTCCAGCTCGACAAGGCGCTCTACGAGGTCGTCTACGAGGCGAGCAACCGGCCGACCTGGCTCACCATCCCGACCACCGCCATCAACCGGCTCCTCGAGTCGACCAAGGAGGTCACCTCGTGACACCCCCGACACCCGCCGACGCCCTCCCCGGGGCCCTGTGGTCCCTTGCCCACGGCCGACACCAACAACCCCACGACCTCCTCGGGCAGCACCTTGAGGACGGAGGACTGCGCATCCGGGTCCTCCGACCGCTGGCGTCCTCGGTCCGCATCCGGTTCGAGGACGGCGAGGTGCTCGACCTCGCCCACGACGCGGAGGGAATCTGGTCCGGCCTGCGGGCCGACGCCGGCCGGACGATGGACTACCGCGTCCTCACCGCGTGGTCGGACGGCGTCGAGCACGAGCAGGACGACCCGTACCGGTTCGCGCCCACCCTCGGAGAGCTCGACCGCCACCTCGTCAACGAGGGACGGCACGAGGAGCTGTGGACCGTCCTCGGGGCCCACGTCCGCGAGTACCACGGCCCCCTCGGCACCGTCCGGGGGACCTCGTTCGCCGTCTGGGCTCCGCGGGCCAAGGCCGTCCACGTCGTCGGCGACTTCAACGGCTGGGACGGGCAGGTCAACCCGATGCGCCTCCTCGGCAGCTCGGGGATCTGGGAGCTCTTCCTCCCCGGCGTCGGCGAGGGAACGGTGTACAAGTACGCGATCCGGGGCGCCGACGACGTCGTCCGGGAGAAGGCCGACCCGCTCGCCCGCCGCACCGAGACCCCGCCCGCGACCGGGTCGGTCGTCGAGGCGAACCACCACGAGTGGGCCGACGACACGTGGATGGCGCACCGGGCGGACCGGCCGGCGCACACCTCGCCGATGAGCATCTACGAGGTCCACCTCGAGTCGTGGCGACAGGGGCTGTCCTACCGCGACCTCGCCGAGCACCTCGTCAACTACGTCCGCGACCTCGGGTTCACCCACGTCGAGTTCCTCCCCGTCATGGAGCACCCGTACGGGCCGTCATGGGGGTACCAGGTCACCGGGTACTACGCCCCGACGGCGCGGTTCGGCACGCCGGACGACTTCCGCTACCTCGTCGACGCGCTCCACCGGGCGGGCATCGGCGTCCTCGTCGACTGGGTCCCGGCCCACTTCCCCAAGGACGAGTGGGCGCTCGCGCGCTTCGACGGGCTCCCCCTGTACGAGCACCCCGACCCGCGCCGGGGCGACCAGCCCGACTGGGGCACCCACGTCTTCGACTTCGGGCGGGTCGAGGTGCGCAACTTCCTCGTCGCCAACGCGCTCTACTGGCTCGAGGAGTTCCACATCGACGGCCTCCGGGTCGACGCGGTCGCCTCGATGCTCTACCTCGACTACTCCCGCAAGGACGGGGAGTGGCTCCCCAACCGGCACGGGGGCCGGGAGTACCTCGAGGCGATCGGGCTGCTCCAGGAGGCGAACGCGACGGCGTACCGGCGGGTGCCGGGCATCATCACGGCCGCGGAGGAGTCGACGTCGTGGCCGGGCGTGACGCAGCCGACCGAGGCCGGCGGCCTCGGGTTCGGCTTCAAGTGGAACATGGGCTGGATGAACGACACCCTCCGCTACCTCCAGGAGGACCCGGTCCACCGCCAGTACCACCACAACCTCCTCACGTTCTCGCTCATGTACGCCTACAGCGAGAACTACATCCTCCCGATCAGCCACGACGAGGTCGTCCACGGCAAGGGCTCCCTCCTGCGGAAGATCCCCGGGAGCCAGTACGACCAGCTCGCGACGCTGCGGGCCTACCTCGCCTACATCTGGGCGCACCCGGGCAAGCAGCTGCTCTTCATGGGGTGTGAGTTCGGCCAGTCCGACGAGTGGGCCGACTCCCGCAGCCTCGACTGGTGGCTGCTCGACCATGCCGCGCACTACCGCGTCCACAACCTCGTCAAGCAGCTCAACGCGACGTACCGGGAGACCGACGCCCTGTGGGCGCTCGACACCGAGCCGTCCGGGTTCGAGTGGCTCAACGCCGACGACAACCACGGGAACACGCTCTCGTTCCTCCGGTTCGGGTCGCCCGACCGGACGAGCGGGTCGGTCCTCGCGGCGGTCATCAACTTCGGTGGCCAGGGCCGGGACTACCTCCGGGTCGGGCTCCCCCGCCCCGGGAACTGGCGGGTCGTCCTCGACACCTCGGGGTACGACGAGCTCGGGACCCCGAGCCAGGCCGACGTCGTCGTCGAGGCCGACGCGACGCCGTGGGACAACCAGCCCTACTCGGCCCGCGTCCACGTCGCGAAGCTGTCCGCGCTCTACCTCGTGCCCGAGGGACAGGCCTCCTCACCGCCGGTGTCGGCCGCCGAGCCCGAGACGAAGCCGCAGACGGTGGCCGGGAGCATCGCCGAGTCGGCCTTGAAGGCGGCCGAGCCGGCGAAGAAGGCAGACAAGACGGCGAAGAGAGCGGCCGAGCCGGCGAAGAAGGCGGCCGAGCCGGTGAAGAAGGCGGCCGAGCCGGTGAAGAAGGCGGCCGAGCCGGTGAAGAAGGCGGGCAAGACGGCGAGGAAGGCCGTCGACAGCGCGCGGAAGGCGGCGGACTCGGCCGCGCCGTCCACCCGGTCGACCCGTGCCCGCAAGGAGGAGAAGTGAACGACCCGCGCGCCGGCCTGCCCGCCGAGCCCTCCGACCTCGTCGACGTCGCCCACCTCGTCACGGCGTACTACACCGGCGTCCCCGATCCCGACAACGTCGACGAGCAGGTCGCGTTCGGGACGTCGGGGCACCGTGGGTCGAGCCTTCGGACCGCCTTCACCGAGACCCACATCCTCGCGACGACCCAGGCGATCGTCGACTACCGGACCTCCGAGGGGATCGACGGCCCGCTCTTCCTCGGGCGGGACACCCACGGGCTCTCCGAGCCCGCCTGGGCCTCGGCGCTCGAGGTGCTCGCCGCGAACGACGTCACCGTGCTCGTCGACGACCGGGACGGGTACACCCCGACCCCAGCGGTCTCGCACGCGATCCTCAGGGCGAACGCGGCCCGCACGGTCGGGGGCGGCCTCGCCGACGGGATCGTCGTCACCCCGTCGCACAACCCCCCCTCCGACGGCGGGTTCAAGTACAACCCCCCGCACGGTGGACCGGCCGACTCGGACGCGACGCGGGTCATCGCGGCGCGTGCGAACGAGCACATCCGGGCCGGGCTGGCCGAGGTCCGCCGGGTCCCCTTCGCCCGCGCGCGGGCGCACGCCGAGGAGTACGACTTCCTCGGGACCTACGTCGACGACCTGCCCTCGGTCCTCGACCTCGACCGGATCCGGGAGTCGGGGGTGCGGGTCGGGGCCGACCCGCTCGGCGGGGCGTCGGTCGGGTACTGGGCGGAGATCGCCGACCGGCACGGGATCGACCTCACCGTCGTCAACCCGCTCGTCGACGCGACGTGGCGGTTCATGACGCTCGACTGGGACGGGAAGATCCGGATGGACTGCTCCTCCCCCTCCGCGATGGCCTCCCTCATCGAGCGGCGGGCGCAGTTCGACCTCGCGACCGGTAACGACGCCGATGCCGACCGCCACGGGATCGTCACCCCCGACGCCGGCCTGATGAACCCCAACCACTTCCTCGCCGTCGCCATCGAGTACCTCTACGGCGGGGCGCGGCCCGGGTGGCCCGAGGGGACGGTCATCGGCAAGACCCTCGTGTCGTCGTCGATGATCGACAAGGTGGCCGAGGGTCTCGGGCGCCCCCTCATGGAGGTGCCCGTCGGGTTCAAGTGGTTCGTCCCCGGGCTCCTCGAGGGCTCGTGCGGCTTCGGCGGCGAGGAGAGCGCCGGCGCCTCGTTCCTCCGCAGGGACGGCTCGGTGTGGACGACCGACAAGGACGGGATCCTGCTCGCCCTGCTCGCCTCGGAGATCCTCGCCGCAACCGGTCGGAGCCCGAGCGAGCACTACGCGGACCTCACCGCCCGGCACGGCGACCCGGCGTACGCCCGGATCGACGCCCCCGCCGACCGCGCCGCGAAGGCCAAGCTCGCGGCGCTCTCCCCCGACGACGTCACCGCCGACACGCTCGCCGGCGAGCCGATCACCGGGACGCTGACGGCGGCCCCGGGGAACGGCGCGAAGATCGGGGGCCTGAAGGTGACGACGCGGAGCGCCTGGTTCGCCGCCCGGCCGTCCGGGACCGAGGACGTGTACAAGATCTACGCGGAGTCGTTCCGGGGCCCGGAGCACCTCGCCGAGGTCCAGGACGCCGCGAAGGAGGTCGTCGGCGCCGCGCTCGCCGACTGACGACCGAGCGCCCGGGCCGGGTCAGGGCCTGGTCAGGGCCTGCCCGGTCGAGGCCGACCTGGCAGGGTGGCTCCGGCGGACGACCTCGGGCCGGCCCGCATGTCCCCGCCATCGCGGGTCCGGCGTCGTTCAGCTCGTCAGGACGACCCCGCCCGCAGCCACCGTCGTCACGAGCACGGTCGCCACGGCGCCGAGCGCGACGGGACGACCGCCGAGTCGGCGGAGCCGCCCGACGCGGACCCCGCAGCCGAGCCCGAACATCGCCGCGCTGAGCAGCAGGGTCTCGAGCGTCCCGGCGCCCGTGAGGACGTGCTCGGGCAGCACCCCGCTCGTCCTGACGAGCACCGCCGCGAGGAACCCGACGACGAAGAGCGGAACGAGTCCCGGGCGGCGGACCCCGGGCGACCGGGGGTCGGGTCCGGCACTCCGGCCCCCGGCCCGGCGTCGCCACCCGATCACGGCGACGACGGGCGCGAGCATGGCGACCCGGGCGAGCTTCATGACGACGGCCACACCGAGCGCAGACCCGCCCACGAGGCCGCCGGCGGCGACGACCTGGGCAACCTCGTGGACGGACGCCCCGACGAGCTCGGCCCGGGCGTGGGGGTCGAGCCCGAGGAGCAGGCCGAGGGCCGGCGCCGCCGGGATCATCAGCGTCCCGAACGCGACGACGAGACCCACCGCCGCGGCGACGTCCTCCTCCTCCGCATCGACCACCCCCTCAACCCCGGCCACCGCCGCAGCTCCACAGATCGAGAACCCGCAGGCGATGAGGAGGCGCAGCCGCTTAGGCACCCCGAGCAGACGTCCGACCCACAGTGACCCGAGGACTCCGGCGGCGACGACGGCGACCGCGACACCCACGGTCGCCGGACCCAGGGCCGCGACGTCCCTGAGCGAGAGCTGGAGCCCGAGGAGGACGATGCCGGCCCGGAGCAGTCGCTTCCCGGCAAGGGCCGTCCCCGGCTCCCAGGTGGACGGGAGCGAGAGGGTGTTGGCGAGCGTCATCCCGGCGACGATGGCGAGGAGCAGCGGGCTCACCGACGGCAGGACGTGCCCGGCGGCGACGCAGCCCCCGGCGACGACGAGGGCGGCGAGCACCCCGGGCACGCTCCGGCGGTGGGCGTGGCCATGACGACGATCGGGGACGGCCGGGGGGTGCTCGGCGTCCCGGCGCTGCGGGGTCATCGACGAAGCCATGCTCCCAGCCAACCCGTGGCCGTCCCGTCCGACCAGACCCCGAACGAGCATCCCCTCATATCACTTGCGCATGTCCAAGGTCCGTGCCATATCGTCTGAGCATGGCCACACCGGCACTCGACCCCACCTCCCTGCGTCTCCTCGTCGCCGTGGCCGACGAGGGGAGCCTCGGCCGGGCGGCCCGGGCGGTCGGCCTCGCCCAGCCGAACGCGAGCCGGACGATCACCCGGTTGGAGTCCTCGCTCGGTCTCACCCTGCTCGAACGCACCCCGCGGGGCTCGACGCTGACGACCGAGGGAACGGTCATCGTCCACTGGGCCCGGGAGGTCCTCGCCGCGACCGACAAGCTCCTCCTCGGGGCCGATGCGCTGCGCACCGAGCGCAGCTCGAGCGTCTCGGTCAGCGCGAGCATGACGATCGCCGAGTACCTCGTGCCGCGGTGGCTCTCCGAGCTCCACCGCCGGAGTCCGGACGTCTCGACCCGGCTCGTCGTCGCGAACTCGGACGGCGTCATGGACCGGGTGGCCGGGGGCGCGTGCGAGGTCGGCTTCGTCGAGTCCCCGCGGGTCCGCCGTGGCCTCCAGAGCGCGACGGTGGCCCGGGACCGGCTCGTCGTCGTCGTCCGCCCGGGCCACCCGTGGAGCCGGCGCTCAAGGCCCGTCGACGTCGAGGAGGTCGCCACCACCCCGCTCGTCGTCCGGGAGTCGGGGTCGGGGACCAGGCTCACCCTCGACACGGCGCTCGCCGCGGCCGGGCACGCGACGACGGTCCCCGCCCTCGAGCTCGAGAGCAACGCGGCCGTCCGGATCGCCGTCGCGTCCGGCGCGGGGCCGGCCGTCCTCAGCGGCCTCGCGGTCGCCGATCCGCTCGAGCGGGGCGAGCTCAGCGCCGTCCCCGTCGTCGGGCTCGACCTCGAGCGCCGGCTCCGGGCGGTGTGGCGACCGCCCCGCCGGCTCCGCGGGGCCGCCGCCGACCTCGTCGCCGTCGCGCGCGCCTCCCTGTCCCGGGGCCCGGTCAGCTCGTGAGCCGCTGACGCTCCTCGTTCACCCACAGCCGGACGAGGCCGGCGAAGTGGGCCTCGAAGGCCTCCCACTCGTGCGGGGGGTAGGTCTGCCGGACCGTCGAGAGGAGCATCTGCCGGAACTCCTCGGAGTCGATCCACGAGAGGACCATGTCGTCGACGTCCCCGAGGGCCTCGTCGCAGAACTCCCGGTACCGCTCGACCTCGAAGTAGTCGTCCGCGAGCCGCTGGTACCCGCGCAGGCGTCCCCCGTGGTCGAGCGCGGGGTCGTCGGCGACGTCGAACCACTCCTTGGCGTCGACCTGCGCGTGCCCGGCCCGACCCGTGACCGCGCAGTACACCGACCACCGCAGCAGCGCCTTCATCGCCCAGGGGAAGTAGTAGTGCAGCGACGTCACCGCGACGTCGGGGCAGGCGTTGGCGTAGTCGATCGGGTAGACGACCCCGTCCTTGACGAGCATCTCGCAGGAGTTGAACTCCCACCGGAAGAACGCGTTGACGGTCTGGGCGACGGTGACCGCCTCCTGCCCGACCTCGGGCGCGAGGAAGTCGTGCTCGACGGCGTAACGCTCGTGCATCGGCAGCTCCGGATGAAACTTCATGACCATCGTCTCCGGACCGATCGTCAGCGCCCGGGCGAACACCTCGTACCCGTCGATGGACTGCTGGAGGTGCATGAGCATCTCCCCCGACTCGTCGTACGCCCGGTGGAGGTCCTCGCGGCTGCGGATCATGGACACCCCGCGCCACCCGCCCCCGTCGAACGGCTTCATGAACATCGGGTACCCGAGCCGGTCGGCCACGGCGTCGAGGTCGAACTCCTGGTTGTACTTCGCCGACGTGTAGGCCCAGCGGGCGTTGTCGACGGGGTTCTTGTACGGGACGAGGACGGTCTCCGGGACGTTCATCCCGAGCCGCATGAGGGCGCAGTACGCCGAGTGCTTCTCCATGGACTGGAAGGTGAACGGGCTGTTGAGGAGGTACACGTCGTCCATGAGGGCGGCCTTCTTCAGCCATTCGCGGGGGTGGTAGTACCAGTGCGCGAGCCGGTCGATGACGAGGTCGTGACGGACGGGGTCGCGGAGGTTGAACGGCTCGATCGTCACCCGCTCGGTCCGCACCCGGTGCGAGGCGCCGTCCGGTGTCCGGACCGGGTCGAGCCGACGGGCGAGCGCCTCGAACGCCGTCGGCCAGTCCTCCTCCGCACCGAGGAGAAGCCCGATGAGGTGGTCGTGGTTGGTCGTCATGCACCCTCCCGCTGTCGCAGTCCCGTCGTCGTCGCCGGTCAGACGAAGCGTGGCAGATGATGGGCGAGCTGGCGCGCCCACCAGGGCCAGTCGTGCGCCGAATCGTGACCCCAGAGGTCGAGCTCGTGCCGGATCCCCTTCTCGCGGAGGAGGGCCGCGAAGGCCGTCGTCGACGGGAGCGACCGCGTCGGGTGGACCTCCCATGCCCCCTGACCGCAGACGAGGACGAGCGAGACCCGGCCCCGCAGCCACGCGAGGTGGGGCCCGTCCGCGCCGGCGAGGTAGGCCATCGGGTTGGCGTCCCACGCGGCGACGCCGAGCTCCCCCCAGCCGCGGAACGTCGACGGGTCGTAGTTGCCCGACAGGCCGAGGGCGAGCGGGGCGACGTCGGCGCGCTGGAGCGTGAGCTGGACCGCGTGGTAGGCCCCGAGCGAGGCGCCGGCCGTGATGACCTCCGTGGCGCCGCCGTCGAACGAGGCGTCCACCCAGGGGAGAACCTGGTCGACGAGCCACGCGTGGTACGTGCCGTGACGACGGGCCCGTTCCTCGGTGGGCTGGTCGGTCGCCGACCACGTCCACCGGTCGAGGCTGTCGACGCAGACGATGCTCACCCTCCCGGCGTCGACGAGGTCGGCGACCGCGGCGAGCATCCCGTTCGCGGCGAAGTCCTCGGCGCGTCCGGACTCGGTCGGGAACCACAGCAGAGGCCGGCCGTGGTGACCGTGCCGGATGACTCCGAGCTCGGCGTCGTGGCCGGGGACGGGGAGGCGGGCGTGAGTGTGCACGAGGTCATCCTCACGCGTCCGCCCAGCACCTGTGGAGCAGTCGGGTGAGGGCGGGGTCGAGGGCGTCCCGCCACGCCGTGTAGTTGTGGAGGTCGGCGAGCTCGACGTAGGTCACCGCGTGCCCGGCACGGCGGAGGGCGGAGGCCATGTCGGCATTGTTCGCGGCGTTCTCCTCGAGGGTCCCGCACGTCAGGGTGACGGTGAGGGGGTGGTCGACGTCGCGGGTGTGGAGGACGTCGGCCACCGCCCGGGAGATCCGCCCGAAGTGCGGGAAGCCTGACTCGGCGTGGTCGTGACGCAGCTGGAAGAACGACCCCGACTGGGCGAGGACACCCGCGATGAGGGGGGCGGCGCGCAGGCCCGCGAGGAGCGCGGTGAGCCCCCCGAGGCTCGCGCCCATCGCGACGACTGGCTCATCGACGGCGTACCGCTCGGTGAGCCGGCGCAGTCCGGCCTCGACCCCGGTGCGGAGGTACCGGGGCGACGCCGAGTACCACGCGTCCCGGTCAACGGGATGCAGCAGCGCGACCCGGTGCGGGGGGAGCTGCCCGCTCGCGATGCCCGCGGCGCAGTAGCGCGTCAGCGAGGCGAGCTCGTCGTACTCGGGCCCGTCGTGGACGACCAGCAGCGGCATCGGCTCTGCCGGGTCGGTACCCGCCGGGGCCCAGACCGTCACCGGGACGGGCGACGCGGTCTCCCCCCGGATCCGCAGGCTCGTCCGCGTCCCCTCGACCGCCGGGGCGCCCAGCCACGCGGGCGGGGTGTAGCCGGGCATCTCGAGGACGGAGCGGTCGCCGAACGCCGTGCCGACCCGGAGCGGGTTGCCCCGGTCGAGGACGGTCTCCTCGACCGTGCCTCGACTGACGACGTACCGGTACTCGAGCCGGTCGAGCGGCGGGAGCGGCAGCCGGAGCCGCCACCCCCGGTCCGTCCGGGAGAACACCCGTGGCCCGTCGACGACGGGGTCGCACTCGAGGGCGACGCCGGTGACGTCGGCGAGGTCGCAGGCGCCGGCGGCGCCCGTCTCGAGCGTGAACCGGACGTGGCCACCGCGGACCTCGGCCGGCACGGTCAGAACAGCGCGCTCATGAGCGCGCTGCGCCCCTTGCGGACGCGCTCGTCCTGGGGGCCGACGACGGCGAAGAGCGCGACGAGGTGGGTCCGGACCCGCTCACGCTCCTCGGCCTCGGTCGCCCGGACGAGGTCGATGAGCCGAAGGAAGGCGTCCTCGACGTGGCCGCCGAGGAGGTCGAGGTCGGCGACGAGGAGCTGGGCGTCGACGTCGGTCGGGTCGGCCGCGGCGGCCTCGCGGGCCGCGGTGAGGTCGGCCCCCTGGGTCCGCTCGAGCAGACCGACCTGGGCGAGCCCGAGCTCGGCGTCGGAGTCCCCGGGGTTCTCCTTGAGGGCACGCTGGTAGGCGCTGCGCGCCCCGGCGAAGTCCCCTCGCTCGATGGCGTCGAAGGCCTGCTGGTGCAGCGGCGGCAGCTCGGGCTCCGCTTCCTCGCCGCCGTCCTCGGGCTCCGAGACGTCGACCCTGCCCGTCACGCCGTGCTGGACGGCGAGCTTGAGGAGCTCGTCGAGGTAGGCACGCACCTGCTGGGCCGGCTGGACCCCCGCGAAGAGGGGGACGGGCTGGCCCTGGACGAGACCGATCGTCACCGGGACCTGCTGGGCCTGGAACGCCTGGGCGAGGCCGGGGTTGGCCTCGACGTCGATCGCGACGACCTGGAGCCGGCCGTCGAGGTCGGTCGCGACGTCGACGACAGTGCGCAGGTAGTCGGCCGACTCCACGAGACGGCCGGACCAGAGGACGACGACGGCGGGCACGTTCGCGCTCTGGCCGACGACCTGCTGGAAGTTCGCGTCCGTCCCCTCGACGACGAGCCCGTCGACACCGCCGCCGGTCCCGCTCGCTCCTGCGGGCTGCTGCCCGCCCCGGGTCCGCGGGCCGCTCAGGCCGGACAGGTCGACGGCCCCGCGCAGGGCCTCTCCGCTCACTGGCTGGTCACTCATCCTCCGATTGTGACGCATGGGGGGCGGGCCCCGTCCAGCGGCCGTGGCGGTGACGGACGAACGGGCCGGTCGCGCCCCCGCGGTCAGCGGCCGCGGACGGCGGTGCGCTGCTCGTCGACCCCGATGACGTGGGCCTTGCCCGTCGCGGGGATCGTCATCGCGAGGGTCTCGAGGGTGACGACCGCGACGTGGTCGGAGACCTTTCTCTTGCCGACGAGGTGGGCGAGGTCCCGCGGGAGGACGAGCTCCTTGGCCTTGTCCGTCGCGGTCACGGTGTCCGTCCTCGTCATCTGTCCGAAGGCGACCGCTCCCCCGCCGGCGAGCCGGAAGGCGATCGTCGAGTCCGGGTCGGCCTCATGCCGGCGACGGAGCGTCGCGAGCCGCCCGAGCCTCTTCTCCTCCTCCTTCGTGCTCGCGGTGAGGCCCGCCGCGAAGGCGTCGTCGGTCGCGACGTGCTCGCCGCCCTCGGCCGGCCGGGGGACCCGGAGGGCCTTCGCGTACGCGACCAGCGCCCGCCGGGGCCCGAGGACGAGGTCGGTGTCGTCGGTGACGAGGGCGGCTCCGTCGGCGATCTCGCCGAGGGACGGCACGCTCGCCCCGGGCTGCATCGTCACGGACGCGAAGAGCCGGAACGGCTCGGTCGCGCTCGTCGAGACGAGGGCGTGGAGCCGCTGGACGCCGCCCTCACGAGTCGTCGCGAGGATCGCACGCGGCCACTGCTGGCCCCTCGACACGGCGAGGACGCTCGGGTCCGGGGGGCGGGTCACCACCGGCCTGTCCGCGCCGGGTGCGTCACGGTACTTCGGCGCCACGGCGGCCGCGGCGAGCGCGGGGCCGGTCATCGTCGCCGCCCGCTGCCGGGTGCCGTCCGTGCCCTCCGCGCGACGGGCGGACGCCGCGGCGGCGAGCACCCGGCGCGTGATCCGCTCGGCGCTCGGCTGCGAGACCGGGGCCCCGGTGACGTGCTCGGCCGGCGCGTCGTGGACCCCGACGACGGCCTGCCCCAGACCGCAGCCGCCGACGCCGACGACGAGGCCGGCGACGGAGACCGCCAGGGCGGCGCGGGTCCGGCTCGAGGTCACGGCGCGCCCTCCCCCGGGGCCTCGGACGGACGCCGGGTGGACCACGCGGCGCTCGCCCCGACGACGAGCAGGAGAAGGCCGACGGCCGCGACGACGGCGGCCTGGAGGAACCACGCGCCCCGCGACCACGTGGCCTCGACGGCCGCGATCCGGGCGTCGCCGGGGGCGGTGACGACGACGGACTGCGGGGCCTCGTCCTGCTGCACCGTCACGGAGGCCGACCCCTCCCCCGCGGTCCGCGCGCTCCACACGTCGAGGCCCGAGAGCGGGCCGGCCACACCGCCGGGACGCTCGGCCGTCGCCAGCGACCAGTCCTCGACGGCGACACCGGTGACCGCCGTGCCGCCCCCGCGGGCGAGTGCGCGCCGCGTGTCCGACGGGGTCGCGACACCCAGCCACACCCGGGTGCCGTCGGCCGCGGACGCGGAGACGGTCACCGGGAAGTCGACCCGGTTGAGGACGTCGGGGCCGAGGACGACCGGGCCGGGCCGGTCGACGGGAGCCCGGAACGTCGCGGTCCCGCTCGTCCCGAGGTGGGCGACGAGCCAGGCGCCGGGGACGGCGAGCACGAGGCCGCCGAGCACGAGGAGGGCGGCGAGGACCCGTCTGGCGGTGGGGGACACGGGTGTTCCTTCGGTCACGGAGCCGGGGCACCCGGCCGGCCGGAGCCCCGGGAGGGGGCTCCACGATGACAAAGGACGCACCGGAGGACCAAATCGCGAGGGTCGCCGGAGGCGGGTCGGCGCGAGGGTGTGCTCGGGAGGCGGGGTGGGGTGGGGTCAGAAGCGGGCCGGCTCCCGGTACGTCCCCCACTCCGCCCGGAGGAGGTCGCAGATCTCGCCGAGGGTGGCCTCGGCACGGACCGCGTCGAGCATCGCCGGGATGAGGTTGTCCTCGGTCCGGGCGACCTCGGTCATCCGGGCGAGGGCGGCACGGACGGCGGCGTCGTCCCGGTCCCGGCGGCGGCGTCCGAGCTCGGCGACCTGCTCGCGCTCGACCTCGTGGCTCACCCGGAGGATCTCGAGCTCGTGCGAGACGGACGCGGTGTGGGCGTTGACCCCGACGATCTTCTTGTCGCCCTTCTCGAGGGCCACCTGGTACTGGAAGGCCGCGTCGGCGATCTCCGACATGAACCAGCCCTCCTCGATGCCACGGAGGATGCCGGCCGTCATCGGCCAGGCATCCGCGCCGGTGCGGCCCGCGCTCTCGCGGACCCGGGCGGCGAGCCCCGCGGTGTCGGCGCTCGTGAGGTCGCTGCCCCCCATGGCGAGGATCTTGTCGAAGATCGCCTCGGCCTCGGCCTCGATCCGGTCGGTGAGGGCCTCGACGTACCACGAGCCGCCGAGCGGGTCGGCGACGTTGGCGACGCCGGTCTCCTCCATGATGACCTGCTGGGTCCGCAGGGCGGTCTCGGCGGCCTGCTCGGAGGGGAGGGCGAGGGTCTCGTCGAGCGCGTTCGTGTGGAGGGAGTTCGTCCCACCGAGGACGGCGGCGAGCGCCTCGACCCCGGTCCGGACGACGTTGTTGTACGGCTGCTGCGCGGTGAGCGAGACGCCGGCGGTCTGGGTGTGGAACCGGAGCCACTGCGCCTTCTCGCTCCGGGCCCCGTAGACGTCCCGCATCCACCGTGCCCAGATCCGTCGCGCGGCCCGGAACTTCGCGATCTCCTCGAAGAAGTCGAGGTGGCTGTCGAAGAAGAACGACAGGCCGGGCGCGAAGACGTCGACGTCGAGGCCCCGGGAGAGCCCGAGCTCGACGTAGCCGAAGCCGTCGGCGAGGGTGAAGGCGAGCTCCTGGGCGGCGGTCGACCCGGCCTCGCGGATGTGGTACCCCGAGACCGAGAGCGGCTTGTACGCCGGGACGTCCCTCGAGCAGTACTCCATGAGGTCGCCGATGAGGCGCAGGTGCGGCTCGGGACCGAAGATCCACTCCTTCTGGGCGATGTACTCCTTGAAGATGTCCGTCTGGAGGGTGCCGTTGAGCCGGCCGGTCTCGGCCCCCTGACGCTCGGCGGCGACGATGTACATGCAGAACACGGGGACCGCGGGCCCGGAGATCGTCATCGACGTCGTCACCTCCTCGAGGGGGATCCCGTCGAAGAGGACCTCCATGTCGGCGGCCGAGTCGATGGCGACACCACAGTGGCCCACCTCGCCGAGAGCGAGGTCGTCGTCGGAGTCGCGGCCCATGAGGGTCGGCATGTCGAACGCGACCGAGAGCCCGCCCCCGCCCCGGGCGAGGATCATCTTGTACCGCTCGTTCGTCTGCTCGGCGTTGCCGAACCCCGCGAACTGGCGGATCGTCCACGGCCGGCCCCGGTACCCCGTCGCGTGGAGGCCACGGGTGTAGGGGAACTCGCCCGGCCACCCGATCCGCTCCGGGGCCTCGGCGCCGTCCGGGGGCCCGTACACCGGGTCGACGTCACCCCCGGAGAGCGTCGTGAAGTCCGCGTCGCGGACCCTGCCGGCGGCCGCGGCCGCGGCGTACCGCTCCCGCCAGCGGGCGGCCCCGGAGGACTCGAGGCGGTCGGGGGTCGGGGCGCGGTCATCAGCCATGTCGGCCAATTTACTAGGACGTCCTAGTAAGTCCAACCGCATCCTCCCCGGGCGCGAAGTCGTCCGCGCCGACGCGGACGACCCGGAGGATCTCGAAGAGGGTCGCGTGCTGCTCCGGGGTGAGCATCCCGAGCCCGAACTGCTCCGCCTCGAGCTCGGCGGTCACCGCCTCCATCGCCTCCCGGCCGGCATCGGTGATGACGGCGAAGGTCCCCCGCCGGTCGGCCGGGTTGGGGACCCGCACGACGAACCCCTGGGCGTCGAGCCGCTGGATGATGTTCGTCGCGCTCGTCGGGTGCACCATGAGCCGCTCACCGACCCTCGTCATCGACAGCCGCCCCTCCCGGCTGAAGGCGAGGAGGACGAGCGCCTCGTACCGGGCGAAGGTGAGCCCGTGCCCGGCGGCGATGGCGTCGAACCGGGTGATGAGGAGCTGGTGGACGCGCATGACGGAGGTCGCGCTCGCCATCGGCTCGGCCTGGGACCGGACGCCCCACCTGCGGCGCCACAGCTCCGCGGCGCGGGCGATCGGGTCGAACGGAAGACGGGTCGTCCTGGGCACGCGCCCACGCTAGTCGAGGGACCCGCCGCCCGGCTGCGGCCCGGCACCCTCGAGCGCGGCCTCGAGCCGGTCGAGCTTGCCGGTGAGCTCCCCGGAGTGACCGGGGCGGATGTCCGCCTTGAGGACGAGGCTCACCCTGGGACTCACCTCGGCGACGACGTCACAGGCCCGGCGGACGACGGCCATGACCTCCTCCCACTCACCCTCGATGGTCGTGAACATCGCGTCGGTCCGGTGCGGGAGCCCGGAGTCCCGGACGATCCGGACGGCGGCCGCGACGGCGGCGCTCACCGAGCCGGTGTCGTCGGCGGGCACGGACGGAGCGACGGAGAAGGCGACGAGCATGCGGACACCGTATCCGTCCGCCCGTTCCGACCGGGGAGGTTTTTGTTTCGACCCGTATATGCGCTTGTTTGTATTTATCTTTGCCCGAATCTCTGTACTTTTCGGAGAGGGGCGGGCACACTGAGTGAGTCAGGCCACACCGGGGTGCCGACGACGCGGGACGGCGTCGCTCCCCACGAGGAGGGAGTCGCGGATGTACGCCGTCGAACGCCGGTCGAGGATCCTCGACATCGTGCGGGACCAGGGGCGCCTCGAGGTCGCGACGATCTCCGAGGACCTCGACGTCACCCCGGAGACTGTCCGCCGGGACCTCACCGCCCTCGAGCGCCGGGGCCTTCTCCGCCGCGTCCACGGCGGCGCCGTCCCCGTCGAGCACCTCGGGCTCGAGCCCGCCCTCGACGACCGGAGCGAACGGCACGTCGCCGAGAAGGAGCGGATCGCCCGCGCCGCGCTCGCCCTCGTCCCCGAGGAGGGCACCGTCCTCCTCGACGCGGGGACGACGACCCAGCGGCTCGCCGAGCTCCTCCCCCTCGACCGCGAGCTCACCGTCGTGACGAGCTCGGTCCCCGTCGCCCAGGGCCTGCTCGCCCGCGGCGGCCGGCTCAGCCTCGTCACGCTCGGCGGGACCATCCGGCCCCGGACCGGCGCCGCGGTCGGCGAGTCGGTGACCCGGGCCCTCGACGAGATCCGGGTCGACGTCGCCTTCCTCGGGACGAACGGGTTCACCGTCGCGGACGGGCTGACGACCCCCGACCTCGCCGAGGCGGCGGCGAAGCGCGCGATGGTCGCCTGCGCCCGCCGGACCGTCGTCCTCACCGACCACACGAAGTTCGGGCACGTCCTCCTCTCCCGGTTCGCCGCCGTCGACGAGCTCGACACCGTCGTCACCGACGACGGGCTCGACGAGGAGACCGCGGCCGCCGTCGCCGAGGCCGGTCCCGAGGTGGTCCAGGCATGATCGTCACACTCACCCCCAACCCGAGCATCGACCGGACGATCACCGTCGACCGGCTCCTCCGCGGCGAGGTCCACCGCGCCCGGGAGAGCCGCATCGACCCCGGCGGCAAGGGCATCAACGTCGCCCGTGCCCTCACCGCCCACGGTGGCCCCGCGGTCGCCGTCTTCCCCTCGGGTGGCCCCGAGGGACACCTCATGGAGGAGCTCCTCGGGCTCGCCGGGGTCCCCGCCGCCCCGTGCCCCGTCGAGGGCGGCCTGCGGATGAACGTCGCCGTCGTCGAGCCGGACGGGACGACGACGAAGCTCAACGAGCCGGGGCCGACCCTCTCCGGTCTGGAGCAGGACGCCCTGCTCGGCACCGCCCGCGAGCGCACCGCGTCCGACGGACCCGCCTCAACGACCTGGCTCGTCGGGTGCGGCAGCCTCCCCCCGGGGATGCCGGCGGACACGTACGCGCACGTCGTCGCCATCGGCCGGGAGCTCGGCGTCGCCGTCGCGGTCGACTCCTCCGGTGGACCCCTCGCACTGGCCGTCCCCGCCGGGCCCGACCTCATCAAGCCGAACCGGGTCGAGCTCGCGGAGCTCCTCGGGCGCCCGCTCGACCGCCTCGGGGACGTCCTCGAGGGAGCCCGTGAGGTCGTCGCGAGTGGCGTCGCCACCGTCGTCGTCTCCCTCGGCCGGCACGGCGCGCTCGGGGTCACCGCGGACGAGGTCGCCCACGCCGTCGCCCACGTCGACCGAGCGCTGAGCACGGTCGGCGCGGGAGACGCCCTCCTCGCCGGCTTCCTCCACGCCCGGGTCTCCGGCGGCACGCTCACCGACGCCCTTACCGCCGGGGTGGCGTGGGGGGCCGCGGCGGTCGCCCTCCCCGGGTCGCGAATGCCGGGACCCGGGGACACCCCGGGCGTGCACGTCACGGCGACGACCGCCCCCGACCTCGACCTCGAGACGACCGACTGAGCCATCGACCACCGACCACCGACCAGGTCCACAACCCCTCGAAAAGGAAGCCCCTCATGCCCCTCATCACGACAGCACAGGTCGTCCTCGACCTTGACGGCGCCGACCGCCACGCGGCGACCCGGACCCTCGCCGAGACCCTCGTCGACTCCGGACGGGTCACCGACCTCGACACCTTCCTCGCCGACGTCCGCGCCCGCGAGGAGCAGATGGCGACGGGCCTCCCCGGGGGGATCGGCATCCCGCACGCCCGCAGCAGCGCCGTCACCGAGCCCTCCCTCGTCTTCGGGCGCTCCGACGACGGCGTCGACTGGGGCGCCGAGGACGGACCGGCGACCCTCGTCTTCCTCATCGCGGCCCCCGAGGGCGGCGGCGAGGACCACCTCACCATCCTCGCCAAGCTCGCCCGCAAGCTCATGCGGGCGGACTTCCGCGAGGCCCTGAAGCAAGCACCGGACGCGGCCACCGTCGTGGAGGTCGTCGAGCGAGAGGTCGTGAACGCATGAAGCTCGTCGGAGTGACGTCCTGCCCCACCGGGATCGCCCACACGTACATGGCCGCCGAGGCCCTCGAGCAGGCCGCCCGCGACGCGGGCCACGAGATGGAGGTCGAGACCCAGGGGTCGGCCGGCTCGACGCCGCTGCCGCCCCAGACCATCGCCGACGCCGACGCGGTCGTCTTCGCGCACGACCTCGAGGTCAAGGACCGCGGCCGGTTCGCCGGCAAGCCGGTCGTCGACGTCGGCGTCAAGCGGGCGATCTCGAGCGCCCCGGAGCTCATCGCCCAGGCCGTCGCACTCGCGGAGGAGGCCCGGACCAACCCCGCGGCCGCCGCGGCGCTCGCGGCGTCGGGGGCCGCCGGGGGCTCGGGCGGCTCCAGCGGCCTCGTGACGAAGGTCGACACCGAGGCCCACCTCGGCATCCGGATCCGGCAGTGGCTCATGACCGGGGTCTCGTACATGATCCCGTTCGTCGCGGCCGGCGGCATCCTCATCGCCCTCTCCTTCATGCTCGCCCAGGTGGCCGGCGGCAAGGAGGGCGCCATCGAGGTGACGAAGTACAGCCTGACGACCGCGGAGGGCGCCGACGCGGCGTTCAACGTCGTGACGAACTTCGACCCGCTCAGCGGAATGAACTGGGCCGCGCTCCTCTTCGTCATCGGCGCCGCAGCCTTCGGCTTCCTCGTCCCCATCCTCTCCGGCTTCATCGCCTTCGGCATCGCCGACCGCCCCGGCATCGCCCCGGGCATCGTCGGCGGCGCGATCGCGGCGACGATCGGGACCGGGTTCCTCGGCGGCATCGCGACCGGGTTCCTCGGCGGGTTCGCGGCCCTCTGGGTCAGCCGGTGGCGGGTCCCCAAGGGGGTCCGCGGGGTCATGCCCGTCGTCGTCATCCCCCTCGTCTCGACACTCATCACCGCCGCGCTGATGATCATCGTCCTCGGGCGCCCGCTCAAGGCCCTCTCCGACGGGCTCACCTCCGGGCTCAACAGCCTCTCGACGGGGGCGGGGATCGTTCTCCTCGGCATCGTCCTCGGACTGATGATGGGCTTCGACCTCGGCGGGCCGGTGAACAAGGTCGCCTACACGTTCGCGACGACCGGTCTGGCGGGCGTGACGGCGGCCGCCGGGGACGCCCCGCAGCTGCGGGTCATGGCCGCGGTCATGGCCGCCGGGATGACCCCGCCGCTCGGGATGGCGCTCGCCACCCAGGTCCGGGGCCGGCTCTTCACCGAGCCCGAGCGCGAGAACGGCCGGGCGGCCTGGCTTCTCGGGGCGTCGTTCATCTCCGAGGGCGCGATCCCGTTCGCCGCGGCCGACCCGTGGCGGGTCATGGTCTCCTCGATGGTCGGGTCGGGCGTCACCGGCGGGCTCGTCATGATCTTCGACAACACCCTCCTGGCGCCGCACGGCGGGATCTGGGTGGCCCCCCTCATCGGGAACCCGCTGACGTTCATCCTCGCCACCATCGTCGGGACCGTCATCACGGCGGCACTCGTCGTCGCCCTGAAGTCCCGGGCGTCGGTCACCGACGAACAACTCGAACCGGTCGCCGTCTGAGCCCGGGCCGGCCCGCGGAGGCACCCGCGGGCCGGGCCGCTCGGCCGGACTCTCCCTTCCCACCCACCCCTCCCGTCACCCCACCCACCCCACCCACCCCAGCAGCAGGAGCAGTCCATGAGCACACGTACCGTCGTCATCGCCTCGTCCGTCGGGCTGCATGCCCGGCCCGCCGCCCTCTTCGTCCAGGCCGCCACCGAGACCGGCCTGGACGTCGAGATCGCCAAGACCGGGGAGGAGCCGGTCGACGCGACGAGCATCCTCGCCGTCATGGCCCTCGGGGCCAGGCACGGCGAGGAGGTCACACTCACCGCCGACGGGGACGGCTCCGCCGAGGCCCTCGACTCACTCGTCTCGCTCCTCGAGCGCGACCTCGACGCGGAGGGCTGAGCCGATGTCCTCAGGAGAGCTGCGCCGCGGCGTCGGGGTGAGCCCCGGCTCCGCCGTCGGCGCCGTCGTCCAGGTCCGCCCGGCGCCCAGGCCGCCGGCCGGCGAACCGGCCGCGACCGACGCCGAGGCCGCGCACGAGCGGGTCCGAGAGGCCCTCGCGGGAGTCGCCACGGGCCTCGAGGAGCGGGCGAGCCGGGTCGAGGGCACCGCCGCGGACGTCCTGCGTGCGGGAGCGCTCATGGCCCGGGACCGCAGCCTCGCCAAGTCGGTCGGGAAGCACATCGCCGCCGGGACGCCGCCGCTGCACGCGCTCGACACCGCCATCGAGGAGTTCTGCGTCCAGTACGCGGCGCTCGGGGGGTACTTCGCCGAGCGGGTCGCCGACCTGCGCGACGTCCGGGACCGGGCGGTCGCCCGGCTCCTCGGCGTCCCGGAGCCGGGGATCCCCGAGCTCACCGGGCCGAGCGTCGTCGTCGCCGTCGACCTCGCGCCGGCCGAGACCGCGACCCTCGACCGGGAGCGGGTCCAGGCGATCGTCACCGAGGCGGGCGGCCGGACGAGCCACACGGCGATCCTCGCCGCCCAGATGGGGATCCCCGCCGTCGTCCAGCTCGAGGGGGCGACGACGATCCCGGACGGGACCGTCCTCGCCGTCGACGGGGACAACGGCGAGGTCGTCCTCGAGCCCGACGAGGCCCTCCGGGCCGAGCTCGTCCGCAGGGCCGAGGCCCGCCGCACGGCCGTCGAGCACAGCCACGGGCCGGGGACGACGTCGGACGGGCACGCCGTCGCCCTCCTCGCGAACATCGGCGGCCCGGACGACGCCGTCGCCGCGGGGGCGATGGACCTCGAGGGGGTCGGCCTGTTCCGGACGGAGTTCCTCTTCCTCGACGCCGACACCGCGCCGACCGTCGAGGAGCAGACCGACATCTACACCCGGGTCCTCTCGGCCTTCGGCGAGCGCCGGGTCGTCGTCCGGACGCTCGACGCGGGCGCCGACAAGCCACTCGCCTTCGCCGACCTCGGGGAGGAGGAGAACCCGGCCCTCGGCCGGCGCGGGCTGCGGCTGTCAGCCGAGCGGCCCGAGCTCCTCGATGCCCAGCTCGAGGCGCTCGGCCGGGCTGCCCGGGCGACCGGGGCCGACGTCCGGGTCATGGCCCCGATGGTCGCGACCGCCGAGGAGGCCGCCTGGTTCGCCCGTCGCGTCCGGGAGAACGGTCTGCCGTCCGCGGGCGTGATGATCGAGGTGCCCGCGGCGGCGCTCCGGTCGAGACACGTGCTCGCCGAGGTCGACTTCGGCTCGCTCGGGACGAACGACCTCGCCCAGTACGCGATGGCCGCCGACCGGATGCAGGGGGAGCTCTCCGACCTCCTCGACCCGTGGCAGCCCGCCGTCCTCGACCTCATCGCGGCGGCGTGCGAGGGCGGTCGGACGACCGGTCGGCCGGTGGGCGTGTGCGGCGAGTCCGCCGGCGACCCGCTCCTCGCCCTCGTCCTCACCGGGATGGGGGTGTCGAGCCTGTCGATGGCGCCGAGCAAGGTCGCCATGGTCCGGTGGGCGCTCTCGCTCCACGACCTCGCGAGCTGCGGGGCGATGGCGGCGGCCGCCCGGGAGGCCACGGGGCCGGTCGAGGGCCGGGCGGCGGTGCGCGCCCTCGCCGACCACCGGCTCCGCGCACTCGTCTGAGCGCGCCTCCCGCGTTGCGTCCGCGCGGGCGGTCGTCGTGGCGCCGACCCCGCGGACGTTCTCGAGGCCTCTCGCCGGGCGCTCAGCCGAGGTTGCTCTCACCGTCGATGAGGAACCCGTCGCCGCTGCGGACGACGTCGATCCGGTGCCTCTCGATCGACGTGCTCCCGTCGTCCCGGGTGTACGTCAGGGTGAGGACGGCGCTGCCGGCCGACGCGTCCGCCTCGACGTTGCTCGTGCGCACCGACGCGATGCCGCTCCAGAAGGCGAGGTAGCCGTCCCGGCCCCCGGCGGCCGCCTGCATCCGCGGCGTGAGCAGGGTCCACGTGTCC
Organism: uncultured Actinomycetota bacterium; assembly: GCA_963783735.1. Classification (GTDB taxonomy): domain Bacteria; phylum Actinomycetota; class Actinomycetes; order Actinomycetales; family Dermatophilaceae; genus CAWDAQ01. Next base: position 79,581 of record CAWAOO010000002.1, on the reverse strand, counting down.
GACGGGGCCTGGGTCACCCGCGCGAAGTAGTCCCGGAGGAAGCCCGCGAGCTGCGCGTCCGTCGGCGGCGGGCTCGTCGTCGACGATGGGGTCGACGAGGGAGACGACGAGGCGGTCGGTGAGGACGACGTGGACGACGAGGAGCGGGTCGAGGTCGTCGACGTCGAGGTCGTCGAGGACGAGGTGGTCGAGGACGAGGTGGTCGAGCTCGTCGACGTCGAGGTGGAGGCGCTGCTCGACCGCGGTGGCGACGTCGACGTCCCCGCGCCCCCCGCGCCGCCCGCGCCCGGCGTGGCCCCTGCGTCCCCGCGCTGGCTCAGCCAGTAGCCGCCCCCGAGCAGGAGGACGAGGAGGAGTCCGGTCAGGAGGAGGGCGATCCTCGACCGGCGCCGCCGGTGACGGCCCTCGGCCGGTGTGGCCCACGACGCCGTGGGCTCTCCGGGCCGGTCCACGCCACCGGCCCCGTCGGCGTCGTCCGTCGCCGGCGGGGCCGAGGACCGCACCGACGACCCGACCGACGCGACCGACCCGTCCCGCGCGGACATCGCGGCGGCGGGCCCGACACCGGCCGCCTCCCCGGACGACACCGGAGCGGGGGGCTCCTCCACCCCGGCGGGGAGGACGGCGGCCTCACCCCGGGCGACCCGCCCGAGCTGTTCGGCCGCCGTCGCCATGTCCCAGCGCCGGTCCGGGGACGCCATCATCGCCGCGATCGACCCCGCGAGCGGACCGGCGTGCACCATGGCCCGCGGCGACTCGGACGCGATGGCCTGGAGCAGGGCGATGGGGTTCGGCCGCGGCTCGTAGGGTGCCCGGCCCTCGACGGCCTGGTAGAGGGTCGCGCCGAGCGCCCAGACGTCGGACGCGGGACCCGGGTCGTCGCCGCGCGCGAGCTCGGGCGAGAGGTACCCGGGCGTCCCCGTGAGGAACCCGGTCTGGGTGAGCTGGTCGTCCCCGTAGCCACGGGCGATGCCGAAGTCGCTGATCTTCGGCGTGCCCGCACCGTCGATGAGGACGTTGCCCGGCTTGATGTCGCGGTGGACGATCCTGCGGTCGTGAGCGCGGACGAGGGCGGCCGCGAGCTGGGACCCGATTCGGGCGACGTCGCGCGGGTCGAGCCGGCCCTCCCGCCGGACCGCGTCGGCGAGCGTCTCACCGTCGACGTACTCCATGACGAGCCACGGGGTCCCGTCGTGGTCGACGACGTCGTAGACGGCGACGGCGTTCGCGTGGTTGAGGGCGGCGGCGGACCGGGCCTCGCGCATCGCCCGACGGGTCTCGCTCTCGGACTCCCCGGGGAGTGCTCCGATCTGCTTGACGGCGACGTCCCGGCCGAGGACCTCGTCCCGGCAGAGCCAGACCGTGCCCATCCCACCCCGCCCGATGGCGCGGCGGACGACGTACCGCCCGCCGATGCGGTCCCCGGCGACGGCGTCCATGGCTCAGCCGAGCGCGGACACGACGTGGTCGGCCGCGGCGTAGGGGTCGGTCTGTCCGTCGACGACGTCGGCGGCCAGCTTCTCGAGGCCGCTGCCGTGACGCAGGTCGGCCATCTTCTCGCGGAGCCGGCGCACCGCGATGGACTCGATCTCGTCCCCCGCGCGGCGGACCCGACGCTCGCGCAGGGCTCCCGTCTCCTCCATCCACGCGACATGCTTGGCGATGGCCTCGACGACGTCGTCGACGCCCTGTCCGCTCGCCGCGACCGTCTTGACGACCGGGGGGCGCCAGAGCCCGGGCTCGGTGCGGTCGCCGAGCGAGATCATGTGCCGGATGTCGCGGGCGGTCGCGTCCGCCCCGTCCCGGTCGGCCTTGTTGACGACGAAGACGTCCCCGACCTCGAGGATGCCCGCCTTCGCCGCCTGGATCCCGTCGCCCATCCCGGGCGCGAGGAGGACGACGGTCGTGTCCGCGAGCCCGGCGACCTCGACTTCGGACTGGCCGACCCCGACGGTCTCGACGAGGACGACGTCGCAACCGGCGGCGTCGAGGACCCGCAGGGCCTGGGGCGTCGTCCAGGACAGCCCGCCGAGGTGGCCCCGGGTCGCCATCGAGCGGATGTAGACCTCGGGGTCGAGGGCGTGGTCCTGCATCCGGACCCGGTCCCCGAGCAGGGCTCCCCCCGAGAACGGCGAGGTCGGGTCGACGGCGAGGACGCCGACGCGCTTGCCCTGGCGCCGGTAGGCCGAGACGAGCGCGTTCGTCGTCGTCGACTTCCCCACCCCCGGGGAGCCGGTGAGCCCGATGACGTGGGCCCCCCCGGTGTGGGGAGCGAGCGCGGCCATGACCTCGCGGAGGGCGGGGTGGGCGTCCTCGACGAGCGAGATGAGCCGGGCGACGGCCCGCGGGCCACCCGCCCGGGCCGACTCGACGAGCGCCGGGACGTCGACGGGGCGTGCCACGTCAGCTCGTGCTGGCCGAGGTGCCCTGCGCGGGGACCCGGACGATGAGGGCGTCGCCCTGGCCGCCGCCGCCGCAGAGGGCCGCGGCTCCGACCCCGCCCCCGCGTCGCCGGAGCTCGGTGGCGAGGTGGAGGGTGATCCGGGCACCGGACATGCCGATCGGGTGGCCGAGGGCGATCGCGCCGCCGTTGACGTTGACCCTCTCCGGGTCGATGCCGAGCTCCTGGGTCGAGGCGAGCCCGACCGCGGCGAACGCCTCGTTGATCTCGACGAGGTCGAGGTCGGTCGGCGCGATGCCGGCGCGGTCGCACGCCTTCCGGATGGCGCGGGCCGGCTGGCTCTGCAGCGTCGAGTCGGGACCGGCGACGACCCCGTGCGGGCCGATCTCGGCGAGCCACGACAGGCCGAGCTCCTCGGCGCGGGCCCGGCTCATGACGACGACGGCGCAGGCCCCGTCGGAGATCTGCGAGGCAGAGCCGGCCGTGATCGTGCCGTCCGAGGCGAACGCGGGCCGGAGCCGGGCGAGCGACTCGGTCGTCGTGTCGGCCCGGATCCCCTCGTCGTGGCGGACCTCCATCGGCTCGCCCTTGCGCTGGGGGACCGAGACGGGGACGACCTCGTCGTCGAAGTACCCGTCCTTCCACGCCGCGGCGGCCCGCTGGTGGCTCCGGGCAGCGAAGGCGTCCTGCTCCTGCCGGGTGAACCCGACGCCCCCGCGGTTCGCGTCGTCGGTGAGGCAGCCCATCGGCTGGTCGGTGAAGGCGTCCCAGAGACCGTCCTTGGCCATGTGGTCGTGCATCGTCACGTCCCCGTACCTGAACCCGTCCCGGCTCTTCTCGAGGAGGTGCGGCGCGTTCGTCATCGACTCCTGGCCGCCGGCGACGACGACGTCGAACTCTCCCGCCCGGATGAGCTGGTCGGCGAGGGCGATCGCGTCGATGCCCGACAGGCAGACCTTGTTGACGGTGAGGGCGGGGACCGTCATCGGGATGCCCGCCTTCGTCGCCGCCTGCCGGGCGGGGATCTGGCCCTCGCCCGCGGTGAGCACCTGCCCCATGATGACGTAGTCGACCGCGTCCGGGGCGACCCCGGACCGCTCGAGGGCGCCGGCGATGGCGAAGCCCCCCAGGTCGGACCCCGAGAAGCTCTTGAGGGAGCCGCTCATCCGCCCCATCGGGGTGCGGGACCCGGCGACGATGACGGTGGTCGGGCGGTCGTTCTCATCGGGCATGTCGGCCTCCAGCGCCGTCGGGGAGATTGTCTGGGCCCACTCTAACGAGCGCTCCCGGTACCCGACACCGGCTGCGGCGGGCCGTATCGTGACGACATGGCCACAGACACCCCCGCGCTCTTCACGGCGATCGACCACGTCGGTGTCGCCGTCGCCGACCTCGACGCGGCGATCGCCTTCTACCGCGAGACGTACGGCATGGAGCTCGCCCACGAGGAGGTCAACGAGGAGCAGGGGGTCCGGGAGGCGATGATGGCCGTGGGGTCCTCCGGCGCCCACGTCCAGCTCCTCGCCCCACTCACCCCGGAGTCGACGATCGCGCGGTTCCTCGACCGGAGCGGGCCGGGGATCCAGCAGGTCGCCTACCGGGTCGAGGACGTCGAGGCCGTGGCCGCGACCCTGCGCGAGCGCGGCCTGCGCCTCCTCTACGACGCGCCCCGGCGGGGGACCGCCGGCTCACGGGTGAACTTCATCCACCCCAAGGACGCGGGCGGGGTCCTCGTCGAGCTCGTCGAGCCGGCGGCGACCTGAGCCCACCGGCGAGGGCCGGCCGGCACCTCGCGCGCGCCGGGCAGCGGGCGGACCTCTCGAGGTCGCCTCGCCCCGACCGTGGAGACCGGGAGCTGCCGGGGTCGCCGGGGTCGCCGGGGTCGCCGGGGCCACGGTGCGGGCCGAGGGCTGCTCGCGCCTCGTCAGATCGGCCGCTTCCGGCGGGCGACCGCGTCGATCGTCACCGCAATGATGAGCACGACCGCGGTGACGACGTACTTCGCCGCCGCGCTGAACCCCAGCAGCCCCATGCCGTTGTCGATCGCGGCGATGACGAGGCCTCCGAGCACGCCGTGGATCGCCTTGCCACGGCCACCGAAGAGGCTGGTGCCACCGATCACCGCACCGGCCACTGCGTAGAGCACGAGGGTGCCCCCGTCGAGCGAGGTCGAGATGGAGCGCAGCCGGGAGGCGTAGACGATGCCGGCGATGCCCGCCGTGAGGGAGCACAGGACGAACCCCATGGTCCGGATGCGGGCGAGGTTGATGCCGGCCCGGCGTGCGCCCTCGGCGTTGCCTCCGACCGCGTAGACGTACAGGCCGAAACGGCGACGTCCGAGCAGGTAGGACCACACGGTCAGGACCCCGAGCACGAGGAGGACGACGTAGGGCAGCCCATACACCGGAGCGAGCACGCCGCGGTCGGTGTTGGCGAGCAGGATGAGCCCCACGCCGCCGAGGAGGGTGGCACCGATCTTGACGGCGGTCAGCGTGGCCGGAGGAGCGGTCAGCCCAGAGCTGCGGCGCCTGGCGTCGCGCCGCCAGACGATGGCACCGAACACGGCGACGGCCACGAGCATGACCAGCCACCCGACGACCCGGGAGAGGGTGCCGCTCGCGATCTGGACGAGGACGTCGTCCTGGATGAGGATCGAGCCGCCGCTGCTGAGAACGAACAGCATGATGCCGTTCCAGAAGAGCAGACCGCCGAGGGTCACGACGAAGGAGGGCAGGCCGATCCGTGTGATCAGCGACCCCTGGATCAGACCGATCGTCGCGGTGGCCGCGAGCGCGGCGAGGATGGTCGCCCACCACGGCCAGCCCACCTGCGGCTGGGCGAGCCACGCGAGCACGACCGCGCCGATGCCGGCGACGAACCCCACCGAGAGGTCGATCTCGCCGAGCAGGAGCACGAACACCTCGGCCATGGACAGCAGGGCGAAGGCGGCCGCCTGGACGAGCAGGTTGACGAGGTTGCCCGAGGAGAGGAACTGGCCGTTGAGGCTCTGGAAGATCACCGACACGAGGAAGAGCCCGCCGATGACCGGCAGGACGCCGGTCTCGCCGCCCTTGATGCGCTGCCAGCTCAGCCGGAGGTATTCCGCCGTCCCGACCTCTCCGTGCGAGGACTGGATGGCGGGGGTCGTGGGACCGGGCTGCTCGTCGCGCACGGTCATGGCGTTGGCTCCTTCCCGCGGGACGCGCGGTCCCCCCCGGTGACATCGCGGTCCGACTGCCCAGTCGTCATGAGGTCGACGACGACCCGCTGGTCGATCTGGTCGATCGGTCGCACGTCGACCATCCGGCCATGGCGCATCACGGCGATCCAGTCGGCGACCTGGAACACGTCCGTCATGTTGTGCGAGACGATGAGGACCGCGTGTCCGCGGTCCACCAGTGTCCGCACGAGATCGAGCACCATCCGGGTCTGCGGGACACCGAGGGCGGCGGTGGGCTCGTCCAGGATGACGAGCTTGGACTCCCACAGCACCGCCTTGGCGATCGCGACCGACTGGCGCTGCCCCCCGGACAACGAGGCCACCGGCTGACGCACCGAGCGCACGGTCGTGACGGCGAGGTCGGCGAGCGTCTCCGCCGCCGCCTGCTCCATCGACACGTCGTCGAGCTGGCCCCGGCGCAGCCGCTCCCGCCCGAGGAACATGTTCTGGACGATGTCGAGGTTGTCGCACAGGGCCAGGTCCTGGTACACGGTCTGGATCCCGAGGGCGGCGGCGCCCTTGGGGCCGTGCACGTGGGTCGGTTCGCCCTCCCAGATGATCTCGCCGTCGTCCGGCGGGTAGATCCCCGCGATGCACTTGATCAGCGTGGACTTGCCAGCCCCGTTGTCCCCGGCCAACGCGGTGACCGCGCCGGCCGGGACATCGAGGTCGACGTCGGACAGGGCCTGGACGGGGCCGAACGACTTCGACAACCCGCGCAGCCGCAGCAGTGGCTCGGCCGTCGGGCTCGTCATCTCACTTGACCCCGGCCTTGGCGCAGGCGCCCGCGACGTTGCCCGAGCAGAGGTCGCTGACGGTCACCGCGCCGTCCTTGACGACGGTGTCGGCCATGTTCTTCGGCGTCACCCAGATCGGGGTGGTGTACACGGACTTGATGTCCGCGTTGAGCTGGGTGTCCTTCGTCGTGGAGTTGACCAGCGACGCCGGCGGCTCGACCCCGGCCCGCAGGTAGATCGCGAGTGCGGCCGCGGCCTGGGCCTCGAGGTAGATCGGCTTGTAGACGGTGCCGCACTGGTACCCGGTCAGCACGTTCTTCAGACCTGGCAGCGAGGCGTCCTGGCCGGTCGTCGGGAACGTGTTCGGCTTGACGCCGTTGCCCTTGAGGATGGAGATCACGGCGTTCGCGTTGTCGTCGTTCGGGGTCACGGCCGCGTTCATGTCCGGGTGTGCCGTCAGCTGCTGCTGGAACGTCGTCGCGGCCTTCTGCGGGTCCCAGGTCCCGGCTGGCTCGCCGACCTTGGTGTAGCTGCCGTCCGCGAACTTGGGCTGCAGGACGCTCGTGTAGCCCTGGGCGAACAACGTGGCGTTGTTGTCGGTCGGGTCACCGTTCATGATCAGCACGTGCGGGCTCTTCACGCCCCAGTCGGTGATGCACTGGACCTCCCCCTGGCCGATGAGCTTGCCGACCTCGACATTGTCGAAGCTGACGTAGTACCGGTCCTTGGGCCCGCCGGTGACCAGCCGGTCGTAGTCGATGACGGCCGCACCGGCGGCCTTGGCCTTGGCCTCGATCGCCGCCCCGCTCCCGGCGTCGAGCGGGTCCACCAGGAGGACGGAGGCGCCGGCGTTGAGGTCCGCCTCGGCCTGGGTCTGCATGGTGGAGGCGCTGCCGTTGGCGTTGTCGATCTTGAACTGGTCGGCGGACAGGCCCGCCGTCTCGAAGGCCTTCTGCAGGTAGGGCTGGTCGTACTGGACGTAGCGGGTGGAGGTCGTGGTGTCGGGCAGCAGGACCCCGATCGTGCCCTTGCCCTGAGCCGCGAGGTCCGTCAGCTGCTTCATCACGGAGAAGTCGGACGTGAACGACCCAGCGTCCACCTGCGGCACGTTCGTCGCCCCGCTCGACGACCCGCTCGTGGACGAGGACCCACTGTCGCTCGACGACCCGCATGCGGCCACCGTCCCCGCGGCGACCACAACGACCGCGGCCTGCAAAGTTCGACGTCGTGACATCTTCGGCACTCCTTCACTGTCCGAGTTGGCCCCTCCCTCTCGCGATCCTCGCACTCCCCACGGGTGGCGGGGCGGTTTCCCGCCGACCTTTTTTTCCGCGGACGGCTCGGACGACGAAGGCGACCCGGACCGGGCGGGCCCGGCCCGGCCCGGCCCACCGGGTGAGGAAGGTCACCGCGTGACCGGGGTCTCTTCCCGGTCCGCGACGCCCACCCCGTCAGTAGGTTCGGCGAACGTCCACCGCCCGACGGCCGAGGAGCCACCGATGCACGAGATTCTCGACGCGATCCTCTCCGGTGACCGGTCGGAGGCGACGTATGCCGCACTCGACCTCCCGGCGACCTACCGGGGCGCGACCGTCCACAAGGACGAGGTCGACATGTTCGACGGGCTGACGACCGCAGAGAAGGACCCGCGTGCGTCCCTCCACATCGACGAGGTCCCCGTCCCCGACCTCGCGCCCGGGGAGGCCCTCGTCGCGGTCATGGCGAGCGCGATCAACTACAACACGGTGTGGACCTCGATCTTCGAGCCGATGCCGACGTTCGGGTTCCTCGAGCGCTACGGGCGGACGTCGGTGTTCGCCAAGCGCCACGACCTCCCCTACCACGTCGTCGGCTCCGACCTCGCCGGCGTCGTCCTGCGGACCGGGCCGGGCGTGACCCGGTGGCAGCCCGGCCGAGAGGTCGTCGCCCACTGCCTCTCGGTCGAGCTCGAGGACGCCGACGGACACAACGACACGATGCTCGACCCCGAACAGCGGATCTGGGGGTTCGAGACGAACTTCGGGGGGCTCGCCGAGCTCGCCGTCGTCAAGAGCAACCAGCTCATGCCCAAGCCCGCCCACCTGACCTGGGAGGAGGCCGCCTCGCCGGGGCTCGTCAACTCGACGGCGTACCGGCAGCTCGTCTCTCGGAACGGCGCGGGGATGAAGCTCGGCGACCGGGTCCTCATCTGGGGGGCCTCCGGCGGACTCGGGTCGTACGCGACCCAGATGGCCCTCGCCGGGGGGGCCACCCCGATCTGTGTCGTCTCCTCGGCGGAGAAGGCGCGGATCTGCCGGGCGATGGGCGCAGACCTCGTCATCGACCGGACCGCCGAGGGGTTCACGTTCTGGAAGGACGAACGCACCCAGGACCCCCGCGAGTGGCGCCGGTTCGGCAGCCGGATCCGCGAGCTCACCGGCGGCCACGACCCGGACATCACGTTCGAGCACCCGGGGAGGGAGACCTTCGGCGCCTCGGTCTACGCGACCCGGCGCGGCGGGACGATCGTCACGTGCGCGTCGACGAGCGGCTTCCTCCACGAGTACGACAACCGGTACCTGTGGATGAACCTCAAGAGGATCGTCGGGTCGCACTTCGCGAACTACCGCGAGGCGTGGGAGGCGAACGCGCTCGTCGACCGTGGGCTCATCCACCCCACCCTGTCGCGGACCTACTCCCTCGAGGAGGTCGGCCAGGCCGCCTCGGATGTCCACCGCAACCTCCACCAGGGCAAGGTCGGGGTCCTCACCCTCGCCCCCGAACCCGGCCTGGGCGTCACCGACCCCGCGAAGCGGGCCGGTTTCGCGGAGGCGATCATGCGGTTCCGGGGCACCTGAGCGACCGCCCCCGGGCAGTGAGCTCCCGGTCGGCGGGGGGTCCCCGCGCTAGGGTCATCGCGAGGGAGGTGATGAGCGGTGCGGACCAACGCCTGGCGTCGCTGGCGGACGTTCCGCCGACGGCAGCGCGCTGCCCTGCGCGCGAGCAACCGGCTCGGCCGCGTCGCCGACGAGCAGCTCGAGCGCGACCTCCTCCTCGACACCCTCGACCGGGCCGACCGGGCCGACCGGGCCGACCGGGCCGCCGACCCGGGCACGGGCAGTGCACCCCGGGGCCCGGCTGACCCCGGCGCCGGGGCGGACACCGAGGACACCCAGGCGCGCCGGGCCCGACGCTTCCCGAGCTCGACGTACGGCCCGGCCGGTCGTCCCCTCAACCGGCAGTCCCCGTTCTACGTCGGGTTCGTCGGGGCGCTCGGGGCGCTCGTCGCGATCGGGCTCTGGCACTCCGTCGGACGGCTCGCGACGACCCTGACCATCCTCCTCATCGCCTTCTTCCTCACCCTGACGCTCAACCCCATCGTCGAGGCGGTGACCCGTCGGGGCGTCCGGCGCGGCGGGTCGGTCGCCATCGTCTTCAGCGCGCTCCTCGTCCTCTTCGTCCTCATCGGCCTGCTCGTCATCCCCCCCGTCGTCGACCAGGGCAGCCAGCTCGCGCAGAACGCGCCCGCCTACCTCCAGCGGATCCTCGACAGCCGGGTCGTCCAGCAGGCCGACCGGAACTACGACGTCGTCGGCAGGCTGCAGACGGAGTTCACCAAGCGGGTCACCGACGGCAGCTTCATGGGCACGGTCTTCGGCGGGGTCCTCGGGGCGGGGAGAGCGGTCGTCAACGGCGTCTTCCAGACGGTGACCGTCCTCATCCTCACGCTCTACTTCCTCGCCTCCTTCCCGACGATGAAGCGGGCGGCGTACGAGACCGTCCCCGCCTCCCGCCGCCCGAGGGTCATCTCGCTCTCCGAGGAGATCATGCGCCGGACCGGGGCGTACGCCATCGGCCAGGCGGCGGTCGCGACGATCAACGCGTCCCTCTCCTACGTCATGATGCTCGTCCTCGGGATCCCGTACGCCGCCGTCCTCGCCGTGGCCGTCGGGCTTCTCGGGCTCATCCCCATGGTCGGCGCCACCCTCGGGGCGGCACTCGTCTGCCTCGTCGCCGTCTTCGACCAGCCCCGGCTCGCCCTCGTCGCTGCGGTGTACTACATCGTCTACCAGCAGGTCGAGAACTACGTCATCGCGCCGAGGATCATGCAGCGGACGGTCTCGGTCCCCGGCGCGGTCACCGTCGTCGCCGCCCTCGCCGGCGGCACCCTGCTCGGGGTCCTCGGGGCGCTGCTCGCGATCCCGGCCGCCGCCGGCCTGCTCCTCCTCTACGAGGAGGTCCTCATCCCCCGTCAGCGGACGACCTGAGCGGGGAGGGCTCCTTCTCCATGGGGCCCTCCCACGTCGTCGGCAGCGGGCCGAACCCGGGGCGGACCCGCTCGACGATCTCGTCGAGTGCGCGCCGGACGTAGGGCTCCCCGACCCAGAGGTGCTTGGCGCCGTCGACGGCGACGACCTCGGCCTGCGGGACCTCGGCGAACCGCTCGCGCGCCTCCGCCGGGCGCAGGTAGTCGTCGTGCTCTGGGACGAGGGCGAGGAGCGGCGTCCCCGCCTCCGCCCACGCCGCCAGGTGCTCCGGTCGGCTGAACCGCAGCGGGGGGCTGAGGAGCACGGCCCCCTCCACGGACGGGTCCAGCCCGTACATGAGGGTGAGGTCGGTCCCGAAGGACCACCCGACGAGCCAGCGGTTCGGCAGCGGAGGCCGCTCGTGGAACTCGGCGAACTCGATTGCGGCCATGACGTCGAACCGCTCGGCGTCGCCCTCGTCGAAGGTCCCCTCCGAGGTCCCCCGCGGCGAGCTCACTCCTCGGAGGTTGAACCGGAGCACGGCGACGTCGGCGAGGGCGGGGAGCCGGTAGGACGCCTTCTTCAAGACGTGGCTGTCCATGAACCCGCCGTGCGTCGGCAGAGGGTGGAGGGTGACGAGGGTCGCGACGGGGTCGCGCTCCGGGGGCAGGGCGAGCTCGCCGACGAGGGTGAGCCCGTCCGCGGTGTGGAGCTCGACGTCCTCGCGTCGGGCGGGGAGGATGGAGCCAGCACGGATCTGCTCCGCCGCGGGTGCCGCGGTGTCCTTGTCATCGGTCATGCTCGCCTCGTCGGTGCTCTCGTCGGTCATCGCGTGGGTCCACTCGGTTGACGTCGGTTCCGTGCCGCCCAACACGGGGTGTGCCAGTGCCGCCGGTGGTCGATCCCGCCGACTCCCTCGGCGGGCCAGACGACGACGTGCGGCGTGCCGGGGCCGACCTGCTGCTGGCAGCCCGGACACACGTACGCGCGCTCCGACGTGGCCCCCGTGAGCCGGCGGACGTGCCAGTCCCGGCCGCCGAAGGTCTGCCGCGTCGTCAGCCCGCCGAGGGCACGCTCGACGTTGAGCGGAGCGTCCTCGCGGCGGCGGCGGTTGGCGCGGGGCATGCGCCGATCCTCTCACTGGCCGTGTCTTCTTCTCTCTGCGCGGGTGAGCACGCGCAGGCCCAGTCCCTGGCCAGCGGCGGGGCCTTCGCTCCGCGAGTCCGTCCGACCGGTGGCGCAGGAGCTGGTCGAGGCCGAGCGACCGAGCGGATCCGCGCCCGCTTCCAGGGCGCCGGCCACCAGCGTTTCCGGGTGCACGGCATCGTCCCTGGCGTATCACCGAGGACCGGAGTGGGAGGTGGGCAGCCATGGCTCGCGCACGGGGACCGTCATGCTCCGGCCGCCGGACGGAGGAACCGGGATCGAGCTTTCGAGCTTCGTCAGGCCCGCCACGCGCCCGGATCGGGCGAGGCGATGGCGAACGAGCTGGGCGTGCGCACCGTGTGCTTCGAGGTCGCCGACCTGCAAGCGACGGTCGACAGCCTGGCCGCGGACGGATACGAACTGGTCGGCGCATCGGCTGAGCCCGTGCGATCGCCGGGCACCACGTCCATCCCCCGCGAGCCGCGTCGGAGCAGCCCGCGGCGACGCGGTCGGCAGGGGGCGTCGACAGCATCGACCGGAAGCGCTCGCCGCGGGGGTGGCTGAGCTCGTCGCGGGCCACGGGGATGATGATGATGCCGGGCCTGACGGCGTTGAGGCGGGCGCCGCGCTTGCCCCACACCACGGCCAGGGCCAGGGTCCACAGGACGTTGCCCCGCGTGGACAGCTCGTGGGCGTGCGGGGGTCGGTCCCCGGTCGGGTTGCAGCATGGGCAGCGAGAGCAGGTTCTCGACCGGTGTCGTGGCCAGCAGGCGGTCCTCCTCGGCGGTGAACCGGGGTGGGGAGGAGCGGATGTCGCCGTCCGCGAAGGTGGTCTGCCCGTCGATGGCCCCGGTCAGGAAGCCACGGCCCAGGGGACTGAAGGTGACCAACCCGATGCCCACCTTCTCCGGCTCGCGCCAGAACAGGGAGTACTCGCTCCACACGGCGGTGACCGGCCGCACCGCGTGCGCCCGCCGGATCGTCTGCGCGCCGGCCTCGGACAGCCCGAATTGGCGGACCCTGCCGGCCTCGACGAGCTCCTTGACGGTGCCGGCGACCTCCTCGATGGGCACCTCGGGGTCCACGCGGTGCTGGTAGAAGAGGTCGATGGTCCCGACGCCGAGCCGGCGCAGGGACGCGTGCGCCACCTGTCGGATGTGCTCGGGTCGGCTGGACAGGCCGTGCTGGGTGCCGTCGGCGTCGATGTCGAACCCGAACGTGGTGGCGATGACGACCTGGTCCCGGACCGGGGCGAGGGCCTCGCCCACGAGCTCTCGTTGACGAAGGGGCCGCAGGCCTCAGCGGCCGCGCAGTGTGACCCGTGCGGCACGTCGGACGCAGGTCCGAGCCGTCCCGATCGCCGCCGCTCGGCCGGTCAAGCATGAGCCGGAGGCACCCTACCCCGGGGTTGTACCTTGGGAGGGTGCCGAGTCGGATACGAGCCATCGGTCCAGCCCCCGTGATGCTGGCGCTCGCCGCCGCCGGTGTCCTGCTCGCAGGGTGCTCGACCCACGACGCTTCGGGGGGAATGATGGGCGGTACCTCGGCCGGTCCAGCGGGCAGCACGGACGCGAGCGGCCAAGGCGGGATGATGCGCCGCGGCTACACCCCCGCCCCTCTGTCGTGCGCGACGCCGCAGGGACTGCCGGGTGCGCGCGTGGATGTCACGCTCGGAGACATGGGCATGTCGCACGTGATGGGCGGCACCGCCCCGATGGGATCCCGAATGGTCCTGATCGCACGGCCGGCATCGGTGCGCGCCGGTCAGGTCTCCTTTGTCGTGGAAAACCGGGGATGGCGCACCCACGAGCTCGTCGTCCTCCCCTTGGCCTCAGGAGCCTCCGCCGGTCAGCACGTCCCTGGTCCCGAGGGGAAGGTAGACGAGGCCGGAAGCCTGGGTGAGGCTTCGAGCTCTTGCGCTGCGGGGCCGGGTGAGGGGATCGGGTCCGGGTCGGTCGGCTGGGTCACCATCACGTTGCGCCCGGGCCACTACGAGCTCGTGTGCAACCTGAGGAACCACTATGCGAACGGCATGCGTCAGGAGCTGGTCGTCGCCTCATGACGGTCCGCATCCCCGTGGACTCCCCGGCCGCCCCGGCCGATGACAACGACACCCCGCAAGCGCCGAGGCCGACGGCGGTCATCGAGGACTGGCGATGTCACCCATCGGTGCGGCTATTCCGTCCCCACAGGCGCACGAAATCGCTGCTTCTGCCGGCGCGGGGGGAGCACTCGTGGTGCGGCCCAAGGCCCGGTGACACTCTTGACACATGACCACGATCAAGATCAACGCCATCACTGTCCCCGCCGGTTCTGGCGATGAGCTGGCCCATCGGTTCGCTGCCCGAGCTGGCGCGGTGGACGACGCCGACGGCTTCGAGGGTTTCGAGTTGCTGCGCCCCACCGATGAGCGGGAGCAGTGGCTGGTGATCACCCGCTGGCGCGACGAGGAGTCGTTCCAGGCGTGGGTGAGCTCACCCGGGTTCGCCGAGGGCCATCGCTCAGCGGTCGAGCGGACCGGCGGTGACACACCGCGCCCCGTCTCGACCCACAGCGAAGTGTGGAGCTACGAGGTGGCGGGCGGTTCGAGGGAGTCGTAGGCCCGGCCTTCGGCGTCGAGGCGGCCCTGGCTGACCGCGGCGATGTGATCACCTGGACCGACGGCGCTCGATCCCACGGGCTGCTGCCTCGTAGGTATCGGAGGGGGTGGCGTTGAAGGCAACCGCCGCCTTCGGGGCGTGGCAGCGGATCAGGTTGACGACACGCTCAAAGAGACGCAGCTGGTCCTCAGCGGTGCGGATCCCGCCGCCCACGACCACGCAGTCCCAGGTGTCGGCCTGGAGCGCGGCCATCACCATCGCTTCAGGGTCGTCCCGGCCGTCGAGGCCGACCAGGCACGCCTGAGCCGAAACCCCGTGCTCGGCGAACGCGCGCATGCCCGCCTCGATGGCATCCGCGACGGGCTTCGGGTTCCAGGGCCCAGGAACGCGGTACGGGTTCAGCCCGATCACGAGCACCTTCGGGGTCACGGCTCGTCCGGCCACATCGTGAGTCTATGGCCCAGCTGGCCGAGGGCACGAGAATCGCCCACTCACCGGCGGAGAGCGGAGGCCCGAGGCTTGCGCCCTTGCGCCGGCCAACCGCTCAGGCGCACCCGGCCGGCGGGCTGGAGAGCCCGCTAGCGCGCAACGCGGTAGCGGAGGTGGACGACTCCCGAGCCGAAGGTGCGGGTCTCGACGAGCTCGAGGTCCAGGCGTCGCTTTCGCTGCGGAAAGAAGGGAATCCCCCCGCCGACAAGCACCGGGTAGAGCCTGGGCCGGTACTCGTCGATCAGACCCAGATCGGCCGCCTCGGCAGCGAGAGTCGCGCCGCCGATCGCGATGACTCCCTCCCCCTGCTCGGCTCGCAACTGCTCGATCTCCTCCGCTAGGTCGCCCGAGGCCAGGCGGGCGTTGCCATGCACCGCCGACAGCGTGGTCGAGAACACCACCTTCGGGAGCCGCTTCCAGATCGCGGCCCACTCGAGCATGGAGTCGTCGAGCGATGGATCCTGGTCGGCGGTCTCCCAGTACAGCATCGTCTCGTACAGCCGTCGTCCCAACAGGTGGATGCCGACCTCTCGAATCTCGTCGGTGACGAACCGGAAGACCTCCTCATCGGGCGCCGTCCAGTCGAAGTCGCGGTCCGGCCCGACGATGTAGCCGTCAAGTGAGACCCCCATCGAATAGGTCACCCTGCGCATCAGAGGTCCTCCTCGGGAAGGTTTCGACAGTACCTGCCGCCGACGTCCGGGTGGTGCGCCGTGGTGCGGTCGCTGTTGCTCAGTCGAGGACCTTGAGGCCAACCACGCAGGCAACGAGGCCGGCGACCAGCAGCACCTTGACGAGGGAGACGGTCTCGGCGCCGGTGACCATGGCGATGGTGACCGTCAGACAGGCTCCGACACCGACCCACACCGCGTAGGCGGTACCAACGGGCAGGGACTTCATGGCATGGGCGAGGCCGACCATGCTGAGGACCAGGGCAGCTCCGAAGAGGAGGGACGGGAGCAGCCTGGCGAGGCCGTCGGAGCGCGAGAGCGCGGTCGCCCACACCGCTTCGAGGACGCCAGAAAGAACGAGGACGAGCCATGACATCAGAGGTCTCCTTGGCGCCGTCTTGTCGCACACCGGGTACGGCACCACTCGTCCGGGGACCCTCTGGGGCCCTGCGTCGAGTGTCTCAAACCTGGTGGCCCCGACGCGAACCCGCAGGTGGTGATCCCGGTCTCCGACAACTCTGCAGGCGAGCCGCCACGCAGACGACCATGAAGCGTGCTGCGCATCGGCCGCTTGTCCACCTTCCCGACGGAGGCAGGGTCGGGTCGTCGGTCGGGAAGCGTCTCGACCTGAACGCCGTCCCGGGGGTCGAGGGCCGGTGTCCGGCCGTCGGACCGGTTCGAGTGGGATCCTTCGCACGGCCCCTTGGTCGCTCGGATTCGCTACCCCGACGGGGCGGCCGATGCAGGCGGCGGCGCCGCTGACCGAGGCAGCCTGCTCGAGCAGTTCCACAGCGATCGTGCTCAGCCGCCCCATCTCGACCCCCTGGGTGATGACGAACGTGTCTCCGGTGGCGGCGCGGCCGTGGGCGCGCAGGGAGCCGGCGAAGGCCGCCGCTGCTGCCCCGGTGGCAGGGCCCTCGAGCACCCCACTCCACGGGAAGGGATCCCCGGCCCGCCAGGCCCCGGCACCGGTCGCGGCGACCAGCTGCACCGTGATCCAGTCGTGTGCCCGGCACAACCGTTGCAGGCCGTGGAAGTCGTAGGCCAGCGTCTGGAGCGGTTGGAGGTCACGGGCGACGAGAACGGGGTGCTTGTGCCCGCCGAAGCCGACCGCGGGCGGGAGGCCCGGGTCGAGCGCTTGCCGTGACCAGTCCAACGCACCCAGCAGCTCACCCAGGAGGCGTTCGTCCAGGGGAAACCTCGCCCTCCGGGGCGAAGTACCGGACCGGGACCGCCGCATCACGACAGATCGGGCCCGTCACGAACGCCGTCTCGCTGTACCCCACCGCGACGGCGATCTCCTGCATCTGCCCGGCGCTGAGGGACACGGCGTCGAGCACCATCCGGGCGGGGTTGCCGCTGTCGGGGTCGTCGGCGAATGCCGCGAAGCGCTCGACGTGCACCTCATCCGTGACGGAGCCGGTCATCGGTGGTCAACGTCTACCTCACCGACCTCGCGGACTTCACCGACGCTACACGGGGCGCCCTGCTCGAGGCCCAGTCAGGCGTACGTCCGGAACCCGCGACCGGCCTTGCGGCCGAGGTACCCCGCCGTGACGAGGTGTTCGAGGAGGGGGGCGGGGGCGAAGCCGGGCTCGCGGAACTCGATGTACAGCTCGCGCTGGATCGCGAGGGAGACGTCGAGGCCGACGACGTCGAGGAGCTCGAAGGGACCCATCGGGTACCCGCACCCCGTCTTCATCGCCGTGTCGATGTCGTCCGCGGTCGCGTAGTGCGCCTGGAGCATCTTCACCGCGTCGTTGAGGTAGGGGAAGAGGAGGGCGTTGACGATGAAGCCGGACCGGTCGGCGCACCGGACGGCGTGCTTCCCGAGCCGGCGACAGAGGTCGACCGCGGTCGCGGTGACCTCGGGGGCGGTCGAGACCGTGGAGACGACCTCGACGAGCTGCATGATCGGCGCCGGGTTGAAGAAGTGCATCCCGACGACGTCCTCGGGCCGGCGGGTCGCGCTCGCGAGGTCGATGACGGGCAGCGAGGAGGTCGTCGTCGCGAGGACGGCATCGTCCTTGCAGATCCGGTCGAGGTCGCCGAACAGCTCACGCTTGACCTCGAGGTCCTCGGCGACGGCCTCGAGGACGAGGTCGGCGTCGGCGAGGTCCTCGCGGCTCGTCGTCGTCCGCACCCGGGCGCGCGCGGCATCGGCCTCCTCGCGGGTCGCGCGCCCCCGCTCGACCGCCTTTGCGAGGCTGGCCGCGAGCCGGGTCGTCACGGCCTCAAGACGCTCCGGGGAGCGCCCGACGCAGGTGACGTCGACGCCCGCGCGGGCGAGGACCTCGACGATCCCCGTCGCCATCGTCCCGCTGCCGACGACCCCGACGCTCGCCACCGGACGGACCGCGACGCCCTCGGGACCCGCGGAGGGCGGCGACAGGGAGTCCTCGACGACCTGGGAGGAGCCGGGCTCGGCGTAGGTGTAGAACCCCCTGCCGGTCTTGCGGCCCTTGAGCCCCGCACTGACCATCTGCCTGATGAGGGGGCTCGGTGCGTGGAGCCGGTCGCGACCCTGCTTGTACATCGTGTCGAGGATCTCGTAGGCGGTGTCGAGCCCGATGAGGTCCATGAGGGCGAGCGGACCCATGGGCAGCCCGCAGCCGAGCTTCATCGCCGCGTCGAGGTCCTCGCGGCTCGCGTAGTGCGCCTCGTACATCGCCACGGCGTGGTTGAGGTAGCCGAAGAGGAGGGCGTTGGCGATGAATCCCGCCTTGTCACCGACGACGACGGGCTTCTTGCCGAGCCGCTCGGCGAGCGCCTTGACGTCCTCGAAGACCGAGTCCTCGGTGACGACGGTCCGGATGACCTCGACGAACTGCATGACCTGGGCGGGGTTGAAGAAGTGCATCCCGATGACCCGGGACGGGCGGGTCGTCGCCACCGCGATCTCGGTGACCGGGAGCGAGGAGGTGTTCGTCGCGAGCACCGCGTCCGGGCCGACGACGGCGTCGAGCTTGCCGAAGACCTCGCGCTTGAGGTCGAGGTGCTCGGGGACCGCCTCGACGACGAGCTGGCATCCGGCGAGGTCGGCGAGGTCGGTCGTGTAGTGCACCCGGGCATGCAGCGCGGCGGCGTCCTCCTCGGTCATCTTGCCCCGGCTCACCGCCCGGGCCGTCGAGTGTTCGAGCACCCCCCGGCCCCGGGCCACCGCAGCGTCGTCGACCTCGGCGGCGACGACGTCGATGCCGTTGCGCGAGAAGACCTCGACGACACCGGCACCCATCGTGCCGAGCCCGACCACACCGACGTTGCTGAAGTCACGAGACATGGGGGGAAGTGTTCCAGAGCCCGGCGGGCGCCAGTAGTCCCCGGCCGGGTGACGGTCGCCACGCCGGACCGCCCGGGTCCCTCACCACTCGTGCCCGGCGGAGATGAGGGCGGACTCGGCGGCGAACCGCTGACGCTCCGAGAGCGGGACCTGCGACCGGGGCACCGGGACGTCGACGGCCCGGCAGTACTCGAGGAGGACGTAGTCGTAGGCCCACCGGCAGGCGTCGAGCCGGGCGGCCTTCGCCGGCTGGTCGCCGGCGTCGACCTCGCGGACCTTCTCGGCGAGCCGCCGCAGCTCGAGACCGAGGAGGACCGGCGGCACCGGCTCGGAGGGCGGCCGGCGGCGGGCGCGGGCCCGCTCGACCTGGGGGGCGAGGAGGCGGAACGGCCACGGGGCGGTGCCCGAGGTCAACCAGCGGAGGCCGATGGCGACGACGCCGACGACGGCCGCGGTCATCGCCAAGTACCCCGCGAACACGAGCAGCGCCATGACCAGACTCCTTGGTCCCAGTGTTCGTCGCCGCGCGCGGCAACGCAAGGTGTGGCCCGGGGCGACAAGGTTGACAGCGGGGCGGTGGCCGCCGGGCGTCTGCTGTCGGACGTCGGCTGGCGAAGGGGCCCACTGGGGTTAGGATCCACTCCCGTGCGTCTCGTCATCGCCCAGTGCTCCGTGGACTACGAGGGCCGGCTCACCGCCCACCTCCCTCTCGCGACCCGCCTGCTCGTCGTCAAGGCCGACGGGTCGGTCCTCGTCCACTCCGACGGCGGGTCGTACAAGCCCCTCAACTGGATGGCGCCCCCGTGCGCGATGGCGGAGCTGCCACCGACGGACGAGGAGGCCGCCGACGGCGTCGTGGCCGTGTGGAACGTCCAGCACACGAAGGCCGACGACCGGCTCCGGGTGCGGATCCACGAGGTCCTCCACGACAGCGCCCACGACCTCGGCGTCGACCCCGGGCTCGTCAAGGACGGCGTCGAGGCGCACCTCCAGCGCCTGCTCGCCGAGCACATTCACACCCTCGGGGATGGCTGGACGCTCGTCCGGCGGGAGCACATGACGGCGATCGGCCCGGTCGACATCCTCTGCCGGGACACGGACGGGGCGACGGTCGCGGTCGAGATCAAGCGCCGCGCCGAGATCGACGGTGTCGAGCAGCTCACCCGATACCTCGA
Organism: uncultured Actinomycetota bacterium; assembly: GCA_963783735.1. Classification (GTDB taxonomy): domain Bacteria; phylum Actinomycetota; class Actinomycetes; order Actinomycetales; family Dermatophilaceae; genus CAWDAQ01. The sequence continues at coordinate 59,636 of CAWAOO010000002.1, read as the reverse complement.
GCTCATGAACCGGGACCCCCACCTCGCGCCGGTGACCGGCATCCTCGCCGCCCAGCAGATCCGACCGCAGGCCCGGACCCTCGCCGAGGACCGCGGGATCCGGTGCGTAACCCTCGACTACGACGCGCTGAGAGGCATCGACGACGTCGGCTCCCGGCTGTTCTGACGCGAGGACGTCGGGGACGAGGTCGACCGGAGCGAGGAGGACCTCGCCGGGGCCCTCCTCCTCACCCGCCTCCGGAGGACCGGCTCGCGGGGTCGACGTCGGTCAGCGCCTGAGCGCCGCTTGACTTCGAGCGCGCTCGAAGGCGAAGACTTCTCCTCATGAGCGAGACCATCCCACCTCTGACCACCCGCACCCTCGGCTCTGCCCGGAGGGGCACCGACCTCGACGTCTCCGCGGTCGGCCTCGGCTGCATGGGCATGTCCGAGTTCTACGGCACCGCCGACGAGTCCGAGGCCCTCGCAACGATCCATCGCGCGCTCGACCTCGGTGTCACCCTCCTCGACACGGCGGACATGTACGGCCCCTTCACCAACGAGCGGCTCGTCGGCCGGGCGATCGCCGACCGCCGGGACGAGGTCGTCCTCGCGACGAAGTTCGGCAACGTCCGCGACCCCGAGGACGCGAGCCGACGCTGGGTCGACGGGCGGCCCGAGTACGTCCGGGCAGCCTGCGACGCGAGCCTCGGGCGTCTCGGCGTCGACCACATCGACCTCTACTACCAGCACCGCGTCGACCCGGACGTCCCCATCGAGGAGACCGTCGGCGCGATGGCCGGGCTCGTCGAGGCCGGGAAGGTCCGTCGGCTCGGGCTCTCCGAGGCCTCTGCGGCGACGGTCAGGCGGGCCCACGCGACCCACCCGATCACCGCCCTCCAGACGGAGTACTCGCTGTGGACACGCCACGTCGAGGACGAGATCCTTCCGACCCTGCGCGAGCTCGGCATCGGCCTCGTCCCCTACTCCCCCCTCGGCCGGGGCTTCCTCACCGGGGCGATCACCTCGCTCGACGCCCTCGAGGAGGGCGACTTCCGCCGCGCCAACCCGCGGTTCCAGGGGGAGGCGATGGAGCGCAACCTCGCGTTCGTCGAGCGGGTGCGCTCGCTCGCCCGCGACCGCGACGTCACCCCCGGCCAGCTCGCGCTCGCCTGGGTCCTCGCCCAGGGGGAGGACGTCGTCCCGATTCCCGGCACGAAGCGCGTGGGCTACCTCGAGGAGAACGTCGCCGCGGCCGGGCTCAGGCTCGGTCCGGGCGACCTCGAGCGGCTCCGTGCGGCCGTCCCCGTCGAGGAGGTCGCCGGCGACCGCTACCCCGACATGTCGAGCATCGACGTCTGAGAGCACCGCAGGTCACCCTCCGACGGGAAGAAACGGGAGGCAGGTCCCGTTGGCCCAGGGAGCGGGTCGCCACCGTGACGGTGGGGCCCTGAGAACCGACGAGAGGACATCCATGTCTGACCAGACTCTGACCGGCAAGAAGATCGCGTTCGCCGTCGCCACCGAGGGAATCGAGCAGGTCGAGCTGACCGAGCCGTGGAAGGCCGTCGAGGAGGCCGGGGGCACACCGGTGCTCGTCTCCGTCGAGCCGGGCAAGGTCCAGGCCTTCAACCACCTCGACAAGGCCGATACCTTCGAGGTCAACGAGACCTTCTCCGAGGCATCGGTCGAGGACTTCGATGGGCTCGTCCTGCCCGGGGGCGTCGCCAACCCTGACAACCTGCGCACCCAGTCGAGCGCGGTGACGTTCGTCAAGGGCTTCTTCGACGCCGGCAAGCCGGTGGCGGCGATCTGCCACGCGGCGTGGACGCTCGCCGAGGCGGACGTCGTCCGGGGCCGGACGCTGACGTCGTGGCCGAGCCTCCAGACCGACCTGCGGAACGCGGGCGCGACCTGGACCGACGAGGAGGTCGTCATCGACGGCAACCTCGTGACGAGCCGCAACCCGAACGACCTCCCGGCGTTCAACCGCGAGGCCATCAAGGCGTTCGCCAGCGCCTGACCGGGCTCCCCCGCACGACCGCGATCCCCCCGGGTGGTCCGCCACCCGGGGGGATCGCGTCGGTCAGCCCACCGTGACGTCCGCACCCGCCCGTGCGGGCAGCCCGCGGGACGCCCGGATGACGTCGAGGAGGCGCCCCATGATGTCGGTGAGGCCGAAGTCCTTCGGGGTGAAGACGGCCGCGACCCCGGCGGCCCGGAGCCCACGGGCGTCGGCCTCCGGGATGATCCCGCCGACGACGACGGGAACCTCGCCCGCCCCCGCCTCCCGAAGCCCGCGGAGCACCTCGGGGACGACCTCCATGTGCGACCCCGAGAGGATGGACAAGCCGACGAGGTGGACGTCCTCGGCGACCGCCGCGGTGACGATCTCCTCGGGAGTCAGCCGGATCCCCTGGTAGACGACCTCGAAGCCCGCGTCCCGGGCCCGAACGGCGACCTGCTCCGCGCCGTTACTGTGACCGTCGAGCCCCGGCTTGCCGACGAGGACGCGCAGGCGCTCCCCGAGGTCGGCACCGGTCTGGGCGACGGCCCGCCGGAGGTCGGAGAGCCCGGTCTCCACCCCCGGCGCGACCCCCACTGAGCCCGACACCCCCGTCGGTGCCCGGAACTCCCCGAACACCCCGCGGAGCACCTCGGACCACTCCCCGGTCGTCACACCGGCCCGGGCGCACTCGAGCGTGGCGGGCATGAGGTTGACGTCCGTCGCCGCGTCCGTCCGCAGCCGTTCGAGGGCTCGGGCCGCCCGACCCCGGGACTCGGGGTCGGCGTCCCGGCGGCCGCGCCACTCCCGGACCGCGGCGACGGCCTGCTCCTCGACGTCGCCGGCCACGCTCTCGACCGCGGTGTCGAGGTCCGCGGTGAGCGGGCTCGGCTCGGTCGTCCCGAACCGGTTGACCCCGACGACGACGTCCTCCCCGGACTCGATCCGCTGTCGGCGACGCGCGTGCGAGGCGACGAGCGCGGACTTCATCGAGCCGTTCTCGACAGCGGCGACGGCACCCCCCATGTCCTCGACCCGGGTCATCTCGGCGCGGGCCCCGGCGACGAGCTCGTCGACCTTGGCCTCGACGACGCTCGACCCCGCGAAGAGGTCGTCGTGCTCGAGCAGGTCGGACTCATAGGCGAGGACCTGCTGCATCCGCAGCGACCACTGCTGGTCCCACGGGCGGGGCAGGCCGAGGGCCTCGTTCCAGGCGGGGAGCTGGACCGCCCGGGCCCGGGCGTCCCGGGAGAGTGTGACGGCGAGCATCTCGAGGACGATCCGCTGGACGTTGTTCTCGGGCTGGGCCTCGGTGAGGCCGAGGCTGTTGACCTGCACCCCGTACCGGAAGCGGCGCTGGGCGGGGTCGGTCACCCCGTACCGCTCGAGGGTGAGCTCGTCCCAGATCCGAACGAACGCCCGCATCTTGCACATCTCCTCGACGAATCGCACGCCGGCGTTGACGAAGAAGGAGACCCGGGCAACGACGTCGCCGAACCGGTCCGGCGGCACGTGGCCGGAGTCCCGGACGGCGTCGAGGACCGCGGTGGCCGTCGACATCGCGTAGGCAATCTCCTGCACCGGCGTGGCCCCGGCCTCCTGGAGGTGGTAGCTGCAGACGTTGATGGGGTTCCACCGCGGCATCTCGGCCACGGTCCAGGCCACGATGTCGGTGACGAGCCGCATCGAGGGGCCCGGAGGGAAGGCGTAGGTCCCCCGGGAGAGGTACTCCTTGATGATGTCGTTCTGCGTCGTCCCGGCGAGCGCCCGGACGGCGGCCGCCGGGTCCTCCCCGGCGGCCTCGGCCTGCTCCTCGGCGGCGACGGCGTAGAGCGCGAGGAGCCACATCGCCGTCGCGTTGATCGTCATCGACGTGTTCATCCGGGCGAGCGGGATCTCGGCGAACAGGGCACGGACGTCGTCGAGGTGGCTGACCGGGACCCCGACCCGCCCGACCTCACCCCGCGCGTGCGGGTCGTCGGGGTCGTACCCCGTCTGGGTCGGGAGGTCGAAGGCGACCGAGAGGCCGGTCTGGCCCTTGGCGAGGTTGCGCCGGTAGAGGGCGTTGCTCGCGGCCGCGCTCGAGTGGCCGGCATAGGTCCGCATCACCCACGGACGGTCCCGCCCGGCCGGGGGCTGGGCGGCGGGAGGCTCGGAGGGGGACATACCGGGGACGGTACCGGCGAGACCGTCCCCCGAGGAGAGGTTCAGGCGGTGAGGGAGGCCACAGTCCGGCTCGACAGCCCGAACGCGCGCTCGAGCCGGGCCCGGCGCAGGAGGCGGTGGGAGCGGGCCGTCGCGTCGACGAGCCGGAGCGCGCGTCCCGCACGCCGTGAGCGCCGGTGGCACTCGACGAGCAGTCCGAGGCCGGTCGCGTCCCCGATCTCGGCGGCGGCGAGGTGGAGCAGGACCGGTCCGGAGCCCGCGTCGACCGCGTCGTGGAGGAGCAGCCGGACGTCGGCGGCGGTGTGGACGTCGAGCCGACCGAGCACCTCGACGTGCTGGCCGTCACTGCGGTCGTCAACCCGCACCGGCGCGACCTTCAGCTCGCTGACTGTCATCGGTGACCCCCGTCTTCTCGCGTGTGCTGTCACCCATTAGACGTCCGGGGTCGCCACCGGGTTGCCCTTGGATGGGTCACGAATCGATGACGGGTACTCCGCCGCAGGTCACGGAACGGCGACGAGGCGCCTCGGCGCGGGGCCCGGACGATCTGCGAGGCTTGGGGCCATGGTCAACCTCACGAAGATCTACACCCGGACCGGCGACGACGGGACGACCGCCCTCGGTGACTTCAGCCGGACCTCGAAGACCGACCCCCGACTCGCCGCGTACGCCGACGTCAACGAGGCGAACGCGGCGATCGGGGTCGCCGTCGCGGTGGGAGGGCTCCGCGAGGACGTCCTCGGGACTCTCCGGCGCGTCCAGAACGACCTCTTCGACGTCGGGGCCGACCTGTGCACGCCGCTCCAGGAGGAGTACGACTACCCGCCGCTACGGGTCGACGGCGCCTGGGTCGACGAGCTCGAGGCCGACTGCGACCGCTACCTCTCCGAGGTCGGGAAGCTCCGCTCGTTCATCCTCCCGGGTGGGACACCCGGCGCGGCCCACCTCCACGTCGCGACGACCGTCGTGCGTCGGGCCGAGCGCTCGACGTGGGCCGCCCACGCGGCGTTCGGCACCGCTCCGGGCCGCAGCAAGGGCGAGGGCGGGGTCAACCCGCTCACGGCGACGTACCTCAACCGGCTCTCCGACCTGCTGTTCGTCCTCGCCCGCGTCGCGAACCTCCCGGACGGCGGGGACGTCCTCTGGGAGCCCGGGGGCGGCCGCGCCGAGCCGCCGGCCCGGTGAGCGTCGACCGGCCCGGCCGACCCCTCGCCGGGCGGCTCGGAGCGGCTCAGGCGACGTTGATGTTGAACCCCGGCGGGGAGCTCTCGAGCCAGGACCGGACCGCGGTGTAGGACGACGGGGCGAGGGCGATCTCGAAGGTGTCGCCCTCGCAGCGGCCGCGGACGGCGACGGCGTCCGGCAGCCCGGGGATGATGTCCCGGGTCGGTGTGGGCGCCGCGAGGTCGACCCCCCACCGACCCCAACGGCACGCCGGCCGCAGGGACGGGCTGATGACGGGGAACCACTCGAGCCGGTCGGCGGCGAACCGGAGGAGCCCGAGGCGCCAGTGCGGGCGGGAGACCGTCCGGACCGCGCAGAGCATGAGCGGCACGCCCCCGGAAATCGCCCGGCGACGGGCCCAGATGAGCCCGAGCCCGACGACGGCGAGCACGACGAGCGTGGCTGTCACGGCCTCAGCGGTGATGAGGGGTGACATCCGGCTCCCTCGGCTCAGGCGCTCATCGAGGAGGCGTCGACGGCCTCGGCGACGATGGTCACGCGGTCGTGGTCGACGGACAGGAAGCCGCTGTCGATCGTCGCGGTCTGGGCGCCGCCCCCGGTGTGGATCCGGACGTCCCCGGAGACGAGGACCCCGAGGATCGGCGTGTGCCCGGGCATGATGCCGAGCTCGCCGTCGGTGGAGCGGGCGGTGACCATGCTCGCCTCGCCCTCCCAGACCTTCCGGTCCGCGGCGACGAGTTCAACGTTCAGCTGGCTCACAGGGGGTCCTCACGTGCGGGGGCGGTCTCTCGCGACTGGGCTATGTCCTTCACCATTCTACCGGTCCGGCGGACAGGTCGCCGACCACCGTCACCGCGACGGCGCGAGGTCCTCCTCGGACGGCGCCGCCGGGTCCTCGACGGCCCCGGTGACGCCGTTGACCGCGCGCATGACGTGGTAGGTGACGAGCGCGGCCCCGGTCCCGAGCGCGATCCCGGCGAACTGGAGGTCGCCTGCGACCCAGGTGAAGTCCGCGATGCCGACGACGAGGGCGACGGCCGCCGTCGTGAGGTTGACCGGGTTGCCGAAGTCCACTCGGTTCTCGACCCAGATCCGGACCCCGAGCAGACCGATGAGCCCGTAGAGCATCGTCGCCGCCCCCCCGAGGACGCCCTCGGGAACGGTCGCGATCGCGGCGCCGAACTTCGGCGAGAAGCTGAGGAGGAGTGCGGTGAGGGCCGCCACCCAGTACGCGGCCGTCGAGTACACCTTCGTCGCCGCCATGACGCCGATGTTCTCCGCGTACGTCGTCGTCCCGGACCCGCCGCCGGCCCCGGCCAGTGTCGTCGCGAGGCCGTCGGCCATGAGCGCCCGCCCCGTCAGGGGGTCGAGGTCGCGTTCGGTCATGAGGGCGACCGACTTGACGTGGCCGATGTTCTCGGCGACGAGGACGAGGACGACCGGGACGAAGAGCCCGACGAGGGGGAGGTGGAACGTCGGCGTCGTAAAGCTCGGCAGGCCCACCCATGACGCCGCGTCCACCGCGGCGAAGTCGACCTCGCCGCGCAGGAGTGCGACGGCGTAGCCGACGAGGACGCCGGCGAGGATCGACAGCCGCCCGAGCAGGCCCCGCGCGACGACGGTGACGAGGACGATCGTCGCGAGCGTCGCGAGGCCGGTGACCGGGGATGCCGTGAAGTTCGCCTTCGCCGCCGGTGCGAGGTTGAGCCCGATGAGCGCGACGATCGCCCCGGTGACGGCGGGCGGCATGAGCGCGTGGATCCACCGCTCCCCCGCGAGCTGGACGACGAGCCCGACGAGGAAGAGGGCGACGCCCGCCATGACGATGCCCCCGAGCGCCCCCGGGATGCCGTACCCCACCTTGGCCGCCGCGATCGGCGCGATGAAGGCGAACGAGGAGCCGAGGTAGCTCGGCACCCGACCGGCGGTGAGGACGAGGAAGAGCATCGTCCCGATCCCGGAGAAGAAGAGCGTCGTCGCCGGCGGGAAGCCGGTGATGAGCGGGACGAGGAAGGTCGCGCCGAACATCGCGACGACGTGCTGCGCCCCGATACCGATCGTCCGGGGCCAGCTGAGCCGCTCCTCCGGGGCGACGACCTCCCCACGCCCGACGCTCCGTCCGTCGCCGTGGACGGTCCACCTCAGCCCGAGAGGGTGCTCGCTCATCAGCCGTGGTCCTTCGCTCTCGTCCGCTCACGTCCTCCCGGCCGTGGCGGCCGGGGCCGCGGGCGTCGCGCGTCCCGGGCGGCCCGAGTATGCCGCAGGGCCGGCCCCCCTCGGAGGCCGGCCCTGCGGGGTGCCCGTCCCCGGGTCAGAGGTTCTTCTGGATCTCCGCCCACTGGCGCTCGACGTCCTCGAGGCCACCGCACATGAAGAACGCCTGCTCGCCGATGTGGTCGTAGTCGCCGTCGCAGATCTTCGTGAACGCCTCGATCGTCTCCGACAGCGGGACCGTCGAGCCCTCGATGCCGGTGAACTGCTTCGCGACGTACGTGTTCTGCGAGAGGAACCGCTGGAGACGGCGGGCTCGCTGGACGAGGATCTTGTCCTCCTCGGAGAGCTCGTCGATCCCGAGGATGGCGATGATGTCCTGGAGCTCCTTGTTGCGCTGGAGGATCCCCTTGACCCGGTTCGCCGTCGTGTAGTGGTCCTCGGCGATGTAGCGCCGGTCGAGGATCCGGGATGTCGAGGTCAGCGGGTCGACGGCGGGGTAGATGCCCTGCGAGGCGATCTCGCGGGAGAGCTCCGTCGTCGCGTCGAGGTGGGCGAACGTCGTCGCCGGGGCCGGGTCGGTGTAGTCGTCCGCGGGGACGTAGATCGCCTGCATCGAGGTGATCGAGTGCCCGCGGGTCGAGGTGATCCGCTCCTGGAGGGTCCCCATCTCGTCGGCGAGCGTCGGCTGGTACCCGACGGCCGAGGGCATCCGGCCGAGGAGGGTCGAGACCTCCTGGCCGGCCTGGGTGAACCGGAAGATGTTGTCGATGAACAGCAGGACGTCCTGGTTCTGGACGTCGCGGAAGTACTCCGCCATCGTCAGCGCCGAGAGCGCGACCCGCAGACGGGTGCCCGGCGGCTCGTCCATCTGGCCGAAGACGAGGGCGGTCTGCCCGAGGACGCCGGCCTCCTCCATCTCGACCATGAGGTCGTTGCCCTCACGGGTCCGTTCGCCGACACCGGCGAAGACCGAGACGCCGCCGTGGTCGCGCGCCACGCGGGCGATCATCTCCTGGATGAGGACGGTCTTGCCGACGCCGGCGCCGCCGAAGAGGCCGATCTTGCCGCCCTGGACGTACGGGGTGAGGAGGTCGATGACCTTGATCCCCGTCTCGAACATCTGGGTCTTGCTCTCGAGCTGGTCGAACGGCGGTGCCTGCCGGTGGATCCCCCAGCGCTCGGTGACCTCGAGCTTCTCGCCCTCGGCGAGGTTGAGGCACGCCCCGGTCGCGTTGAAGACGTGCCCGAGCGTCACGTCCCCGACCGGGACCTGGATCGGGCCCCCGGTGTCCTGGACCTGGGCGCCGCGCACGAGGCCGTCGGTCGGCTGGAGCGAGATCGCCCGAACCATGTTGTCGCCGATGTGCTGGGCGACCTCGAGGTTGACGTTCTTCTCCTCGCCGCCGAGGTCGACCTGCGTCGTGAGCAGGTTGTACTGGTTCGGCATCGCGTCGGCGGGGAACTCGACATCGACGACGGGGCCGATGACGCGCGACACGCGCCCCACGCCGCCCTGGGTCGGGGCCTGGGTGGTCTCTTCTGCAGTGGCAGTCATGGTTGTCCTCTACCTTCTCACTTCGCCTCGGCGAGCGCGCTGGAGCCGCCGACGATCTCGCTGATCTCTTGGGTGATCTCGGCCTGGCGCGCCTGGTTGGCCAGTCGGGTGTACTTCTTGATGAGCTCCTCCGCGTTGTCCGTCGCCGACTTCATCGCGCGCTGGCGGGACGCGAGCTCGGAGGCGGCCGCCTGGAGCAGGCAGTTGAACAGCCGTGCCGTGACGTACTTCGGCAGCAGGGTGTCGAGGACCTCCTCCGCGCTCGGCTCGAACTCGTACAGCGGGAGGAGGTCGGTGGAGTCCGGGGTCTCCTCGCCCTCGACGACCTCGAGCGGGAGCAGCCGGATGACCTCGGGCTCCTGGGTGACGAGGTTGACGAACCGGGTGAAGACGACGTGGACCTCGTCGACCCCGCCCTCGCTCTCGGTGTCCCGGGTGAAGTCGTCGACGATCCGCTGGCCGATCTCGCGGGCGGCGTCGAACGTCGGCTTCTCGGTGAACCCGCTCCACTCGGCGGCGTAGTCCCGCCCACGGAAGCGGTAGTACCCGATCGCCTTGCGCCCGACGAGGTAGGGGACGATCTCCTTGCCCTCCTCGCGGAGCCGCTCGGCGAGCCGCTCGCTCTCCTTGAGCACCGACGAGCTGTACGCGCCGGCGAGGCCGCGGTCACTCGTGAGGATGACGACGGCCGCGCGCCGGACCTCCTCGTGCTCGCTCGTCAGCGGGTGGTCGACGTCCGAGAACGTCGCCACCGCCGAGACCGCCCGGGTGAGGGCCCGGGCGTAGGGGGTCGACTCTCGCACGTACTGCTGGGCCTTGACGACCCGCGACGCCGCCATGAGCTCCATGGCGCGGGTGATCTTCTTCGTCGCGCTGACGGAGCGGATGCGCTGCCGGTACTCCCGGATCTGCGCTCCCATGTGGTTCCGCCTCTCCTCGGTCGAACTCGTGGTCGTGGGGCCGGGCCGATCGGGGCCCGGTCGCGTCGCCGACGGGCACCGGGTGCGCGCTCGCCCGCACCCGGGTCGCCGTCAGCGCTTCTGCTTGACGATCTGCTCCTGCTCGGACTCCTCCTCGCGGGCCTCGACGTCCTCGTCGCCGACGGAGACCAAGGAGTCACCACCGGAGGGGTCGAACTGCTTCTTGAAGCCCTCGACGGCCTCCTTGAGGGCGGACTCGGTGTCCTCCTCGAGCTTCGTCGTCTCGCGGATCGTGTCGAGGATCCCGGACTTCTCCCGGCGGAGGTGGTCGAGGAGCTCGGACTCGAAGCGGGAGACGTCCTCGACGGGGATGCTGTCGAGCTGGCCGGTCGTCCCCGCCCAGATCGAGACGACCTGCTCCTCGACGGGGTAGGGGTTGGCCTGGCGCTGCTTGAGCAGCTCGACGAGCCGGCCGCCGCGCGCGAGCTGTGCCTTCGACGCCGGGTCGAGGTCGGAGGCGAACATCGCGAACGCCTCGAGGGTGCGGTACTGCGCGAGGTCGAGCTTGAGGCGGCCGGAGACCTGCTTCATCGCCTTGATCTGCGCGGCGCCGCCGACCCGGGACACCGAGACACCGACGTCGATCGCCGGGCGGACGTTGGAGTTGAAGAGGTCGGCCTGGAGGTAGATCTGGCCGTCGGTGATCGAGATGACGTTCGTCGGGATGTAGGCCGAGACGTCGCCCGCCTTCGTCTCGATGATCGGCAGGCCGGTCATCGAGCCCGCCCCGAGCTCGTCGGAGAGCTTCGCGCAGCGCTCGAGGAGCCGGCTGTGGAGGTAGAAGACGTCACCCGGGTAGGCCTCGCGGCCCGGCGGACGGCGCAGGAGCAGGGAGACCGCCCGGTAGGCCTCGGCCTGCTTGGAGAGGTCGTCGAAGACGATGAGGACGTGCTTGCCGTCGTACATCCAGTGCTGGCCGATCGCCGAGCCGGTGTACGGGGCGAGGTACTTGAAGCCCGCCGAGTCCGACGCGGGCGCGGCGACGATCGTCGTGTACTCCATCGCCCCGGCCTCCTCGAGCGTGTCCTTCACGGACGCGATCGTCGAGCCCTTCTGGCCGATGGCGACGTAGATGCAGCGGACCTGCTTCTGGGGGTCGCCGGTCGCCCACGCCTGCTTCTGGTTGATGATCGTGTCGACGGCGACCGTCGACTTGCCGGTCTGCCGGTCCCCGATGATGAGCTGACGCTGCCCGCGGCCGATCGGGGTCATCGCGTCCACCGCCTTGAGGCCGGTCTGGAGCGGCTCGTGGACCGACTTGCGCTCGACGACCGAGGGCGCCTGGAGCTCGAGGGCGCGGCGGCCCGTCGTCTCGAGCTCGCCGAGGCCGTCGATCGCCTGGCCGAGGGGGTTGACGACCCGGCCGAGGTAGCCGTCGCCGACGGGGACGGAGAGGACCTCACCCGTCCGCTTGACGGTCTGGCCCTCCTCGATGCCGGAGTAGTCGCCGAGGACGACGACACCGATCTCGTGGACGTCGAGGTTGAGCGCGAGCCCGAGGGTGCCGTCCTCGAACTGGAGCAGCTCGTTGGTCATCGCCGAGGGGAGCCCCTCGACGTGGGCGATGCCGTCGCCGGCGTCGACGACGCGGCCGACCTCCTCGCGCGAGGCCGTGCCGGGCTCGTAGGACCGGACGTAGGTGTCCAGGGCGTCCCGGATCTCCTCCGGACGGATCGAAAGCTCCGTCATGTGTCTCTTCTCCTCGGTTGTGACCCCGCTGGTGGGAGCCGACATCTGCGGTTCGGGTGGTGCTGTGGGCTGTGGAGTTGTCGGGCGCTCGTCCGTTCGTGCGGCGCCGCGGGCGGGACCGGGTGGTCAGCCCGCGAAGTGCCTCCGTGCGTCCTCGATCCGCCGGGAGACGGTGCCGTCGATGACCTCGTCCCCGACCCGGACCCGGAGCCCGCCGACGACCGAGGGGTCGACGACGACCTGGAGCTGGACGGGGGTGGAGTAGATCCGCTGGAGGGCCGCCTCGAGGCGGGAGCGGTCCTGCTCGCCGAGCGGGACCGCCGTCGTGACGACCGCGGTGAGGCGCTCGCGCCGGGCGGCGGCGAGGTCGAGGTACTCCTCGACCGTCCGGTCGAACCGGCGCCCCCGCGGCGCGAGCACGGCCTGCCGGGCGAGCCGGACGGTCTCCGGCGCCGCCTTCCCCTCAAGAAGGGTGGCGACGAGCGTGGCCTTCGCGACCGGGTCGCCCTGACGGTTCGTCACGGCGTCCCGGAGCCCGGGCGAGCCCGCGACGGTGCGCTCGAAGCGGAACAGCTCGTCCTCGAGGGTCTCGAGCCGCCCGGCCGCCTCCGCGGACGCGAGCAGCGCCTCGACGCCGAGGGTCTCGATGGTGTCGCTGAGGTCCCGCTCGCCGGCCCACCGCTGGGCGGCGAGCTCGCCGAGCACCTCGACGGCGGGGTCGCCGACCTTGCCCCTGAAGAGGGTGGTGGCGAGGCCGCGCTTGGCCTCCGCCTCGCGGGAGGGGTCCCCGAGAGCGCGCCGGAGGGTGGCGTTGCCGTCGATGGCGCCGACCGCCCCGAGGAGGTCCTCGGCGAGCCCGGTCGCGTCCGCTCCCCCCTCGAGGGCGGCCTCGAGGGCCTTCATCCCCGCGGTGGCGGCTCCGCGTGACGACCCCTGCATCAGGACTCCTGACCCGCGTCGCCGGCCCCGACCTTCTCCGGACGGACCTGGCCCGACTCGAGGTCGGCGAGGAACCGCTCGACGATCCCGCTCTGGCGGGCCTCGCTCTCCAGGGACTCCCCGACGATCTTGCTCGCGAGGTCCGTCGAGAGCCGTCCGACCTCGGAGCGCAGCGAGAGAGCGGCCTGCTGGCGCTCGGCCTCGATCTGCCGGTGGGCGGACTCGGTGATCCGCGCGGCCTCGCTCTGGGCCTGCTCACGCATCTCGGCGACGATCTGCGAGCCCTGCTCGCGGGCGTCCTCGCGGATCCGGCTCGCCTCGGCGCGGGCCTCGTGGAGCTGGCTCTCGTACTGCTCCTTGGCGGCCTCGGCCTCGGCCTGGGCCTTCTCGGCCTGCTCCATGCCGCCCTCGATCGCGGCCGTCCGCTCGGCATACATCTGCTCGAGGTTCGGCACGACCTTGGACCGGTAGACCCAGTAGAGGACCGCGAAGGCGATGACGCCGACGATCAGCTCGGCCGGGTGCGGGATGATCGGCAGCTGTCCGCCCCAGCCGTTGCCCTCGGCTGCTACTACGGATGCGGGGTTCACGTCGCTTCCTTACTGTCCGGTGGGTGGGGGGTCGTGCGGGGGTGCCCCGGGATCAGAAGACGAACGCGAAGACGAGACCCAGCAGCGCGAGCGCCTCGGCGAGCGCGAACCCGGTGAAGGCGATGGTCTGGAGCATGCCGCGCGCCTCGGGCTGGCGGGCGACGCCGTTGATGTACGCGGCGAAGATCAGGCCGATGCCGATACCGGGGCCGATGGCGGCGAGGCCGTAGCCGAGGAAGGTGATGTTGCCGGTCATGTCACTGTTTCCTTTCGGTGGCACTGCGGGCGGGTGCCCGAGTGTCGTGCGGGGGTCTGTCGGTATGAAGTTCTCGGTGCTGCCTGATGAAGTTCTCGGTGCTGCCTGATCCGCCCGGATCAGTGCTCGTCGGCGACCGCGCCGGCGATGTAGAGGGCGGCGAGGAGGGTGAAGACGAACGCCTGGAGGAACTCGATGAGGAGCTCGAAGAACGTCATGAGGATCGTCATGCCGAACGAGAGCACCCCGGCCGCCTGGAGCCCGACGTTCCCGCCGTGGAGGAGGAGGTACTCGCCCCCGAAGGTGAACACGAGCAGCAGGAGGTGCCCGGCGAACATGTTGCCGAAGATACGAAGGGCGAGCGTGACCGGGCGCGTGACGAAGTACGTGAACGCCTCGAGGACGAACATGATCGGGACGACCCAGCCCGGGAGCCCCTCGGGGACCATGGACTTCACCCAGGGGAGGAAGCCGCCCTTCCGTCGGATCCCGACGACGTGGTAGACGACGTAGACGACGGCCGTGAGGACGATGGGATAGGCGATCCGGCTCAGCGTCGGGAACTGGACGAAGGGCAGGACGCCGAAGATGTTGTTGAGGAGGATGAGGCTGAACAGCGTGAACAGCAGCGGGATGAAGGGCTTGAAGTCCTTGCTCCCGATGACGTCCCGGCCGATCGTGTTCCGGACGAAGTTGTAGACCGACTCGGCCATCCACTGCCGCTTGCTCGGGACGAGGCTGAGGTTGCCCGTCACGGAGACGAAGAACCACGCGAGGAAGCCGGCGGAGAGGAGGAGGACGATCGCGGAGCGCGTGAGCGCGAACGCGCTGTCCCCGCCGAGGATGGGCTGCCAGAAGTCCGCGACGCCCGGCGGGACGAACTCCTCGCCGCGCACCGCGGTGGCGACGCCCGCACCTTGGGCAAGGTGTGCGTACATCACGTTCAGGCTCACAGCGTCTCCTTGGTCTGTCTCGTCACGGACGCGTCCGCGGGAACGCTCCGGCCGGGCACGCGAAAGGGCCGCGGGGGCCCGGGGTCGCGAAGGATCTCCGAGTACGCTACCGGACGCCCGAGGGTCGGGGCGACAGGGCATCCCGACGCGTCGGGGCCGGTCATCGACCGTCCCCTGACGCGTCGTGTCCCGGCGGGCCCGACGCCGCGCCGGGCCCACCGTCGTCGAAGACGTGCGTGCGGGCGCGCCGCCAGGCCCGCATCTGGAACACCTGCCAGGCGAGGGCGACGACGAGGACGGTGACCCCGACGGCGGTGTCGTCGAGGCCGGCGATGCGCTCCGCGAGGACCATGACGAGGAGCAACGCGATGACCTGGCCGAGGTAGACCGACAGCGCGACCGCCATGAAGAGCACGGGGTTGGCGTCCCGGACGACCCGGGCCATGACGGCGAGGCCGGAGGCGAAGAAGGCGATGGCGACGGCGAGGCCGAGCAGGGCCGACCCGCCGGCGGCGAGGCCCCGGGTCACGGCGAGCGCGAGGACGGTGACGAGCCCGAGCCCCACCGTCGGGAGGAAGGCTCCGCGGAGCATGACGCCAAAGGGCTCGCCGGCGCGGGCGGCCGGTGTCGGCGTCATCGTCGTGACCATCGTTCCTGCTCGTTCGGGGCGTCGTGCGGGGCGTCTCGCGAATGGGCATGCTGCGCCCGACGGGTTGGCGGGGAACCGCTCCCAGCCACCTCACAGGCGCTTGTGAAACGTATCACAAGCGTTCCCGCCGAACGAATCCGGCACGTCCTCCGCGGCCGGCACCCGGGGGGCAGGGTCCGGTCACGTCGGCCGGTGGGCGGGGTTGCGGGGGTTGTCGTACCGCGGCAGCCAACGGGTGAGCCACGTCGCCACCGCCACCGCGAGGACGAGCCCGCCCGCCGCGACCCGCCAGTCGATGAAGACGAAGCTCACCGAGCCCATCGCCGTCACGCCCGCCCAGACCCAGAGGACGAGGACGGCCCGGCGGTGACCGTGCCCGATCCGCAGCATCCGGTGGTGCAGGTGCTGGGCGTCGGGGTGCCACGGCCGCTGCCCCCGGCGGGTCCGCCGGACGATGGCGAGGACGACGTCGACGAGGGGCAGGAGGATGATCGCGGCGGGGACGACGAGCGGCATGAGGAGCGCGACGACGGTGTTCCGGCTCACCTGGGAGGGGGCGACGGTGCCCGTCGTCGAGATCATCGCGGCGGCGAGGAGGAGCCCGAGGAGCAGCGCGCCGCTGTCACCCATGAACAGCCTGGCCGGGTAGAAGTTGTGCGGGAGGAATCCGAGGCAGCAGCCGACGAGCGCGGCCGAGATGAACGTCGCGGACGAGAAGACGTTCGGCGGGTCGTAGCTCTGGGAGATGAGGTAGCTGTAGGCGAAGAACGCCGCCGCCGCGATCGCGACGACGCCGGCGGCGAGCCCGTCGAGTCCGTCGATGAAGTTCACGGCGTTCGTCGAGACGACGACGATGAGGATCGTCAGGACGACGAAGACGGGCGCGGGGAGGACGGTGACGACGCCGAGGGGGAGCGAGAAGAACTGGACCCCGTAGAACGCCATGATCCCCGCCGCGACGATCTGGCCGGCGAGCTTGGTCAGCGGGTCGAGGTCGCGGACGTCGTCGATCGCCCCGACGAGGCAGACGAGCGCAGCCCCGAGGAGGACGCCGACGAGCTCGTCGCCGCTGTCGAAGACCTGCCCGAGCCGGGGCAGGGCCTGCGCGATGAGGGTGGCCGCGGCGAACCCGACGAAGATCGCCACGCCACCGAGCCGCGGGATGGGGACGGCATGGACGTCCCGGTCCCGGACGGGTGTGAACGCCCGGGTCCGGACGGCGAGCGCCCGCATCGCCGGGACGGCCGCGTACGTCGTCGCCATCGCGACGAGGAGGACGAAGATGTACTCGCGCACGCGGCGGCTCGACCGGTCGCCCGGGTCAGCGGGGGTAGGCCGGGAACCGGCCGACGAGGTCCGTGACCTGGGCGCGGACCTCCGTGGAGACGGCGTGGTCGGGGTCGGCGTCCCCGCGGGTCACGGCGGTGTGGATGAGCTCGGCGATCGTCACCATCTCCCCCGTGCCCATCCCCTGGGTCGTCACGCAGGGCGTCCCGACCCGGATGCCCGAGGCGATGTTGGGCTTCTGGGGGTCGAACGGGATGGCGTTCTTGTTGAGGACGATCCCCGCCGCGTCCGCGCGCGCCTCGGCGTCCGCCCCGGTCACCCCGACGTCCTGGAGGTCGTGGAGGGAGAGGTGGGTGTCGGTCCCTCCGGTCGTCGGGCGGATCCCCCGCTCGCCGAGCTCGGTCGCGAGCCGGCTCGCGTTGTCGATGACCTGGCGGGCGTAGGCGGCGTACTCGGGGGTCGCGCACTCCTTGAAGTTGACCGCCTTCGCCGCGATCGTGTGCATCTGCGGCCCGCCCTGCATCATCGGGAAGACCGCCTTGTCGAGCGCCTTCGCGTGCTCCCCGGTGCAGACGAGCGCGCCCGAGCGGGGCCCCCGGAGGACCTTGTGGGTCGTGAAGGTCACGACGTCGGCGTACGGGACGGGCGAGGGGATGGCCCGGCCGGCGACGAGCCCGATGAAGTGGGCGGCGTCGACCCAGAACACGGCGCCGACCTCGTCGGCGACGCGCCGGAAGAACTCGAAGTCGATCCTCCGCGGGATCGCCGACCCGCCGGCGAGGATGACCGTGGGCCGGTGCTCCTTCGCGAGCCGCTCGACCTCGGCGTAGTCGATGTCCTCGGTCTCCTTGTCGACGCCGTAGTGGACGGCGTTGAACCACTTGCCGGAGAAGGACACCTTGGTCCCGTGGGTGAGGTGGCCGCCGTGCGGGAGGCTCATCGCGAGGATCGTGTCCCCGGGCTGCATGAAGGCGCCGTAGACCGCCTGGTTCGCGCTCGCGCCGGAGTGGGGCTGGACGTTGGCGTGCTCGGCGCCGAAGAGGCTCTTGCACCGCTCGATGGCGATCGTCTCGGCCTTGTCGACCTCGGAGCAGCCGCCGTAGTAGCGCCGCCCCGGGTAGCCCTCGGCGTACTTGTTCGACAGGGTCGAGCCGAGCGCCGTGAGGACCTCGGGGGAGGACATGTTCTCGCTCGCGATGAGCTGGAGGCCGCCACGGATCCGGTCGAGCTCGGAGACGAGGACCCCGGCGATGTCGGGGTCGAACGCGGCGAGCGCGCCGAAGTCGGAGCCGTAGAAGGTGTCACTGCTCAGCGTCGTCATGGGTCTGCTCATCTCCTGACAGGGCGGGGTCCGCGGGCAACTCTAGAGCCTCGGGTGAGGCGACCCGTTCGACCTCGGCGGTCGGGATCGCGCCCTCCCGGAGGATGACCGGCTCCGGTCCGGTGCAGTCGACGATCGTCGAGGGCTGCCGGTCGGCGCGCGGTCCGCCGTCGAGGTAGAGGCTCACGGCGTCCCCGAGCTGGGTGGCTGCCTCGAGGATCGTCGTCGCCGGAGGTTGGCCGCTCCGGTTCGCGCTCGTCACCGCCATCGGGCCGGCCTCCCGGAGGACGGCGAGGGCGACCTCGTCGTCGGGCATCCGCAGGGCGACCGTCCCCTCCGTCTCCCCGAGGTCCCACATGAGCGAGGACTGGGCCGTGACGACGAGGGTGAGCGGACCCGGCCAGTACGCCGCGATGAGGTCGCGGACGTAGGGGCGCAGGTCGGTGGCGAGTCCGTCGACGGTCCGGGCGTCGGGCACGAGGACGGGCGGCGGCATCTCCCGTCCCCGGCCCTTGGCCTCGAGGACCCGGGCGACGGCGTCGGGGGAGAAGGCGTCGCAGCCGATCCCGTACACGGTGTCGGTCGGGAGGACGACGACGTCGCCGGCACGGACCGCGACGACGGTCTGGGCGACGGCGCGCTCGCGCCCCTCGGGGGAGGTGCAGTCGACGACGGGAGTCATGGCGGCCATGCTAGGTGCCGCCGAACCGCCCGCGGGCACCGGTGGGCGGCGGGGGCGTGGGTCGTCCGCGGGCGCCCCGGAGCCGCCGCGCTGCGGGCTGTGGGGCTGCGGTCAGCGCCGGACGGCGACGGTGGCGCGGGGACGCCCGGCGAGGTCGGGATGGTCGACGACGTCGGTCCACTCCCCCGTCCGCCGGAGCGCCGCGGGGAGGCTGTGGCCCTGGCTGTCGGCGTGCTCCATGACGAGCACCCCCCCGCAGCGGAGGAGGTCGCACGCCCGCGCGGCGACGAGCCTGGGGAGGGCGAGGCCGTCCGCGCTGCCGCCGTAGAGAGCGGCCTCCGGGTCGTGCTCGCGGACCTCGGGGTCGACCGGCTCCTGGCCCACGGGGATGTACGGCGGGTTGGCGACGACGACGTCGACCCGGCCCTCGAGGTCGGGGAACGCGGTGAGGGCGTCCCCGAGGACGAGGTCGACCTCGAGTCCGGTGACCTCGACGTTGCGCGCCGCCCATCCGTGCGCGAGCTCGGCGATCTCGACGGCGTGGACATCGGCCGCGGGCACCTCGTCCTTGACACTCAGGGCGATCGCCCCCGACCCCGTGCAGAGGTCGACGACGACCGGAGCGGGGGTGCCCGCCGCGAGCACGGACCGGACGTGGTCGATGGCGATGCCCGCGACGGCCTCGGTCTCGGGGCGGGGGATGAACACCCCGGGCCCGACCTCGATCTCGAGCCTCCGGAACCCGGCGCGTCCGGTGAGGTGCTGGAGCGGGACGCGGTGGCTGCGCTCGTCGACGAGGTCGTCGTACCCCCCGGGCGCCGGGGTCCCGAGGACCATGCGGCGGCGGACCTCGCCCGGCCCGGTCCCGAGGAGGTGGGCGGCGAGGGCGACGGCGTCCACCTCCGGGGAGGGGACGCCGCAGGCGCGCAGCCGCGCGGTCGCGGCCCGGACGGCGGCGCTGAGGTCGGTCACGGGGTGTCGGCCACCTGGGCGAGCCGTGCGGCCTCGTCGGCCTCGACGGCGGACTGGACGACGGGGTCGAGGGCACCCTCGAGGACGGCGTCGAGGTTGTGGGACTTGTATCCGGTGCGGTGGTCGCTGATGCGGTTCTCCGGGAAGTTGTACGTGCGGATCCGCTCCGACCGGTCGACGGTGCGGACCTGCGAGCGGCGGGCGGCGGAGGCCTCGGCGTCGGCCGCGTCCTGGGCGATCTGGTGCAGCCGCGCCCGGAGGACGCGGAGCGCGGACTCCCGGTTCTGCAGCTGGGACTTCTCGTTCTGGCACGAGACGACGACGCCGGTCGGGAGGTGGGTGATCCGCACGGCCGAGTCGGTCGTGTTGACGCTCTGCCCGCCGGGACCGGAGCTGCGGTAGACGTCGACCCGCAGGTCGGCCGGGTCGATGTCGACCTCGACGGGGTCGGCCTCGGGCATGACCCAGACCCCGGCGGCGCTCGTGTGGATCCGGCCCTGGCTCTCGGTGACGGGGACGCGCTGGACCCGGTGGACCCCGCCCTCGTACTTCAGCCGCGCCCACGGGGCCTCGCCCGGCTCGGGGGTGCCCCAGGCCTTGACCGCGACCCGGACGTCCTTGTACCCGCCGAGGTCGGAGTCGGTCGAGTCGAGGACCTCGGTGCGCCAGCCGTGCCGCTCGGCGTACCGGAGGTACATTCGCAGGAGGTCGCGGGCGAAGAGGGCGGACTCCTCCCCGCCCTCTCCCGCCTTGACCTCGAGGATGACGTCGCGGTCGTCGTCGGGGTCGCGCGGGACGAGGAGGGTCCGCAGCCGGCTGCGGGCCTGGGCGAGGACGGCCTCGAGCGCGGGGACCTCCTCGGCGAACCCCGGGTCCTCGGCGGCGAGCTCGCGCGCGGCGGCGACGTCGTCGGCGGCGGCGCGGCACGCGTGGTAGGCCGAGACCGTCGGCCCGAGTGCGGCGTAGCGCTGGTTGAGGCGCCGGAGCCGGTCGGGGTCGGCGTGGACCCCGGGGTCGCTCATCTGGCGCTCGAGCTCGGCGTGCTCGGCGACGAGCGCCTCAGCGGACTCCTCCACGCAACCCCCACCTCTCTCCTGCCATCGGCAACGGCTCGCTCGGCCTCCCCACATACGAGTGCGCCGGCCGCGACCGGGGCGGTCGGGGCCGGCGCACCGGGGAAGCTACTTGGCGGCCTTCTTGCCGTAGCGGGCGTTGAAGCGGGCCACGCGGCCACCGGTGTCGAGGATCTTCTGCTTGCCCGTGTAGAACGGGTGGCAGTTCGAGCAGACGTCGGCGTGGATCCGGCCGCTCGTCTCGGTGCTGCGGGTCGTGAACGTGTTGCCGCAGGTGCACGTCACCTGGGTCTCGACGTACTCGGGGTGGATGTCCTTCTTCACCGTGTCTCCTCGGGTCTCAGTGCTCCGGGTCGGCGGGGAGCGCGCTCCCTGCGGCAGCTGGGTGCCGCGGCCGTGAACCGGACCAACCATGAAGTGTGCCAGACCGGGCACGAGCGTCATAACCGTGAGCGGGCCCGCGATGTTCCCGGGGCAGCGCCGTCCCTGCCGGAACCCGCCACCCGACACCGTTCCCGGTCCCGGGCCGGTCATGGGCCTCGGCCCCGCGCCGGTCGGTCGGCTCCGGGTGGACGACCTGCTCAGCCGGCGCTCGGAAGGTGGATCTCGACGGTCGTCCCCGCCCCCTCGACGGAGTGGATGTCGACCCGGCCCCCGTGGCCCTCGATGATGCTCCGGACGATCGCGAGCCCGAGCCCGGTGCCGGGGATGGCCTGCGAGGTCGCGTTGCTCGCCCGGAAGAACCGCTGCGAGAGCAGGGCGAGCTCGGCCTCGGGGATCCCGATGCCGGTGTCGGACACGACGATGACGACCTCATCCTCACCCACGCCCCGGGCGCCGAGGGTGACGCTCCCCCCGCCGCGGGTGAACTTCACGGCGTTCGAACCGACGTTGATGAGGGCCCGCTCGAGGTGCGCCCGGTCGACGTGGACGCAGAGGTCCTCAGGCACGGGGTCGATCTCGAGGACCACCCGGCTGTTCGCCGCCATCGGGCGGAGGACCTCGACGACGCCGGTGACGAGGTCGCCGACGGCGAGGTCGTCGCTCTCCGAGCGCAGGCCGGAGGCCTCGATCCGGTTGAGCACGAGGAGGTCCTCGATGAGGCCCCGGAGCCGGTCCGCGTTCCGCCCGATGATGCCGAGGGCCCCCTGCTGCGGCCCGGACAGGCCCCCGTACTCCCCGTCCTGGAGCAGCTCGAGGTAGCCGGTGATCGACGTCAGCGGCGTCCGGAGCTCGTGGCTGACGGTCGCCATGAAGTCGGTCTTCTGCCGGTCGAGCTCGGTGAGCCGGTGGACCTGGGTCTCCTGCAGCTCGAGGAGGCGGAGCTGCGCGACGGACTGCGCGACGTACCCCGCGCACTGCTGGACGGCCCGGACCTCCTCGGGGCGCCACCGCCGCGGCCCGGAGACCATCATCACCGCGATGGCACCGAGCCCGTGCTCGTGAAGCCCGACGGGGGCCATGAGGAGCGACGTCGCCCCCGTCGCCCGGTGGAACCTCCGGGCGCGCTCCTGGTCCTGGACCGCCGGGTGGAGGAAGTCGGTCTCGGCGAACACCGTCCCCGCGCGCATGAGCTCCTCGCTGACCGGCCCGACCTCGGCGGTGAGCGAGGGCGGGAGCGCGGGTAACGGAGGCAGCCGTTCGCTGTACCACTGGGCCCGCTCCTCGACGACGTCGGCGCCGGTGTCTGATGGTGCGAGGGTGTAGAGGAGGACCCGCTCGGCGCCGACCCCCTCGCCGAGGCGCTCGCAGACGATCCGCAGGGCCTCGTCGATGTCCCCGGCGGAGCGGACCCGCCGCGCGACCTCGAGGACGAGCAGCTGCATCCGGCTGACGTGGGCGTGCTCCTCGAGGAGGATGTTGTTCGCGCGGACGAGCGCGTTGAAGTCCGACGCGAGCCCCCGCAGCTCGGCGGCCCCCGTTGCCGGGTCGGCGTACGCCGACGCGTCGCCGTCCTGCTGACGGCGCATCGTCCCCCGGAGCCGCGCGAGGGGCCCGGTGATCGAGCGGGTGAGCACCCGGCCGACCGCGAAGATGACGGCGAGCGCGGCGGCGGTCGTCACGCCGGTCGTCGCGAGCTGGGCGAGGAGAGAGCCACGGACCGCGAGCACGGCCTCGGCGCGGCGGTCCGCGAGGAGTTCGTCGAGGTCGGCGGAGGCGGCGCCGAGCTCGGCGAAGCGGGCCCCGGCCCGGCTAGCGGCAGCACCGGCACCGTCGCCGGGGGCCGCAGCGACGGCGGCTGCGGCGTCGTACCACGCGTCGACCGCGTCCCGTTCCCTCTCCCAGAGGGCGAGGTAGCGGGCGCGGTCGTCCGCGCTCTCCTCGCGGGCCAGCGCGTCGCGGAGCTCCTGCAGGGCCGTGCCGACCCCGGAACGGGTGACCCGGACGTCCCCCTGCCCCCCGAGCCCGGCCAGCGCCTGGGCGACGTCGCCGCGCGCCTCGGCGACCCCTCACAGCACGGACGCGTTGGCGTCCTGGGCCGGCCCGACGACGCGGGTGAGGACGTCGACGCCGTAGCTCTGCGAGTGAAGGCTGAGCACCCCCGACGCGGCGACGACGGGGAAGAGGACGAGGAGGAGGACGAGGAAGTACCGCAGCTGGCGGGCGATGGGCATCCGGGCGAGGCGTCTCACCGGGGGCCCTCGTCGAAGCCGGTCCGGGTCATGACACCCCAGACGGGCCGCCGGTGACGCAGGCTCGCCCACCACCCCTCGAGTCGCCAGTACACGGTGAGCTGCCGGTAGCCGATGTTCTCGAGGACCGACGCGGCGAGTGTCGTCGCGAGGTCGCGCCACCGGTCGTGTCGGTGGAACGCCCACTCCTCGACGGTCATCGCCGCGAGGGTGACGAGGACGGCGTACCCGTAGGCGAGGGTGAGGAAGAGGACGGCGTAGGGGACGTTGACGGCCCCGAGGAGGAGGGCGAGCGGGACGATGACGATGCCGAAGGCCTCGAGGAGGGGGGCGAGGAGCTCGAAGAGCCAGTAGTACGGCAGCGCGACGAACCCGATCCGGCCGTAGCGAGGGTTGAGGACCATGCCGCGGTACTTCCACAGCGTCTCCCAGAGGCCACGGTGCCAGCGCCGACGCTGGTTGCGCAGGACGGCGAACGACAAGGGCACCTCGGTCCACGACACGGGGTCCGGGACGAAGTGGACCCGGTACTCGCGGCCCGAGTCGCGCATGTGCCGGTGGAGTCGGAGGACGAGCTCGAAGTCCTCGCCGATGCTGTCCGGGTCGAGGCCTCCCACCTCGACGACGAGGTCGCGCCGGAAGAGCCCGAATGCCCCGCTGATGAGGATGAGCCCACCGATCCGGGACCACCCGGTCCTGCCGAGGAGGAACGCCCGGAGGTACTCGACGACCTGGATTCGCGGGAGCCACGTCGTCGGCATCCGGATGTCGACGATCCGGCCGTAGGCGACCCGGCTCCCGTTGACCGGGCGGATCGCTCCTCCGGTGGCGACGACGTGGGTCGGGTCGTCGACGAACGGCTGGGTCACCCGGACGAGAGCGTCCGGCTCGAGGACCGAGTCCGCGTCGACCATCGCCACGAGCGGCTCGCTCGCCGCGTTGATGCCGACGTTGATCGCCTGGGAGCGTCCCGAGTTCTCCTTGCGGACGACGACGAGCGGGGTGTGCCCGTCGCGCGGGACGGAGACGCCGTGGACGCGGGCCCGGGTCGGCAGGTCTGCGGGGAGCACGCGCGGGAGCTCGACGAGGTCGAAGGCGGCGGCCAGCCGGGCGTACGTCTCGTCCGTGCTCCCGTCGTCGACGACGACGACCTCGTGCCGCGGGTAGCGCAGGGAGAGCATCGACGTCACCGAGGTGACGATCCCGGTCTCCTCGTTGTACGCCGGGACGATGAGCGACACCCGGGGCGGAGGACGTCGCCGACCAGTCCCTCGTCCGCGTTGCGCCGGTGCAGCTGGGTGCGCGTCTCCAGGCCGGCGAGGACGATGATGACGAGGAGGGAGGTGTTGATGACGGTGAAGTAGACGAGGACGGGGACCGCGGCGAGGTCCATGAGCCAGGTGACGGCGGACCGGAGCGGGCCCTCGAGGCTCGACCACGTCATCGGAGTGCTCCCTGGAGCCCGGCGACGACGAGCGCGGACGCGACGGCGTCGTTCGGCCGTGATCCGTTCACGGCCTCGAGCGCGGCCCGGCCCGGGTCCCCGAGGCGGACGAGGACGGCCGCGGCGAGCTCGGCGAGCGGTGGGTCGGGGTCGCGGGTGAGCCCGGCGAGCGCCGTCGCGACGCGGGCGTCCCCGATGGCACCGACCGCCTCGACGCAGGCCCGGCGAAGCGAGAGTGGCTCGCCCGCGCCCGCGATCCCGACGAGCAGGGCGCCGTCCTCCGGCCGCCCGATCGCCCCGATCGCCCGGGTACTCGTCTCGCGGACGGTGAGGTCGAGGTCGTCGACGACGAGCGCCCGCAGGAGCGGCAGCGATCGGGTGAACCCCCCGAAGCCGCTGACGTGGGCGGCGACGGTCCGGGTCCGGGGGTCGTGGGCGGCGAGCCCTTCGAGGAGGGCGTCGGCGATCCCGACCCCGAGCTGGCCGAGGGCGGCCGCGGCCTCGCCGGCGGGGAGCCCGCCGCCGGGCAGACCGGTGGCGCGGAGGATGGCGCGGGCCGACCCGAGACCGGGGTCCGCCGGGATCCCCGCACCGTCCCCCTCCGGACCGCCTCCAGCGGGCTCGCCACCGAGGTGGCCGAGCGCCTGGACCGCGCAGGTGCGGACGATGAGGTCACGGTCGCAGACCGCGGTCTCGAGCAGGCTCCGCGCCTCGCCGTCTCCGCACAGGCCGAGGAGCCTCGCGGCCCGGGCCCGCCGGAACGGCGAGCGGGCGCCCATGTCGTGCCGGGCCCGCTCGATGACCCCGTGGGCGCGGAGGACCTCGATGAGATCGGCCGCGGGGAGACCCCGGATCTTCGCCAGCAGGCCGGCAGCGGCTCCGTCGACGGCGTCCCCCGCCGGACCGTGCAGGCCCCGCAGGGTCGCGACCGCGCGCCCGTCCGGGTCCTCCCCCGCTCCGACCCCGATGAGGGCGGACCGGTAGGGCGCGAGGAGCAGCCGCGCGCGCCGCAGTGCCCGGGCGCGGGCGACCTTCGTCGTCGCGACGAACGCGATGAGTCCCAGGCAGCCGGCGAGGACGACGCTCACCGCGCCGACGAGGACGTCGTACCAGGTCACCTCGACCGCGCGAACATTCCGTTGACCCGGTGGAGCAGCTCGCGAGGGGGAGCAGCTCGCGAGGGCTGAACGGCTTGATGACGTAGTCGTCCGCGCCGACGGCGAAGCCGGTGTCGATGTCGCTGTCGCGTGAGCGGGCGCTGAGGAGGAGGACGGGGACGGCCGGGTGGGCGCTCTCCCGAATCCGGCGGAGGACGTCGATACCGGACAGGCCCGGCATCATGACGTCGAGGACGACGAGGTCCGGCGGCGAGGACTCGAACGACTCCCACGCGGCCATGCCGTTGTCGACGACCGTGATGTCGTACCCGACCTGGCCGAGCTTGAACTCGACGAGGTCGCGGATGTCGGCCTCGTCGTCGGCGATGAGGATGCGGCCCTGCTGCTCCGACACCTGCGCCACTTTCCCGAATGTCCGAATAGTGCCAGTTACAGCCTAATGCTCCCCGTGCCTTTCGAGGGACGACGACGAGCCCCGAGTCCGGAGGGGGTCCTCCGTACCCGGGGCTGGGTCGTGCGTGCGATCTGACCGGTGCCCGCCTCGGCGGCGGGCCCGGTCGTCGCCCGCTCAGTCGTCGTCGTTGTCGAGCCGGATCGAGCTCGTCTGCTGGACCTGCATGAGGAACTCCGCGTTGCTCTTCGTCTTCTTGAGACGGTCGAGGAGCAGCTCGAGGCCCTGCTGCGGGTCAAGCGCGGAGAGCACCCGACGGAGCTTCCACATGACCCGGAGCTCGTCGTGGCCGAGGAGGATCTCCTCACGTCGCGTCCCCGAGGGGTTGACGTCGACGGCGGGGAAGATTCGCCGGTCGGCGAGCTGCCTCGAGAGCCGGAGCTCCATGTTCCCCGTGCCCTTGAACTCCTCGAAGATGACCTCGTCCATCTTCGAGCCGGTCTCCACGAGCGCGGTGGCGAGGATGGTGAGCGAGCCGCCGTTCTCGATGTTCCGGGCCGCGCCGAAGAAGCGCTTCGGCGGGTACAGGGCGCTGCTGTCGACGCCGCCGGAGAGGATGCGCCCGCTCGCCGGGGCGGCGAGGTTGTACGCCCGCCCGAGCCGGGTGATCGAGTCGAGCAGGACGACGACGTCGTGGCCCATCTCGACGAGCCGCTTCGCCCGCTCGATCGCGAGCTCGGCGACGGTCGTGTGGTCCTCGGCCGGACGGTCGAAGGTCGAGGCGATGACCTCGCCCTTGACCGTGCGCTGCATGTCCGTGACCTCCTCGGGACGCTCGTCGACGAGGACGATCATGAGGTGGGTCTCGGGGTTGTTCGTCGTGATCGCGTTGGCGATCGCCTGGAGGACGAGCGTCTTGCCCGCCTTCGGCGGGCTGACGATGAGCCCGCGCTGGCCCTTGCCGATCGGGGCGACGAGGTCGATGATCCGGGTCGTCGCGACGTTCGGCTCGGTCTCGAGGCGGAGCCGCTCCTGCGGGTAGAGGGGCGTGAGCTTGCCGAACTCGACGCGCTTCTTCGCCTCGTCGGTCGACATCCCGTTGACGCTGTCGAGGGTGACGATGGGGTTGTACTTCTGGCGGCTGTTCCGCCCGCCACCCTGGCCCTGCTGGTCGTCGCCGTCGTGGGGGGCGCGGACCGAGCCGGTGACCGCGTCACCCTTGCGGAGTCCGTACTTCTTGACCATCCCCATCGGGACGTACACGTCGTTCGGCCCGGCGAGGTAGCCCGAGGTCCGGACGAACGCGTAGTTGTCGAGGACATCGAGGATCCCGGCGACCGGGACGAGGACGTCGTCCTCGGCCACCTGCGACTCGGGCTCGGTCTCGGTCTCGGAGCCGCGGCCGCGGCGCTTGTCCCGGTTGCGGTTTCGGTTCCGGTTGCGGCGGCGTCCGCGCCCTCCCTCGTCGTCGTCGCGCGACTCGCCCCCACGGCCGTCGCCGCGGTCGTGGCCGTCGCTGCGCTCGTTCCCCCCGCGGCGGTCGTCTCGGTCGTTGCCCTCGCTGCGGTCGTTCGTCCCACGGCGGTCGTTGCCGTGGTTGCGGTCGCTCGCGCCACGGCTGTCGGCCCAGTCGCCCCCACGCGTCTCGTTCCGGTCACCCCCGCCCCGGCTCTCGCCGCGGCCGTCTTCCCGGCGCTCCCGAGCGGCGCGGTCGGCCGACTCCTCGGTCCGGGTGGCCGGGGACTCGCTCGTCGCCGCCTGCTCGACAGGGGCAGGCTGCTCGGCCGGAGCCGGTCGCGCGGCGGGCGCGTCCGCACCGGGCTGCGAGCCCGTCGCCCCGTCACCCCCGGACGGGAGGTCCTCCCCGGACTGGCGGGCTCTGATCGCGGCGACGAGGTCGCTCTTGCGCATCTTGCCGGTCCCGGAGATTCCCATGCTCGAGGCGAGCCCCTGGAGCTCTGCAAGACGCATGGCGCTGAGCGAGCCCGAGCGCCGGGACTTCCCGGCGCTCGAGGCGGCGTCGAGAGTGGTGGTGTCTGTCACGAAGGATCCTTCCCCTCGTCAAGGGCTGCGCGGGAAGAGCGGCAAGCCTGGTGTGCGGGACCAGTTCGTCTGGTCTGATGGAGGGCCACGGGCCGACGCCGGAGGCGTCACGGCAACACGAAGAAGGTCGCCTGCACGTGGTGGTTCGTCTCGCTTCAGGGCGGCGCGAACACCAGCTACCGGTGCGAGGACTGTTCAAATGTATCACTCGACCGCTGCCCGAATGGCACCCACCGAGGAGCCGTCACGATTCCGTGACCGTCCGGGGGTCGAGTGAGCCGCAGGTCAGGCCCGGTCCCCCGCGGCCACGCGGGTGAGGGTTGCCCCCGCCTCGGGGACGCCGGGAGCGAGTGCCCGCCACGCGCCGTCGGCGCTCGCGGCGACGTCAGGCTGGCGGTCGCGGGTCGTGAGGACGAGGACCGAGGGGCCCGCGCCCGAGATGACCGCAGCGTGTCCCCGCGCGCGCAACCGGTCGACGAGCGCCATCGACTCGGGGTACGACGGCCGGCGCGGCTCCTGGTGGAGCCACTCCCGGGTGGCACTGAGGAGGTGAGCGGGTTCGTGCCCGACGGCGTGGACGAGGAGCGCGGCCCGCGCCGAGTTCCACGCCGCCTCGCGGAGCCGGACGTGGGCGGGGAGGACGGACCGCGCGGTCGCCGTGCTCAGCTGCCCCGAGGGGACGAAGACGACCGGGTCCACCTCGGGGTGGATCGGCAGGCGCACCGTCGTCGTCGCGGACGCCTCGCCCTGCTCGTCGTCGGTCGACCAGGAGAGCGTGAGCCCGCCGAAGACGCTCGCCGAGGCGTTGTCGGGGTGGCCCTCGAGGACGC
This sequence comes from uncultured Actinomycetota bacterium, assembly GCA_963783735.1. Classification (GTDB taxonomy): domain Bacteria; phylum Actinomycetota; class Actinomycetes; order Actinomycetales; family Dermatophilaceae; genus CAWDAQ01. The sequence continues at coordinate 30,682 of CAWAOO010000002.1, read as the reverse complement.
TCGCGAGGTCGTTGGTGAAGCCGAGATCGGGCCGCTCCCCCTGGGGGGCCTCCTCGTCCACGGCGTCGCGGAGCCCCTGAGCCGCGACGATCCCCGTGACGATCGCCGTCGCGGACGAGCCCATCCCCCGGCCGTGCGGGACGGCGTTGTGGCAGCGCAGGTGAAGTCCGTCGGGCGGGTGGACGCCCAGCTCGTCCCAGGCCCGGATCATCGTCCGGTGGACGAGGTGGCGCTCGTCCCTGGGCAGCTCGGCCCTCCCCTCCCCCTCGACGTCGACGACGAGGCCGGGGCGCTCGGTCACCGTCGCCGTGCACTCGTCCCAGATCCCGAGGGCGAGGCCGACGGAGTCGAACCCCGGACCGAGGTTGGCGCTGCTCGCGGGCACCCGCACGGTGACACGGGCCCCTGGGTGGAGGACGATCGTCCCGGCTCCTGCGGGGCCGGCCTGCGGACCCCGTCCCCGGCCGGTCACTCGACGAGGCCGAGCTCGGTCGCCGCGGTGTACGCGTCGACCGGCACGCGGGTCGGGGTGACGTCCGCGCCGTCGGCCCCCTTGAGGGCCCACTGCGGGTCCTTGAGGCCGTGGCCGGTGACCGTACACACGACCGTCGCGCCCTCGGGGACGCCCCCGGCGGCGTGGACCTGGAGGAGTCCCGCGACGCTCGCGGCCGAGGCGGGCTCGACGAAGATCCCCTCCCTGGAGGAGAGCAGCCGGTGGGCGTGGAGGATCTGCTCGTCGGTCACGGCCTCGATGCGGCCCCCGGACTCCTCCCGCGCGGCCTCGGCCTGGCGCCACGAGGCGGGGTTCCCGATCCGGATCGCGGTGGCGATCGTCTCGGGGTCGTCGATGGGGTGACCGGCGACGATCGGCGCGGCGCCCGCCGCCTGGAACCCCCACATCCGCGGCAGCCGGGTCGCCGGCCCGTCGGGGACACCCGGGAGTCCGTGGCCCTGCCGGTACTCGCGGTAGCCGCGCCAGTACGCGGTGATGTTCCCGGCGTTGCCGACGGGGAGGCAGTGGATGTCCGGGGCGTCCCCGAGGGCGTCGACGACCTCGAAGGAGGCCGTCTTCTGGCCCTCGATCCGGGCGGGGTTGACGCTGTTGACGAGCTCGACGGGGTAGGCCTCGGCGAGCTTGCGGGCGAGCGTGAGGCAGTCGTCGAAGTTGCCCTCAACCTGGAGGAGCGTCGCCCCGTGGGCGATCGCCTGGCTGAGCTTGCCCAGGGCGATCTTGCCGTCGGGGACGAGGACGCCGCAGGCCATCCCCGCCTTCGTCGCGTAGGCCGCCGCGCTCGCGCTCGTGTTGCCCGTGCTCGCGCAGATGACCGCCTTGGCCCGCGAGCGGGCGGCGTGAGAGATCGCCGCCGTCATCCCCCGGTCCTTGAAGGACCCGGTGGGGTTGAGCCCCTCGAACTTCACGAGGACGGTCGCCCCGACGAGCTCGGAGAGGTGCTCGGCGGGGATGAGCGGGGTCCCCCCCTCCTGGAGCGTGACGACGGGCGCACCCTCGAGGAGGGGGAGCCGGTCGGCGTACTCGCGGATGACACCACGCCACATCACAGCCACGTCAGAGCCCTTCCACGCGCATGACCGAGGTGACCTCGGTGACGGTGTCGAGGCCCGCGAGGGCCTCGACGGTGGACTCGAGCGCAGCGTCGGGCGCGGTGTGCGTGACGACGACGAGGCTCGCGGCGGACACCGGATCCCCGGCCCCGTCCTCGTCGGTGAGGACCTGCTGTCGGACGGTCTCGATCGAGACACCGTGCTCGGCGAACGCCGTGGCGACCTGGGCGAGGACCCCGGGCCGGTCGGCGACGTCGAGGCTGATGTGGTAGCGCGTCAGCGCCCGCCCCATCGCCAGGACGGGGAGGTCGGCGTAGGCGGACTCCCCCGGGCCGCGGCCCCCCGAGCGACGGTGCCGGGCGACGGCGACGACGTCGCCGAGGACCGCGGACGCCGTCGGCTCGCCTCCGGCGCCCTGTCCGTAGAACATGAGATGGCCGGCGGCGTCGGCCTCGACGAAGACGGCGTTGAACGCCTCGCGGACCGACGCGAGCGGGTGGCTGCGCGGGATCATCGCCGGGTGGACCCGGACGCTCACCCCCTCCGCCCCGTCCGCGCCGGTCACCCGCTCGCAGATCGCGAGGAGCTTGACGACGGAGTCCATCTCCTGGGCGGCCCGGATGTCGGCGGCGGAGACCTCGGTGATCCCCTCCCGGTGGACCTGCGCGCTGCTCACCCGGGTGTGGAACGCGAGCGACGCGAGGATCGCCGCCTTCGCCGCGGCGTCGAAGCCCTCGAGGTCGGCGGTCGGGTCGGCCTCGGCGTACCCGAGGGCCTGGGCCTGCTCGACGGTCTCGGTGAACCCCGCCCCGGTCGAGTCCATCTTGTCGAGGACGAAGTTCGTCGTCCCGTTGACGATCCCGAGGACCTTGCGCACGTGGTCGCCCGCGAGGGACTCGCGGATCGGCCGGAGGATGGGGATGGCCCCGGCGACCGCCGCCTCGTAGTAGAGGTCGACGTCGTGGGCGTCCGCGGCCGCGTAGAGCGCGGGCCCGTCCTCGGCGAGGAGGGCCTTGTTCGCGCTGACGACGGAGGCCCCGTGCTCCATCGCCCGGAGGATGAGCGACCGGGCGGGCTCGATCCCGCCGATGACCTCGATGACGATGTCGGCGCGGGTGACGAGGTCCTCGGCGTCCGTCGTGAAGAGGCCGGGGTCGACCGGCAGCGTGGAGCGGTCCCGGCCGGGGCGGCGGACGGCGATGCCGACGAGCTCGAGCGGGCACCCGACCCGGGCCGCGAGGTCGGCGGCGTGCTCGGAGAGCATCGTCGCCACCGCGGACCCCACGACGCCGCATCCGAGCAGGGCCACCCGCAGTGGGGCGTTCGGCTGGTCGCCGTCCATGTGTGTCGCGCTCTCCTCTGTCGTCCATGCCGTCTGTGTCGTCCTTGTCGAGCCGGCTGCTCCGTGTCGTGCGGGCCCGCGTGCGGCGGCCCGGGGCCCGCCGTCCGGCCTGCCGCCCGTCCCGTCAGCCGACGTCGAGTGCGAGCAGGTCCTCAATCCTCTCCCGGCGCACGATGACACGTGCGGCACCGTCTCGCACAGCGATCACCGGGGGGCGGGGAGTGTGGTTGTACTGGCTCGACAGGGCACGGCAGTAGGCGCCGGTGCCGGGCACGGCGAGCAGGTCGCCGGGGATGACGTCTCCGGCGACGAACTCGTCGAGGACGACGATGTCCCCCGCCTCGCAGTGCCGTCCGACGACGCGGCCGAGGACGGGAGGGGCGGTGCTTCGGCGCGAGGCGAGCGTGCACGAGTAGTTCGCGTCGTACAGCGCGGTCCGGATGTTGTCGCTCATGCCGCCGTCGACGCTGACGTAGAGCCGCGCGGCGCCCTTGTCGAGGACGACCGGCTTGACGGTCCCGACCTCGTAGAGCGTGAAGGTGCTCGGCCCGGCGATCGCGCGCCCGGGCTCGATGGAGATCCGGGGGACGGCGACGCCGCTCGCCCTGCACTCACGGGCGACGATGTCGGCCATCCCCACGGCGAGATCGCGGGGGGGGAGCGGGTCGTGCTCGGTCGTGTAGGCGATCCCGAACCCGCCGCCGAGGTCGAGCTCGGGCAGCTCGACGCCGTGCTCGGCCGCGACGGCGGTGTGGAGGCCGACGATCCGCCGCGCGGAGACCTCGAAGGCCGAGGTGTCGAAGATCTGCGACCCGATGTGGCTGTGCAGGCCGAGGAGGCGCAGCCGCGGGTGGGCGAGCACCCGGCGGACCGCCTCGGCCGCGTCCCCGTCGGCGAGCGAGAGACCGAACTTCTGGTCCTCGTGCGCGGTCGCGATGAACTCGTGGGTGTGCGCCTCGACCCCGACCGTCACCCGGATCATGACGGGAGCGAGGACGTCGAGCTCTTCGGCGACGGAGGCGACACGCTCGATCTCCTCGAAGGAGTCGAGGACGATGCGCCCGACGCCGTACCCGAGGGCGGTGCGGATCTCGGCGAGCGACTTGTTGTTCCCGTGAAGGCCGATCCGCTCCCCCGGCATCCCGGCGCGCATCGCGACCGCGAGCTCACCGCCGGTGCAGACGTCGAGGCGGAGCCCGTCGGCGTCGACCCACCGGACGACCTCGGTGCAGAGGAACGCCTTGCCTGCGTAGTACACGTCGGCGCCCCCGCAGAGGTCGGCGAAGACCTCGGCGTAGGTGTCCCGGAACTCGCGCGCCCGGGAGCGGAAGTCCGCCTCATCGACGACGTACGCGGGCGTCCCGAACTCCCGGGCGAGGTCGACCGCGCTCACCCCGCCGACGGTGAGGACGCCGTCCTGCTCCCGGCGGGCGACGTTCCGGGCCCAGAGCTCGGGGACGAGGTCGTTGACGTCCCGGGGACGCTCGAGCCACGAGGGGCTGAGCCGGGAGTGGTAGCCGTCGGCGTGGAGGGCGCCGGCCTCGTGTGCGCGCACGTCGGTCCCCCTCGCGTCACATCCGCTCGGGCGCGGAGACGCCGAGCAGGTCGAGGCCGTTGGCGAGGACGGTCCGGGTCGCGTCGTTGAGCCAGAGCCGGGAACGGTGGAGGTCGGTGATCTCCTCGTCCGCCGTCATGGGACGCACCCGGCAGGTGTCGTACCACTTGTGGAACCGCCCGGCGAGCCCCTCGAGGTAGCGCGCCACCCGGTGCGGCTCCCGGAGGACGGCGGCCTGGGCGACGACCCGGGGGAAGTCGCCGAGGTTGGCGAGGAGGGCGGCCTCGGTCGCGTCGGAGAGCAGGGCGGGGTCGAACCCGTCCTCGCGCCTCACCCCGTCCTCGGACGCGAGCCTGGCGACGTTGGCCGTCCGCGCGTGGGCGTACTGGACGTAGAAGACGGGGTTGTCGTTCGTCTGCCGGCGCAGCTCCTCACCGTCGAGCGAGAGCGGGCTGTCGGCCGGGTAGCGCGCGAGGCTGTAGCGGACCGCGTCGGTCCCGATCCATCGGATGAGGTCGCGCAGCTCGATGATGTTGCCCGCCCGCTTGGAGAGCTTGGCCCCCCCGAGGTTGACGAGCTGGCCGATCTTCACCTCGATGTTGCGGTCCTTGTCGTCCCCCGCGCACGCGGCGACCGCCCGGAGCCGGTTGATGTAGCCGTGGTGGTCGGCGCCGAGGAGGTAGATCTTCTCCTCGAAGCCCCGGTCCTTCTTGCTCAGGTAGTACGCGGCGTCGGCGGCGAAGTACGTCGGCTCGCCGTTCGCCCGGACGAGCACGCGGTCCTTGTCGTCGCCGAAGTCGGTCGTCCGCAGCCAGACCGCGCCCCCCTCCTCGTAGACATGGCCCTGCTCGCGGAGCCGGCCGACCGCGCGCTCGACCCAGCCGCCCTCGTGCAGGCTCGCCTCGGAGAACCAGACGTCGAAGTGGACGCCGAAGTCGGTGAGCGTCTCGCGGATGTCGGCGAGCTGGGCGGCGTACCCGAGCTCGCGGGCAATGGCGAGCGCAGCCGAGCGCGGGAGGGCGAGCAGGTCCGGGCGCTGCTCGAGCGCCGTCTTGGCGAGGTCGTCGACGTAGGCCCCGGGGTAGCCGCCCTCCGGGACGGGGTCGCCGGCGGCCCGGGCGAGGACGCTGGCGGCGAAGACGTCCATCTGGGTGCCGGCGTCGTTGACGTAGTACTCCGCGCTGACGTCCGCGCCGGAGGCAGCGAGCAGTCGGCGCATCGAGTCCCCGAGCGCCGCCCAGCGGGTGTGGCCGATGTGGAGGGGTCCGGTGGGGTTCGCCGAGACGAACTCGATGTTGATGACGTGCCCGGTCTCGGACTCGTTGCGCCCGTACGCCGGGCCGGCCTCGACGACGGTCCGGGCGAGCTCACCGGCGCTCGCCGCCTCGAGCGTGATGTTGAGGAAGCCGGGGCCGGCGACGTCGACGGCGGCGACCCCCGGGGCCCGGCCGAGCCGTCCGGCGAGCGCGTCGGCGAGGTCGCGAGGGGCCATCCCGGCCTGCTTGGCGAGCTGGAGGGCGACGTTGGTCGACCAGTCCCCGTGCTCGCGGTTCCTCGGACGCTCGACCCTGACCTCGTCCGGGACGGTGAGGTCGGCCTCGCCTGCGGACACGGTGCCGGCAAGGGCGGTGCGGATCGCGTCGGAGAGCTCTTCGGGGGTCACCCGCGCAAGTCTATGGGCCGGGGTGAGGGGTGGCCGCCGGGCCCACGAAGCGGACGACGACGGCGAGGAGGTCGTCCGGGTCGAACGGCTTGGGGAGGAACGCGTTGCAGCCCGCGGCGTTCGCCTGAGCCCCGTCGTGGTGCTGGGTCGACGCGGTGACCATGACGACGGGGAGCGCGTGGGGGCTCCAGGTCCGGCGGACCTCGGCGATCGTCCACCAGCCGTCCCGCGGGGTCATCGACACGTCGAGGAGGACGAGGTCCGGGGTCGCCGCGCCCGCATCGTGGAGCCGCGCGACGAGCGCCGCCCCGTCGTCGAACTCCTCGACGACGTACCCGTCGAGCTCGAGGTTGATCCGGATGAGCTGACGGATCTGCTCAGTGTCGTCGCAGACGAGCACGACCGGGTGGTCCCGGCGCCCGGATTCCATGAGGAGCACTCTAGGCTGCTACTCTCTCCCAGCACCCCAGAACGGGGTGTGAAGGTCCCTGCCGTCCGGGGATCTGCCCCCGTAGCTCAGGGGATAGAGCACCGCCCTCCGGAGGCGGGAGCGCAGGTTCGAATCCTGCCGGGGGCACCCAGCCGCAGGTCTCTGGCCTGCGGCTTCGTCCTTGCCGGGGTCCGGCGCGCACCACGCGTGCAATAGATGGCCGGCATGTCGTCTCCCGCGTGCCGCGTGCCAGGTGCCGCGCGTCAGTCGCGCCCTTGTACTCGCCCTGTCCGCGGCGAGAGCAGGTCGGGGTCGGTCGTCTCGGCGGCTCGCTCGGCTGCGCGGCGCATCCGGGCGGCGTCGGAGAAGGTGACCGCACCGCCGCACCAGGAAACCATCTCGTGGACGGTCAGACCCTCGTCGTCGACCAAACACAGACGACGAGCTCCGCGGCCCGCCGGTCGGTCTTCGGCGCCGCGCGTCTCTCGGCTCGCGCGTCGCCCCCTTGGGCCCGGCCCGGTACAGCCCGCCGGGTGTGAGCCACTCCTGTCGCCGACTTATTCCGAGGCCCCCCACAGGTGATCGGCGGGAAGCTCTCCGTGCGGCCGCCCTCCGGGCCCGGGTGTGGCTGATCTCCGTTTGCATTCCCCCCGCCGGTCACCGTGCCGGTGTGTCGGCCCAGAGGGGTCATGGCGAGGGTGCTCATCGGGTCGATCCCCACAGGCTGTCGGCGACCATCGAGGTCGTCGACGAGAAGGAGACCGCCCTGGCGACGGACGGTTCGGCACGGACACGTCCGGGTACGCCGCGATGCGCAAGCACGTCGCCGGCTATCCCGAAGGGACGGGGGCGGTAGTAGCCCAGCAACGGCACCGGCCGCTGGCCCAGCGCGTCCTGGCCGACGGCGAGCACGTCGCGGAGGTGCCGGTGAAGCTGTCCGCGGGGGCGCGGCTGTTCGACAGCGGGCTGGGCCGCAAGACCCACCGCGGGACTGGCCGGGAAGACCCGCCGCCGGCTCGCCGCCAAGCAGATCGCCGAGCTCGTCGCGGTCGAGAAGAAGATCAGACCCCTCACCCGCGAGCTGAAGGACGTCGTCCTCGCCGCCGGCTCGCCTTGATGGACCTGCCCGGCGTCGGCCCCGTCGTCGCCGCCCGCACCCTGGCCGACACCGGCGACGTCGCCCGGTTCACCGACCGCGCCCGGTTCGCGTCCTGGACCGGCACCGCCCGCATCGCGGCCTCCTCCGGGGAGGTCGTCAGACACCGCCTCTTCCGCCCTGGCAAGCGGCGGATGAACCACATGATCCGCATCGCCGCCACCACCCAGATCCGCCTCGACACCGACGGCCTGGCCGCCCTGGCGGGCGTGGACGCGGGCCCGGGAGGGCACCGCGGGGCGTCACACAGCTCTAGCGCGGCCGGCTCACACCCGCACACCGGCACTTCGGATCAGCCAGCCCCCGGCCCGTCACCCACGACGCTACGCCCGACCACCCCCACGCGGACGACCGCAACCCGCTGGCCCCTCGAACCGGCCTCCTTGACTTCAGCTGGGCGCCGGAGAGAGGCAACTTCGGATCACCCTTGCCGGGCCTCCACAAGAGTGGTAAGCCTCACTCCATCGTCGGACGCGCACATGGAGGAGCCGTGGCAGACCCCGTCGCATCCAATCCCGAGCTCTACTCCGTGGCGTTTGAGAACGACCGCGTCCGGGTCCTGCGCTACCACGATCACCCGGGCGACCGGACTCGACCCCATGTGCATCCCGACAGTGTGATGATCACCGCGTCCACCTTCGATCGCCGACTCCACCACGACGACGAGAGCGTCGATGTCTCCATCCCCGCCGGCGAGGTGCGCTGGCTCGACGCGCAGGAGCATGCGGGAGAGAACATCGGCACCACCGAAACGGTCACGTTCTTCGTCGAGCTCAAGGAGTCGGGACCACCGCGCGACCCCGGGCGAAGCACCCTCGGCCCCCGCGCCTAAGCCTCGATCCACCGACGAGTCCGCGGGCTTGAGCGTGCCGTAACTACGAGATGCCCTGCCGTGCTGGGAGATTGGTACTTGCGACAGTCCAATCAGACCAACCCGGAAGGGCATCTCTGAGGTGAAACTCTCTCACAGCCGCGCCGCGACGGCTGCGGTGTTCGACGATCCGAATCTGGTGTCGGCGGCGGGGCTGGTCCCGGTGCTCTCGTTGACCGACGCGGCTGGGCTTGCACGCCTGGCAGGTGAGCACCTCAGTGTCCCGGGTGAACCGCACTGGGTTTCCTGGAGGCTCTTGACCTTGGAAGCGAGGATGGAGCCATGCCGAAAGAGCAGGTGCCGGGGAAGTCGCAGACGCGGCGGTACACCCCGCAGGAGAAGGCGGCCGCGGTCCGGATGGTCCGCGCGTTGCGAGCGGAGCTGGGGACCGAGCACGGGACGGTGCGGCGGGTGGCCTCCCAGCTGGGTTACGGGGTCGAGTCGGTTCGTCTGTGGGTCAAGCAGGCCGACATCGACGACGGCCACGCGCCCGGTGTGAGCAGCCAGGAGCAGGCCCGGCTGAAGGCGCTGGAGCAGGAGAACCGCGAGCTGAAGCGGACCAACGAAATTCTGAAGCGGGCCGCCAGTTTCTTCGGGGCGGAGCTCGACCGCCAGCACAAGAGGTAGCCGTGTTCGTCGACGCCAACCGCGAGGACGTGGTCGCGGGTCGGCGTCTGGGGGTCGAGCTCATCTGCAGCGTGCTGCAGGTGGCCCCCAGCACCTACTACGAGGTCCGCTCCCGCCGGCCCTCGGCGCGTGCCGAGCGTGACGCGGTGATGATCCCGGTGGTGCGCCGGCTGTGGGAGGAGAACTACCGGGTCTATGGGGCCCGGAAGATCTGGAAGGCCGCCCGCCGTGCCGGCCACGACCTCGGCCGTGACCAGGTCGCCCGGCTGATGCGCGCCGCCGGGATCGAGGGCGTACGGCGCACCAAGCGGGTCGGACCACCAGACCGGACGCGTCAGCGGCCCGGCATCCGGACCTGGTCAAGCGGGACTTCACCGCCACCGCGCCGAACCAGCTGTGGGTGACCGACCTGACGTACGTGCCCACGTGGGCCGGCGTCGCCTACGTCTGCTTCATCGTCGATGCCTACTCCCGGGCCATCGTGGGGTGGCGCGTCGCGTCCCACATGCGCACGGCCGTGGTCCTCGACGCCCTCGAGATGGCCCGCTGGTCCCGCGGCACCGAGCTGGGAGGGCTGCGCTGCCACAGCGACGCCGGCAGCCAGGGCGGATTCAACTGGTCGTCGCAACACCTCGACAGTGGAGGTGTTCAGGGGTGGCGACGGGAGACTGGAGCAGGAAGACGAGCGATGCGGCTGAGGGGGTGCGGCGGCAGTGGCGTGCTGATCGGGCGTTGCGGCCGGCGATGCGCTCACCCGGGCGCCCGGACCCCTCGCGGGTGGTGCAGCGGCGGTTCTGGCGACTGGTCGCCACGGGCATCTCCACTGCGGAGGCGGCCATCGCGGTGGGGGTGTCGGTCCCGGTCGGGATGCGCTGGTTTCGCCACGCTGGCGGGATGCCGCCGATCAGCCTGGCCGAGCCCTCTGGTCGTTACCTGTCGTTCGAGGAGCGGGAGGAGATCGCGTTGCTGAAGGCCCAGCGCAAAGGCATGCGTGAGATCGCCCGCGAGATTGGCCGCGACCCGGGGACGGTGTCACGCGAGCTGCGGCGCAATGCGGCGACCCGGGGCGGTAAGCCGGTGTACCGGGCGGTGGTGGCGCAGTGGAAGGCGCAGCAGGCCGCGAAGCGCCCGAAGACCGCGAAGCTCGCCGGCAACGAGCGGTTGCGTGAGTACGTCCAGGGCCGGCTCGCAGGGAACGTCCGCCGTCCCGACGGCATGATCGTGTCGGGTCCGACGCCGCCGCCGTGGAAGGGGTTGAACAAGCCCCACCGGGCGGACCGGCGGTGGTCGACGGCGTGGAGCCCCGAGCAGATCGCGCGGCGTCTTCGGGTCGAGTTCCCCGATGATCAGTCCATGCGCATCAGCCACGAGGCGATCTACCAGTCGCTGTTCATCGAGGGCCGTGGTGCGCTCAAGCGTGAGCTGGTCACCTGTCTGCGCACGGGCCGCGCACTGCGGCAGCCGCGAGCCCGGTCCAGGAACAAGGCGCAGGGTCACGTGACCGCCGATGTCGTCCTGAGCGAGCGTCCCGCTGAGGCTGTGGACCGTGCCGTGCCCGGCCATTGGGAGGGCGACCTGATCATCGGGACCGGCCGCTCGGCGATCGGCACTCTTGTCGAGCTCAGCAGCCGCGCCACGCTCCTGGTGCACCTGCCGCGGATGGAGGGCTGGGGCGAGAAGCCGTACGTGAAGAACGGGCCGGCCCTGGGCGGCTACGGAGCGGTCGCGATGAACGCCGCGCTCACGGCGTCGATGACGAAGCTTCCCGAGCGGCTGCGCAAGACCCTGACCTGGGACCGCGGCAAGGAACTCTCCGGTCACGCACTGTTCGCGATCGAGACCGGCACGAAGGTGTTCTTCGCCGACCCACACTCGCCGTGGCAGCGGCCCACGAACGAGAACACCAACGGGCTCCTGCGACAGTACTTCCCCAAGGGCACCGACCTCTCGCGCTGGAGCACCGAAGACCTCGAGGCCGTCGCTCACGCCCTCAACAACCGGCCCCGCAAGATCCTCGGGTGGAAGACGCCCGCCGAGGTGTTCGAGGGGCAGCTACGCTCACTCAACCAAGCCGGTGTTGCAACGACCGATTGAACTCGCCCAGTTCACCTCCGTGCGGTGGGGCGAGCGACTCGCCGAGATCGGCGCCGTCCCCTCGATCGGCACCGTCGGTGACTCGTTCGACAATGCGCTGGCCGAGACCACCAACGGCTACTACAAGGCCGAGCTGATCCGCGGCCCCGCCCGCCAGGGGCGGCCGTGGAAGACGGTCGAGGACGTCGAGCTCGCCACCCTCGGCTACGTCGACTGGCACAACCGTCGACGCCTCCACGGCTACCTCGGCGACGTACCACCCGCAGAGTTCGAGGAAGCGTTCTACGCTTCACTACGGAGCGACCAGCCCCTGGTCGAAATCCAATAGCCCGAGTCTCCACCAGACCCAGTGCGGTTCAGGCCTTCTCGCAGTCGGCGTTGGAGCCTGGTTGCACTGGACGATCACCGATCCGACCTTCGAGGTGGCCGCGACCCAGAGCAAGTGGCCCTACCTGCTCGCATTCAGTGGGTTGATCGTGTCGCTGGCGGTCGCCGACGCTGCCCTTGCGCGCACCATCACCCCTGCTCCCCGGGTGCGGACCATCACGGCAGTTCTCCTCGGCGCTGCGGTAGTCGGTGCCGCCACCAACATCGTCGAGGACGGATTCGGCGTGGAAGGAGCCTTCCTACTCTTCGCACTGTCGACCGGACTTCAACTGCTCTGTCTGCTTGCCCTCGCCGTCGCGCTTGCACTGAACGCGACCGGCACCCGCAGGGTCCTCGCATTGGCGCCGCTCGCAACTGCGATCGGCGTGGTGGCCTACGTCAACGCCGGCGGGCCGATCCTGCTCGCCACCTGGTGCGCAGCGGCGATCGTGCTCGTCCTGACGGGACCCGACCGGTCGACACTCGAATCAGAGGCATGAAGGGCCGCGCTGGGAGGCCGGTGCCGACACACTCGCGTACTCAGCGGCGGGAACGATGATGCCGGCCATAAAGCATGGCGTCGTCAGTGCGGGGGTTGGGCGGCCGAGCAGTCGCCTGTATGTGCGGGCACTCCGGCCCCCCACTGGCGGCGAAGTGGGTCGCTTCGCGTAATCCCCACTTTGGCGAGTAGCTCTGTGGTGCGCCCGGCGCTACCGACACCGCTGCGGTTCGGCCCGTACGCTGGTTGCATGAGGACCGCGACTAGGCAGAGCGAGTCGTTGCGTGCAGCGATCGCCAGCCATCGTCGCGCGCTCGAGGAGATCCTTGGTCGGTATGGAGCGACGAACGCGCGCCTGTTCGGTTCCGTTGCCCGTGGCGACGCCACGGCGGAGAGCGACATTGACCTGCTGGTCGATCTGACACCCGGTGGCGGCAACGAACTCCTGCGCGTGTCTGGCATTGCCGAGGAGCTGACCGAGCTCCTCGGGACCCGGGTCGATGTCGTGGCGACCTCGCTGCTGCGGGGTGAGGTCTCCTCCAGCGCCCTTGCCGACGCGGTGGCGGTGTGAGCCGCTCCGAGGACGAGCGGTTCGCCGACATCCTGGGCGCCATCGAGCGGTGCCTGGAGTACGCACCGCACCTGCATTCCGACGAGTTCGGGTCGATGGCCTACGACGCGGTGCTGCGCAACCTCGCCGTCGTCGGCGAGGCCGTTCGGTCACTGCCCGACGAGACACGGTCCACCATGCCGGATGTGCCGTGGGCCTCGATCGCAGGTCTGCGCAACGTCGTCGTGCACGAGTACTTCCGCGTGACCCCCCACCTTGTCCGGGACATCGTCGATCATCAACTCACCGACCTGGCCACCGCCATACGCAACCGCTGACACCGGCATTTCCACGTGGTGCCGGAGCATGGTCGACTCGCGACGGAGTGGGGCACTCCAAGGCGAGCGTCGTGCAGAGGGCGGGTGTGGCTTTCGGGCATTGCCCAGTCGGACGCGGCACGAGGTCCGGGTTTGGGTCACTGGCGGGTGTCGGCGCCCTGTGCCAAGGTCGATCGGTGACTGAGCGCCAGCCTGACAGCATGCGAGACAGGACGTTCCGGAACCGGAGCCTGCGCAGGTCTCGGTTCATCGGGTGCGACTTCGGTGGCGCTGTCGTGCGCGGCAGCGAGGTCGCGGGCATGGAGATCGAGTCCCCGTGGCTGATGGAAGGTGACAGCGGACTGGTGGTCAACGGGGTCGACGTCGTACCGATGGTCGATGCCGAGCTGAATCGCCGGTTCCCCGGACGGGCGCTGCGCGACGCCGAGACCCCAGAAGGTCTCTCGGCGGCCTGGGCGGCCGTCGAGCGGACCTGGCAGGGCACCCTCGACCGGGCTCTGGCGATGCCACCGGGCACGCTCGAGGCGTCCGTCGACAACGAATGGTCCTTCACGCAGACCTTGCGCCACCTCGTCATGGCCACGGACACCTGGCTGGGCAAGGCGATCCTTGAACGAAGCCGGCCCTACCACCCGGCCGGCCTGCCCAACGACGACGACAGCCCCGCCTTCGATGCGTCGGACTTCTCCGCCGAGCCGCCACCGTTCGCCGAGGTCCTCGAGGCTCGAGCGGACCGGCAGGCCATGGTGCGCCACTACATCGCCAACGTCACCGCCGAGGACCTCGCATCCCCGCGGAAGAACCCCCACGCCCCCGACTACCCCGAGACGGTGCTCTCGTGCCTGCGCACCATCCTGGAGGAGGAATGGGAGCACCACCGCTACGCCGTGCGCGACCTCGACACGCTCGCCCAAGCGCGCCCCTCACCGGGCTAGCAGTCTTCCGGGGCGGCGGATGCGACGATCAGGCCGGCAGTACACGACCGTCCCAATTCCCGGGTAGACCGCGATCGGTCGCCGGGCGCGCAGTCGACAGGCGGCGGAGTGCAGCAGGTACCCAGCGGCCGGATCAGGCGGTGAGTGAATGCTCAACGAGGTCTGGTTCAGGCCTGGTCAGCGGTGGCTCCAGGGAAGGTCCATGAGCCGTCGAGGACCTGGCTGTGCGGCCGGTAGAGGCGCACGAGGTAGTTCCAGCCCTCCACGACAGGCAGGGTGTTCGGGCGGTCCTCGGCCCCGCCGAAGTGAACCGTGACGCTGCCGTCGTCGTTGGGCGTGGCGGTCAAGCTGTTGACGCTGACCGGCTTTCCGTTGTCCGGGAAGAAGCCTGCGCCGTCGTACAGCGAGATCGACCAGAACGCGTCGACAGGGACGTCCCTGACGGTCAGTGAGTACGGACCGACGGGGAACCCTGGGTCGACGTTCACGTAGTAGGCCTCGGACTCGGGCAGCCCGCCCCACCCCGCAGCGGTCCCGAGCAGGTGGCGGATCGGAGAGACCTCGTCCCGTCTGCCGAAGGCTCCGCCGAAGTCGCCCACGCCTTTGGCCAGGGCCAGCACAGCCTCACGGGTCGCGGTGAACGTCTCGACGTCATAGTCAGGAGTGGAGAACGGGACCGCGGAGGCGGCCGTCAGGAGAAGCTGATCCTGGAGCGCGTTGACCGCCTGCACATCCGCGGGGTCGGCGGGATCGACCATCGTGCGAGCCGCGACCAACACGTACGGGCTCTCGAAGGTGGCCATGTCCAGAGTGTGCTCACCGGGGTCGTGAAGGACCTGGTTGATGTAGTGGTCCTGGTTGATCACCATCACCGACAGGTAGCGTTCGCCCGCATCCGGGATGCTCAGCACGGCCCCGTCGCGGATGTCCGCCACCACGGCGCTGTACAACGTGTCGCGGTTCATCCGGATCACCGTCTGCTGGTCCAACGGCGTGGGCACGCGGAAGTGCAGCCACCGGTTGATCCCTCCAGCCTGCTGCCCGATCGCGGCGAACATGCGGTCGGTCTCGGCGCGAACGAAGTTGTCCACATTCACCGGAACGGAGGTCATGAACGGAAGTATGGCCCGTCGCTGCCGACCGCGTCTGCCCACCACCGATCAACGTCAAGGCAAACCGGCCCATCGGCCCCCGGGCCCGCTCGTTCGAGCCGTCGTCCAACCAGGCGAGCAGACCCTGCTCCAGCTCCTCTCGACCCGGCCAGGTCGGCACGCGGCGCTATGCCGCACTTCGGCCGCCCGGCGACCGGATGTCGTGGCGTTGCGTCGTCTACGGTGGAGGCGATGCCTTTCGGGCTGTCCTTGGTTGGCCGGGTGTCCGCGCGTGTGCGGATGCCGCTGGCAGCAGTGGGGATGACGCTGATGGCTGGTGCCCTCGTCGCCGGGCACTGGTCGGATTCGTTCGTGTGGGTGGGCCGCCTTGGGATTGCGGTGTTCCTCCTCGGTCTGGCTCTCTACGTCCGGCTGGGCACCCCGCACGGTGACGTCATCGACATCGGATCGCCGGTCCGCGGCCGGTGGCGTGCGTTGAACAGCCCGACCTCGCGGGTCCCGAGCCACCACGTCCATGGCTGGTCCCAGACGCACGCGATCGACCTCGTTCACGCTCCAGCCGACGAGGCCGGGCCGGCGTTCGGGTGGTGGCCGCTCGCGCGTCGTCCACAGGAGTATCCGGGGTTCGGTCAGCCGGTCCTGGCGCCCGTGGACGGCGCCGTGGTCTCGGCGTCCAGTGCTGCTCGGGACCACTGGTCGAGGACCTCCCCGGTGGCCTTGGCCTATCTGGTGCTGGAGGGGGTGCGTGAGCTGGCCGGCCCGATCGGAGTGCTGGGCAACTATCTCGTGGTCCGTCGCGACGACGGTGTGTGCGTCCTGATGGCACACCTACGGCGAGGGTCGCTGCGGGTCGGCATCGGGGACCGGGTGCGCCGGGGCGACCGGCTGGCCGAGTGCGGAAACTCCGGCAACTCCACCGAGCCACACCTGCACTGCCAGGTGATGGACCGACCGAGCGTCTGGGTCGCCGCGGGCCTCCCGTTCCGCATCGAGGGCACATCCTTACCGCGCGACGGTGAGTTCCTGGACGTGGAGTGACCACGCACTGACCCGGTCAACTGGAGCCGGAAGAACGCAGGTGGTCCTCGCGGTTTGCCTGTCGAGCACCACTCGCCGATTGGCGCGCGTCTTGAGTCCGGGTATCGAGCGCGGGACCCGTGCTGGGATGGGGGCGTGGCGAGGTTGGTGACGTGGTCGCAGTACCGGGAGTCGATCGGAGACCGGTCGGGCCTGTTCGCGGCGCTCGCCGACTGCTGTCCGGTCGAGCGAGTGTTGTACCCGGGCAGCTATGTTGACCTGTCCCCGTCGACGGCCTTCCGGTCGGTGACCTACGTCGACACCGACGCGCGGGCCGCGCGGTTCTTCGCCGACGCCGACTTGGTGCGCGCGGAGCTGGCCGGGAGGACGCGTCCCGGTGCCGGCACCGAGGTGCGGTTCCTCGCCGCCGACTACGCAGCCCCGCTGGACGTGCCCGAGGAGAGCGTGGACCTGGTGATCTCGCTGTTCACCGGACCGATGTGGGAGCACGCCCGGGGCTACCTGCGCCACGGTGGCTGGCTGTTGGCCAACACCAGCCACGGCGACGCCAGCCTGGCCGCGCTGGACCCCTCGTTGCGGCTGACGGCGGTCGTGCACCATCGAGGCGGGCACTATCGCCTTGTCGCCGACCGGCTCGATGAATACCTGATCCCGAAACGACCGGAAGCGGCCGACGCCGACACGATCCGCTCCTCCGGCCGCGGCATCGCCTACACCAGAACCGCCTTCGCTTACCTCTTCCAGACCCCTTCACCGAAAGGTCCCATAGGTAGGGACCAGGCGGCCGAGCGTCCACCGCCCTCGTGAAGGCGGTCGACTGGCGGCGGTAAGGGCTATGACAATGCCGCCGGGGAAATCGCCAGTGCTCCATCCAAAGGCGGTGACGTCCCCTCCGTCCAGGCGCGGGCCAACCACCGTCGCGCCATCTTGATCTCATGTTCGGGATCAATGCCGCAGAGCTGGCGATCCTGCTTGGCGGCGTCGTCGTCCTTGCGCTCGGTCTCTACTTCATCGTCAAGCTGGCCGTCCGGAAGGGCTCCAAGCAGTCCTGACGCACGATGCGTCCCGGCGCGCGGCGGCGGGCGGCGACCCCACGCTTCCAATGCGGTCGACTCGCGGCGGTAGGACGCAACTCGAATCCCGCAATGCTCAGCCGATGAGCGTGTCCGGACGGGTCGCTGAGGGTGTCTGGCATTCTGCAATTCCGCCAAAGTTCCGAGGCCGCTGGTCGCGGGAGTCCCGCTCGATCTGCGGTGGGCCCCGTTGATGCACTGGGCTTCGGGGCGGCGGGTCCTGCCCTCAGGCGTGGTGGCCGTCGAGGAATCCCGTGACGACGGTCTCGGGACGGAGCTCCACTGGTGGCGTGGCACCCGACCTCGCCCACAGCCCAGCCGCCACAAGGGGCGCCAGGAGCCCTACCAGTTGCTGCCAGGGGTCCTCCCGGCGCAGCGTGCCCCGGTCCTGGTGCGCCTGGAGCACCCGCACCGCACCGCCCATGTTGGCCAGGAGCGGTGCCATGGACTCGCGCAGCTCCTGGTGTCGGCCGGCTTCGACAAGCAGGGTCGCGACTGCACCTCCGAGGGCGCGCGTGGTCGCGGCGAACGCGTCCACCAGGGCGCGCAGATCGACCGCGACGTCCTCCCCGACGTCGAGGGCGGCGAATGGCGTGCCCGCGAGCGCGCGCGAGAGCGCTGCGTTGACCAGCGCGGCCTTGGTGCCGTGCCGACGAAAGATCGTCACCTCGTTCACCCCGGCCCTCTCGGCGATCTCCCGGGTGGTCATGCCGTCGTATCCGCGCTCGGCGAAGACCGCCAGCGTGGCGTCGAACAGGTCGTCAGCATCGATGAGCTTGGGCATGGTTCCCTCCGCGGTTCGACCACCAGTCTATTGCAAGCACATGCTTGCAATAGACTTCACCGGGCCCTACGCTCGACTCGACCGGTCCGAGTACACGCGGGAGTCGCACGATGACGGAGCACCAGGCGCGCCAGCTCCGAGTGAGCTCCTCCAACCACACTGAGGCGTCCGAAGGGGTTTCGGCTCGGTTGCGCCGATCGCCGCTGTGGCGGGTCAAGCTCCGGCTGCAGTTCACTGGGTGGCTGCAGTTCATGCTGCCGCTGGTGGTGGCCTTGGCGCTGCTCGTGGTCGCGGGCCTGGCCGCGCTGCTCGACGCCCACCGGGCCGCTGACCTGGTGCTGCTGCTGGCCGGGCTGGCGGGAGCCCTGTGGGGGTTCGATGTCCTCACCGCGAAGTACGGGATCCGTCCTCGCGAGGCTCACCCCCCGAGGCTGGATGGGCTGGACCCGTTCGACGCGATGCGCGCCCGCCGGTCCACCCGCTCCTTCCAGGCGGCCGACCTCACCGTCACGGACCGCGAGGCCCTGCTGGCTGACGCGGCGGCCGCCACCAGTCCCGACGCGCTACTCGGCACAGCACCGATCCGGCTCGAGTACGTCCACAAGCGACTGACCGTGTGGCCGGTGGTCGGCGCCCACGAGTTCCTCGTCGCGATCGCACCACGTGCCTACGACCGAACCTCGATCATCGACGTCGGCCGCGCCCTGCAACACGTCGTGACCAGCGCCTCCCGACGCGGCATCTCCACCTGCTGGATCGGCCCCGGAGCCGACCAGTCCAGCGTCGCCGCAGCGCTCGCCGACCGGTTCGACCCCGAACAGGACCACGTGGTGTGCGTCTGCGCCGTCGGCTACCGGTCGCGGTTCCTCCCGACGCTCGTCCGGCTCATGAACCACCACATGCACCAACGCCTCCCGCTGGACCAGCTGTTCTTCACCGACCCGGACCTCGCCGTCCCAGCACCCACGGCCGACCCACCCCACGCCGAGTTCGGCCGCACCTACGAGGCCTGCCAGTGGTCGCCATCGTCATACAACGGGCAAACCACCCGAGCCGTGCTCGCGGTCGAGGACGGCCAGGTACGGCGAGTCGACTTCGTCGCCACCACGCCCTCGCGCTTCTACGCCCCGGTGGCACTCGGCATCTGGGTGGCCAACTGGGAGACCGGCTGCGCCGCCCTCGGCATCCAAGGACGCTGCGGGGTTCTCGCCGAGCAGGGAGCCCGGTACTACGGGGCGAGCTGGGTGCGTTCCGCGTGACAAGGTCGCGCAGCGCGAAACGAACAGCCAGCCCAAAGCTCTCCACCCAACTCACCTGGGAGAGCCGATTCGGCCGGAGCCACGTGCTGACCGGACGAACGGCAGAGCAAGCCGCCTTCGGTGCCGGAATGCCGCGGTGGGCCCGCACGGCTCGAGCTGGCTCTTCCGGCGTTCGGGCGCCGGTGTCCTCGGGGCCCTGCCGTCGCCTTGACGGGCGAGCGGTGGGACATCTGTGGGGCGTCGATAGCCTCGGCTCATGGCACGCCGCACGGTAGCGGCGATCGCACTCGCCTGGCTGGTCACGATCGCCATCGACTTCGTGATCTTCGGTGGCCTGTTCGCCGGCGTTCTGGAGGGCGCTGGCGACCCTGCCGTGCTCGGGCGGGAACAGCTGTTCGTGCGGATTCCCGCCGGGTACGCGTCGTTCCTCCTGGAGGTCGTGCTCCTGCACTGGCTGCTCAAGGGGGGCCGCCGACCAGGGGTCAACGGGGGGCTCGTCACCGGCCTGGTGGCCGGGCTCGTGTTCGGCACTGCCGTGGCGCTCGGCGTGTGGTCGTTCTCGACCGTGTCGGTACGTGCGCTGGTGCTGTGGTGGCTCACGCTTCTCCTGCAGTTCGCGGGCGCCGGCGTGGTTCTCGGTGCGGCGAACACTCCTCAGTGGCCGCGGGTCCGCACCTGGGCGATCTGGAGCGCAGCGGTCCTGGTCGTCGCCGGGGTCGTGCTGCAGAACGTCGGGTGAACGAGCCGAGGTCGCGTCCCCGGTTGCCGGTCGACAGGCGACGGAGTCACTCACTTTCCAACGAGTTGCGAACTTCGGCGCAGCCTGGATGTATCGCAAAGGGATCCCGCTACGCATCAGCGGTCTCGGGACCGAGGGCGGGTATCGCTGGTGCATCTACCGTGTCGTGTCGGGGTGTGCCTGCATCCAGGCAAGGCCCTGCTGGGCGTGTTCGTTGGGCGGGAAGACGGGATAGAAGACCTTCTCGATGGTTGCGTCGGCGACCACCAGCGTGAGTCGCGTGAACAGCTCGGCATCGCCGACCCGAGACGTCGGCACCCCGAGCCCGCGGGCTAGGGAGAGGGCGCTGTCGGAGAGCATGGCGAAGGGAAGGTGCAGGCGGTCCACCACCTCGCTCTGATAGTTGCGGTCCTGGCTGGAGAGGCCGAACACCCGGGCCGCACCGGCGGAGCGGAGGGCGTCGTGGTGATCCCGGAAGTCGCAGGCCTGCGTGGTGCATCCCTGCGCTCCGGGGGTGCTGCCCCACCCGTGGGGCAGGTCGACGTCGGGACGGCCGGTCAGCGGGTACATGTAGAGCACTGTGCGTCCCGCCCCGAGCTGGTCGAGCGCGCCGCTCCGGCCCGTCGTGGCCGGCTGGGTCGGGGCCGGGAGCCGGCGTCCGGGCAGGTGATCTGCCGCGCCCTCGTCCTCGGGCACCGGCAGATCTGGCGGTAGCTGGTTGAAGTCGGTCATGAGTCAGTCCCCACTGCACTCTGCCTCAGTTGACCATCCCCGGCGGTCCGACTCTGATCGCGGTTCCGCGTGCGGAGGCTCGGGTACACGACTCTGGGCTCCACATCAATCCACGGCGTCACGCCGGTCGTGCCACCATCGAGGGGTGGTCGCCCACGATCCGACGTACTCTGACGAGCCGAGCGAGCCCCAGTCCTACACGGCCAGGAACGACCGGCTCTACACCCGCTTCGCCGGGCTCTACGACGTGGCGGTCCGGGTCCTCCCGGTCTGGCGTCGATGGCTGAGACAGGCGCTTCCCCTCATCCGGGGTCCCAGGGTTCTGGAGGTCTCCTTCGGCACCGGTTGGCTGCTCACGCAGTACGCCGGCCGCTTCCGGACCGATGGCATCGACCTCAATCCCGCGCTCGTGGAGACCGCTCGCCGCAACCTGGCGAAGGCCGGGGTCCGCGCCGAGTTGCAGTGCGGGAGCGTCGAGGTGCTGCCCTACCCGGACGCCACGTTCGAGACGGTCGTCAACACCATGGCGTTCACGAGGTACCCGGACGGCCCAGCGGCTGCTGCCGAGCTCGCCCGTGTACTGAAACCCGGGGGGCGACTGGTGCTGATCGACATCAACTTCCCCCGGGACGGCAACCGCCGGGGGACGGCCCTCATCGAGCGTCTGTGGAAGCCGTTCGGTGATCTCATCCGCGATGTCGCGAGACTTCTGACAGATGCCGGCCCGGAGGTCGAGGACGACGAGCTCGGCGGGTGGGGCAGCGTTCACCGCTATCTCGCAGTCAAGCCAGGGCGTTCCGCAAGCCCTACGTGATCCCGCCTCAAGCCGCCGACGGCCCGGTGACGAGCACCGCCTCCTTGCCGTCGGGGGTGTACAGGTCGGCGGCTAACCGCCCGGGGAGCGCAGCCGGAGGAGCGGGCCGGGGGAGAGGGGCGTGAAGGAGTCGGTCGACGACCGCGGCAGCGAGGCGGGGGTCAGAGAAGGAGTAGCCCCACTCGCTGAAGGGGGCGATGAGGCGCAGGCGAGGAGGCACCCTCGCGGGCGGTGATGATCTGGAAGAGCAGTTCGGCGCCTTTAGGGTCGAGGCTGACGTAGCCGACTTCGTCCAGGACGAGGAGGTCCAGGCTGGCGTAGCGGGCCACGAGCCGGGTGAGGCGTTTGTCGTCGGCGGCATCGGCGAGCTCGTTGACCAGGGCGGCGGTGGTGATGTAGCGCACGCGGCGGCCTAGTCGGCGGCGGCGGTGCCGAGCGCGATGAGCAGGTGGGTTTTGCCGGTGCCGGAGTCGCCGAGCAGGACCAGGGGTTGCCCGGCGTCGATCCAGGCGCCGGTGGCCAAGAGCGCGAGGGTGGCTGGGGGTAGGTCAGGCGCGCAGGTCGCGTCGAAGACCTCGAAGAGCTAGGTGCGGGGGAACTTCGCTTCGCTGACGCGCCGGATCCGGCGGCGTAGATCGCGGAGTCGCACTCGGCGGTGAGGAACTCAGCAAGGAACGCGTGGGGACAGCCTCTCCCGGGCTGCGCGTCGGCGATGCGGGGGTACCTCGCGGATAAG
Source organism: uncultured Actinomycetota bacterium (assembly GCA_963783735.1). GTDB lineage: Bacteria > Actinomycetota > Actinomycetes > Actinomycetales > Dermatophilaceae > CAWDAQ01. The sequence goes on along the minus strand of CAWAOO010000002.1, from coordinate 8,406 downwards.
GGCAGGCGCAGGAACTAGGAAGAGGCCGGATCGCGGCCAGCGCGGCGGGATCGCTCATCGCGGTTAAGCGGCGCGGGGCCGGGTCGGTGGCTGGTTCTGGGCTCAGCGAGATCTCCAGTCAGGAGCTGGTCTACCCGGCCAGCGACGGAGGCGGGCGGGGCCAGCGGTAATAGCGCTGGCGGGCAGCGGTTCGGAGCGGCCGGGGGCGGGGGAGCTGGTGGGGCGGGCGGTCACAGAGGAGTCAGCGTCGAGCGGCCGGGACGCGGCCTGGCCATCGCGGCTGGACAGCGGACGCGGGCAGGGAGCGGTACAACAGCGCCGCGATCAGGGCGCGGGAGCCCTCACGGTCCCCGAGGCAGGCCCGGGCGGCGTCCCAGAACTTCTGGAGCCCGGGGGGAAGACACGCTGAGGAGAGGACACCAGCGCGGTCGCGAAGGCAGCGCAAAGGGCTAGCGAGCAGGAACTCCAGGTAGAGTCGAGAGAGGAACTCGCAGCCCTAGAGCAAAAGAAAATGTGACAGGCGATCACCATAGGACCGTCGAACACGCGAACGGAGTCAGCACACAGGCGGACCTGGACCCGGCGCCCGGCGTAAGAAGCTGACAACGAGTAGTACGACTGGCGCACACAGACACGCGCCTTCAAGTCGAGAGGCACGACAACAAGCTCGAGGCGTCAAACAGGCTGTCCGGCAACGGGTTCAGCAGAACCGCTTCACGGGCGAAGTCAGCCCCAAGACGAACACCTTGCCTACGCGCTGTTCGACGCCCTCCGGTGTCGTTCCCGAGTTCGGCTTCCGCTTCCTGGTCGTCGTGGCTCGCGTCGCCGGGGTGTCGTTGGCCGGCGTTCCGCGTGGCGGATCTCTGGTTCAACGGCTGGTGGTCGGCGTTCGGGTAGTAGTAGGCTCGCGGTTAGGGCTAGTAGCCCACACCTGTCTGACGACCTGTGTGCGGTCGTGACTAGCACGGTCATCCGGCATGAGTTCACCGCCGTTGCTCCCGATCGAGCTGTGCTCTGCCGATATCACCGAGCACTGTACCGTTGAGTCGTAGCTGTTCTTCTTCTCTTTCTTTGTCTTCTTCTCCTTCCTTTTCTCGGCTACTCGATCTACCGTGATGTAGTCCCGCCTCGCCGTCGCCTCGTTGTTCTTCTCCGTCTCTCTTCGTTTCTTCTTTTTCTTCTTCTTTTTCCTCTCTTTTTCTCTTATCTCTATTTCTAAGACGTGATCGCCCAGCTGGTCAGCGTTCGGCGCGTGTGAACCCGCCAGCCCGGCGGGAGCAGCGCCTCGGTGTCCACCGGCCGACAGCCCCCGGTGAGGCGCGGGTGAAGCCGCCACACCGCCGACCAGCCGACGGACACCAGCCGCGCCAGCCCTCGGGTGCCGCCAGTGAGACTCACCGTCGTGACCGTGCCGTCGTCGCGCAGCACCCTGGCAGCCTCGGCGAAGAACGCGGTGGTCGCGGCGGGAGACAGCAGGTCCAGAAGGTAGGTGGCCACCACGCGATCGGCCGAGGCGTCAGGCACCGGCCACGGGTCGTGACCACTGACGCCTTCGACCACGACCCGTTCGCCCCAGCCACGCAGCCGATCACGCGCCAGGCCGACCATCGTGGGGCTCACGTCGAGCGCGACGTATCGCGCCTCGTCGCGGAGCTGGCCGGCGAGGAGTCGCTCCGCGAGCGCGCCGGTGCCGCAGCCCACCTCCACGACGTTGGTCGCTCGGTCGAAGTGCCCGGCCAGCACCATGGCGTCAACAGCGGGTCCCTCGTAGAAGCCCTGCGTGTCCTGCCACCTGCCGATGCGGTCGTAGACCGAAGCCGCCTGCTCGGGTGTCAGGTACCGGCTGGCGATCGCCATGCAGAAAGCCTAGGGCAGAACAGCCCCGGTAGCGTTCGCCGACGCATGGGGGGCCTCGGGCTTTCAGGCCTCGCACGCGGCACGCTGCGCGAGACCATCGTCTACCGGATGCACCGATGGCTGTCTGCCACGTGAGGTCGCCGCACCTCATGGCACGGGCGCTGCTGCGAGAGGCTGGCCGCGGAGACGCTATCCGCGGTGAAGTCTGCGCCGGACCCTGAGGGCGACAGGCGGCGGTATGCAGCATCTCTAGCGGGCTTCGGGCCGGATTGGACGTACCGAGGATCCCGACATTGCGGGTCGCTTCTGAGAGGCTGAGCAAGTGGCCGGAATCGATGGACTGTGGGGTGGCAGCCTCGTCTCAGTCGCATTCGACCCCGTGACCTGGACACTGCGGTGCGGTGTCGAAGTCGTCGACAGCGGAGCGAGTCGCCGCTACGAGCTCACGATGGACGGCGTATCCGACTGGCACTCGTCACGTGCCGTTCCGCTGCCTTGGAATCGCGCGGAGCTGACCGAGGTCCATGTCACAGAGGTGGCGGATCAGGTGCTCGTCGAGATGGTCCTGTGGTCTGACGACACATCGCTCGAGGTTCGGTGCGCAAGCCTTCGCGTTGACGAGGTGGCGTAACACGCCAAGACCGAACGTGCTGTTTCACGGAGATGGGACTGGTCGACTGGCGGCGCTGAGACTCACCTCCTTGGAGGCACAGCACTTCGAGGCAACTCCCTCCTCGGTCGCAAAGTTGTGGCGCCGCCAGCCCGATTAGAAGCCGCCGTCGCCTCCCGGCCCCCACTGGCCGCCGGGGCCACCAAGTTGCTTACGGCCAGAGCCGTGAAGCTCTTGGAGATCGAGCCGGCCATGAACGGCGTGTCCGGCGTGACCGCCGTGTCGCCCCCACGCCTGAGCACCCCACGCGCGCCGACCGACGTGATCTCATCATCGCCCACGACGGCGGAGGCCGGGCCCGGCACCCCAGAAGCCGGCATCTCGGTGTCGATGAAGTCCTCGATCGAGCCAGAAGGCACACCTGCAGGTACGAGAGCACTGGCGCCATGTACAGCAACAGCGAGCAATCGCCACACGGTCTTCTCCTCTCCTCTCCACCGCGCGTCGCGCGGGGCGGTTGCGGCACCGGCTGCCAGGTAGCTATCCAGTCGATGAGCCCTCGTCTCGGAGCTTCCGCTTCCGCCTGAGCAGTGAGAGCGGGGCCAGGGCGGTGCCCATCCAGACAGCCAGCGGCCACGCGATGTCGCCGGTGTCGATGATGACCGCGGCCCAGATGATCGATGCTGCGACGAAGCCGATCTCGGGCAGGTGGCGCCGGAGGAAGCCGGCGGGTCCGAGGCTGAAGATGCTCGGCGTCACGACCGAACCGTGATGACAGCCTTGGCGGTGAGCGTGCCGGCCTCCATCGCTTCGATGGCCCGGGGCACCTCCTCTAGGGTGAACTGCTGGCCGACCGCGGCGGTGACGGCGCCCCTGGCGAGGTGCTCGGCCAGCTCTTCGATGGACTCGAGCGACTCGCTGCTCATGAAGAACGTGAGTCGCTGCTTGACGAGGGGTGACAGCAGCGCTGCCCGTAGCTGGCGTCCGATGCCTCCGGTGAGGCGGTCGCCGTCCTCGCCGCCGACGATCACGAGCGTGCCCGTGGGACCGAGGGCTCGACGGAGGCGGGAGAGCGTGTTGCGGCCTCCGATGTCGACGATGAGGTCGTACCGCCGTCCGCCGTCGTCGATCGCCTGAGTCGTGTAGTCGATGACGTGGTCGGCACCGAGAGTGCGGACCGTGTCGAGTTTGCCGGCGCTGGCGACCCCGGTGACGGTGGCCCCCAGCGTCTTGGCCAGCTGCACCGTGAAGGAGCCGACCCCGCCGGACGCGCCGATCACCAGGACATGCTGGCCAGGCTCGAGGCGTCCGTGGGTGGTCAGGGCCTGCAGCGCGGTGATGCCCGAGATGGCTGACGCCGCGGCCTGTTCGAACGTGACGCTTGCAGGCTTGAGGGCGAGCTTGGACTCCTTGGCCGCGGCGAACTCGGCGTAGGTGCCGGTGCCGATGCCGAACACCTCGTCGCCGACAGCGAACCGGGTGACGTCATCCCCGACGGCGACGACGCGACCGGCGACGTCCATGCCCGGCACCGGGTTCTTGGGCCTGGCGAAGCCGAAACCCATGATCCGCATCAGGTAGGGCTTGCCGGTCATCAGGTGCCACACGCCGCGGTCGAGCCCGGCCGCCTCGACCTCGACCAGGACCTCGTCTCCGGCGATGGACGGTCGCTCGATCCGGGCCACCTCGAGCACGTCGGCTGACCCGTACGCGCGCTGGGTGAGCGCCCTCATCCGGGTGCCTACCTCAGCCTCAGCGGTTCGGCCGTCGAGAGTCTTCATCGTCATCACTCCACAAGTCGTACTTTGTACTGGTGTCGGTGTACCGTATCGGTACTTAGTACTGTTGGCAAGGACTCGACCCTGGACGGAGACCCTCATGGCAACGCACGACGTCGCGCCGGACACGAAGAAGCCACGGCTCACGGCCGATCGCGTCCTCGACGGGGCCCTGGAGCTCGCGGACCAGATCGGGGTTCACCCGCTCACGATTCGCCGGCTCGCCGACGTCCTCGACACGAAGCCGATGACGATCTACCACCACCTCCCCAACAAGGAGGCCATCCTCGACGGGATGGTCGACCGGGTCTTCGCCGAGATCGACCGGCCGCCCACCGATCTGGGCTGGAAGCCGGCCATGCGCCATCGCTGCCTCTCCGCCCGCGAGGTGCTGAGCCGGCACCCCTGGGCCGTGCCGCTCATGGAGTCCCGCACCAACGCCCTCCCCGAGACCCTCGGGCATCACGACGCCGTGCTCGGATGCCTCCGCCGGGGCGGACTGTCGCTCGAGATGACGGCGCACGCCTACGCCCTGCTCGACAGCTACGTCTACGGTTTCGCCCTGCAGGAGGCGAGCCTCCCGGCGACCGGGGGCGCCGAGATGGCCGACCTCGCGGGAGCCCTCATCGAGCCGATACCCGACGGGGTCTTCCCCCACCTGACCGAGTTCGCCACCGACTACGTCCTGCGGCCCGGCTACGACTTCCGGACCGAGTTCGACTTCGGTCTCGACCTCATCCTCGACGCGCTCGAAGCGTTGGCCCCTCGGCCCGAGGTCGGTTCCTGACCCGTGACGCCCGTAGCTCTGGTCCAGCTCGACGTGCGCACCTCGCCGAAGGTGAGTCTGGCAGCCGCATCTCGACGCTCTGGCGCTGCTGAAGGTGCGCGCTTCACGGCGGAGTGGGGCACTGCTTGGGCCAGCGTGCGGAGGCGACGTGGGGCTGTGAGAGCGCGCGGCGGGTCCGCCACGCATAGGCGGCGGACCGGCCGTGGTCGCAGGTGGGTACCCGGGTCCTCAGCGTCGGCGCAGTGTGAGTCCGAGCCAGGTGAACCAGACGATGAGTCCGATCCCGAAGATGGACGTCGCGACCTCGGACGCGACCGGGATGACCGTCGCCATTCCGACAGCCCCGAGGCCGAGCGCGAGCCCGCCCAAGGGGGCCGAGAGAGCACGGGTCCGCAGGGCGGCGAGTCCGATCACGGCCGCCCAGAGGGCGCCGATGACCTCGATGCCGCCGCCGAGTGCGTCTTGGACCACGCTGGTCGAGACCCACGTGTTCACAGCGAGGTCTTGGTCCTGGGCGTGGAGGGTCACCGCGGCGTGCTGCCCGACGAGGGCGATGCTCCCGCTGGCGACGAGCAGTCCCGACCAGATCAGCCCGAGTGCGGTGGAGAACTGGCCAAGCGCGGGAGCTGCGGCCAGTCGCTGGCCGACTCCGAGCGAGACCAGGGCCATCGCGACTCCACCGAGGAGGTAGAGAACGAGGTACCATCCGGCCAGCACGGCCTGGTGGTCCAGGAGGAAGCCGAGCGAGCCCGCGGGGTCCTCCACGGGCCCGGTGAATCCGCGAGGGAGGAGGTAGGCGGCCATGACGAGGAAGCCCACGACGTAGGTGCCGGCAACGACCTGAGCGGCGGTGCCGCCGGCGCGGATCAGAGTGGGCGACGTTCGGGGCGAGGAGGGGGGAGGAGGGACCGGAGCCTGTCCGGCCGTGGTGGCGGTGTCATGTGCGGTGGTAGCGGTGTCTCGTCTCATGCATCGATCCTCTGGGAACTGGCGCGCCGCCACATCGGAGTCAGGGCCGAAGCCGTCTCGTCCCTGGGGCCGGACCGAGCCAACCGAAAGTTCCATCCGGTCACCGGCGTCGGCGGCCTAGGATGAGGCGATGGGCGGAGGTGCGCTGCGCGCGCTCTGGGACGAACCGCGGGTGATCGCTCCCGCGGGGCCAGCCTGGTGGGACCGCGCCCTGGTCGCGGGATTGATCCCGGTCACCGTGCTCGAGGTTGCGCTTCGCGAGGACATGGTGTGGCCGCTCTGGCACGCGGGGTGGTCACTGGTCTGTGTGGCCACGCTCCTGTGGCGACCCCACCACCCTCTCGCGATGCTCGTGGTGGCCTTCGCCGCCCAGACCGTCGACGGCGTCGTCCCCGCGCTCGCCGGGGAGCCTCACAGCGTCCCCGATGTCACCGCTGTCGTCCTGCTGCTGGCCTACTCATTGGGCCGCTGGGCCAGCGGGCGCGCGGTGGTCGCGGGTAGCTGCTTCCTGCTGGTGCTCCACCTGACGCGTGAGCCCCTGTACGACTCCAGCGGCTCCTCGATGGCGCTCGGCGTCGGGGCGCTGATGCTGCCGGTCGCTCTCGGCGCGCTGATGCGGTTCTGGGCCAGGTCCCAGGTGCGAACCCGCGACGAGATCCGGGCCCGCGAGCGTGAACAGCTGGCCCGCGACCTTCACGACACCGTCGCCCACCACGTCTCCGGCATCCTGATGCACGCCCGGGCCGCCAAGGTTCGTGCCCGCGTCGACCCCGGCGCCGCCGCCGAGGCGATGGACGGGGTGGAGGAAGCCGCCGCACGCACCCTGGAAGACATGCGCGCGATGGTGGCCCTACTGCGCCACGACGAGCCGACCGGCAACGGGGGCCGAAGTCCTACCTACGGCGTATCCGACATTCCGCGGCTCGCCCGCGACCAGGACCCCGGCCCTCGGGTCGTCGTCCAGACCTCTGGTGAACTCGACCGGCTGCCGGCACCGGTGGATTCGGCGTTGTTCCGAGCCGCCCAGGAGGCGGTGACCAATGCGGGGCGTCACGCCCAGGACCCCACGGTGGTGTCAGTCGACCTCAGCAGGGATGGACGCACGGTGCGGCTGCGGGTGCACGACGACGGGCGGCCGGCGACCTCGGGGCGCACGCGACGAGCGAGCCCGTCCTATGGCCTGATCGGCATGCGAGAACGTCTGGCGTTGCTGGGCGGCGACGTTCGCGCCGGTCCCGATCCCGAGGGCGGCTGGACTGTCGAGGCAACGGTCCCGGTCGCCACGGTGGACGTCGAGGCCGGCTCGTGACGGCGCCGGTGCGGGTCCTGATCGCAGACGACCAGGACATGGTTCGCGTAGGACTTGCCACGATCCTCGACGCCGAACCCTCGATCGACGTCGTCGGGCAGGCTCGCGATGGGCTCGAGGCCGTCCAACAAGTTCGGTCGCTGCGTCCCGATGTCTGCCTCTTCGACGTCCGGATGCCCAACCTCGACGGGATCGAGGCCACCCGACAGGTCGCCGGTCCCCATGTCGAGGACCCGGTTCCCGTCATCGTGATCACGACCTTCGACCAGGACGAGTACGTATACGACGCGCTGCGGGCAGGCGCCCGCGGCTTCCTGCTCAAGGACGCCGACCCCGACCTCCTGGCCCGCGCCGTTCGATCCGCCGCGGCGGGCGAGGCCCTGATCGCGCCAGCCGTCACGGCTCGGCTCCTGGCGACCTTCGCCTCGTCCCGCGGCGAGGCAGTGACGGAGCCTGTCGAGCCGTTGACCGCTCGGGAGGAGGCTGTCCTCGATCTGGTCGCCGCCGGCCGGATGAACACCGAGATCGCCGAGGAGCTCTACCTCTCGCTCAGCACCGTCAAAACCCACATCAGCGCACTCATGACCAAGCTCTCAGCACGCAACCGCGTCGAGATCGTGATCTGGGCCTACGAGAGCGGCCGGGTCGACGCTCGAGGGCGCCCCTGAGCCACCCCAACTCGTGCGTCAGTCGTGCCGCCACGCGCTCATGACGTGAACAACCCTCGCGCGCGAGGCCCGCGACCTGCTCGAGACCGACTGACGTGCCGCTCGTCTGGGACGAAAACGCCTGGCAGGACTACCCGTGGTGGCAGGCGCAGGACCGCGAGGTCCTCACACGGATCAACACGCTCCTGACCGACATCCGGCGCAACGGCAACGAGGGCATCGGCAAACCCGAAGCCCTCAAGCACGACGTCGCCGGCTACTGGTCGCGCCGCATCACCGACGAACACCGCCTGGTCCACAAGATCGTGGGCGACGAGATACGCATCGCCGCCTGCCGCTACCACTACGGGTAGGCGCTCAACGCCGAGTTGCTGCCCGACATCCCGCCCTGCTCGCGGCTGCAATCACACACGTCGGGGCTACGACGC
>CAWAOO010000001.1:0-520222 GCA_963783735.1 uncultured Actinomycetota bacterium | reverse complement strand
CCGTGCGAGGGCGGGGCCGACCCGGCGCGACGGACGTCCGCGCGACGGGGAGGATGGCGGCCATGACACCGCAGTCACCCGGGCCGGAGACCGTGTTCACCTACGCCGCGCCTGAGCTGAAGTTCGGCCGCGGCGCGTCGGCGGAGATCGGGTGGGACCTCGCCCGGACCGGCGCCCGCCGGGTCCTCGTCGTCACCGACCCGGGGGTCGCGGCCACCGGCCATCCACGGCGGGTCGCCGACGCCATGGCGCCGTTCGGGGTCGAGGCCGAGGTCTGGGGCGGCAGCCACGTCGAGCCCACCGACGCGAGCCTCGAAGCTGCCGTCGCCGCGGCCCGCGCGTCCGGCCCGTGGGACGCGTTCGTCGCGGTCGGGGGCGGCTCGAGCATCGACACCGCCAAGGCCGTCAACCTCCTCACGACGAACCCGGGCGAGCTCCTCGAGTACGTCAACCCGCCGGTGGGCGGCGGCCGAGCGCCGACCGAGCCGCTGCGCCCCCTCGTAGCCGTCCCGACGACGACGGGCACGGGGTCGGAGAGCACGACGATCTGCGTCCTCGACGTCCTCGACCTCCACGTCAAGACGGGCATCAGCCACCCCCGGCTCCGCCCGACGCTCGCGGTCGTCGACCCCGAGCTCACGCTGACCCAGCCCGCCGGGGTCACCGCCGCCGCCGGCATGGACATCCTCTGCCACGCCCTCGAGAGCTGGACGGCCCGCCCGTACACGTCGTTCGACCGGAAGTCCCCGGGTGAGCGGGTGCCGTACTGCGGCGCGAACCCGGTCGCGGACATGTGGGCCGAGCGGGCGCTCCGGCTCATGGCGGGGGCGTTCCGCCCGGCGGTCCGGGACGGCGGCGACGTCGACGCCCGGGAGCAGATGGCGATGGCGGCGACCTTCGCGGGGCTCGGGTTCGGGAACGCCGGCATCCACATCCCGCATGCGAACGCCTACCCGGTCGCCGGGCGGGTCCGGGACTTCCACCCCGACGGCTACCCCGAGGGCGAGCCGATCGTCCCGCACGGGATCGCCGTCGCGCTCACCGCGCCCGCGGCGTTCCGGTTCACCTTCGAGGCCGACCCCGACCGGCACCTCGCCGCCGCCCGGATGCTCGACCCGGACGCGCCGCTGCCGGACGACCCGGCCGACCTGCTGCCCGGCGTGCTCACGACCCTCATGCGCGACGTCGGCCTCCCGTCCGGGCTCGCCGAGGTGGGGTACGGCGAGGGCGACATCGACGACCTCGTCGAGGGGGCCCTGCGCCAGGAACGGCTGCTCGCGACCGCGCCGCGTCCGACCGGGCCGGACGACCTCGCGGCCATCCTCCGCGGGTCGCTCGCCAACTGGTGAGCGTGCGGCGGTCAGGGCTGGCGACGCAGGACCGTCCACGCCGCCGGGTCGTCGAGCGTCCCGTCCCCGATCCGGGTGAAGACGAGCCGGTCGTGGAGGCGGCTGCGCCGGCCGGCCCAGAACTCGACCTCGTCGCAGACGATCCGCCACCCGCCCCAGTAGTCGGGTACGGGGACGTCCTCGGGTGCGCCGCGGTCGGGGAACTCCGCGGCCCACCGCGCGTACTGCGCCTCGAGCGCCGTGCGGGACGCGATTGGCTCGGACTGGCGGGAGGCCCAGGCGCCGACCCGCGACCCCCACGGCCGCCCGTCGAAGTACGCCCGGACCTCCTCGAGGTCGAGCGGGACGGCGGTGCCCCGGAACCGGATCGAGCGGTACATCGACGGCCACGTCAGCGATGCGGCGACACCGCCGGTGGCCGCGATCTCCCGGCCCTTCGTCGACTCGAGGTTCGTGACGAACCCGGGACCGCGGACGTCGAAGAAGCGCATGAGGACGGTCCGCACGTTGGGCCGGCCGTCGGCGTCGACGGTGGCGACCGACATCGCGTACGGCTCGGGGACGTCGTCGTGGTCGGCGGCGCGGGCGACGGCGTCGTCGACCCAGCGGGAGGCCTGCTGCCAGGGGGTCGCGGCGAGCTGGTCCTCGCCCAGCCCGTCCCCCTCGTACTCGGTGCGCGACGTGGAGCTCATGGAGGACAACTATGGTGGATGGGTCCGGGCCCGTCGACGAGGAGGTGAGCAAGGTGCCGGTCGACCCTCGCAGCGTGAGCCGTCTCGTGCGGCTCGGCGCGAAGTACGCCCCGGCGGCGGTCGAGGCCGCCCGGAGCGCCCGCGAGCCCGCCACCCAGGCGGCCCAGCGGACGGTGACCCAGCTCCAGGCGAGGCGCCGTGCCCTCGCCCGGGCGACGACGGTCCGGGACGGCTCGGTCCTGAAGACCTTCGACGTCGACGAGCGGGTCGTCTGGGTCGTCTTCAGCGGCGAGGAGCCGGTCGCGACCCACCCCGTCACCTCGACCCCGACGGCGGACCTCCTCCGGCACGTCGACCTCGGCAAGCGGATCCGTCCCGAGCGCTGAGCCGTCCGCGGCCGGTAGGTCAGGGCGTCGGGTGCCGGGCGTCGTACCGGAGGAACCCCCGCTGGGAGCGGGCGAGGGCGACGATCGCGACGGCGCAGACGAGACCGCCCACGAGCGCCGTCCGACCCTCGCCGACGACGTCCGCGACCGCCCCGCCGAGCGCGTCCCCGACCCGAGGCCCGCCGGCGACGACGACGACGAACACGCCCTGCAGCCGTCCACGGAGGCGGTCGGGCGTGGCGGACTGGAGGATCGTCGAGCGGAACACGGCACTGACCGAGTCCGACGCCCCCGCCGCGGCCATGCAGGCGAGCGCGACGGCGAGCGCGTGCCCGGGCTCGAGCACGCCCCCGCTGAGGAGCATCGACGCCCCGAACCCGGCGACCGCGACGCCCCACCCGACGATGCTCGCGATGATCGCGGCCCCCTGCCGCCGGACGTGGCCGAGCGGTCCGGAGAACGCCATCGCGACGAACCCGCCCACCGCCGCCGCGGCACCGAGGTAGCCGACGGTCCGGGCGTCGCCGCCGAAGATCACGGCGCCCGCGGCCGGGAAGAGGACCCGGGGTGCCGCGGTGACCATCGCGCAGATGTCCGCGACGAAGGTCATCCGGACGTTCGGCCGGGTCGCGAGGAACCGGAACCCGTCGAGGACCGACGTCAGCCCCGGGCGCGAGGCTGCGGCCCCCTCCTCCGTGGGCTCCGGGGGCACGGGGTGGAGGGTCCACAGCGCCCAGACCGCCGCAGTCGTCACGAGGACGTCGACGCTGTACGCCGTCCGGTAGCCGCCCCAGTGGACGAGGAGGCCGGCGAGGAGCGGGCCGAGGGTGAGCGAGGTGTTCATCGCGGCGACCTGGAGGGCGTTGGCGGCCGGGAGCTGCTCGCGCGGCAGGATCCGCGGGTAGATCGCGGACCGGGCCGGCGACGACACGGCGAACCCCGCGTTCCACAGGGCGACGACGAGGTAGAGCACCCACACCGAGGTGTTCCCGAGCCAGGCCTGGGCCGCGCAGAGGAGGCTCGCGGCGAACGCGACCGTCTGGGCGACGAGCCCGACCGTCCGCCGGTCGCGGTGGTCGACGAGCGAGCCGCCGTAGAGGCCCATGACGACGAGCGGGACGAGCGCGAAGAGCCCCACGAGGCCGACGGCCCCGGTCGACCCGGTGAGCGCGTACGCCTGCAGGCCGATCGCGACGATGGCGAGCTGGGACCCGACGTTGCTCAGCGTGAAGCCGCCGTAGAGGCGCCGGTACGACGCGCTCGTCCGCAGCGGGGTGACGTCGAGGAGGAGGGGCACGGCTACCCCCGCGCCCGGCGTGCGGCCACGAGCCCGGCGGGGGTGGGCGCAGGAGGCTCGTCGGGCACCGGACGAGGATACGTAGTCCGGGCGGGCTCGCTCGCCCGGACCGTGGCCGTGCCGCTCGAGCGCGACGAGGAGAGCGGTTCCCGCTCCACGTCCACACCGGCCACGCCCGCGGCGACGTCCAGTCCGCTGCGGACTCGCAGGCCGCCGGCCATCGGCCCCGACGTCCGCCGAGCGTCCCGGGGAGTGGACCCCACGTCCCAGAGTGCGGACGGGGGTGGAAGGATCGGAAGGGACACCGCCCCCCGTCGCGAGAGGCCCGTCCGTGACCGAACACGCCCCCATCACCATCCCCGCCGACCTCCTCCCCGCCGACGGCCGCTTCGGCTCGGGGCCGAGCAAGGTCCGCCGTGAGCAGCTCGAGCACCTCGCCGCGATCGGGACGACGGTCATGGGGACCTCACACCGTCAGCCGCCGGTGCGCCGGCTCGTCGGCGCGGTCCGCGAGGGGATCGCCGACCTCTTCGCGCTCCCGGACGGCTACGAGGTCGTCCTCGGCAACGGGGGGACGACGGCGTTCTGGGACATCGCGGCGTTCGGCCTCGTCCGGGAGCGTGCCCAGCACCTCGCGTTCGGGGAGTTCTCGAGCAAGTTCGCCAAGGTCACGGACCGCGCCCCGTTCCTCGCCGCGTCGAGCGTCATCAGCAGCGAGCCGGGTACCCACCCCGAGCCGGTCGCCGAGCCCGGGGTCGACACGTACGCGTGGGCGCACAACGAGACCTCGACCGGGGTCATGGCCCCGGTGCGGCGGGTCGAGGGGGCCGACGACGACGCGCTCCTCCTCGTCGACGCGACGTCCGCGGCCGGGGGCCTGCCCGTCGACGTCGCCGAGTGCGACGCCTACTACTTCGCGCCCCAGAAGTCGTTCGCCTCCGACGGCGGTCTCTGGGTCGCCCTCCTCTCCCCCACCGCCCTCGACCGGGTCGAGGAGACCGCCGCGACCGAACGCTGGGTGCCCGACTTCTTCAGCCTCCCGACGGCGATCGAGAACTCGCGGAAGAACCAGACCTACAACACCCCGGCGATCGCGACCCTCGCCCTCCTCGCCGACCAGCTCGCCTGGCTCCAGGGCAACGGGGGGCTCGACTGGGCGACCCGGAGGACGGCGGAGTCCTCGGGGCGGGTCTACGCGTGGGCCGAGCGCACGGCGTACGCGTCGCCGTTCGTCGCCGAGCCGGTCGAGCGCTCCCCCGTCGTCGCGACGGTCGACTTCGGCGAGGACGTCGACGCGGCCGCCGTCGCCTCGACCCTCCGGGCGAACGGCGTCGTCGACGTCGAGCCGTACCGCAAGCTCGGCCGCAACCAGCTCCGCATCGCGACGTTCCCCGCCGTCGAGCCCGAGGACGTCACCCGGCTGCTCTCGTGCATCGAGTACGTCGTCGACGCGCTCTGAGCTCAGCCCCGGAGCGCGGCCACGGCAGCGGCGAGGACGAGGACGACGAGCACGGCCAGCGTCATGAACCGGCGGAACCTCGGCGTCACCGGGCCGCCTCGGGCACGGAGTGCGCGGCGGGGGTCGAGGTGACCCGGAACCGGGGACGGCGCTGCGACTCGTAGCTCACCTGGACATTCTCCTCCCTCGCGAGGTGGACGGAGACGGCGGCGAGGGACGCGGCCACGGCGACCGACCCGACCCCGATCGTCCACCGCGCTCCGAAGGTGTCCCCGAGCCAGCCGATCGCCGGTGCCCCCGCGGGGGTGCCCCCCATGAAGATCGCCATGTAGAGCGCCATCACCCGGCCCCGCATGCTCGGCGCGACCCGGAGCTGGACCATGGCGTTCGCCGTCGTCATCGCCGTGAGCGCGCTCAGGCCGACCGGGACGAGGCTCACCGCGAAGAACGCGTACGTCGGCGCGAGGGCGGCGGCCCCGGAGGCGGCGACGAACCCGGCGAGCGAGACGAGGAGGACCCGCAGCCGTGGCTCGGACCGACGGGCGGCGAGCAGGGCCGCGGACAGCGACCCGACCGCCATCACCGACCCGAGCAGGCCGTACTCCCCCGCGCCCTGGTGGAACACCGTCGTCGCCATGAGCGCCGTCGTCATCTGGAAGTTCATCCCGAACGTCCCGAGGACGAAGATGAGGACCATGATGACGATGATGTCCGGGCGCCCGCGGACGTAGCGGAGCCCCTCGCGGATCGCGCCGCGCCCCCGGGCCCGGGGCGCCGGGGTGAGCTGGTCGGTCCGCATGAGCCCGAGCGCCGCGAGGACGAAGACGAAGGTCAGCGTGTTGATGAAGAACGACGGGCCGGTGCCCCACGCGGCGATGACGAGCCCGGCGACGCCCGGCCCGACGAGCCTGGCGGCGTTGAAGGACGCGCTGTTGAGGGCGACGGCGTTGGCGAGCTGGGTGCGCGGGACCATCTCCGAGACGAAGGTCTGCCGGGCGGGGTTGTCGATCGCCGTCGCGAGCCCCTGGAGGAGGGCGAGGAGGTAGATGTGCCAGAGCTCGGCGGCTCCGGTGACGATGAGCAGGCCGGTGACGAGGCTCGTCAGGGCGAGCGTCGACTGGGTGGCGGCGAGGATGCGGCGCTTGGGGAAGCGGTCCGCGATGACCCCGCCCCACGGGGCAAGGAGGAGGAACGGGAGAAACTGGAGCCCGGTGACGATGCCGAGCGCGGACGAGCTGTGGTCGGTGAGCTCGGTGAGGACGACCCAGTCCTGGGAGACCCGCCCCATCCACGTCCCGATGTTGGAGATGAGGGCACCGACCGCCCAGATCCGGTAGTTGCGGACGCCGAGGGAGCCGAACGTCGGGCTCACGCGGCGGCGACCCTGGCGAGGACGAGGCTCGCGCGCCGGAGGACGTCCTGCTCCTCGGGGGTGAGCGCCGACACCCGGACGGCCATCCACTCGTCCCGCGTGCGGCGGACGTCCCGGAGGACGCTCCGGCCGTCGCCGGTGAGGGTGAGGATGACCTGGCGGCCGTCCTCGGGGTCGTCGGCCCGGTCGACGAGCCCGCGCTCGACGAGCCCGGTGACGGTGCGGGTCATGGACGGGGCACTGACGCACTCGATGGCCGCGAGCTCGCGCGGGGTGTGCGGGGCGCCCTCGAGCCGGGCGAGGACGCTGAACTGGTGGGGGGCGAGCGGGCCCGAGCTCTCGAAGCGGACCCTGCGCGAGATGCGCATGCAGGCCAGCCGGATGTCGTTGGCGACGGCACGCACCGCGGACGGGCTCAGCGCGCTCGTCGTGCTCCCTCGTTCGGGCATGGAGGACTCCTGGGATGGTCGATCCCCCTCGCCAACTCATTACCTCGGCTAACTATTCCGCGACGCCCCCGCTCCGCCGGTCCGGTCGGGCGGCAGCGGCCCGTCAGCCGGTCAACCGGGCCGCTCGGGACCGTCGACCGGCGGGTCAGCCGGTGAGCGCCGACTTGATCGGGTCGATGGCGAAGTAGACGACGAAGAGGAGCGCGACGAGCCACATGATCGGGTGGACCGCCCGGCTCCGGCCACGGACGACCTTGATGAGGGTGTACGCGACGAAGCCGGCACCGATCCCCGCCGTGATCGAGTACGTGAACGGCATGAGCACGATCGTGAGGAACGCGGGGATGGCGATCTCGAGGTCGTTCCAGTCGATCCCCTGGACCTGCTGCATCATGAGGAACCCGACGACGACGAGCGCCGGGGTCGCCGCCTCGTAGGGAACGATCGAGACGAGCGGGGCGAGGAAGGTCGCGAGGAGGAAGAGCACGCCGGTGACGACCGACGCGAACCCCGTCCGGGCCCCCTCCCCGACACCGGAGGCGGACTCGATGTACGACGTGTTGCTGCTCACGCTCCCCGCGCCCCCGGCGATCGCCGCGACGGAGTCGACGACGAGGATCTTCTGGGTCCGGGGCGGGTTGCCCGCCTCGTCGAGCAGCCCCGCCTCGGCGCCGACGGCGACCATCGTCCCGAGGGTGTCGAAGAAGTCGGCGAGCAGCAGGGTGAAGACGAGCAGAACGGCCGAGACGAGCCCGATCCTGCTGAACGACCCGAGCAGGCTGAACTGGCCGAGGAGCCCGAAGTCGGGGATGTCGACGACCGACGTCGGGATCGCGGGGATGTTGAGCCCCCACCCCGTCGGGTTGACGACCTCCCCGCTCGCGTTCGTCTGGCCACCGACCCCGGTGACCGCCTCGACGACGATCGCGAGGACGGTCGCGCCGACGATGCCGTAGAGGATCGCCCCGCGGACGCGGAGGACGAGCATCGTGATGATCCCGAGGAGGCCGACGACGAAGACGAGGAGGGGCCAGCCGGCGAGGAAGCCGCCGACGCCCAGCTCGACGGGGGTGGGGCCCCCGGAGGGCTTGCGGACGAAGCCGGCGTCGACGAGGCCGATGATCGTGATGAAGAGGCCGATGCCCACGCTGATCGCCGTCTTGAGCTGGGGCGGCACGGCGTTGAAGACCGCCTGCCGGAACCCGGTGAGGACGAGGACGAGGATGATGATGCCCTCGAGGACGACGAGCCCCATCGCGTCGGCCCACGTCATCCCCGGCAGCTGCGCGATGCCGAAGGTGACGAACGCGTTGAGGCCGAGCCCGGTCGCGAGGGCGAGCGGGTAGTTCGCGACGACGCCCATGAGGAGCGTCATCACCCCGGCGACGAGCGCCGTGGCCGCGGCGACCATGTGGAGGTTCGGTGCGTCCCCACCCCCGAGGAAGGCGCCGGTCGAGTCCGGCTGGGTCCCGATGATGAGCGGGTTGAGGACGACGATGTACGCCATCGTGAAGAACGTCACGACCCCTCCGCGGACCTCCCGGGCGAGGGTCGAGCCGCGCTCGCTGATCTGGAAGAACGCGTCGAGCCCTCCGCCGCGGCGGGTGGCGGTGGCGGTGGCGGCTGAGTTCGGCATGGGAGCAGAGTAGGGGGGAGCCGGTGCCACGACGGAACCGACTACCCTGACCCCGTGAGCACGCCCGAGGACGACACCGCCCGGCGGGTGCCGGTGACGATCCCCGTCCGCACCGACCGCGTCGTCCTCGTCGGGATCGGGCTGTGGGTGGTCGCCCTCGCCCTCACCCTCGCGGTCCCCGCCCTCCACGATGGGGACCGGAGCTGGTGGCCGTGGTGCGCCGCTGCGGGGATCGTCCTCGGCGTCATCGGGTGGGCGTACGTCCGGCCGGGTCGGGACCGGGCGGAGACCGCCACCGCGGCCACCGACCAGCACCGCTACTACTGACCGCGGACGAGCGCTACTGGCCGGCGGCGCAACGTCCCGGACGGGTCAGACGGCGTCGTAGGCGAGCTCGTCGACGATCGGCTCGCCGACGTCCTCACCGCGGGGCCGGTCGACGTCGGCCTCGGAGTGGGCGCCGCACCCGTGGTCAAGGCTGACGACCCGGCCGTCGCTCGGGGACCACGCGTTGGCGCACACGCCGAAAAAAGCGCGCAGCGCCCCCGTCATCGGAAGGAAGTAGCCGCACGTCCCGCACGGGGCCGGCGCCTTCTCGGCGACCGCGGCGTGCGGGCCGCTCTCCCCGTCGTACCAGCGCTGGGCCGCCCCCTCGCGCCCCTCTCCGGAGAGGACCCGGGGTCGGCCGAGGCCGAGCTCCCACCGCGCCATCGCATCGACGTCCTCGTCGCCGGTCGCCTCGAACCCGGGCTCGAGGTTCGGGTCCTCCTCGACGTAGGGCGTGACGTCGCCGGCGCCGACGTCGCCGGGGGCGAGCCGGTCGGCGTAGGGGACCCACTCGGGCGAGAGGACGGCGCCCTCGCCCGGCACGAGGTTGGTCTCGCAGACCGTGACGACCTTCGACCGGGGCGCTCGGGCGACGGTGATCGCCCAGCGCCAACCCCGGTAGGACGCGGAGGTGCACACGAAGTAGTGCGTCGCGAGCCGCTCGCCCTCCATCGTCATGCCGAGGTGGTCGCCCACCGTCCCGCCCTCGGCGATCTCGTCGGCGGCGCCGCGGGCGACCTCGACCCCACCGGCCAGGGTCGCGTCCGTCCTCGGGGTGGCCACCTCAGGCCTCCAGGTCGGTGGCGACGGCGCGGAGGACCTGGGCGACCTTGGCGCTCGTCGCCTTGTCGGGGTAGCGACCCCGGCGGAGGGAGGAGGAGACGTTGTCGAGGAGCTTGATGACGTCCTCGACGATGACGACCATGTCCTCGGCTGGCTTCCGGTCGCGCTCGCGGCGGTTCGCGGCGATGCTCGGGGACGGGTCGAGGACATGGACCGAGAGGGCCTGCGCGCCCCGGCGCCCCTCGACGACCCCGAACTCGACCCGGGTGCCGCCCTTGAGGGTCGTCATGCCCTCGGGGAGGGCGTTGGCGTGCAGGAACACGTCGCCCACCTCGTCGCCGGAGATGAAGCCGAAGCCCTTCTCCGCGTCGTACCACTTGACCTTGCCCGTCGGCACAGTCCACCTCTTGCTCGTGTGCTGGAGTCGTCGGCGCTGACCGCGCCACCACACAGGCTAACCCGTGCCCCACCCCGTGCGCGCCGGAGTTTGCCGCCCTGGCGTTTCCAAGTCGCACGTTTCGGACCGGTGGTCCATTCTGTCGTCATGACTGACCCGTCACATTCACGAGTCAGCCTGAGGTCCTTCTGGGGGGAGCTGCCCGCCGCAGGCCGGTGGCTGCTGTCGACCGTCGCGATCCAGACGCTCGGTCGGGGACTCACGCTGCCGTTCACGATCATCTACCTCAGCGAGGTGCGCGGGATCCCTCTCGGGCTCGCCGGCACCCTGATGTCCCTGATCTTCGTCGCCGCGCTGTTCGTCACCGGGCCGGGCGGGGCCCTCGTCGACCGGTACGGCGCCCGGGTCGTCGTCATCGCCGCGACGGTGTCGATGATCCTCGGCTGCGGCGTCATGGCGTTCGCCGCGACCCCCGCGGTCGTCGCGGTCGCGTGCGTCCTCATCGGCCTGTCGAACGGGATGTCGTGGCCGGCGTTCAACGCCCTCGTCTCGACCGTCGTCTCCGGCGAGACCCGGGTCCACTACTTCGGGGTGAACTTCGCGCTCCTCAACCTCGGGATCGGGTTCGGGGGCGTCATCGGGGGCTTCTACGTCGACGTCGGACAGCCGGAGACGTTCACCGTCATCTTCCTCGCCAACGCGGCGACGATGCTCGTCCCGCTCGCCCTCATGCTCGGCCCGCTCCGCCACGTCCACGGGCGGGCCGCACGTGCCGTCGGCGGGGGCGAGCCGGCGGCGTCCTACCTGCGGATCATCCGCCGGCCGGCGGTTCTGTGGATCACCGCCCTGACGTTCCTCGGGTGCTTCGTCGGCTACGGCCAGATGGAGGCCGGGGTCCCGGCCTTCGCGCTGCGGATCGGCGGGGTCTCGACCCGCACGGTCGGCCTGGCGTTCGCGGTGAACACCGTCGTCATCGTCGCGTTCCAGTTCGCCGTCCTGCGGTGGATCGCCGGGCGACGGCGCACCCGGGTCCTCCTCGTCATGACACTCGCGTGGGGGCTCGCGTGGGTCACCCTCAGCGGCAGCGGGCTGGTCGCCGGCACCCACGGCGCCGAGGCCTTCGTCCTCGCGTTCGGCATCGTCTTCGCGCTCGGCGAGACGATGCTCCAGCCGACGATCCCGGCGATGACGAACGACCTCGCGCCCGACCACGCCCGCGGCCGCTACAACGCGCTGACCTCGGGGGCCTACCAGGGCGGCGCGATCAGCGGCCCGATCGTCGCCGGGGTCCTCCTCGAGAGGGAGCTGCCCCTGCTCTACGTCGGGGTCCTCGTCGGCGGCTGCGCGGTCATGGCCGCCCTCTCCCTCGCGCTCGAACGGACGATCACCCCCGAGGTCAACGGCCTCCGCCCGCCGCCCCCCGGCGCGGAGGTCGCCCCCGCCCCGAGCACCGAGGCCGCGCCGGCTCCGTACGGCGAGGGACCCCTCTCGGGGGGGCCGATCCGCGGGGAGGCGGGCCGGCACCGGCTCGTGGCCGCGCGCCCACGGCGGCCACGTCTCTCGGCGCGGCGGTCGGGCTGCCGGCACGCCCTCGGGTCACGCCTCTGGTCGAACGCCCCAACGCGCTGACCACCGTTCGCCCGGGGCGATCCGGGCGAGGTCGACGCCGGAGTTGAGGGCGTCCGGCGGGCACGACATCGGCTCGACGGCGACCCCGAGCTCGTACGGCGGCTCGCTCGGGTCGGGCACGGCCTTGCGGGTGAACACCTGCGTCCAGTCGAGCCCGGGGCCGCCCCAGACCGTCACCGACCGGCCGTCGGCGAGCCCTCCGACCCGGACCCGCCAGGTCCCGTCCCCGCCCCGGGCCAGGCCGGTGTAGGCGGTGTCGAGAACGGTCTCCCCGATGGCACGGCCGCTCCGGAAGTCGAACGCCCCGCCGTCGACGGGCTCGGTCCCCGTCGGGAGCATCCGGTCCGGGTCGACGATCAGCCGGGTGTCAGCGGGGACGTCGAGGGTGACCTCCCCGACGGGCACCCCCCCGGTGGCGACGTAGGGGTGGGCGCCGAACCCGAACGGCGCGACGCCGCGGCCGGTGTTCGTCGCGGCCACCTCGACGGTGAGGCCGTCCGACCCGAGCCGGTACCCGACCCGGACGTCGAGGTGCCAGTCCCAGCCTGGCTGGGGGTGGAGGAGGGCGGTGACGACGAGGGCGTCGTCGCTGTGGTGCTCGAGCTCCCACAGCGCCCACCGGAGGAGGCCGTGGCTCGCGTTGCGGCGGCCGGGCTCGGTGAGGTCGAGCTGGTGCTCGACGCCGTCGTGGGTGTACCGCCCGTCCCGGACCCGGTTGGGCCACGGGACGAGGAGCTGGCCGCGGCCGGACCTGCAGCGCTCCGCGACGTCGTACCCGGCGAGGACGTCGCGGCCCCCCTTCGTGTACGTCCGCAGGCCGCCCCCCACCTGGACGACGGTGGCGACCTCGTCGCCGTGCGCGATGGTCCACTGCTCCCCGCTCGGGCTTCGCTGCATGGTCCCCACGGTAGCCGGGCGGCCGGGCGACTACCGTGGACCGGTGCGGTCACTCGCGGACGACATCCGGGCCCGGTCCGACGCCGAGCTGCGTCGGCTCCTCCTCCTGCGTCCGGACCTCGCCCGACCGGCCGCGACCGACCTCACCTCGCTCGCGGCCCGGGCGAGCACCCGGGCGAGCGTGCTCCGGGCCGTCGACCACCTCGACGCCGCCCACCTCGGGGCCCTCGAGGCGGTCGTCGTCTCCGGCTCCCCCGCGGCCCCGGCCGACCTGGCGGGCCTGCTCGGCGACCCCGACGGTGGCCGGCTCGCCGCGCTCCTCGACGACCTCCACGCGGCGGCCCTGCTCTGGCGGGGCCCGGACGGGCTCCACCTCGTCCGCACGGTGGCCGAGGTCCTCGGGCCGCACGTCGGCGGGCTCGGCGCGCCCGCCGAGGAGCTCGGCCGGGGCCAGGCGGTCGCGGCCGCCGGCGAGGCGCGGGCGCTTCGCGACGACGCCCCACCCGAGGCGGCCGCCGTCCTCGACCGGCTCGTCTGGGGACCACCGGTCGGCACCCGCCCGCGCGACCAGGAGGGGGCGACCGCGCGCGGCGTCGCCTGGCTCGTCGACCACGGTCTCCTCCTTCCCCTCGACGGCGACCGCGTCGCGCTCCCCCGCGAGGTCGCCCTCGCGCTCCGGGGCGGCCGCCTTCACCGCGACCGCGTCCTCGTCGAGCCGGAGGGGACCGGGCGGCCGCGCACGCTCGACGACGTCGACCGGGCGGCCGGCGCGCAGGTGAGCGACCTCCTCCTCGTCGTCGACGAGCTCGCCTCGACGTGGGGGCCCGCCCCTCCCCGGGTGCTCCGGGCCGGGGGCCTCGCGGTCCGCGACCTCACGGCTCTCGCGTCCACCCTCGACGTCGACACCCGGCGGGCCGCCTTCGTCGCCGAGGTCGCGTGGATGGCGGGGCTCGTCGACGACGACGGTGGGCTCGACCCGGTGTGGGCGCCGACGTCGGCGTACGACGACTGGCAGCACCAACCCGGGGCGACGCAGTGGGCCGACCTCGCCCGGGGCTGGCTCGTCTCGACCCGGGCGCCGCACCTCGTCGGGACGGCCGGGCCCGGGGGCGGCCGGGTCAACGCGCTCGGTCAGGACGTCCAGTGGCCGCCGGTCCGCTCGCTCCGGTCCGACGTCCTCGAGGTCCTCGCCGGGGACCCGGCCGGTCAGGCGCCCGACCATGACTCGGTCGTCGCGCGGCTCCGCCACCGCCGCCCACGACGGGTCCCGGGCGACCTCGCCGCCGTCGTCGAGGCGATCCTCACCGAGGCGGAGTGGCTCGGGGTCACCGGCCGCGGCGCCCTCTCGAGCGCGGGGCGCCTGCTCCTCGAGGAGCGCTCCGGCGAGGTCTCCACGGAGGCGCTCGCCGGCGCGATGCACCCCCACCTCCCGGCCCCCGTCGAGCGGGTCCTCCTCCAGGCCGACCTCACGGCGGTCGCTCCGGGACCGCTCGTCGGGAGCCTCGCCCAGTTCATGCGGCTCGTCGCCGACGTCGAGTCGCGCGGTGGGGCGACGGTCTACCGGTTCAGCGAGCCGAGCGTCCGGCGTTGCCTCGACACGGGCTGGTCCGCGGACCAGGTCCTCGAGGCCCTCGGCGATGCGAGCGACACCCCGCTCCCCCAACCGCTGGAGTACCTCGTCCGGGACGTCGCCCGGCGGCACGGGCACACCCGGGTCGGCTCGGTGGGCTCCTACGTCCGCAGCGACGACGCGGCCGGCCTCGACGCCGTCCTCGCCACCCGCGCCCTCGCGCCGCTCCAGCTGCGGCGGGTCGCGCCCACCGTCCTCGTCTCCCCAGTCGCCGCGACGACAGTGCTCGAGATGCTCCGCGACCACCACCTGGCGCCGGTCATCGAGTCCTCGACCGGCGGCGTCGTCGTCCCGGAGGCGCGGCAGCGCCGGGCCACCGGGCGCCGGCGCGGCCGGGAGACGACCGTGCGCCCCGTCGACGCCGAGGTCACCGAGACGCTCGTCGCGGCCCTCCGGGCGGGCGAGGCGTCCGCGGCGTACGAGCGCGAGCGTCGCGAGGCCCGCCCGGGGCCGGTCCTGCCGAGCACCGACCCGACGACGACGGTCGCCCTGCTCAGGGAGGCCGCGGCGGACCGGCAGGGGGTCTGGGTCGGCTACAGCGATGGGTCCGGCCGGGTGACCCGGGTGCTCTTCTACCCCGACCGGGTCGAGGGCGGCCGGGTCCACGGGACGAGCGACGGCGCGGCACGGACCCTCTCGGTCCACCGGGTCACCGGCGTGGCCCCCGACTGACCGCGGCCGGGCCGGCCGGCCGAGCGGCCTACCCCAGCTGGCCGGACAGGGCCTGGACGACCCGGGACGGGGACGGGCGCCCGAGCCGGGCCGCCATCCACGTGCTCGTCTCGACGAGGGCGCCGAGGTCGACCCCGGTGTGGACGCCGGCGCCGTCGAGTGCCCAGACGAGGTCCTCGGTCGCGAGGTTGCCGGTGGCGCTCCTCGCGTACGGGCAGCCGCCGAGCCCCCCGGCTGCGGCGTCGACGACGGTGACGCCGTGGCGGAGGGCGGCCATCGTGTTCGCGAGCGCCTGCCCGTAGGTGTCGTGGAAGTGGACGCCGACCCGCTCCGGGCCGACCCCGGCCGCGGCGAGGGAGTCGAGGAGCCGGGCGACGTGGCCGGTCGTCCCGACCCCGATGGTGTCGCCGAGGGAGAGCTCGTCGCAGCCGAGCTCCATGAGCCGGTGACAGACGTCGACGACCTGCCCGACGGGCACCGGCCCCTCCCACGGGTCGCCGAAGCACATCGAGACGTAGGCCCGCACCCAGAGACCAGAGGCGTGAGCCCGGACGACGACGGGACGGAACATCTCGACCGACTCCGCGACCGTGCGGTTGAGGTTCTTCCGGGCGAAGCTCTCGGTGGCGCTGCCGAAGATGGCGATCGCGCCGACGCCGGCCTCGAGCGCCCGGTCGAGGCCCCGGACGTTGGGGACGAGGACGGGACGGCGGAGGCCGCGCCCGTCCTCGCCGAGGAGCTCGAGGACCTCGGCGGCGTCGGCGAGCTGGGGCACCCAGGCCGGGTTGACGAAGCTCGTCGTCTCGATGGTCTCGAGGCCCGCGGCGAGGAGGCGGCGGACGAACTCCGCCTTGACCTCGGCGGGGACGACGGCCTGCTCGTTCTGCAGACCGTCGCGCGGGCCGACCTCGTAGACGGTGACCCGGTCGGGGAGGTCGCTCGCCGGTTCGCGCTGAGGGAGGGACATGCTCATCCCTCCATCCTCCCACCAGACCGCGTTCGCGCCCGGGCACCGGCGCCCCGGTAGATTGGGCTCGGGACCCGAACGGCCGACCTGCGGGTCGGCCGACCGGGCGCCCGAGCATCCGACCGACGAGGAGGGACGTCACATGCCGGACGACGACGACACCCGGGGCGACCGAGGCCACGAGCAGGACCCGACCCGCCCGATCTCCTCGGGTGAGCACCCCCGCGACCCGTTCGCGGCGCCGGCGGGCCCGCAGGGACGCCCGCCGCCGCCCCCGCCGGCGGGCGCGGGTCCGCAGCCGTACGGGCATGCCTCCACGGCCCCGCCGCCGGACCAGCCGCCGTACGGCCAGGCGCCCTACGGCCAGCAGCCGTACGGGCAGAACCCCTCCGGCCAGGCCCCCTACGGGCAGCCGCCGTACGGACAGTCGCCGTACGGGCAGCCCCCGTACGGGCAGGCGCCGCCCTACGGCGGGTACGCCACGGGGCAGCCCGGGCGGACGAACGTCTCGGCGGTCGTCCTCACCGTCGTCTCCGCACTCATGACGCTCACCTGCCTCATCACCCAGGTCCCGGCGCTCGTCCTCGGCATCATGGCGCTGGCGAAGCAGACGCGGGACCCGGAGGACTCCCGCCGGTTCGCCCGCTACGGCTGGATCGCCTTCGCCGTCGGGATCCTCGTCCTCGTCCTCCTCGCCGTCGGCATCGTCGCCCTCGTCGTCAGCTCCGGGGGCGGCGTGTCCTACGACGGAACCTACTGAACGGAGACCCGTGACTGACGGCGCCCTCATCGTCCAGAGCGACAAGACCCTCCTCCTCGAGGTCGACCACCCTCGCGCGGAGGAGGCCCGGCGCGCGGTCGCGCCGTTCGCCGAGCTCGAACGGGCTCCCGAGCACATCCACACCTACCGGGTGACCCCGCTCGGGCTGTGGAACGCCCGGGCCGCCGGGCACGACGCCGAGCAGGTCGTCGACGCCCTCGTCACGCACAGCCGCTACCCCGTGCCGCACGCCCTCCTCGTCGACGTCGCCGACACGATGGACCGGTACGGACGGCTCTTCCTCGAGAAGGACGGCGACCGGCTCGTCCTCCGCACGACCGACCGCGCGGTCCTCGAGGAGGTCCTCCGGCACAAGAAGATCCGCCCGCTTCTCGGGGACCGCCTCGGCGACGACGAGGTTCTCGTCCACCCGTCCGAGCGGGGCCACCTCAAGCAGGAGCTTCTCAAGGTCGGCTGGCCCGCCGAGGACCTCGCCGGGTACGTCGACGGCGAGGCCCATCCGATCGACCTGCTCGAGGACGGCTGGACCCTGCGCCCCTACCAGTCCCAGGCGGTCGCCGGCTTCTGGGACGGCGGCTCCGGCGTCGTCGTCCTCCCCTGCGGCGCGGGGAAGACCCTCGTCGGCGCCGGCGCGATGGCCCGGGCCGGCTCGACGACGCTCATCCTCGTGACGAACACCGTCTCGGCCCGGCAGTGGCGCGACGAGCTCATCGCGCGGACCTCCCTCACCGAGGACGAGATCGGTGAGTACTCCGGTGCCCGCAAGGAGGTCCGGCCGGTGACGATCGCGACGTACCAGGTCCTCACGACCCGACGCAAGGGCGCGTACACCCACCTCGACCTCCTCGACGCCCGCGACTGGGGGCTCATCGTCTACGACGAGGTCCACCTCCTCCCGGCCCCGATCTTCCGGATGACCGCCGACCTCCAGGCCCGGCGACGGCTCGGGCTCACGGCGACCCTCGTCCGCGAGGACGGGCGCGAGGCCGACGTCTTCTCGCTCATCGGCCCGAAGCGGTTCGACGCCCCGTGGAAGGACATCGAGGCCCAGGGCTACATCGCCCCGGCGGACTGTGTCGAGGTCCGGGTGACGATGCCGGACGGCCAGCGGATGGCGTACGCCATGGCCGAGCCGGAGGACCGCTACCGGCTCGCGGCGTGCAGCGACGCGAAGCTCCCCGTCGTCGAGCGGCTCGTCGCCCGGCACCGGGGCGAGCCGACGCTCGTCATCGGCCAGTACCTCGACCAGCTCGACGAGCTGGCGGGACGGCTCGACGCCGAGGTCATCACCGGGGGGACGACCGTCAAGGAGCGCCAACGGCTGTTCGCGGCGTTCCGGGAGGGCGAGATCGACACGCTCGTCGTGAGCAAGGTCGCGAACTTCTCCATCGACCTCCCCGAGGCGAGCATCGCGATCCAGGTCTCGGGGACGTTCGGCTCCCGGCAGGAGGAGGCCCAGCGGCTCGGCCGGGTGCTCCGGCCGAAGGGGGACCACCGGACCGCGCACTTCTACACCGTCGTCGCCCGGGACACCGTCGACGCGGAGTTCGCCGCCCACCGGCAGCGGTTCCTCGCCGAGCAGGGCTACGCCTACCGGATCGTCGACGCCGACGACCTCGACCCGGCCACCTGACCCGCCCACCAAGACTTCGTGCCCACCCAGCCGCGTGGGCACGAAGTGCGGAGTCAGGCGAGGGAGAGGAAGAGCTTCTCGAGCTTCTCGCGGTCGAGCGCGGCGGGCTCCCCGGCCAGGATGCACTGCTGGAGGCTCGTCGCGATGATCGCGAAGCCCGCCTTGTCCAGTGCGCGCGAGACCGCCGCGAGCTGGGTGACGACATCAGCGCACTCCCGCTCCTCCTCGATCATCCGGATGACTCCGGAGAGCTGGCCCTGGGCGCGTCGGAGCCTGTTGAGGGCGGCGGTGAGGGTGTCGGGTTCGACCTGCACGGCGGGGACCTCCTGCTGCTCGCGGGTCTCGGGGAGGGCGGCGTGCGCGGGCTGCGTCGGGATCCGGCCTCCGGCGAGACGGCCGTCGGACCTGCCCCGGCGACCTGATACCCCATATGGTATCAAGGAGTGCTACCCAGAGCATTGTCAGGAAACTCCCAGACACTGCACCCACACTGGTGGAGTGAGCACGACAACGACCCCCGAGGCCCGGCTGCTCGTCGTCGAGGACGAGCCGAACATCCGCGAGCTCCTTGCGACCTCCCTGCGGTTCACCGGGTTCGAGGTGCACACCGCCGAGGACGGCAGCTCGGCCCTCCGCGCGGCCCGGGACGTCGACCCCGACCTCGTCGTCCTCGACATCATGCTCCCGGACATGGACGGGTTCACCGTGACGAGCCGCCTGCGCGAGACCGGCCGACGCTTCCCCATCGTCTTCGTCACCGCCCGCGACTCGGTCGACGACAAGGTCAAGGGGCTCACCGTCGGCGGGGACGACTACGTGACGAAGCCGTTCAGCCTCGAGGAGGTCATCGCCCGGATCCGCGCCGTCCTCCGGCGGACCCGCGGGGAGGCGGACGCCGACACGGCGACCCTGAGGTTCGAGGACCTCGAGCTCGACGAGGACTCGCACGAGGTCCGCCGCGCCGGCCACGTCATCGAGACCTCGCCGACGGAGTTCAAGCTCCTTCGCTACCTCATGCTCAACCCGAACCGGGTCCTGTCGAAGGCCCAGATCCTCGACCACGTGTGGGACTACGACTTCCGCGGGGAGTCCGGGATCGTCGAGTCCTACATCTCCTACCTCCGCCGGAAGATCGACGTCGCCGGCCTCCCGCCGCTCATCCACACCAGACGCGGCGTCGGCTACGTCCTCCGGCTCCCGCCGGCGGGCTGATGGCGGCCGCCCTCTCGGCCGGCCCCACCCGACCCGTCGTCGAACGGCTCCGCGCGATCCCGCTGCGCGCACGGCTCGTCGCCATCCTCCTCGTCCTCCTCCTCGTCGCCCTGACGCTGACGGTCGCCGCCTCGGCCTACCTCATGCAGCGGGACCTGCTCGGCCGGATCGACAAGGAGCTGCGGAGCGCGGCCCGCCCGGTCGCCGCGCAGGCCCTCGACGACATCACGAACAACGGCCGGAACCGGATCCCCACGGGGTACGCCGTCGTCTTCCTCCCGACCGACGGCAGCTCGCGGATCTCCGTCAACCCGACGGGCGAGGCCCTCCACCCCAGGGTCCCCGACCTCCCCCTGGACGACCCGCGGGTCCGCTCCGGGCAGCCGTTCACCGTCGGCTCGGCGGACGGTGACATGGAGTGGCGCCTCATCGCCGGCAAGCTGACGAACGGACGCGCGACGTTCGTCGTCGGGGTGTCCCTCAGCGGGCTCGACCACACCGTCCACAGGCTGCTCCTCGTCACCTCCCTCATCGCGGTGACGATGCTCCTCGCGTGCGCCGTCATCGGCTGGTACGCCGTCCACCGCGCGTTCCGGCCGCTCACCGAGATCGAGGACACCGCCGCCGCGATCGCCTCCGGCGACCTGAGCCGGCGCATCCCCACTCGCCCGGCCGGGGACGAGATCACCTCGCTCGCCCAGTCCCTCAACGCGATGCTCAGCCAGATCGAGCAGTCGTTCGCCGTCCGCGAGGCCTCCGAGGACCGGATGCGTCAGTTCGTCGCCGACGCCTCGCACGAGCTGCGGACCCCGCTCGCGACCGTCCGCGGGTACGCCGAGCTCTACCGGCAGGGGGCCGTGCGCGACGAGGGCGCGGTCGCCGGCGCCATGGGACGGATCGAGGGCGAGGCGGCCCGGATGAGCGGCCTCGTCGAGGACCTTCTCCTCCTCGCGCGGCTCGACGACGAGCGGCCCCTCGAGCGGACCACGGTAGACCTCACCGTCGTCGGGGCCGAGGCGGTCCAGGACGCCCGGGTGCGCGACCCTGGCCGTCGGATCACCCTCCTCGGGCTCTCCGGAGGGCTCGCCCCAGTCACCGTCACCGGCGACGGGGCCCGGCTCCAGCAGGTCCTCGGCAACCTCCTGACGAACGCCATCACCCACACCCCCGCCGGGACGCCCATCGAGGTCGCGGTCGGGACCGGGGCCGAGGGGGACACGGCCGTCGTCGAGGTCCGCGACCACGGCCCGGGCATCGACCCCGCCGCCGCCCGGCGGGTCTTCGAACGGTTCTTCCGGGCCGACCCGGCCCGGTCCCGCTCCGACCGTGGGGGCGGCAGCGGGCTCGGCCTCGCCATCGTCGCGGCGATCGCCCAGCGGCACGGCGGGCGGGTCGGCGTCACCCGCACCCCGGGCGGCGGCGCGACGTTCGTCGTCGAGCTGCCTTCAGTGAACTCACAGGATCCATCCAGCCCGGTCTGACCTCGGTGGGTTTGACTGTGGGGAACGCACGACGACCAAGGGAGCAGCAATGACCGACCCGTACGGCCCGCACCGCCCGGACCCGAGGGATCCCCGGGCCACGGGGGGGTCCGGCTCGCCGCACAGCCACGACCAGCCCACCGAGCCCGCGGCCCCCGCACCGGGGGGCACGTCGACGCCCCCGGGCGCGGCCTCCGCGCCCACCCCGCCCGGGTCGGGCGAGCACACGGCGCCGATGTGGTTCGGCGACCAGTCCGGCTACCGCGGACCGCACGGCGCCCCGTCCTGGGGCCCACCTCCGGGCGGCCCCGGATCCCGGGCGACCACCACCGGACCCCGCCGCGGCCGCCGGCTCGGCGAGCTCGTCGGCGTCGCCGTCCTCGCCGCCGCACTCGCGAGCGGCGGGACGTACGCCGCCACCTCCCTCGGGGACGAGGGCGCGACCCCGACGGCCTCGACCTCGCCGTCGGCGGACACTGGGTCCAGCCCGGTCATCCAGGCCGACGCGAGCAACCCGAACTGGGCGGCGACGGCGAGCGCGGTCTCCCCGAGCGTCGTCGCCATCACCGTCCAGACCGCCCAGGGCGGCGGCCAGGGCTCGGGCGTCGTCTACGACACCAAGGGGCACATCCTCACGAACAACCACGTCGTCGAGGGCGGGCGGAACGGACGGATCCAGGTCACCCTCAGCGACGGTCGGACGTACGCCGCGTCGGTCGCCGGCACCGACCCCTCGACCGACCTCGCGGTCATCACGCTGCAGAACGGGCCGAACGACCTCAAGCCGATCTCGCTCGGCAGCTCCGACAAGCTCAAGGTCGGGGACCCGGTGATGGCGGTCGGCAACCCCCTTGGCCTCTCCGGGACGGTGACGACGGGGATCGTCAGCGCCCTCAACCGGCCGGTGACGACCGGGCAGTCGAGCAGCCCGTTCCAGCAGCAGCAGGCCGAACCGGTCGTGACGAACGCCATCCAGACGAGCGCCGCGATCAACCCGGGCAACAGCGGCGGGGCGCTCGTGAGCTCCGACGGGCGGCTCGTCGGGATCAACTCCTCGATCGCGTCGCTCGGCTCGGGTGGCGGTCAGAGCGGGAGCATCGGCATCGGCTTCGCGATCCCGGTCAACGAGGCGAAGTCGATCGCCTCGCAGCTCATCCAGACGGGGTCGGCGCAGCACGCGTACCTCGGCGTCGCCCCCCAGGACGGCACGGCGAGCGACGGGACGGCCACCCGGGCCGGGGCCGATATCGCCCGTGTCCTGCCGGGGACCCCGGCTGCCGACGCCGGGCTGAAGAAGGGCGACCTCGTCGTCGCCGTCGACGGGGAGCAGGTCGACTCGGCCATCTCCCTCGTCGCCGCGATCCGCGAACGGCAGGTCGGTGACGAGGTCACCCTCACCGTCCTCCGGAACGGCTCGAGCCAGGAGGTGGCGGCCACCCTCGTCGCCCAGTCCGGGAACTGACCCGGGCGTCGCCCCGTCACCGCACGGGGCCCACGGTCCTCTGCCGGGGCCGGTCACACCGCAGCGCGGGTCCCACCCCTCCTCGCGCCGGTGTCACCGCCCCGGCAGAGCCGTCTGCTCGACGGGTGGACCGGTCCGCGGGCGGGCGGAAGGTCCCGGGCGGTCCGGGACGCGCTCTGCGACACTGCGGGCGTGGCGGAACTCCACGCGCGCTGGCGTCGCGACCTCGGCCTGCTCAGCCTCGACCTCGACCCCGGGACCGCCCGTGCGGTCGCCGACGACCTGCTCCTGCGCTGGGGCGAGGCGCACCGGCGGTACCACACCCTCCAGCACCTCACCGAGATGTTCCAGGCGCTCGACCACCTCGCAGACGTCGGCGAGCTCGGGACCCGCGAGGGCGCGCTCGCCCGGGTCGCCGCGTGGTTCCACGACGCCGTCTACCTCATCGCCGACCCCGGGCCGAGCGAGCGGGCGAGCGCCGAGCTCGCCGTCCGCGACCTCCCCCGCCTCGGGGTCCACCCGGCGGACGTCGACCGGGTCACCGGGCTCGTCCTCGACACGGTCGCCCACGACGTCCCGGTCGGGGACCCGCTCGCCGAGGCGTTCCACGACGCCGACCTCTGGGTGCTCGCCGCTCCCGCCGCACGGTTCGACGAGTACTGCCTCCAGGTGCGCGAGGAGTACCTTGCCGTCCCGGACGAGGTGTACGCCCACGGTCGGACCGCGGTGCTCCGGCCCCTCCTCGCCCGTCCCGACGTCTACGCGACCCGGTACGCCAGGAGGGCGTGGACGGCGGCCGCCCGGGGGAACCTCACCCGGGAGCTCGACCGGCTCGCCGGCTGAGGACGTGGGCGGCGAGGGGCCACCAGAACCGGTCCCCGCACAGCGCCTCGAACTCCGCCGCCCCGGCCCACCGGGGGTCCCGTGTCCCCGGCTCCCCGACGAGCGCCGGCGCCGTCGCCGGGAGCCGGGTGCGGAACACCTGGAGGAGGTCGCGTCCGGGCTGCCAGAGCGGTCCCTCGCCGCGGGGGTGGAACCGCTCGTAGCCGACGGGCTCGAGCCCGTGGGGGTCGAGGTCGAGGCCGACCTCCTCGCGGGCCTCACGCACCGCGGTGGCGAGCACCGGCTCGCCGGGTGCGCGGCCCCCGCCCGGGGAGCCCCACTCGAGCCGACGGACGCTCCACGTCAGGGCGTACGAGCCGCCCGCGTCCTCGGTGAAGACCATGGCGGCGAAGACCCGGGCGTCGAGGGCGGGCCGGTCGCTCGCGACGAGGTCGACGTCGGCGCTGCTCCCGTCCGGGAACCGCACGCCCAGGACGCGGGCGACGCCGCGCTCCCCGCGGCGTTTGGCGAGCCGCAGGCCGCTCGCCCGGAGGATGCGGACGAGCTCCCGTCCCTCGACCGGACGGGCCCCGGCCGCGACGACCTCGGCGTACCGCTCCTCGGGCACGTCGTAGTGGTCCCCCTCGTGGAGGCGCCGGTCGAGCCCGACGGACTCGGCGAACTCGTGGAGCTCGGCCCACGAGGTGTCGCTGACGAGGTGGGACCACGCCCGGCCGTGGGCTGGCCAGCGCGGGGGGTCGATCCAGAGGGTCACCCTGGGCACGCTAGCGTCTCGCGGCCTGTGGACAACTCCCCGGTCCTGGGCGCGTGCGTCCCTAGCGTGGAGGCGTCGGGTCCGCCCGGGCCCGACGACGGGGAGGAGCCCGCATGTCCACACAGTTCCAGGTCGACACCGCCCGCATCCAGGCCGCGTCCGGCGACATCGCCCGGATCTCCGGGGAGATCGAGGGACAGGTGAGCGCGATGATGGGCCGCCTCGTCGCCCTCCAGGAGGCGTGGACGGGCACGGCGTCCGGACGCTTCCAGGGGGTCGTCGCCGAGTGGCAGGCAACCCAGCAGCAGGTTCGCCAGTCCCTCGACACGGTCGGGCAGCTCCTCGCGAGCGCCGGTGCGCAGTACGCCGAGACCGAGGCCGCGGCCACCCGGATGTTCCTCTGACCTCGGGGCACGGCCCGAGCCAACGGGACCGTGACCGCACGGACCTCGACGACCGCGTCGCCGCGATCAGACGAGGTCGACCCGGGCGGCGACGTCAAGGCGGGGGCGGTCGTGCCTCTCCCCCTCGACGGTGCCGGTGTACCAGACGATCCGCATCTGTCGACCCCGAGCCTCGAGCACCGCGAGGGTGTTGTCGAACCACGGCCCGTCGGTGACCGACCACGGGTAGCGCGGGTCCGGGATGGCGTCGGAGTTGGCCGCGAGGAACCGCATCGGGCGGACGAGCCCCTTGGCCATGAGCGACATGAGGACCCGCACCCCGCGCGGCATGGGGTTGCGGATGGGCGAGCACACGGCCTGGACGATCCGGGCCCGCGAGCCGTGCCGTCCCGGGTCCGTGACCTCGGCGAGGTAGGAGTTGTGGACGTCCCCGGAGAGGAACGTCACCGTGGCCGGCGCCTCGCCCCGCTCCCCCCGGGCGACCGCCATGACCATGTCGAAGACCGAGCGGAAGCCGTCGTGGAACGCGGCCCAGTGCTCGAGGTCGACCGCCTGGCGGGCGCGCTCGGCCCCCTGCGCGACCCGCTCGCCCCAGCGTCCCTCGGCCGCGGCCTCGCTGATCCCCTCGAGGTCGTGCAGGCCGGGCGGGAGGAGGAACGGGAGCGAGGTCCCGACGAGGAGGTGGTCGACGTCGCCGCGCATCTGCTCCCCGAGCCACCGGGCCTCGAGCGGGTCGAGCATCGTCCGCCGGCCGGGCTCGAGGACCCGCGCGGCCCGGGAGTCGACGACGACGAGCCGGGTGTCCCCGAGGTGGCGGGCGTAGCTCCACCGGTAGGCCTCGGGGTGGCGGTCGTTGCGCTCGGCGAGGTCGGTGAGGACCTCGGTGAGGTCGGCCTCGCCCGGTGACCCGGACTCGGCGTGGGCCCGGACGTGCCTCCAGACCTCGTCGTCCTCGAGGTCGGCCGGACCGAGGTTGCCGAGGTGCTGGTAGACCCAGTAGGCCGAGAGGCCACCGACGAGGCGCTCGTGCCACCAGCTCGTCCGGTTGATCGCCTCGTGCCACGACCACGAGGTGTTCCAGTCGTCGCGGATGTCGTGGTCGTCGAAGATCATCGTGCTCGGAACGGTCGAGAGGAGCCACCGGTTCGCCGGGTCGCTCCACGCGAGCCGGTAGAGGTGGGCGTACTCCTCGTAGTCCTTGAGCTCGGTCCACGGAGGCTCGTCGATGTCCCGCCGTGAGGCGATGAACTCGCGCATCGCCTCCGAGGTCTTGTCGGCGTACACCTGGTCGCCGAGGAAGGCGACGAGGTCGGGCGCGACGACCTCGTCGCGGGCGAGCGCGAGGGCGAAAGCCCGGAGGGCGTCGACGCCGTCACTCGCGGTGTGCTCGGCGTCGTGGGGGACGCTCGTCCGGCACGAGCCGAACGCGAGCCGGGTCGGTCGGGACAGCAAGAGGGTCGCGATCCGGGACGGGGGGAGGTCACCCTCGGCGGGGGGCCACACGGGCTGGTCGGCGACGTCGACGGTGTACTCGGTGACCGAGCCGGGCGAGAGGCCGTCGACGACGACGAGGGCGTAGTGGTGGCCGTGCGCGCGGAAGGTCCCCGCCGACCAGCTGCGCTCCCCCGCCCGGACGGTGACGGTGGCGGCGTCGGCGGTCTCGACCCATACCGTCGCCGAGGTCTCGTCGACGTACCGGAGGAGCGGCCCGAGGACCAGGGGCCCGGACGGGGGCACGCCGGGCGAGGCGGAGGATGGCGGCACCCCCCCGTTCTACCCTGTCCCGCCGCGTGCCACCTAGCCGTCCGGAACACCTGCGGGTCGACCGAGTGCGGTGGGACGCAGGGAGGGCGGCCCCCGAGGTGGGGACCGCCCTCCGTGCGTGGCTCCTGGTCGGGCGCGACGCGCCCGGCTCAGGGGTGGCGGGGCCTCAGAAGCCCATGCCGCCCATGTCGTCGCCGCCCGGAGCGGCCGCGGCGGCCTTCTCCGGCTTGTCGGCGATGACGGCCTCGGTGGTGAGGAAGAGCGCGGCGATCGACGCGGCGTTCTGCAGCGCCGAGCGCGTGACCTTCGCCGGGTCGATGATGCCCTCCTTGATGAGGTCGACGTACTCGCCGGTCGCGGCGTTGAGGCCGTGGCCCGGCTTGAGCGTGCTCACCCGCTCCGCGACGACGCCGCCCTCGAGGCCGGCGTTGATCGCGATCTGCTTGAGCGGAGCGCTCGCGGCGACACGGACGATGTTCGCCCCGGTCGCCTCGTCACCCGTGAGGTCGAGCTTCTCGAAGGCGGCCTCGGTCGCCTGGAGCAGCGCCACGCCGCCACCGGCGACGATGCCCTCCTCCACGGCCGCCTTCGCGTTGCGGACGGCGTCCTCGATGCGGTGCTTGCGCTCCTTGAGCTCGACCTCGGTGGCCGCGCCCGCCTTGATGACGGCGACGCCGCCGGCGAGCTTGGCGAGGCGCTCCTGGAGCTTCTCGCGGTCGTAGTCGCTGTCCGAGTTCTCGATCTCGGCCCGGATCTGGTTGACCCGGCCCTCGATCTGCTCGTTGTCCCCGGCGCCCTCGACGATCGTCGTCTCGTCCTTGGTGACGACGACCTTGCGGGCCCGGCCGAGAAGGTCGAGGTCGGCGGAGTCGAGCTTGAGCCCGACCTCCTCCGAGATGACCTGCCCGCCGGTGAGGATGGCGATGTCGGCGAGCATGGCCTTGCGGCGGTCCCCGAAGCCGGGGGCCTTGACGGCGACCGACTTGAAGGTGCCGCGGATCTTGTTGACGACGAGCGTCGACAGGGCCTCGCCCTCGACGTCCTCGGCGATGACGAGGAGCGGCTTGCCGGACTGCATGACCTTCTCGAGCAGCGGGAGGAGGTCCTTGATGCCCGAGACCTTCGAGTTGACGACGAGCACGTACGGGTCGTCGAGGACGGCCTCCATCCGCTCGGTGTCCGTGACGAAGTAGTGGCTGATGTAGCCCTTGTCGAAGCGCATGCCCTCGGTGAGCTCGAGCTCGAGGCCGAAGGTGTTGCTCTCCTCGACGGTGATGACGCCTTCCTTGCCGACCTTGTCCATCGCCTCGGCGATGACGTCCCCGATCTCGGGGTCGGCGGCGGAGATGGACGCGGTGGAGGCGATCTGCTCCTTGGTCTCGATCTCCTTGGCCATCTGGAGCAGCTGGGCGGCGACGGCCTCGGTGGCCTGCTCGATGCCCCGCTTGAGGGCCATCGGGTTCGCGCCGGCGGCGACGTTGCGCAGCCCCTCGCGGACGAGCGCCTGGGCGAGGACCGTGGCGGTCGTCGTCCCGTCACCGGCAACGTCGTCGGTCTTCTTGGCGACCTCCTTGACGAGCTCGGCGCCGATCTTCTCGTACGGCTCCTCGAGCTCGATCTCCTTGGCGATCGAGACACCGTCGTTGGTGATCGTGGGGGCGCCCCACTTCTTCTCCAGGACGACGTTGCGGCCCTTGGGGCCGAGGGTGACCTTGACCGCGTCGGCGAGGGTGTTCATCCCTCGCTCGAGGCCGCGGCGTGCCTCCTCGTCGAATGCAATGGTCTTGGCCATTCGGG
This sequence comes from uncultured Actinomycetota bacterium, assembly GCA_963783735.1. GTDB lineage: Bacteria > Actinomycetota > Actinomycetes > Actinomycetales > Dermatophilaceae > CAWDAQ01. Next base: position 492,149 of record CAWAOO010000001.1, on the reverse strand, counting down.
TGGTTCCTCCCACGCGAATCGAATGTGACGACCAGACGGCGCCCGCGACGGACGACCCGGGAGCCACGGCTCACGTCACCGTGACCGACCGGGCCTCACCGACTGGTCAGTTGTCACTCTCATGGCGAGAGTGCTAACGCCATTATTGGCACTCACACCCCGAGAGTGCAAACGGGTCCGCCACCCGGGTCAGGGCGCCGGGTGGTGGCCCTCGACGAGCAGGCGCATCGCGCCGTCGGCCTCGGAGGTCACCGGGTCGTCCGCGTCGGCCACGAACACGGCGACGGCGACCCGGGCGGGGTTGGCCCGGGCGTCGGTGAGGAGCGCCCGCCACGCCTCGAGGTTCGGGTGCTCCCGGCTCGTGCACGCCTCGGCCGGGGCGAGGCTCTCGACGGCGGCCTCGAGCTGGCTCGTCGTGAGCTCGACGGTCGCCGTCGAGCCGTCGTGTCGAAGGACGGTCGCGAGGACGGCAGCAGGCAGCGGCGTCCCGCTGGGTGGCGCGTTGACGTGGGGGAACTCCCACTCCGGGGAGCTCGTCGCCGAGCTCAGCCCGACGGCGTACATCACCGGGTCACGCCAGCCGTCGATGGCGCCGGCCAGCCGCCGGGCGATCTCGGCGAGGCCCTCAGGGGTGCTCCAGTCCACGTCGCTCATCCCCCCATCATGCGCCGGGAGCCGCGCGCGTGCCCGGACGGGGAGGCCGGGGGGAACGTCGTCACGGTGACGAGACCGGCGACGCCCGGGCCGGGACGGCCGGAGAACCGGCCGGAGGCGGTCCGACCCGCCCCTCAGGAGGTGGTGACCCCGAGCCGGCGAGCGCTCCGGCTGCGCTGACGCTGGGTCCGCAGCCGGCGGAGCCGCTTGACGAGCATCGGGTCCTCGCGGAGCGCCTCCGGGTTGTCGATGAGGGCGTTGAGGACCTGGTAGTACCGGGTCGAGCTCATCTCGAAGAGCTCGCGGATCGCCTGCTCCTTGCTCCCCGCGTACTTCCACCACTGGCGCTCGAACGCGAGGATCTCGCGGTCCCGCTCGGACAGCTCGGGGACGGCGTGCTCGACCTGCTCGGCAGTGCTCAACGATCTCGACCCTTCGTGGTGGCACTCATGTCGGTGGGCGCCACTATAGGGCCGAATGACAGTCATGTCATTCGGCCCTCCGGGCGGTCACGCCATCGTGTCGAGGATCCCGGCGATGTCGGCCTCGGCGGTCCGGGGGTTGACGATGGCGAACCGGCAGAGCGTCTCCCCCGCGTGCGAGGTGGGAACGACGAACGCGAACCCCCGCTCGAGCTGGCGGTCCGACCAGGCCTGGTAGTCGGCCGGACCCCAGCCGAGCCGGCGGAAGACGACGACCGACAGCTCCGGGTCCCGGACGAGCTCGACCTCCTCCCTCCGGCGGATCTCCTCGGCGGCGTACCGGGTCACCTCCAGGGTCCGCTCGACGGCGGCGGCGTACGCGGCCGTGCCGTGCGTCGCGAGGGAGAACCAGAACGGCAGGCCCCGTGCCCGGCGGGTGAGGCCGACGGCGTAGTCGGTGGGGTTCCACTCCGGGGCGCCGGTGAGGACGTCGAGGTAGGAGGCCTTCTGGGTGTGGGCCGCCCGGGCGAGGCGGGGGTCGCGGTAGAGGAGGGCGCAGCAGTCGAACGGCGCGAACAGCCACTTGTGCGGGTCGACGATGAAGGAGTCACACAGCTCGATGCCCGTGTAGCGGCCGGCGAGCGAGGGCGCGGCGAGCCCGGCACCGCCGTACGCGCCGTCGACGTGGAACCAGATCCCGTACTCCCGGCAGACCTCGCCGACCGCGGCGAGGTCGTCGATGATCCCGAAGTTCGTCGTCCCAGAGGTCGCGACGACGGCGAAGAAGGTCTCCGGGCCGTGCTCCTCGAGGACCGCCCGGAGGTTAGGCCCGGAGAGCCGCCAGTCCTCGTCGACGGCGACGCCGACGAACTCGGCGTCCATGACCTCGCACGCCGACGCGATCGAGGAGTGCGCCCCCTCGGTCGCCGCGACCCGGTACGGGCGGGCCCCGTCGGCGGCGCGCGCCCTGGCGGTGTGCCGCGCGGCGACGAGCGCGGAGAGGTTGCCGATCGACCCGCCGGGGGTGAACACGCCGCCGGCCTCGGCGGGAAGGCCGGCGAGGTCGGCGATCCACCGCAGCGCCTGGTTCTCCGCGTAGACGGCCCCGGCCCCCTCGAGCCACGACCCCCCGTAGATCGAGGAGGCGCCGACGACGAGGTCGAACATCGCGGCGGCGTCGCTCGGCGCGCAGGGGATGAAGCTGAGGTATCGGGGGTGGTCGGTCGACAGGCACGCGGGGGCGAGGTGCTCGGCGAAGAGGTCGAGCGCGGCGATGCCCCCGATGCCGTCCTCGGTGACCGCGCTCCCGGCGACGGCGTCGAGCTCGGCCTGGGTCCGGGGGTGGTCGAGCGGGACGGGCTCGAGCCTGAGCCGGTCCTCGGCGTAGGCGAGGACGGCCGTGCCGAGCTCGGCGATGTTCGTGTCGTTGATGCCGTGCACGCGGCGAGTCTAGGCAGCCGCGACACCGGGGGCACCTCCCCGGCGCGGCGGCGGGCTCAGTGGCGGTCGACGAGTGCCACGACGAGGTCGCGGACGCGGCGCTCGATGTCGTCCCGGACCCGGCGGACGGTCTCGGTGGGCTCCCCGACGACGGGGGCCACGTCCCACTGGATGGTGTGCTTGCCGTGGGCCGGGAGGTGCTGCTCGTCGACGCCCATCGTCACGATGACGTCGGCGGCGTCGGCCGCGTCCTCGGTGACCGGCTTCGGGAAGGACTCCCTGAGGTCGTACCCCTTCTCCGCCATCGCGTCGTGGACGTCCGGCAGGACGCCGTGCTCGGACGGCTCGGTGCCCGCCGAGCTCGCCCGGAGCCGGTGCTCGGAGAGCTGCTCGGCGAACGCGGCGGCCATCTGGGAGCGGCCGGCGTTCCCCCGGCAGACGAAGAGGACGTGGAGGACCTCCTTGGCCGTGCGTCCCTCCCGCTCGGCGATCGAGAGCAACCGGTCGCGGGCGAACCGCCGGACGAAGATCGGCAGGTAGGCCGTGACCTTGGCGGTCGGCTCGAGTCGCTGGCGGCTATCCTCGACGGCGGCCACCACCTCGGAGCGCGAGAAGGTGCCGGCGTACCGCTCGCTGAGGTCGTCGACGATCCCCTGGTAGACACCGTCCAGCTGCCGGCTCGCGACGGGCTCCCCGGCGGGAGGCACGGGCGCGGGATCCACCCCCATAGTGAACCGCACGACGGGCCTGAACGGGGCGTTCCGGCGGGACGGGTTCCCCACCCGCGGAGACGCACCCGACGGGAGCGCCCGGGCGATTCGGGCGGGGTCGTCTCGGGTGCCGCCCGGCCCCGGGACGGCGGAGCCGGGGACAGGCAGGACCCCGGGGTCGGCTACCGTCGACGGGTGCCCGCCGCCCGCCCGCTCACCGACCTCGTCCACCCGACGTGGCGTGAGGCGCTCGCCCCGGTCGCCGGGACCGTCGGCGAGCTCGGCGCGTTCCTCCGGTCCGAGGTCGAGGCGGGGCACGGCTACCTCCCGGCGGGCGCGCACGTCCTGCGGGTGTTCGAGCAGCCACTCGCGGACGTCCGGGTCCTCATCGTCGGCCAGGACCCCTACCCCACTCCCGGCCATGCCGTCGGTCTCTCGTTCTCCGTCGCCCCCGGCGTCGCGCCGGTGCCCCGGAGCCTCGCGAACATCTACCGCGAGCTCGCCTCCGACCTCGGGGTGCCCACGCCGAGCACGGGGGACCTCTCGCCGTGGGCCGACCGCGGCGTCATGCTCCTCAACCGGGTCCTCACCGTCCGGCCGGGGTCACCCGCGAGCCACCGCGGCAGGGGGTGGGAGTCGGTGACCGAACAGGCCATCGACGCGCTCGTCGCGCGCGGGGGCCCCCTCGTCGCGGTGCTCTGGGGACGGGATGCCCGGAGTCTCGCCGGCCGCCTCGGGGCCGTGCCCCGTGTCGAGAGCGCCCACCCCTCACCGCTGTCCGCCCACAGCGGCTTCATCGGCTCCCGCCCGTTCAGCCGCGCCAACGAGCTGCTCGTCGCGCAGGGCGGCGACCCGATCGACTGGAGGCTTCCATGACGACCCATCTGCCCGAGGCCGGCAAGGTCTGGCACCGCTACGTGGCCGTGGGCGACTCGTTCACCGAGGGGATGTCCGACGCCGACCCGCGGGCGCCCGACCGGTTCGTCGGCTGGGCGGACCGGCTCGCCGGCCACCTCGACGGCGTCGCCGCCGGCCACGGCGAGAGGCTGCGGTACGCCAACCTCGCCGTCCGCGGCCGTCTCCTCGCCGACGTCGTCGGCCCCCAGCTCGACGCCGCCCTCGACCTCGAGCCCGACCTCGTGTCCGTGGTCGGCGGCGGCAACGACATCCTCCGGCCCCGGGCCGACCTCGACGGGATCGCCGCGCGGCTCGAGGAGGCCGTCGTCCGGCTCCGGGACGCGGGCGCCGACGTCCTCCTCGCCACCCCGGTCGACCCGGCCGACGCCCCGGTCATCCGGCACCTGCGAGGCCGGCACGCGATCCACACGGCCAACCTCTTCACGATCGCCCAGCGGCACGGGTGCTATGTCCTCAACCAGTGGGGGATGCGGGCCCTGCGCGACTGGCGGCTGTGGTCCGAGGACCGGATCCACATGACGAGCGAAGGGCACCGGCGGGTCGCCCTCGCCGCCTTCTCCGCGCTCGGTCACGACACCGACCACGCCGACTGGCGGACCCCGCTGCCGCCCGTCGCGCCGCTCACCCGCCGGGAGTCCGCGACCGCGAACGCGGCGTGGGCCCGCGAGCACCTCGCCCCGTGGGTCCAGCGCCGGCTCACCGGCCGCTCGTCCGGGGACGCCGTCACCGCGAAGCGTCCCGCCCTCCTCCCCCTCGAGGACGGGGAGAGCGTCCCGCGATGAGTCCGCAGATGCGGACGTATGCTCCTACCCATGACGCATCTGCGGATTGCCGAGGCCGCTGAGCTACTCGGCGTCTCCGACGACACCGTCCGCCGGATGGTCGACTCCGGGCGGCTGCCGGGGATCCGGGACGCCGCCGGACGGCTCGCCGTCGACGGCGTCGACCTCGCCGCCGTCGCCCAGGAGGTCGCCGCCCCCGCGCCGGTCGGGACGGTCGCCGAGGAGTCCGCACGCAACCGGATGCGCGGCATCGTCACCCGGGTGCTCACCGACACCGTCATGGCCCAGGTCGAGATGCAGGCCGGCCCCTTCCGGATCGTCTCCCTCATGTCCCGGGAGGCCGTCGACGAGCTCGGCCTCGAGGTGGGCTCGATCGCCGTCGCGAGCATCAAGTCGACCCACGTCGTCGTCGGGGTCCCCCGGTGACCCTGCGACGCCCCCCGGGACGCCCCCCGCGACGCCTGCCGCGCCGGCCCGTCGTCGGCGGCGGCGCGCTCGCCGGGGCCCTGCTCGCCGGGGCCCTGCTCGCCGGGTGCGGGGCCACCGGGTCGGCGGCGGCCTCGGGCACCGGCTCGCGGGGTGGCGACGCCGTCGTCACCGTCCTCGCGGCCTCCTCGCTCACCGAGCCGCTCACCGAGCTCGCCGCCGCCTGGGAGGCCGAGCACCCGGACGTCGAGGTCCGGACGAGCTTCGGGTCGAGCACGACACTGGCCCAGCAGGTCGCCGGCGGCGCCCCGGCCGACCTCCTCGCCGCCGCGGGGACGGCCGCCCTCGACGAGCTCCCCGCCGACCTCCACCGGTCCGAGCTGACGACGACGATCGCGAGGAACGCCCTTGAGGTCGCCACCCCGCCGGACAACCCTGCCGGGGTCCGCACCCTCGGCGACCTCGCCCGAGCGGGCACCGACGTCGTCCTCTGCGTCGCGACGGCCCCGTGCGGCGAGGCCGCGGACGCCGTCCTCGCGCGGGCCGGCGTCACCCCGCACGTCGTCTCCCGGGAGACCGACGTCAAGGCGACCCTCGCCAAGGTCCGCCTCGGGGAGGTCGACGCCGCCGTCGTCTACCGCTCCGACGTCGTCTCCGCGGGCGCGCGCGTCCACGGCGTCCCCATCCCGGACGCGGTCAACGCGACCCTGCCCTACCCGCTCGTCCGGCTGGACAACAGCTCCGGAGCGGAGGCGTACGCCGGCTACCTCGCCTCGGCGGCCGGGCGCGCGGCGCTCGCCCGGCACGGGTTCCTCGCCCCGTGAGCCGCCGGCGCGCGGGGGCGGCCCACGCCCCCGTCCTCCTCGTCCCCGCGGCGCTCGCGCTCCTGCTCCTCCTCCTGCCCCTCCTCGCGCTCCTGTCCCGGACCGACTGGACCGGCCTGCCGGGCCACCTCGCCGACCCCACCGTCCTCCCCGCCGTCCGGCTGTCCGTGATGACGACGCTGACGACGACCGCGCTCTCGGTCCTCCTCGGCACCCCGCTCGCTTGGCTCCTCGCCCGCTCCGGGCACCCGCTCGTCCCGTGGCTGCGGGCCCTTGTCACCGTCCCCCTCGTCCTGCCCCCGGTCGTCGGCGGGGTCGCCCTCCTCATGGCCTGGGGCCGGCGCGGCCTCGTCGGCGAGCCGCTCGCGAGCCTCGCCGGAGTCACCGTCCCGTTCACGCCCGTCGCCGTCGTCCTCGCCGAGACCTTCGTCGCCATGCCGTTCTACGTCGTCGCCGTCGAGGGGACCCTCCGGGCGGTCGACCGCCGGTACGACGCCGTCGCGGCGACCCTCGGCGCCTCGCCCGCCCGGGTGTTCCGGACCGTCGCCGTCCCCATGGCCGCGCCCGGAATCGCGGCCGGGGCCGCGCTCGCGTGGGCGCGGGCGCTCGGTGAGTTCGGGGCGACGATCACCTTCGCGGGCAACTTCACGGGGAGGACCCAGACCGCCCCGCTCGCCGTCTACACCGCGCTCGAGCGCGACCCGGAGACCGCCGTCGCGCTCAGCGTCGTCATGCTCGTCGTCTGCGTCGGGGTCCTCGGGGCGCTCCGCGGGCGGTGGCTGCGGTGAGCCTCGAGGCCGATGTCCGGCTCGGGCGCGGGGAGCTCGAGCTCGACGTCGCGCTCACCGCGGGGCCCGGCGAGGTGCTCGCCGTGCTCGGCCCGAACGGGGCCGGGAAGTCGACGCTCCTCGACGCCCTCGCCGGCCTCGCCCCGCTGCGCGCCGGCACCGTCCGGGTCGCCGGGGCGGTGTGGGCCGACGGGGGGGCGCACCGGGCGCCGCACGAGCGCTCGACCGGTCTCGTCACCGCCGACCCCCTCCTCTTCCCCCACCTCAGCGCCCTCGACAACGTCGCCTACGGCCCCCGCAGCCGCGGCCGCGCCCGGGGCGACGCCCGTCGCCGGGCCGCCGCCGAGCTCGACCGCCTCGACGTCGGGGACCTCGCCCGGCGCCGGCCCGGCGAGCTGTCGACCGGGCAGGCCCAGCGGGTCGCCCTCGCCCGCGCGCTCGCCACCGACCCGGACCTCCTCCTCCTCGACGAGCCGCTCTCGGCCCTCGACCCGCGGACCCGGGACACGACCCGGGCCGGGCTCGCCCACCGCCTGCCCGGGTTCGGCGGGGTCACCGTCCTCGTCACCCACGACCCGCTCGACGCGCTCACCCTCGCCGACCGCCTCGTCTTCCTCGAGAACGGCTCGGTCACCCAGTCGGGGACCCCGCTCGAGGTCGTCGCCCGGCCGCGGAGCGCGTACGTCGCCACCGTCGTCGGCCTCAACCTCTCCCGGGGCGAGGCGCGGGACGGGCGGACCGTCGCCACCGCGGGCGGCGACGTCATCACCGCCGGCCACGACCACCGCGGCGCGTCCTGGGTGGCGTTCGCGCCGTCCGCCGTCGCCCTCTACCCGGCCCGACCCGCCGGGTCCCCCCGGAACGCGTGGGCCGTCACCGTCTCCGGCGTCGAGCTCGCCGGCCAGTCCGCCCGGGTCCGGCTCGCGGGCCCGCTCCCGCTCACGGCGGAGGTCACGGCGGCCGCGGTCGCCGCGCTCGGCATCCGCCCCGGGGTGGCCCTCTGGGCGGTCGTCAAGGCGAGCGAGATCACTGCGTACCCGGCCTGACCTGCCCCGGGAGAAGGTGAATAGGTAGTAGGACGTCCTACTACTACGATCTGCGCCATGCCAGCAACCCGGATCATGCCCACGGAGATCGGTCAGGACCTCATCGACCTCACCCGGGAGATCTGCACGAAGGAGCTCCGACCGCGGGTCGACGAGGCCGAGCGCACGGCCGCCGACGGCGAGCACTTCCCCCGCGAGGTCTTCCGCACCCTCGGGCAGGCCGGACTGCTCTCGCTCCCCTACCCGGAGGAGCTCGGCGGCGGCGGCCAGCCGGCCGAGGTCTACCTCCAGGTCGTCGAGGAGATCGCGAGCGCGTGGATGAGCGTCGCCGTCGGCGTGTCCGTCCACTCCCTGACGTGCTTCCCGCTCGCCCGGTTCGGCACCGACGAGCAGCGCGAGCGGCTGCTCACCGACATGCTCTCCGGCGAGTGGCTCGGCGCGTACTGCCTCTCCGAGCCGCAGGCCGGCTCGGACGTCGGGTCGATGACGACCCGGGCGCGCCGGACCGGCGAAGGTGACGACGCGGGGTATGCCCTCAAGGGCCGAAAGGCGTGGATCTCGCACGCCGGCCACGCCGACTCGTACACGACCTTCGCCCGGACGTCCGACGACGGCGCAGCCGGCCTCTCCTGCTTCGTCGTCCCGGCCGACGCCCCGGGACTCGGCTTCGCCGACCCCGAGAAGAAGATGGGGCTCCACTGCGACACCGTCCGCGAGGTCATCTACGACGACGTCCCGGTCGCGGCCGCGAACCGGGTCGGCGCCGAGGGCCAGGGCATGACGATCGCCCTCTCCGCCCTCGACGCCGGCCGTCTCGGGATCGCCGCCGCCGCGACCGGGCTCGCCCAGTCCGCCCTCGACCTCGCCGTCGGCTACGCCCGCGAACGCACCCAGTTCGGCCGACCGATCGGCGAGCACCAGGGGCTGGCCTTCCTCCTCGCCGACATGGAGGCGGCGGTGACGAGCGCGCGGGCGACGTACCTCCACGCGGCCCGGCTCCACGACGCCGGGCGCGCCTTCTCCCGCGAGGCGGCGGTCGCGAAGCTCACGTGCACCGACGCCGCGATGCGGGTGACGACCGACGCCGTCCAGGTCCTCGGCGGCGCCGGGTACACCCAGGACTTCCCCGCGGAGCGGTACATGCGCGAGGCCAAGGTCACCCAGATCTTCGAGGGCACCAACCAGATCCAGCGACTCGTCATCAGCCGACACCTCCTGCGGGGCCGAGACCTGCGAGGCTGAGCCCGCGAGCCCGCCCGCGACCCGCGCCGCAAACGTCCTAGGAGCAGCACGTGCAGATCACCGACTCGACCGTCGCCCTCGTCAGCGGCGGCGCCTCCGGCCTCGGCGAGGCCACCGTCCGCCGGCTTCACGCCGCCGGCGCCGCCGTCGTCATCCTCGACCTGCCCGGTGAGCGCGGTGAGCGCGGCGAGGCACTGGCCGCCGAGCTCGGGGAGCGGGCCCGGTTCGCCCCGGCCGACGTCCGGGACGAGGAGCAGGTCCAGGCCGCCGTCGACACCGCGACCTCCCTCGGCGACCTCCGCGTCGTCGTCACGTGCGCGGGGGTTGGCACGCCCGGGCGCATCCTCGGCAAACGGGGCATCCTCCCGCTGGAGGACTTCAAGGCCGTCATCGACATCAACCTGGTCGGGACGTTCAACGTCCTCCGGCTCGCCGCCGCGGCGATGGCCGAGAACTCGCCCGTCGGCGCCGACCGGGGGGTCGTCGTCATGACCGCCTCGGTCGCCGCCTTCGACGGACAGATCGGGCAGGCGGCGTACGCCTCCTCCAAGGGCGGGGTCGTCGGGCTCACCCTCACCGCGGCCCGGGACCTCTCAAACATCGGGGTCCGGGTCATGACGATCGCGCCGGGGACCTTCGAGACGCCGATGATGTCGGGGATGCCCGGCGAGGTGAAGCAGGTCCTCGAGAAGCAGGTCCCCCACCCCTCGCGGCTCGGCGACCCGTCGGAGTACGCCGCGCTCGTCGCGCACATCGTCGACAACCCCATGCTCAACGGCGAGGTCATCCGGCTCGACGGCGCCCTGAGGATGCCACCCCGCTGACCCGGTCGACGTCGGCGGCGAGGACGAGGCCAAGGTCACCGTCCACGACCACCGGCGTGCCGGTGGCCAGCACCAACGTACCGTTCGCAGTGCCCATCACCGCCGGGATCCCGTACTCCCGGGCGACGATCGCCGCGTGCGAGGCCAGGCCGCCGTTGTCGACGACGACGGCCGCGACCCGGGCGAACAGCGGCGTCCAGGACGGGTTGGTGGCCGGACACACGAGCACCTCACCGGCGCGCACGGTGGCGAACTCGTCCGGACCGTGCACGAGCCGCACGGGGCCGGTGGCCCGACCGCCGCCACCACCGACCCCGCTGGCCAGGACGTCCTCGCGGCCGGAACCGGTGCGGCGGGGATACAGCGTCGTCGTGGCGATCAGCGGTGCGCCGGCCAGCTCGGCGTAGGCGCGGCGTCGCCGCCGCGCCGCAGCGAGGATGTGCGCATCCGGCGATGCGGCCCGCGGGTCGTCGAGGGCAGTCACCTCGGCCCAGGTGAGGTACCAGACGTCGTCGGGCTCGTCGATCGCGCCGGCAGCAGCCAGGCGCACCCCCACCTCGACGAGGGCCCGGCGCACCACGGGCATCGTCCGGGTGAGCTCGAAGTGGGTGTCCTCGCGGACGACGAGGCCGGCGGCCGCCGTGGCGACGAGTCGCCGCACCCGGCGCTCGACGCGTGCGGCACGGATCAGGGGGTGGCCGAGCAGGCGGCCCAGCGCCGTCGCCGCCGTAGCCGACGGATCGGGGCGCCGCTCACCCTGCCCGTCGAGGAGCACCTTGACGAGCGACATCACGACCTGCGGTGCGTCCGACCAGGTCGGGTCGCGAAGCAACAGCACGCTCCTCGTCTCCCGGTGGCCGAACCGACCGAGGAACGCATAGAACCGGGCCCGCACCGGCGCCGCGGCGGGATCAGACTCCACCAGGCTCAGCAGGGCGGCAGCGTCGAGGCCGTCGACGTCCGGGGGCGGGCCGAGGCCGCGGACGGCGCGGGCGATCCCGGCCAGCTCCGCGTTCGCCTCCTGGGTGACCGTTCGGGCGCCGAGGAGGAGGTCGCCGAACAGGCCGCGACGACGAAGCAGGCGCAGCAGGAGCCGCAGCCGCAACATCGCGCCTGCGGCGGCCGGGATGTACTCCGCCCTCAGGTCGGTGACGGCATCCCCCAGTGCGGCGGCGGCCTCGGGGATCTCGACGAGCTCGCGCCAGCCGATCCGGCCGACGTCGGTGGCGGCGAGCCGGGCGGTCTCGGCCACGAAGCGGGCGTGCCGCGGGTCCTCGGTCCACGCCCTCGGGTCCCGGCGCAGCCGCGAGACGGTCCGCAGCACCCGCAGGGGCGTCCTCGATGTGGGCCTCGGCACGGGCGGAACGAAGGAGAGCACGACGCCGTCCTCGGCGGGGAGCATGCCGGCGAAGTCGAGCCGGATCCCGGCGATGCGGTCGGCCAGACCCTCGAGATGGCGCCCGACGTTGAGGAGGATCCACCCCCCCGTCTCCAGCGGATAAGGCCGGCGGGGGAGCAGCTCGAGGACGATGGGGCCGAAGAGCCGCTGGAACCGGTTGAGCGGGATCGGCGCCGGCGGCAGCGCCGTCATCGGCCGGGCTTGAAGGATGCTGATCCGGTCGGCGACGAGCGCCCATTCGATGTCCTGCGGGGGGCCGAAGTGCGCCGCGATCTGCCGTCCCTGCTCGGCGAGGCGGCGCAGGGCCGCCTCGCCGAGAGGGGGGACGTCGTCCGTGGACGTCTGCTGCGTCCCGCCGCCGTCGAGGGCACGGACGACGGTCTCGCGGCGCCCCGCGCTCCGGTCGACGACCCGGTCGTCGGCGTCCAGCACGGCGTGGTCGGGAGTGACCAGACCGGCGACGACCGCCTCTCCCAGACCGGGGTTGGAGTCGATGACGACCTCGTCCCGGGCACCGGTGACCGGGTTCGCGGTGAACATCACCCCGGCGTGGTCGGCGGGGACCATGCGCTGGACGACGACGGCGATCGCCACCTCGCCGGGGTCGATGCCGAGCCGGTCCCGGTAGGCGATCGCCCGCTCGGTCCACAACGACGCCCAGCACCGACGGAGGGCGTCGAGCAGGGCGTCCTCGCCGAGCACGCCGAGGAAGGTGTCCTGCTGACCGGCGAAGGCCGCGCCGGGCAGGTCCTCGGCGGTGGCGCTCGAGCGCACGGCCACCTGGCCGCCGCCGAGGTCGGCGTAGGCCGTGAGGACCGCGCGGCGCACCGGCGGCGGGACACCGGCGGCCAGGACCGCCTCGCGGTCGGTGGACGTCAGGTGCGCGACCGCGCGCCGGTACGCGTGGGTGGTGACGACGAACCCCGGGGGGACCGCGAACCCTGCCGCGACGAGCTCCCCGAGGTTCGCGCCCTTGCCACCGGCCAAGGGCAGGTCGGCTGCGGTGACCTCGGCCAGGGGGCGGCACCAGTGCACGTCCACACCCTCACCCTAGTGACGCCGCCTCACCCTGGTGACGCCGCGCTCTCCCGCCGGTTCACGGCGTGCACGAGTCCTGGAACCGCGTTCGGCGACGGTGGCAGGCATTGCCCCGCTACTGTCGGGTCGGGCCCCTGTGCACGCAGGGGACCTGAGGCCCCCGCTCCCGCAACGCCCCCGAAACGGTCGAGCGGGGGCCTCTCCCCTGCCCCGCCACGGTACCTCCGTCGGGGCGGGCGGGTGACCGGAATGCGCAAATCCTCCCGTGCGACCGCTCACCCGCCGTCGCCCCGGGGGCCCCAGTGTCACGGAGCCCGGTAGTCGGCCCTCGACGCCCCCCCCCCCCCCCTGGATCGCCGCGAGCAGACCCTTCCGCCCGCTCCTCCGTGCTCGGTGATGAGCGACGTCCGCGTCTTCGGCCGGGCCTTCTCGTCTGGTGACCCTCCTCACGGTGCTCAACCGCAACGCCGAGAGCCCCTTCCGAGGCAGGGTGGCCGCCTACGTGGCCGGCACCTCCACAGCGGTGATCTTCGTCGCGAGCCTGGCGATCCTCCAGGCGGAGCGAGGCAGGCAGGGCGCCACCATCGAGACGTTCGGTGACGCCAGCTGCTGGGCCGTCACAACGGTCACCACCGCGACCTTCGCCTCGCGGCTCATCGAGCGGGTCGAGGATGCCTCCCGCGCCGCCACCCGCAAGGACATCCACGTCCTCGCGACCGAAGTCGCCGAGCTCCGCGTTGCCCTTGGGCCGACGGGCCACGACGCAGGTGACCCACCGGCCGATGCCGGTCGTCGGGCTCGCCAGGACCGCCTCAGCGAGGTCGTCACTGGCGGTCCGGTGTCCGACGCGCGAGCCGCGACCGGCGTCCCCTGCCCCGGAGGCGGGACCTTGTTCCCCTCCGTTCCGCACGCCCGGGCAGAGGATGTTCGTCATCCGACGAAAGGAACGGCCATGGCCACCAGGACTCCCGAAGAGGTCTTCGCCCACCACGGTCAGTCACTCGGGGCGGAGGACCTCGAAGAGATCGTCGCCGACTACGCCGAGGACGCGATCCTCATCGTCCAGCAGCAGGTCTACCGGGGCAAGGACGGAGCGCGTCAGGTGTTCACCCAGCTGCTGAGTGACGTCCCCCAGGCCGAGTGGGAGCTCGAGACCGCGTTCGCCGACGACGTGCTCTACCTCGCGTGGAAGGCGACCGGAGGCGGTCGCAAGGTCGAGGACGGCATCGACACGTTCATCTTCAAGGACGGCATGATCCGGGTCCAGACGGTCGTCTACACCGTCGGGCCGTCCTGACCGCGTGCCCGGACGCGGGCTCAGCACGAGCGCGACCCGAGCGCCTCCCCAGCGGGTGACGTCCACTGGAGCACGCCCTCGAGCGAGCACCTGAGGGGGGTGGGATCCGGCTGACGTCCCTGGCTCGGCGTAACCACCACCACTGACTGCCACCCGACCGAACGTCACGGCCATGGTGAACCCGCGGGCCGGAGCGTCCGTACTGGTGGCAGAGGAGGTGTGATGCCGGACAGTGCCGCCGCTCTGCTCGAGCGGCTCCACGGCGAGCACGGGGCTGCCCTGTGGGGCTACTGCCTGCGCCTGACCGGCCACGACCGCGCCCGCGCGGAGGACGTCGTCCAGGAGACGTTGCTCCGAGCCTGGCGCAACTCCGACCGGCTGGACGAGAGCCAGGGGTCGGTGCGGTCGTGGCTCTTCACCGTGGCGCGGAACATCGTCATCGACGAATGGCGGAGCCGGCACGCGCGGAGCGAGCTCTCGGTGGCAGAGGTACCCGAGGGCGGCACCCCGGTCGACGGCACGGACCGGTTGTTGATGTCGTGGGTCGTCGCCGAGGCGCTGCGCACGCTGTCGAGCGAGCACAGGGCCGTGCTGCTCGAGTGCTACTTCCGCGGGGCGTCGGTCGCCGAGGCCGCCCGCCGCCTCGACATTCCCGAGGGGACCGTGAAGTCGCGCACGCACTACGCCCTGCGCGCGCTTCGGCTGGCGCTGCAGGAGATGGGGGTAGGGGCATGAGCTGCGAACACACCGACCTCGACGGGGCCTACGTCCTGGGGGCGCTCTCGCCCAGCGAGCGTCAGGAGTTCGAGCGGCACCTCGTCGGTTGTGCGGCGTGCGGCCGGGCGGTGCGCGAGCTGGCCGGGCTGCCGGGCCTGCTCGCCCACGTCAGCGCCGAGGACCTCGAGCCGGTCGACGTCCCGCCCCTCCCAGCCACCCTGCTGCCGTCGCTCGTGCACGGGGTGCGCGTGGCGCAGCGTCGGCGATCGGCACTCGTCGCCGCCGTGGCGGCCGGTGTCGCTGTCCTGGCCGTCGGAGGCCTCGCCGTGGGTGGCGCGTTCGACGATGGTGAGCGGAGCGCCGCCGCGCCCTCGACCACCGCGACCACGTCGCCGACCTCGCCGGCGGTCGACGTCCCGTCGGCCATGCCGATGGAGCCGGCCGGCCCGAGCCCGGTCAGCGCCGAGGTCCTCCTCGCCTCCGTGCCGTGGGGTACCCGACTCGACGTCACGTGCTCCTACAAGGACGGCGAGGAGGAGTACGAGGCATCGCCCGACGGGACGTATGCCCTCGTCGTCCGCACGCGCGACGGGCGCACCGAGCAGGTCGCGACGTGGCACGGGGTCCCGGGCCGGAGGATGCACCTCTCGGCCGCGACCGCGACCCGCCGAGGGGACATCGCCTCGGTCGAGATGCGCACCACGGACGGGCTCGTCGTGCTGCGGCTGACCGTCTGACCCCCCTCCTGGTGCGGGCCTCGTCAGCCGGTGGGGCGGCGAACCCCCGCCCCGCGCAGGAGCAGGAGGCCACCGACGATGCAGACGACCTCCGAGGCCGCGGCCGACACCACCCATCCGCCCGTCCACGACTCGTGGACGCCGAAGAGCCCGACCGTGGCCGAGACGGCAAAGGCCCCGAGCGTACTCGCACCGAAGCCGGCGACGAGGAAGGCCGGCGCCCCGTGGTGCCACGTCACCAGCAGGACCGCGATGACGGTCCCGGCCACGCCGTTGACGAGGAAGGCCGGACCGATGACCGAGATGTCACGGTAGCCGTCCACCCAGAGGATGAGGTGCACCGCCGCCGAGACGAGCGCCGCCGCCGCCGTCACGATCCGCAGCCCCATGGTGTCCTCCGCTCGTCGGTGGCGCCCGGCCACGTGCGGGGCCGGGGTCCTTCTCCTTCTCACGGTCGCCGGGGCCCACGGGTTCATCCCGCCCCGGCTCGGTGGTGACCGGCGTCCGTCGACCGGGGTCGGACCCGCGGCCCGCCTGCTCCTGTCCGGGCCTACCGCGTAGCGTTGTCACGTGCCCCAGGCGCTGCTCATCGCCCGCAACCCCGACGCCGACTCGAGCCTGCCCTATCTCGTGCTCATCCCCCTCGGGGCCGGCATCGTCCTGCGCACCCGCGAGACCTGGCCGCGCACCTCGAAGGTGTACTGCCACCGGCACGACGCGCCTTGGCCCGAGGACGCCGAGATCGTCGACGAGGTACCGCTGGCATCGGTGTCGCGTCGCGGGGCTGCGATCGACATCGTCGCGGACCGCACGCGCGAGGCCCGCAGCCAGTTCGTCATCACCCGAGCCCGCGGGCGGGAGATGATCTTCTGGCAGAGCCCGCGCGTCGCCAAGTCGGCGCGTCCCAACATCGCGCTGCCCACCGCGAGGGCCAGCGGGCTTGAGCGGCTCGAGATCGTCGTCGACACCCGCGAGCGATACCCGTGGAAGTTCACCCACCAGCAGGCCACGACGGTCCGGCGGTCGCTCACGGTCGGTGACTACGCCGCGATGGTCGACGACGAGGTCGTCGCCGTCGTCGAGCGTAAGACCCTGGCCGACCTCGCCGGGTCGCTCACCAGCGGCCGCATGGCGTACCGGATGGGTGCGCTCACCGAGGTGCGGCGCGCGGCCGTGGTCGTCGAGGAGCGCTACTCGGCCGTCTTCAAGCTCGCCCACGTCCGACCGGCACTCGTCGCGGACCTCGTCGGCGAGTGTCAGGTGCGCTGGCCTTCGGTACCCGTCGTGTTCGCCGAGAACCGTGGCCTGGCTCAGGAGTGGACCTACCGGTTCCTTGCAGCCGCCGTACAGGAGCAGTTCCTCGGGGAGGAGGCGCGCCGCATCCTCCCCGACGGTTCCGACGACGCGTCCGAGTGAGAACCGAACCCCGGCGGTCACCAGCGCCATGGGCCTCGAATCGGCCCGCCAGTCTGCTGTACCTCCACGGGCTACGCCCGACCCTGCGGCAGCCTCGGCGTCATCCAGCCCATGGGCGCAGTCGGGTCATCGGGTCTGTCGAATCCCGGTGTAACTGGCATTTCGGTGACACGGTCGCGGCCGCTGGCGTGCGGTCGGCGAAGGTGACGGCGAACGCGTTCAGCGCGGGCCTCCACCGGGTGACCCATCGTGCCTGCCCGAGCCCTTCGGGGACCGGGTGACCAGGTGGAGCACCTTGAGCGCGACCTGCTCGGTCGGACCGAACCTCGGACCAGCTACACCGGAACCCGGACAGTCCCAATGCAATGAAGAACTGGTACGAGCGTCGACTCCATCGTGCGTCTACCCCCGCGTTTGGCGGCTGTCCGCGGCTGGTGCATTCGGCGCGACCAGCGCGGACGCGGGGAGTCAGCTGACGCGGCGATAGCGGACGTGGGTGGTCAGCGGTGAGTGAAGCACCTCGGCGGGCTCGAAGCCGAAGGACTCAACTCCGTCGAAGATGCGCTCGCCCGAACCGAGCAGCACAGGCGCGATGTCAAGGGTGAGCTCGTCGATCACCCCGGCGACCAACGCCTGCCGAACCGTCGAGGCGCCACCGGCGATGTCCACCCCCTCGTCCCCGGCCGCCTCACATGCTGCGGAGTAGGCCGCGTCGAAACCCTCGGTGACGAAGTGGAACACCGTCCCCCCGTCCATCTGGATCGGATCATGGCGGTGATGGGTCAGCACGAACACGGGCGCGTGATAGGGCGGTTCGGGGCCCCACCAGCCCGACCAGTCCTCATCCCAGTCCCCCCGGACCGGGCCGAACATGTTCCGGCCCATCACATACGCACCCCGGGGGCGCATGAGCCACTCGTTCGCGATCTTGTCAGCGTCGCCAGCCCGCGGGTCGCCCATGTGCCAGCGGTGCAGCTCCCTCCCCCGCTTGCCCAGAGGATCCTCCCGACTCTGGTCCGGCCCGGCGACGAAGCCGTCCAACGAGATCGACATGTGGCACGTCGTGTCCGACACCGCGAACCTCCTGAGTGATTGCAGGCGGGCGTACGGACGATAGTAGGTGCGGGTGAACCGCGACCGCTCGCATGGGAAGCGTCCCGGTTCAGAGGGGCTACAACATTGTCTCCCAATGGAGCTGGCGCGGGGACTCGAACCCTGACCACCTGTCTAGAAGTTTCCCCGGGACAACTTTTTGAGCATGTCGATGTCCAGGGCCTGCTCGGCCACCAGCTCCTTGAGCCGGGCGTCCTGCTTCTCCAGCTCCTTGAGGCGTTTGGTGTCCTCGGCCTTCATCCCGCCGTACTGGTTGCGCCACCGGTGCCAGGTCTGCTCGGAGACCTTCAGGTGCTTGCACACTCCGAAAAAAGGCGGATTTCGTGCGATCCGCGTGCCGTCGTGCTGTCCCGTCGTGTCCATCTCTGACCCCTGATGTCCGCGCCATCGGAGGCGCAGAGGACCTGATCCCTGCAGGTCAGAAAGGTGCAGGGCAAGGTCACGAGCGAGAGCTGGCGAGGGGACTCAAACCCCTAACCCCTGTTTACAAGGGTGAGAATCCGCAGCACCGGTAGGCCGCTGACCTGCAGTGATGGCGCCTGAAGCGGCCCAAGGGCGGTGCGTGCTGTCCGCGTGGCATCCCGGTGGACGTCCACGTCCACTCCTGCCGGTCCCTGGGGCCCACTCCCCCGCGAGGAGAGCGACGAGCGCCATGACCTCGGACAGGCCGTCACCGACCGTGCTCACCACGGCTGCAGGTGCGGGATGACCCGATGCATCGCGGCCACGATGTCCTTGGCCTTCGGGAGGTCCTCGGCGAGATCCTCCTCGGTCAGGTGCGGAGTGTCCAGCCGGGAGCAGTCGGCATCGTTGCGTGTGCGCCGGAGGCGACCGAACGGTCGGACCACGGCCCCGCCAGGACGTCCGGGTCCGCCGCGCCCACGATGAGCACGTCGACGTCCTTCGGCGCCGGGCCGGGCTGCTCGGCGTACCGGGCCGCCCAGGACCCGTAGATCCACGCCTCCGGCACACCGGGTACGCCGGCGAGGAGCTCGCGCAGCACCGGCGCCGGCCCGAACGTCACCGCCATCAGCGCCGCCAGCAGCCCGAACACGACGTTGGCGGTGTCGCCGCGCACCAGCTGCTGGTTCCCCGCCGCGCTTGGCGCACCAACCCCGCCTGCGCCAGGCGGTCAACCTCGCGCATGACCGTCAACCCGAGGCGCCCACCGCCCGGCAGATCTCCGCCAAACAGAACCGGGTGATGGTGGTGCACGGTGTCGGCCTGAGAGGGTCCGGGGAGGACCGGTGCCGGAGCTGGACCCGGGGTCGTCGCCGTGGCCGCCGCCCTCAGCCAGGCGGAGCAGAGCGCGGTCATGGAGGGTCGCCGTGGGTCGTCGCCGGATGTTCGGGTGCGCTCGCTGCTGGTCGGGCGGGGCTCGTCCGGGTGGCCGTTCAGATGTCGTTTGAGCGGGGCCCCGTGCGGACGCTTCGGTGCTGTGCGACGGTGGGGAAGGCACGCAGAACCGCAGGTCCGAGGATTGAGGAGCGCCCATGAGCACTCACACCGTCGTGTACCAGCTGACCGACGCCGGCGAGTTCGAGTTCCAGGTCGACGACGAGGTCGAGGTGCTCTCGTGCCGGGAGTGGGGCGAGATGAAGGCCACCGCCCTGCGCTTCTTGGACCACCGGGGCGTCGACGTGGACTCCGAGGACGTCGAGCTCCACCTCGAGAAGGGGAGCCCGCGCTCGGACGGGTGACCCCGGGCGCCGGGTTCGGCGCCCGCGGCCCGGCGACCCCTCCGGCCCGGCAGCCAAGAACTGCTCGAGGCCGCATGTCCGTGCGCCCGCGGCGCTGGGATGAGCTCGCACAACACGTGCAGGAGCCCGGTCAGCCAGTCCGGCATCGGGTGCCGGAGGCCTCGAGCTCGCGTCCGATCCGGGTCTCGGTGACCAGCGCCCTGATCCCGGTCAGCGCGGCAGTGGTCTCGGCGTACGGCGTCCCGACGAAGGAGTCGATCCGATCAGACCCTTCGCGGCGGTTGTGCTTGCCCGGGGCCCCCGGCCCGCACTGTGGCATAGTTGTGGCATGAGTCGCACACGGTTGAGCACCACGGTGGACGCGGACCTGCTCGAGAGCGCCCGCAAGGCGTCGGGGAAGCCGGACTCCGCGCTGGTCGACGAGGCCCTCACTGCCTTGCTGGCTCGGCATCGCGCGGCCGAAGTGGACGCCAGCTACGCCGCCTACGACAGGCACCCGCTCGACGAACCGGACGAGTGGGGGGATCTCGCCTCGTTCCGACGTGCTGCGGCTGCCTCGTGAGCAACCTGCCCGCACGCGGAGACGTCTGGTGGTGCGAGATCGCCGAGATCGGCCGCAGGCCCGTCGTCGTCCTGTCTCGGGACGCCGCCATTCCGCGCCACCGCCGCGCACTGGTCGCCCCGTGCACCACCACCATCCGAGATCTCCCGAGCGAAGTCCTCCTCGAGCCCGGCGAGGACCCGGTCCCGCTGCGCTCGGTGGTCAACCTGGACTCGGTCGAGAGCGCCTCGATCGCGGTCCTCGTCGAACGTCTCGGACGCGTGGCGGAGGAGCGGATGCGGCAGATCTGCGCCGCCCTGGCCACCGCAGTGGCCTGCTCGGACTGAGCCTCGGCTGCGCACCGGTGGCTGACCCCCCTCGCGGTCGTCGGAGCTGCGACGCGCTCCCCAGCCGGGCCGCTGGTTGGCAGACGAACGACCGGTCGAAGAGGCCACAGTCCAACGGTTCAAGCGCGACCACCCCGAGCCCAGCGTGCCCTGGAGCCCGGCAGTCCGGCGCGTGCGACCGGGTGCTTGTCGCGCGGTCGCGTCACGCCGCCGTCTGCCGGGTGCGCCTCTGCCATCGGGGGTCCCGACGCAGGGGACGCGTTCACTACCGTCACCTTCGTCCAGATCTCCTCGGTCCGCCAGGACGCCGGTCTCCTGGGCCAGATGACCATCCGCGCCGCCGACGAACACCTCCAGGGCCGGCGCGCCACCCGCCGCGAAATCGTCCTCAAGCCCCGGTTCGTCCCCCGAGGCACGACCGCCGCCGCGGCCGAGGTCGACGACCTCCCCACCGGCGGACCCACCGTCGGGGTCCACGCCGGACGAGCCCCAGCGAGAGGCGCGCGAGGTGGGCACCTGACCCGCGTCACGGCGTGCCATCCACGTGCCATCCGTTCAACGCAGACGGCGGCCACGAGTGGACACGAACAGCCACGCGTCCGTTCAGGCAGGAGACATCACCGCAGGTCAGCAGTACCTTCAGGACCAGGGCGCGCCTGTTTATCAGACAGCTGATCCGGACCTCTGGGGGCTCGGCCAATTGCGTCGTGCCGCAGTCGATTTTGGAGCTGGCGGGGGGACTCGAACCCCCAACCACCTGTTTACAAGACAGGTGCGCTACCGATTGCGCCACGCCAGCGCGCCCCCACCGGGGCGGCGGCGCCAGCCTACACAGGCCACCTCGCCGGTCCCCACCCTCAGCCGAGGGCCGGCCGGGGCGCCGCTGGAGGTCCATCGGCACCGAGGACGTTGCCGAGCGCGAGGACGGACGTCGTCACGCCCCCCACCGAGGGACCGCGTCCGCCGGGACGCGCCGAGGCCCGGCCCCCGCGACGGGGAGCCGGGCCTCGGACGTGCGCGCGGTCGAGCTCAGAGCACCGTGGGGGTCGCGCTCAGAGCACCCTGTTGAGGGTGCGCTGCAGGTGCGAGGTCGTGCGCGCACCCCAGACACCGTCCTGGACGGCCCCGACGCGGCGCTGGAGGGCGCGGACGGTCCGCGGACCGACGACGCCGTCCGCGGCGACCCCGAGCTTGTGCTGCATCTTGCGCACGTCGGCGTGGCTGAGGTGGCCGTTGCGCGTCCCGCCGACCCAGGACTCGATGGCGCGGTTCGTGTTCGGGCCGCGGACGCCGTCGACGGCGATGTTGCCGGACGAGCGGACCGAGGACCGCGACGCCGCGTACGTCGTCCGGCTGATCGCGCCGACGGCGCCACCGTTCGCCCGGGTGAGGCCGGCCTTGACCGAGCAGACGGGCCAGGCGCCGGGGCCCTGGACCTTGAGGACCTTCCGGGCGATCGCGATCTGCTGGGCCTTCGAGGCGCGGTTCGCCTGCGAGGCGTACCGGTGGCCACCGAACCCGGCCCATGTCTGGGAGGTGAACTGGACACCACCGTAGAAGCCGTTCCCGGTGTTGATGGACCAGTTGCCGCTGCTCTCGCAGGCGGCGACGCGGTCCCAGACGTTGTCGGCGTGGGCGGACTGGGCGGTGACGAGGGAGCCACCGAGAGTGGCGGCGCCGAGGGCGGCCACCCCGGCGATCCGACGGGCGAAGGGGCGACGCTTTGCGGCAGCGTGCTTGGCGGCGTAGTGCATGAAGAGGTGGGGTCCTTTCCTGACGGACGCCTGCGGGGTCAGCTGTCGGGTTCGGGCGTCAGGTGCCCGGCCGGCGGACCGGCTTCACCCCAAGGCGGACGCAACGCCGACGTGCGTCGGCGCGGTCCGCCACGGTGGGTCCCCCGTCCTCGTCAGGCCCGGAACGGTTCCGGCGAAGTACCCGCCGACGAGGTTCGGCGCTGCGGGTACGCGTGTGCGGTGGGGCAGTGTGAACTTGTCCGACCGTCCGGCCGGGATGGCCCGGGAACGATCGGCGCCAACGCTACTGGACGACTCGGACGGATATCAATTCGGTCACGGGCAGGACACGGGGCCTCGGCTGCGTGTGCCCCACAAGCCCGCTGGTCAGGCGGCCGGACGGGGCAGCCGGGCCACCCCCGGCGAGGGGTGCCGCCGAGGCGTCCCCTCAAGGACCCTCCGCCGGTCGCTCGCTGGCGGCACCGCGATGGCGACGGCGGTGCGTCCCCCGGACCATCCGTCGGCGCTCGCCGACCGAGTGGTCGAACGGCGTGGCGAGGATCTCCCCGAACACCGACCCGGTTGCTATCGCGATGAGGACCCCGAACGCGGTGAGGAGGGTCGCGAGACCGACCTGGGCGGTGACGTCCGAGGCGAGGTCCGTGCCCGCCCGGACGACGAGGCGGTAGAGGCCGATGAAGATCGAGAGCCCGGGGAGGAGCCCGAAGGTCGCCGGGACGATGAAGACCATCCCCGGGGCGTCGAGCCGGAGGGCGAGGAGCCGGCCGACGAACCCGAGAAGGACCGCGGCGACCCCGACGGAGGTCACCCGCCCCATCCCGAGGAGGTTCGAGGCGCTCACCGACGTGACGACCCCCAGGGCGCACAGGAGGGCGACAGGGGCGAGGTGGGCCCGTCGCGCCTGGAGGCTGACCGCCCCGGCGACCCCGATGAGGAACGAGCCGAGGATGACGACGGGAATCGGCGCCGACGCCCACACCATCCGCTCGATCGGGGGCTGGCTCAGGCCGAGACCGATCGTCTGGTCGATCCGGAAGGTGAAGGAGAGCCCGGCCCCGACGCCGATGATGAGCCCGAGGGTGTGGAAGAGGACCTCGAAGATCCGCGACGTCCCGGTCACCGAGTATCCCGTGATGATGTCCTCCATCGCCGTCGCGATCGTCCGGGACGGGAGGAGGACGACGATGCCTCCGGCGACGAGGTAGGCGAAGTCGGAAGGGCTCACCGGGAACCACTTGGTCGAGCCCAGCGCGTACGCCGTCCACGCGAGGACGACGGCGACGAAGCCCCCGATCGCGCTCCAGTAGAACTCCGGGATGCCGCGCTGGCCCAGGGCGTGGACGAGTCGGTCGACGACGACGGCGGCCCCCGCGGCGAGGAGGATGGCGACGAACCCGGCGCCGAGGGCAGTCGCGACGCCCGCCGAGAGCAGGCCGAAGCTCAGGGTGACGACCCAGCTCGACCACGTCCGGGGCATCCGCGTGATGATCCGCAGCCTGCGGGCCGCATCGTCGAGGTCGATCTCACTCGAGATGAGGTCGTCGACGAGGGAGTGGACGGCGGTGAGCCGGGCGTAGTCCCGTCGGGGCGAGCGGACCACCCGCAGGAGGGTGATGAGCCGGCCGGACCCCGTCGTGCACTGCATAAGGAGGGACTGCATCGTGATGTCGATGTCGAGGTTGTCCAGCCCGGCAGTCATCCCCACGGCGACGACGCTCGCCTCCACCTGGGGCGCGCCGGCGCCGCAGCGGAGCA
Source organism: uncultured Actinomycetota bacterium (assembly GCA_963783735.1). Lineage (GTDB taxonomy): Bacteria > Actinomycetota > Actinomycetes > Actinomycetales > Dermatophilaceae > CAWDAQ01. Next base: position 468,259 of record CAWAOO010000001.1, on the reverse strand, counting down.
TGAGCTCGCCGACGCGAAGGGCGAGGTCCATCGCCTCCCGCGCCTCCCGCTCCTCGGCGGCGGCCCGGGCCACCCGGGGGTCGCGGTACGGGGTGCGCCGGAGGACGTCGAGCATCGGCATCGGGTCGGTCGGGGTGTCGCCGCGCCACGACGGCTTCCGGCGGGGCCGGGGGATCCGCCGGCGCAGGCTCGAGCGCGGGCCCGAGGGGATGATCGGACCGGACGCCGGGTGCGGGACGATCCAGCCCGTCGGGTGGTCCTCCCATGTCCTTGGCTCCGGGTCGGCCGCGGCTCGGGGCTCGGCCGCGGCTCGGGGCTCGGCCGCGGCTTGGGGCTCGGCCGCGGCTCGGGGCTCGGCCGCGGGGACGGGCTCGGCGGGGGCCTGCTCGGGCTTGCGGGTCGGCGCCGTGGACGTGGGATCGGCCCGGCGGGCACGGGCCGGGTCGACGGGCGCGGACGGGTCGCGCGGGGGGCGACGCTCGGAAGGGGTCACGGGAGGGAGACCCCGCCGCGGTCGAACGGGGAGGGAATGGTCGCGAGCGGCCACCACGCCGCCTGGTCGGCGTGGAGGTACGCCCACCCCGCGGCGAACCCGGCGGCGACGAGGAGGAGGACGGCGAGGACGCCGGCCGCCGACCCGGAAGGCGCGAGTCCCCGGACGATGCTCCGGCTCCCCCGTCGGAGCGAGGCGCCGCCCGGCCCCCACCACGCCATGAGGGTGGCCAGGAGCATCCCGATCCCGAGGGGCAGCGCGGCTCCGGGTCGGGGGTTGCCCCCCGCCACGGTCGCGACCGCCAGCGCCGTGCAGACCGCGGCGGAGCCGCCGATGAGGATGGGCAGGACCACCCCGGCGACGGTCTCGAGCAGGCCCCGGACGAGGTGCCACGGTCCTGCGGCGAGACCGACGGCGACGTCGCCGCGCCGGCGCCCGCGCTCGTGCCGTCGGAGGACGAGCGAGGTCATGCTCAGGTCGGTCGTCCGGGCGACGAGGGACCACGCAAGGGCCGCGGCGACGGCGACGAGCGGGGCGACAGCGGCGGCGGCGCTCACCGCGACGAGCATCGCCGCGAGCAGGGCGCTCCGCCGCGCCCGGCCGATCCGCGGGTCCCCCTCCCGCTGCGGGGCCGCGCCCGTCTGCCACGGCTCCACGGCCCCCGCGTACGGGTCGCCCGCGTACGGGTCGCCCGCGTACGGGTCGCCCCGGTAGCGGTCAGCGCCGTACGGGTCGCCCGCGTACGGATCCCGCTCGTGGCGATGCGCGGCCTCGGCGGCGCGGTCGGACTCCGCCGACCGGACCGGCGGGGGCGGCGCCCACTGCGCCGGCTCCGGCTCGGGAAGCCGGCGGGTCGGGTCCGGCCCGAGCGCCTGGGTCGAGTCGGCGGGAGGAGCCACCGGACCGCGGGGCACCGCCTCGGTGGCGGGCGCCGTGGCCCCTGCTGGAAGGACGTCGGTGACGGGGGCCCCTGCGGCGTAGCGCTCGAGCGCCGCGACGACGGTCCGCTCGTCGGGACGCACCGAGGGGTCCGGGTGGAGCGCTGCCTCGAGGAGCGGGGCGAGCGCGGGGTCGACCCGCGAGAGGTCGGCGTCGCCCCGCCCGACCCGGGCGAGGACGGCCTCCATGGGCCCCCTCCCGAACGGCGGCTGACCCGACGCGGCGAACGCGAGGGTCGCCGCCCACCCCCACCAGTCGGTCGCCTCCGACACCGGGTCGCCCTCGACGACCTCGGGCGCGAGGTACCCGGGCGTGCCCATGACGAGCCCGGTCATCGTCAGCCGGATGTCGTCGGCGACGTGGGCGATGCCGAAGTCGATGAGGACGGGGTCCCCGTCGAGGAGGAGGACGTTGCCGGGCTTGACGTCGCGGTGGACGACACCGGCCTCGTGGATGGCGTCGAGGGCCTCGGCGAGGCCCCGGCCGAGCCGGACGAGGTCCTCCCCGACGGCGGGGCCGCGCTGTCGGACGACCTCGTCGAGGGTCGGCCCCGGGACGTACCGGGTGACGACGTACGGCTGGTCACAGTCGATGTCGGCGTCGATGACCGCGGCCACCTGGGGCGCGCGGACCCGCCCGAGCGTCTCGACCTCGCGGGCGAGCCGGGCGCGGGCGTCGGGGTCGTGCGCGATGTGGGGGCGCAGGACCTTGAGGGCAACGGCCTTGCCGGTCGGGTCGAGGGCGAGGTGGACGACCCCCATTCCGCCCTCGCCGAGGGTCTGGAGCAGGCGGTACGGCCCGACCATCGTGTAGTCGGGGAGGTCGGGCGTCGAGTCGTCACCCACGAGCTCGGTCGTCATGTTCCCACGGTAGGGGACGCTCGCGCCGGCGGCGGCGGCCGGCACGGCGGCCGGCGTGGCCTACTGCTGGATGTACCCCACGAGCTGGTCGCGCTCGGACTGCAGCGCCTCCATCCGGTTCTTCACGACGTCGCCGATGCTGACGATGCCGTGGAGCCTCCCGTCGACGAGCACGGGGACGTGCCGGATGCGCTTCTCGGTCATGAGCTTCTCGACCTCGCCGATCTCGGTGTGCGGGTCGCACGTGTCGACCTCGGTGCTCATGATCGAGGAGATGGGCTCGTCGAGCACACCCCGGCCGCGCTGGTGCAGCTGTCGGACGATGTCCCGCTCGCTGACGATCCCCGCCACGGAGGCCCCGTCCTCGCTGACCACGACGGCGCCGATCCGGTGCTCGTCGAGCGTCGCGAGGAGCTCCGTGACCGTCTCGCCCGGCCGAACCGTCACCACGTCGACGCCCTTGCGGCGTACCACCTCGGAGATCCGCATGGGACGACGGTAGCCCGGTCGCCGCGGGCACGCCAGAGAAGCGGGGTCACGGACCGGTCACCGCCGAGGGCGATGCGCATAGGGTGAGGACATCGCCCCACGTCAGGAGGAGACTCAACCGTGCCCGGCCCTGCTCAGACGTTCGACTTCGTCATCGCCGCGAACCGCCTCCCCGTGGACCGCCACGAGCTTCCCGACGGCGGCTCGGAGTGGCGCCGCAGCCCCGGTGGGCTGGTCACGGCCATGGAGTCGGTGATGCGCGGCCGGGACGGCGCCTGGGTCGGCTGGGCCGGCGAGGCGGGCGAGGCCCCGGAGCCGTTCGTCGAGGACGGGATGTTCCTCCGCCCGGTCCCGCTGAGCCAGCGGGAGATCGCGGAGTACTACGAGGGGTTCAGCAACGACACCCTCTGGCCGATCTACCACGACGTCATCGTCCCGGCCTCGTTCCACCGGCGGTGGTGGCAGAGCTACCGCGAGGTCAACGTGCGCTTCGCCGACGCCGTGTGTGAGGTCGCGGCGGAGGGCGCGACGGTGTGGGTCCACGACTACCAGCTCCAGCTCGTCCCCGCCCTCGTCCGCGAGCGCCGACCGGACGTCCGGATCGGGTGGTTCAACCACATCCCCTTCCCTCCGGTCGAGCTCTTCCAACAGCTCCCGTGGCGACGCGCCCTGCTCGAGGGGCTCCTCGGCGCGGACTTCCTCGGGTTCCAGCGGGCGGCCGGTGCCCAGAACTTCGTCCGGGCGTGCCGCCAGCTCCTCGGCCTGACCACGCGCGGCGACACCATCGCCACGGGGCGGGGACCGGACGCCCGCGTCGTCCGGGCGAGCGCGGTCCCGATCTCGGTGGACTTCAAGGGGCTCTCCGACCTCGCCCGCACCCCGGAGGTCATGCAGCGCGCCAAGGAGGTCCGGGAGTCGCTCGGCAACCCCGAGGTCCTCCTCCTCGGCGTCGACCGGCTCGACTACACCAAGGGCCTCCGGCACCGCCTCAAGGCGTACGAGGAGCTTCTCGCCGACGGCGAGGTCCACCCGCCCGAGGTGACGTTCGTCCAGGTCGCGACCCCGAGCCGGGAGCGGGTCGAGTCGTACCGGACCCTCCGGACCGAGATCGAGACGACGGTCGGGCGGATCAACGGCGAGTACTCGGCGATCGGCTCCCCGGCGATCCACTACCTCCACCACGGCTACCCGCGCGAGGAGATGGCCGCGCTCTTCCTCGCCGCGGACGTCATGGTCGTCACCCCACTCCGTGACGGGATGAACCTCGTCGCCAAGGAGTACGTCACCTGCCGGCACGACCTCGGTGGCGCCCTCGTCCTCTCCGAGTTCACGGGGGCCTGGCACGAGCTCCACCAGGCGTACGTGTGCAACCCGCACGACATCGAGGGGCTCAAGCAGACGATCCTCAAGGCGATCCGCTCCCCGGAGAGGGAGAAGCGCCGGCTCATGAAGGCCCTCCGTCGCCGGGTCGCCGACCACGACGTCCAACGGTGGGCGAGCCGGTTCCTCTCCGCGCTCGAGTACGCCCCGGAGCGGCCGCCGAAGCCCCCGGCGCCGTCCACCCGCACCGCGAAGGAGTGAGGCGATGGCAGACCTCCACGAGCGCGACGTCGCCCTCGCCGGCGGACTCGCCGCCGCCGTCGACGGCCTCTCCACCCGTCCCACCGTCCTCGTCGCGACCGACTTCGACGGCGTCCTCGCCCCCCTCGTCGACGACCCGCACGCCGCCCGGCCCCAGCCGGGCACGGTCGAGACCCTCCTCGAGCTCGCGACCCGGCCCGGCACCCACGTCGCCGTCGTCTCGGGGCGCGACCTCGCGACGCTGACCCGGGTGAGCACGCTCGAGGGCTCGGCGGTGACCCGGATCGGGAGCCACGGCGCCGAGTCGAGCCGTGCCCGCGACGGGAGCCTGCTCGGCGACCGGCAGCGCGACCTCCTCGACGCCGTCACCGGTGAGCTCGAGGAGGTCGTCCGCGACCACCCGGGAGTGCGGCTCGAGCACAAGCCCGCGGCCGTCGCCCTCCACTCTCGGGGCGCGGACCGCGACGTCGTCGCGTCGGCGACCGCCGGGGCCCGGCGGGTCGCGAGCCGTCACGCGGAGGTCTCCGTGCTCGAGGGCAAGGACGTCGTCGAGCTGTCCGTCATCCGCGCCGACAAGGGCTCCGCACTCGCCGCCCTCGCCGACGAGCTCGGTGCGGACGCCGTCGTCTACCTCGGGGACGACGTCACCGACGAGCACGCCTTCGAGGTCCTCGGCGAGCGGGACGTCACCGTCAAGGTCGGCGACGGGGCCACCGCGGCGCGGTACCGGCTGCACACCCCCGAGGAGGTCCCGGCGGTCCTCGAGGCGGTCCTCCGGGCGCGCACTTCGTCGCCCTGAGCCGCCATCGGCTCCCGCCAGCGGTCGCCCGACGGCGGGGGACGGCCGGTGGAGGCGTCCGGCGGGCCGGTCCACGGGGCGGACCCGCTGGTCCCCGGCGTCCCGGTACGGCAGACTGGCCTCACCGTGGACAGCCACGTCCGCGGGAGCACCTTTACGACGGATCGTCCGGCACGTTCCTGCCGGTGAAGGAAAGGCAACGACGCCATGGCAACAGTGAAGTTCGACGCAGCCACGCGGATCTACCCGGGCAACGAGACCCCGAGCGTGGACCAGCTCAACATCGACATCGAGGACGGCGAGTTCCTCGTCTTCGTCGGCCCCTCCGGATGCGGCAAGTCCACCTCCCTGCGCATGCTCGCGGGCCTCGAGGAGGTCAACGAGGGCAAGATCTGGATCGGTGACCGGGACGTCACCAACCTCTCCCCCAAGGACCGCGACGTCGCGATGGTCTTCCAGAACTACGCGCTCTACCCGCACATGACCGTCGCGGACAACATGGGCTTCGCGCTGAAGATCGCCGGGGTCGACAAGGCCGAGATCCGCAAGCGGGTCGAGGAGGCGGCGAAGATCCTCGACCTCGAGCAGTACCTCGAGCGCAAGCCGAAGGCGCTCTCCGGCGGTCAGCGGCAGCGCGTCGCGATGGGCCGGGCGATCGTCCGCAGCCCCCAGGTGTTCCTCATGGACGAGCCGCTGTCCAACCTCGACGCGAAGCTCCGCGTCCAGACCCGCACGCAGATCGCCTCCCTCCAGCGTCGCCTCGGCGTCACGACCGTCTACGTCACCCACGACCAGGTCGAGGCGATGACGATGGGCGACCGGGTCGCGGTCCTCAAGGACGGCCTCCTCATGCAGTGCGACACCCCGCGCCACATGTACGACCACCCGAACAACGTCTTCGTCGCCGGCTTCATCGGGTCGCCCGCGATGAACCTCGTCGACGTCCCGGTCGTCGACGGGGGCCTCAAGTTCGGCGGGGCGACCCTCGACGTCCCCCGCGAGGAGCTCGCGGAGGCGGGCTCGGAGGTCATCGTCGGGGTCCGTCCCGAGGACATGGAGCTCTCCGGCGACGGGACCGGGCTGCCCGTCGAGGTGAACCTCGTCGAGGAGCTCGGCGCGGACGCCTACATCTACGGGACGCCCCTGGAGGGCCGGCTCGAGCGGAGCGACGACGAGGAGGGCGAGAAGCCCTTCATCGCCCGGGTCGACGGTCGGCGCCCCCCGAAGAAGGGCGAGACGATCAACCTCCGGCCGAAGCCCGGTCACATCCACGTGTTCAACATGAAGACCGGCCAGCGCATCGGGGACTGACCCCCGACGAGCTCCCACCCGGGGGCCGGGACGCCGACGCCGGTGTCCCGGCCCCCGTGCCGTCGGCGCGCCCCGCCCCGAGGACACCCCGCCCCCACCGGGCCCCGGGGACCGACGACCCCGGCCGGCGCGGTGCCACGGCTCCCCCCGGGGACCGGGGTCTGGGAGCATGAGGGCGTGACACTCGACATCACGACCGCGCGTCCCGACCCGGCGCTGCTCGACCTCCCCTGGCAGCTGCCCCTCGAGGAGTGGCCGGAGGACCGGCTCGCCGCGCTCCCCCGGGGCATCTCCCGACACGTCGTCCGGTTCGTCCGGCTCTCCGGCCGCGTCATCGCCGTCAAGGAGATCAAGGCCGACATCGCCATCCGGGAGTTCCACCTCCTCCGGATGCTCAACCGGCTCGACCAGCCGTGCGTCGAGCAGCTCGGCGTCGTGCAGGGTCGCATGGACAGCACCGGCGAGCCGCTCGATGCCTGCCTGCTCACCCGCCACCTCCAGTTCTCGCTGCCGTACCGCGCCCTGTTCAGTCAGTCCCTGCGGTCCGACACGGCCACCCGGCTCATCGACGCCCTCGCCGTCCTCCTCGTCCGGCTCCACCTCAACGGGTTCTGGTGGGGCGACGTCTCGCTGTCGAACACCCTCTTCCGTCGGGACGCCGGGGCCTTCGCGGCGTACCTCGTCGACGCCGAGACCGGTGAGCTCCACAACACCCTCAGCGACGGGCAGCGCGAGCACGACCTCGACATCGCCCGGGTCAACATCGCCGGGGAGCTCATGGACCTCGAGGCCGGCGGCCTCCTGCCCGAGGCGACCGACCCCGTCGAGACCTCGAACCGGATCATGACCCGCTACCGGGACCTGTGGTCCGAGCTGACCGACCTCGAGCGGTTCGACCTCGGCGAACGGTGGCGGGTCGACGACCGGATCCGCCGGCTCAACGCGCTCGGCTTCGACATCGACGAGCTCGCGATCACGACGGACATCGACGGGACCCACATCCAGATCCAGCCGAAGATCGTCGACGCGGGCCACCACTCCCGCCGGCTGCTGCGGCTCACCGGCCTCGACGTCGAGGAGAACCAGGCGCGCCGGCTCCTCAACGACCTCGACTCCTTCCGGGCCGCGAGCGACCGGCAGAACGACGACGAGGAGATCGTCGCCCACGACTGGCTCACCCGGGTCTACGAGCCGATCGTGCGGACCGTGCCGCGCGAGCTCGCCGCGAAGCTCGAGCCCGCCGAGCTCTTCCACGAGGTCCTCGAACACCGGTGGTACATGGCGGAGCGGGCCGGCCACGACATCGCGGTCCAGGACGCCATCGACGACTACGTCCACCACGTCCTCCCGGGCAAGCCCGACGAGCGCTCGGTCCTCGGGGTCGACACCGTCGAGATGCCGATCGTCGGTCGCGACGACTGAGCCCTCGGGCCGCGGCACGGGTCAGGCCGGGGACAGCCACGTCCAGCCGGGGACGTTGCGGGCCACCCACCAGGCCGGGAGCGCGACGAGCATCGTCCAGGCGAGCCAAGGCGGGACGCGGGGCACCCGCAGCGGCGTCCCGGTGACGCTCGCCCGCGCCCACTGCGCCCAGAGCGCGGCCGAGACGAGCACGGCGAGCACCGTCGCCGGGTTGCGTGCCAGGGCCGTCCCGAGGTCCCCGTCGGAGAGGGCGTGCACGGCGCGGAGGCTCCCGCAGCCCGGGCACCACCAGCCCGTGAGCGCGAGGAAGGGGCACGTCGGGTAGGCCCCCGTCGCCGGGTCGAGCACGTGGACGACGACGGCGGCCGTCGCCGCGCCCGCGAGCGCGAGCGCCGGCAGCGCCGCCCTCCGCGCGCTCACGTCTCGTCCCGTGCGGCGCCCCGCCCGGCTCGTCAGCCGACCCGACGCCCGGAGGCCGCGGCGAAGAAGTCGCTCGACTCCCGCTTCCAGAGGAGGAAGAGGATGGCCGCGGCGAGGGCGAGGTCGACGACGGACAGGACGAGGCCGAGGCCTCCGCCCTGCTGGCCGGTCATCGCCGTCGCCCCGACGAGCTGGGCGACGAGGGAGAGGATGTTGAGGGCGCCGAGGATGGTCGCGACGATCCGCGCCCAGGACCTGCCCTTGCCGACGAGGACCGCCATGAGGACCCAGATCCCGGCGAAGAGGAGCCCGATGACGACGGGGGCGTAGAGCGCGAAGGTGACGCTGGTGTCGACGACGGCCGGGGTGACCTGCTGCCCGGCGTCGCGCAGGCTCTGCTCGACGGTAGCGCGCAGCGACGTCCGGTCCTGGAAGAGGTTCGCCAACCCGCCGAGGACGCTGAGGACGGCGCCGAGGTACATGAGGCGGACGGCGAGCTCGACCGAACGAGGACGGACGACGGGCGCCAGGGAGCCGCCCGGCTCGTACGGGCCGCCGGGCATCGAGGGCATCCCCTGCGCTCCGTACGGGTCCTCGGGCGGGGGTGGCGGAGGGGGTGGGGTGGTCCCGGACATGCCTACCGTCCTTTCGTGGCCGTGGGACGGGGTCGCCGTCCCCGGCGCGACTCTGATGGCTCCAAGGCAACCACACCGGGGCGGGCGAGGACCACCGAACCACGCCGTGCCTGACGCCGAACGACGCCACGCCGGGCCGTGAGACCCGCCACCCCGGGCCGCGGACGGCGGACCGCGGGGTGGGAGGCCCCGGTCAGCGCGCCCGCTGGCGGGCGACCTCGTAGAGTGCCACCCCGGCGGCGAGGCCCGCGTTGAGCGACTCGACCGAGCTCGACATGGGGATCGAGACGATCTGGTCGCAGGTCTGGGCGACGAGCCGGGAGAGCCCCTTGCCCTCCGACCCGACGACGATGACGATCGGCTCGGTCGCCAGCTCGAGACCCGGCAGCTCGACGTCCCCGTCCATGTCGAGGCCGAGGACGAAGAAGCCGGCCCTGCGGTAGTCCTCGAGCGCGCGCGTGAGGTTCGTCGCCTGGGCGACGGGCACCCGCGCCGCGGCGCCGGCGGAGGTCTTCCACGCCGAGGCGGTCACCCCGGCGGACCGGCGGGCGGGGACGACGACCCCGTGCCCCCCGAACGCGGCGACCGAGCGGATGATCGCTCCGAGGTTGCGCGGGTCGGTGATGCCGTCGAGGGCGACGAGGAGCGGGGTCCCGGGCAGGTCGGGGTCGACGAGGTCGCGGGGGTGGGCGTACTCGTACGGCGGCACCTGGACGGCGAGGCCCTGGTGCACCGCGCCGTCGGTGAGCCGGTCGAGCTCGCCCCGGGGGGTCTCGAGCACGGGGATCCCCTGCTCGGCGGCCGTCTTGATCGCCTCGCGGACGCGGTCGTCGGACTCGACCCGCCCGGCGACGTAGAGGGTCGAGACGGGAACCCCGGCGCGCAGGGCCTCGACGACGGCGTTGCGGCCGGCGATCACCTCGGTGCTCGGGCGGTCCCGACGCTGCGGCCCCTTGCCCCGGCTTCGCGAGCCCGGTCCGCCGTCGCCGGACTTCCCGGACCGGTACGCCTTGTGGTTCGGGCGGTCGGCGGCCTTGGGGGTCGGGCCCTTGCCCTCGAGCCCGCGGCGGCGCTGGCCCCCGGAGCCGACGGTCATGCCCTTCTTGGAACCACTCTTGCGGACGGCGCCGCGACGTTGGGAGCTGCCCGGCACGTCACTCACCCCTCCCGGGTCGGGTCAGGGTCCACCGGGCCCCCGACGGGGTGTCCTCGACGGTGACGCCCGCCGAGGTGAGCTGGTCGCGGATCGCGTCCGCGGTGTCGAAGTCACGGGCCGAGCGGGCGGCCGCCCGGGCGGCGACCCGGTCCCGGACGAGGGCGTCCAGCGCGTCGAGGGCGTCGGACTGGCCGGTGGTGTCGCCGTCCGACCAGTTCGACGCGAGCGGGTTGACGCCGAGGACGTCGGTCATCGCGACGACCGTGCGGGCGACCGCGGCGGCCTCGTCGTGGTCCCCCTCGTCGAGCGCGGTGTTGCCGCGCCGGACGTGGTCGTGGATCGCGGCGAGCGCCGTCGAGACCCCGAGGTCGTCGTCCATCGCGTCGACGAACTCCGCCGGGAGGGGCTCGTCCCCGGCCGGCGCGACGGTCGTCTCCCTCGGGAGGGCGCGCCGGAGGAAGCCCTCGATCCGGTCGACCGCGGACTCGGCCTCCTCGAGGGACCCCTCGTGGTACTCGATCGTCGAACGGTAGTGCGCGGCGGTGAGGTAGTACCGCACGGCGAGGGGCCGGGCGAGCTTGGTCACCTCGTCCATGAGGAGGGAGTTCCCGAGGGACTTGCCCATCTTCTCGCCGCCGACGGTGACCCACGCGTTGTGCAGCCAGTACGTCGCGAACGGCAGCCCCGCTGCACGCGACTGGGCCTGCTCGTTCTCGTGGTGGGGGAAGCGCAGGTCGACCCCGCCCCCGTGGATGTCGAAGGCGTCGCCGAGGTACTTGCGGGCCATGGCGCTGCACTCGAGGTGCCAGCCCGGACGGCCGCGCCCGAACGGCGTCGGCCACGACGCGGACACCGGCTCGGACTCCTTGTGACCCTTCCACAGGGCGAAGTCGCGCGGGTCGCGCTTGCCACGGGGGTCGGCGTCCTCGGCCGCGGCCATGTCGTCGATCCGCTGGTGGGTGAGGGACCCGTACTCCGGCCACGAGCGGACGTCAAAGTAGACGTCACCGCTCCCGTCCCCGGCGGGGTAGGCGTGCCCCTTCTCGATGAGGGTCTCCATGAGCTCGACCATCTCGGGGACGTGCCCGGTCGCGCGCGGCTCGTACGTCGGCGGGAGGACCCCGAGCGCCTCGAGCGCCTTGGCCGTCGTCACCTCGTTGCGGTACGACAGCGCGAACCACGCCACGCCGGTCTGCGCCGAGCGGGTGAGGATCTTGTCGTCGATGTCGGTGACGTTGCGGACGAGGGTGACCTCGAACCCGTGCCCGACCTCGAGCCACCGCCGGAGGACGTCGAACGCGACGGCGAACCGGACGTGCCCGATGTGGGGCGCGGCCTGGGTCGTGAGCCCGCAGATGTACATGCCCACCCGGCCGGGGGTCAGTGGGGTGAAGTCGCGCAGCTCGCGCGCGGCGGTGTCGAACAGACGGAGGCTCACCCGCGCAAGGCTACCTGCCGGGACGCGCCCGGCGGCCACGCCGGGGAGCCCCGCGGGCCGGACCCGCGCGAGCGTGGGGCCGGGCGCGCCGTGCCGGCGGACGGCCCTACGCCTCCGGGTCGGGCCAGTCCCCCGAGCCGGTCGCCTCGTCCTCGATCCGGGTCGGGTCGCCGTGCCCGGTGAGGACGACCGTCTCCCCGGGGAGGGTGAGCAGCCGATCCCGGATCGAGGTGAGGATCGTCCCGTAGTCGCTGTACGAGCGTCCCGTCGCGCCCGGTCCGCCCTGGAAGAGGGTGTCCCCGCTGAGGAGGACCCCGAGGGCCGGGGCGTACAGGCAGCACGCCCCCGGGGAGTGGCCGGGGGTGTGGACGACCCGGAGGTCGACGTCGCCGACGGTGAGGACGTCCCCGTCGGCGAGGTCCCGGTCCGGGCGGGCGTCGTGGGTCTGGTCCCAGAGGACGTGGTCGGCGGGATGGAGGAGGACGGGGGCGCCGGTGTGCGCGGTGACGCCCGGAACCGCGTTGACGTGGTCGTTGTGGGCGTGCGTGCAGACGACGGCGAGGAGGGTGCGCTCCCCCACCGCGTCGAGCACGGCGTCGGCGTCGTGGGCGGCGTCGACGACGACGCACTCCCGGTCGTCCCCGACCACCCAGACGTTGTTGTCGACGTCCCACGACCCGCCGTCGAGCTCGAAGACCCCGGAGGTGACGACCCGCTCCACGCGGACGCCTCCCGGGGAGGGGACGACCCCGGGCGCCGGGCTGGGTCCGGCGCTCACAGGACCACGACCGACCGCAGGACGTCCCCGGACTCCATCTTCGCGAACGCGGCCTCGACGTCGTCGAGGCCGATCCGCTCGGTGACGAAGGCGTCGAGGTCGAACCTGCCCTGGCGGTAGAGGTCGACGAGCATCGGGAAGTCGCGGCTCGGGAGGCAGTCCCCGTACCAGCTCGACTTCAGGGAGCCGCCGCGTCCGAAGACGTCGATGAGCGGCAGGGTGACCTCGAGGTCGGGGGTGGGGACCCCGACGAGGACGACGGTGCCGGCGAGGTCGCGGGCGTAGAACGCCTGCTCGTACGTCTCCGGCCGGCCGACCGCCTCGACGACGACGTCGGCGCCGAACCCTCCGGTGAGCTCGCGGACCCGCTCGACGACGTCCTCGGTGCGGGCGTTGACCGTGTGGGTCGCACCGAACCGCCGCGCCGTCTCGAGCTTCCGGTCCTCGACGTCGACCGCGATGATCGTCGTCGCGCCGGCGACGTGGGCCCCGGCGACGGCGGCGTCCCCGACGCCGCCGCACCCGATGACGGCGACGGAGTCGCCCCGGGTGACGCCGCCGGTGTTGACGGCGGCGCCGAACCCGGCCATGACACCGCACCCGAGGAGGCCGACGGCGGCCGCGTCGGCGTCCCCGTCGACCTTCGTGCACTGGCCGGCGGCGACGAGCGTCTTCTCGGCGAAGGCCCCGATGCCGAGGGCGGGGGTGAGCTCGGTGCCGTCGGCGAGGGTCATCCGCTGGGTCGCGTTGTGGGTGGCGAAGCAGTACCAGGGGCGACCCCGCCTGCACGCGCGGCACACGCCGCAGACGGCCCGCCAGTTGAGGATGACGAAGTCGCCGGGGGCGACGTCGGTGACGCCGTCACCGACCGCCTCGACCCGGCCGGCGGCCTCGTGGCCGAGGAGGAAGGGGAACTCGTCGTTGACCCCGCCCTCGCGGTAGTGCAGGTCGGTGTGGCAGACGCCGCACGTCTCGACGTCGACGACGGCCTCACCGGGACCGGGGTCGGGGACGGTGATGTCCACGAGCTCGACGTCGGCGCCCTGGCTCCGGGCGATGACACCCTTGACGGTCTGCGGCATGCTGCCCTCCTGGTCGGCGGGGCACGACCCGGTGGGCCGTGTCACCGCCACCCTACGAGGCGCCCGGGGCGGCGCCCACCCGTGCCGGTCGGCGGGGTCGTCAGCCCACGGGACGGACGAGCGCCGTCGCGACCGCCGCGACCCCCTCGCCGCGGCCGGTGAGCCCGAGGCCGTCGGTCGTCGTCCCGCTCACCGACACCGGCGCGCCGCACGCCGCGGACAGCACCCCCTCCGCCTCGGCCCGGCGCGGGCCGACCTTGGGCCGGTTGCCGACGACCTGGACGGCGACGTTGCCGACGTCGTACCCGGCGGCCCGGACGAGCCGGGCCGCCTCGGCGAGCAGCGACGGACCGGAGGCGCCGGCGAGGTCCGGGCGCGCGGTGCCGAAGTGGGCGCCGAGGTCGCCGATCCCGGCGGCCGAGAAGAGCGCGTCGCAGGCGGCGTGGGCGGCGACGTCGGCGTCGGAGTGCCCCGTGAGGCCGCGCTCACCGGGCCAGTGGAGGCCGGCGAGCCACATCCCCCGGGTGTCCTCCTCGGGGGCGTAGGCGTGCACGTCGACGCCGACGCCCGTCCGCGGCATCGGCCCCCACGGCTGGTCCGTGCGTTCCGGCATGTCCACATCCAACCAGCCAGGGCGCCTCACCGGGCGAGCAGGCGGGCGGCGCGCTCGAGGTCCTCGGCGGTCGTGATCTTGAACGCGAGCGGGTCCCCCTCGACGACGACGACCTCGTGGCCGAGGGCCTCGACGAGGGCGGCGTCGTCGGTCGCCGTCACGGCCGCTGCGTAGGCCGCGTCGAGGACCCTCCGGTCGAAGGCCTGGGGGGTCTGGACCGCGCGCAGCCCGGACCGGTCGGGCGTCCCCGTGATGACGCCCCGCGCGTCGACGACCTTGATCGTGTCGACGACGGGGAGGCCGGGCACGGCCCCTGCCCGTCCGGCGCGGACGGCGGCGACGACCCGGTCGAACACCGCAGACGGAGTGAGGCACCGGGCCGCGTCGTGGACGAGGACGACGTCGGCGTCGGCGTCGAGGGCGGCGAGCCCGGCCGCCACCGAGTGCGTGCGTTCGCTCCCGCCGGCGACGACGTCGACGCGGGGGTCGGCGGCGAACCGGGCCTCGACCTCACCGACGTACGGCGCCGGGGCGACGACGACGACCTGTCGCACGACAGGGACGTCGAGGGCGCCCCGGACGGCGTGTTCGACGATCGGCTCCCCGGCCAGCACGGCGAGGGCCTTGGGAACGCGCGCCCCGAGCCTCGTGCCGCTGCCGGCGGCGACGAGGACGACGCTGACGCTCAGGAGGCGAGGACCTCGTCGAGGATCGACTCGGCCTTGTCCTCGTCGGTCTTCTCCGCGAGCGCGAGCTCGGAGACGAGGATCTGGCGTGCCTTGGCGAGCATTCGCTTCTCGCCGGCGGAGAGGCCGCGGTCCTTGTCGCGGCGCCAGAGGTCGCGGACGACCTCGGCGACCTTGATGACGTCGCCGGAGGCGAGCTTCTCGAGGTTCGCCTTGTACCGTCGGGACCAGTTCGTCGGCTCCTCCGCGTGCTCGGCACGCAGGACCTCGAAGACCTTGTCGAGGCCTTCCTGTCCGACGACGTCCCGGACGCCGACGAGGTCGCAGTTCTCGGCGGGGACCTCGATGGTGAGGTCTCCCTGCGCGACCTTGAGCTTGAGGTAGAGCTTCTCCTCGCCCTTGATCGTTCGTGTGTTGATTTCTTCGATGAGCGCAGCCCCGTGGTGGGGGTACACGACCGTCTCGCCGACCTTGAAGACCATGTGCTCTTTTCCCCTTTCGCGACCATCAGGATACCACGGAGCCTGTGACACAAGGAACTTCGCGGGTTCGCATCGGCGCAGGTCAGAGGTCGTGCAGGGCGCAGGGCCGCCGGGCGTTCGCGGTTGACAACGGGCTGTGGACGTGGCACGCGCGGGCGAGCGCCCGAGCCGAACAAGCGGCGGCGGCGCGTCGACGGACCCGGGGCCGGGACGTCTCGGGTCGGCGGCGAGGGATCGGTGGGGCGCCGCCCAGCCCAGCGGTAGGGTGTCGCCCGTGACCTCCTCAGCGCGTCCGATCGCCCGTGGTGCCCGACGTCTCGGCCCGGTGCTCGCCGTCACGGCGGCCGTCATCCTCTCGGGGTGCCAGGTGATGTCCCCCGTCCAGACGCAGGCACCGTACGTCGCCGGGGACGGGTTCCCGGTCAACCTCGGTCCCGTCGACGTCCGCAACCTCCTCGTCGTCTCGGACAACAAGGGCGGACCGGGGACGATCAGCGCGTCCGTCCACAACCCGACCCGCGACCCGGTGAAGATCACCTTCGCCGTCCAGGGCGGGAGCAGCGTGTCGACGACGATCCCGCCGTTCACCGAGCAGAGCCTCTCCCTCGGCGAGGGCCAGGTCCGCCTCGACGCCGTCCCCGTTCCGCCGGGCGCGCTCGTCACCCTCCAGGTGAGCACGGCCCAGGCGGGGGTCAACGTCGCCCAGGTGCCGGTGCTGCCGTCCTACGAGTTCTACCGCTCGCTCTCGCCGAGCCCGACGGGCTCGCCGCCCGCCTCACCGACGTCCTCGTCGACGACGTCCCGGACCCCGCCCGCCTCGCCGTCGAGCTGACCAGCGGTCGTCGCCACCGGCCCGGGCAGGTCCCGTCCGGCAGGTCCCGGGCGGGTCAGGCGGCCTCGAACTTGTAGCCGAGCCCGCGGACGGTGACGATGTGGCGCGGGTCGGCCGGGTCCGGCTCGATCTTCGCGCGGAGCCGCTTGATGTGGACGTCGAGGGTCTTCGTGTCCCCGACGTAGTCGTTGCCCCACACCCGGTCGATGAGCTGGACCCGGGTGAGGACCCGCCCGGTGTTGCGCAGGAGCATCTCGAGCAGCTCGAACTCCTTCAGGGGGAGACGGGCCGCAGCGCCGTTGACCGTGACGACGTGACGCTCGACGTCCATCCGCACCGGCCCGGCCTCGAGCGTCGACGGGAGGAGGTCCTCGGGCTCGGCGTTCCGTCGCAGGACCGCCTTGATCCGCGCGAGGAGCTCGCGCGAGGAGTACGGCTTCGTCACGTAGTCGTCCGCCCCGATCTCGAGGCCGACGACCTTGTCGATCTCGCTGTCCTTCGCGGTGAGCATGATGACCGGGACGTTCGAGCGCTGCCGCAGGGCCCGGCACACGTCGACGCCGGGGAGACCGGGGAGCATGAGGTCGAGGAGGACGAGGTCGGCACCGGTGGTGTCGAAGTCCGCGAGGGCGTCGGGCCCGTTCTCGGCGACCGCCACCTCGTACCCCTCCTTGCGGAGCATGTACGACAGCGGGTCGGAGAAGGACACCTCGTCCTCGACGACCAGGATCCGTGTCATCTCGGCTGTTCTCCTTGTTCGGGTGCGTGCTGGACGAGCTCGGAGGGTGGCACGCTCGTGCGGTCCGCGGCAGCGGGCAGCCGGATCGTGAACGTCGACCCGCGGCCCTCCTCGCTCCACACGGTGACGTCACCACCGTGGTTGGCGCAGATGTGCTTGACGATCGACAGGCCGAGCCCGGTGCCCCCGGTGGCCCGCGAGCGGGCCTCGTCGACGCGGTAGAAGCGCTCGAAGATCCGCTGCTGCTCGGAGGACGGGATGCCGACGCCCTGGTCGGTGACGGTGATCTCGACGACGTCGTCGTTCCGCCGCCCCCCGACCCCGACCCGGGTGCCCTCGGCGGAGTACGCGATCGCGTTGCCGATGAGGTTGCGGACCGCGGTGACGATGAGGTCCACGTCCCCGTAGACCTTGAGGTCCCCCTCGCAGCGCAGTGCGACCGTCATGTCCTTGGCCTCGGCGGCGAGGCGGGAGTGCTCGACGGCCTCTCGGAGCGCCGACTCGATCGGCACGAGCCGCGGCTCGTGGAGCCCGTCGGCGACCTGGAGGCGGGAGAGGTCGACGATCTCCTTGACGAGGGTCGACAGCCGGGTCGCCTCGACCTGCATCCGCTGGGCGAACCGGGCGACCGCCTCGGGGTCGTCCCGGGCGTCGAGGACGGCCTCGGCGAGCAGGGAGATCCCCCCGACCGGGGTCTTGAGCTCGTGGCTGACGTTCGCGACGAAGTCCCGCCGGACCTCCTCGACGCGGCGGGCGGCGGTGTGGTCCTCGACGAGGAGGACGACGTGCCCGGCCCCGAGCGGGGCCACCCGGGCGTGCATGATCGAGCTGCCGCGCCCCATCGGCCCCCTCGGGAGCTCGAGCTCGACCTCACGGATGACCCCGTCCCGCCGGACCTGCCGGGCGAGGTGGCGCAGCTCGGCGTGGACGAGCTCGCCGCGCCGGACGAGGCCGTAGGCGACCGCCGACGGGGAGCTCGTGACGACCCCCTCCGTCGCGTCGAGGACGATCGCGTTCGACCGGAGGACCGCGAGGACGTCGGCGACGCCGTCCGGCAGCGCGGGTGTCGCCGCGGCCTCGGGCTCCCGGCGCTGCTGGCTCTCGGAGATCCGCACGCTCGCAACGCCCAGCGAGCCGATGAGCACGCCACCGAGCCCGCCGAGCAGGGCCGCCACCGTCGCATCCACGGCACTCAGCGTACGCGTGCCACACTGGGAGCCTGGGTCGTCGGGGCCGCGTGCACGCAGGTCGGGACGATGTTCACCTCGGGGCCGCGAGACGTTCACGGGGGGCTGCGACGCTCAGCTACAGCCTGTCTGCCCGACCCGAAGGACACCATGCGCAACGCCTTCCACGAGGACCTCGCCCGGATCTCGGACCAGCTCGTCGAGATGACCCGGCTTGCGGGCTCCGCGATGTCGCGGGCGACGACCGCCCTCCTCGACGCCGACGTGCGGCTCGCCGAGTCCGTCATCGACGCCGACCGCCTCATCGACGCCAAGCGGGAGATGATCGACAACCTCTCGGTCGACCTCCTCGCCCGCCAGAACCCCGTCGCGACCGACCTGCGGACGGTCGTCACGGCGATGCGGATGAGCGCCGACCTCGAGCGGATGGGGGACCTCGCCCGGCACGTCGCGAAGGTCGCCCGGCTGCGCTACCCCGAGCCTGCGGTCCCTGCGGACATCCACGCGACCGTCCTCCAGATGGGGCAGGTCGCCGAGCGGATCGTCGCCAAGGCCGGGTCGGTCATCGCCTCCCAGGACATCGAGGAGGCCAAGCTCATCGAGAGCGAGGACGATGCGATGGACGAGCTCCACCGCGAGCTGTTCAGCCACATGGTCGACGGGCACTGGAAGCACGGCACCCAGTCCGCGGTCGACATCACCCTCGTGGGCCGCTACTACGAGCGCTTCGCCGACCACGCGGTCTCGGTCGCCCGCCGGGTGACCTACCTCGTCACCGGCGAGTACGACGGCGCGGCCGAGCTCGACCGCGAGGAGGAGGAGGACGCGACGCTCGGGCTCTGAGAGGAGGCGGCGACGGGGCGGCCGGGCAGGACCCCGCTACCGGCCCTGGTTCGCCACCGCCGCTGCCGCCTCGGCCGCGGCCTCGGGGTCGAGGTACCGACCCGGCCCGGTGGGCATGTAGCCCTCACCGAGGGTGTAGACGAGCGGCATCCCCGTCGGGATGTTGACCCCCGCGATGTCGTCGTCGGAGATCCCGTCGAGGTGCTTGACGAGCGCGCGCAGGCTGTTGCCGTGGGCGGCGAGGAGCACGGTCATCCCGGCGTCGAGGTCCTCGCGGACCGGCCCCTCCCAGTACGGCATCATCCGCGCGACGACGTCCTTGAGGCACTCCGTGCGGGGCACCTCGACCCCCGCGTACCGGGGGTCGCCGGCCTGGTCGTACTCGCTGCCGGGGTCGATCTCCGGCGGCGGGGTGTCGAACCCCCGACGCCAGGTCATGAACTGCTCCTCGCCGTACTTCTCCCGCGTCTGGGCCTTGTCGAGGCCCTGGAGCGCCCCGTAGTGCCGCTCGTTGAGCCGCCAGCTCCGCCGCACCGGGATCCAGTGCCGGTCGGCGACGTCGAGGGCGAGGTTCGCCGTCGTGATGGCCCGCCGGAGGACAGAGGTGTGGACGACGTCGGGGAGGAGGCCCGCGTCGTCGAGGAGCCGGCCCCCGCGGACGGCCTCGTCGCGTCCGGTGTCGCTGAGGTCGACGTCGACCCAGCCGGTGAAGAGGTTCTTCTTGTTCCAGACGGACTCGCCGTGGCGGAGGAGGATGAGGGTCGAGGTGGGACTCATGGCCGCCAGCCTAGCGACCCGCCTCCCCGTCGACCTCGCCACCGGCCGCGGTACCGGTCCGGTCGGCGGTCCGGCCGGCCGTGTCCCTGTCGAGGAGGTGACGGAACGCCTCGAGGTTGCGCACCGACTCCCCCCGGGAGACCCGCCAGTCCCACTCCCGCTGCATCGAGCTGCGGAACCCGAGGGCGAGGAGCTCGTTGAACGGCCGGTCGGTGGCGTCGAGGACGGCCCCGAAGAGGTCGTCGAGGGCGCTCTCGTCGACGGCCTCGGACGGCACCCGCCCGGTGACGAAGACGTCGCCGGCGGCGTCGACGGCGTACGCGACGCCCGGGAGCCGGAGGTTGCGCCGGAGGAGGTGGCGGTAGAACGCGTCGTGGTTCTCGTCCGGCCGGCGGATGACGAAGGCGCTCACCGACAGCGCCTTCCCGGTCGCGACGAGCGAGACGACCGTGCGCAGCTTGCGCTCACCCGGGAGGACGGCGACGAACTCCCCGTCCCGGGCGCCGCGCTCCCACTCGACGTCGGCCGCGGCGAGGAAGGACTCGACCCGTTCGACGAGGACCGGGTCGGGGACGACGGGGCTCACGGGATGACCGCCGTCGGGACCCCGGTGAGGCAGGGCGCGTCGGGCTGGTCGGACGCCGACGCCGCGCTTCGCTCGGCGACCGCCTCGCCGTACACCTCGACGAGCCGCTCCGCGGTCCGCGCCCAGCCGAACCCCTGGGCGTGCTCGAGGCCGCGGCGGACGAGGTCGTCGCGGCGGCCGCGGTCGGCGAGGACCCCCTCGACGGCCGCCGCCCAGTCGGCCGCGCGGTGACCGTCGACGAGGACACCGGCGTCCCCCACCGCCGTGGGCAGCCCGCCGACGTCGGCGACGACGACCGGGGTGCCGCTCGCCTGCGCCTCGAGCGCGACGAGGCCGAACGACTCGCTGTACGACGGCACGGTGACGACGTCGGCGGCCCGGTACCAGTCGGCGAGCACGCTCCGGGCGACCGGGGGCCGGGGGCGGAGCGCGCTCCCGATGCCGAGGTCGTCGGCGACCTCGGCGAGGTGGGCGAGGTGGTCCGCCCCGGACCCGCTCCGTCCTCCGAGGACGGCGACGACGAGGCGCTCGCCCCACTCGGGGCGGCGCGCGACGAGCTCGGCGGCGGCCCGGACGAGGACCTCGGGGCCCTTGTGCGGCTGGACCCGCCCGACGAAGAGGAGGACGACGGCGGCCGCGGGTACGCCCACGGCGGCCCGGGCCTGGGCCCGGCCCCCCGGGCCGAAGACCTCGAGGTCGACCCCGGGCGGGACGACCGCGACCTTGGCCGGGTCGGCCCCGTAGAGGTCGATGAGCTCACGGGCCTCGCTGTCGGTGTTCGCGACGAGCCGGTCGGCTGCCTCGACGACCTGGGCCTCGCCGATCTCCCGGCCGGGGGGCTCGGGGCTGTCGTCGTCGGCGAGGTGGGCGTTCTTCACCCGCGCGGTCGTGTGCATCGTGTGGACGAGGGGGACCTGCCACCGGTCGGCGGCGAGCCAGCCGACCTGACCGGAGAGCCAGTAGTGCGAGTGGGCGACGTCGTAGTACCCGTGCGGGGAGTGCGCGACCGTCCGCATGACCCCGGCGGCGAACGCGCAGAGCTGACCCGGGAGGTCCTCCTTGGCAAGGCCCTCGTACGGGCCGGCGGTGACGTGCCGGACGGTGACGCCGGGCCGGAGCTCGACGACGGGCTCGAGCTCGTGGGTCGTCGTCCGGGTGAAGATCTCCACCTCGACGCCCAGGTCGGCGAGGTGCCGGGCGCTCTCGACGACGTAGACGTTCATTCCCCCGGCGTCGCCGCTCCCGGGCTGGGCGAGCGGCGAGGTGTGCACGGAGAGCATCGCAACCCGGCGTACCGGCCTGCTCGTTCCCACCTCCATGTCACGAGTCTCGCACGGCGTCCCGAGGCCGGCTCGTCACGGTGAGGACGGCGTGGTCGGACCACACGTGAATGTCGGTCCGGCCACGTTGGCGCAGGTCGACGGCCCGGTCGACCCCGGCGGGCCCGACCGCGACGGACGTCCGGAGGAAGGTCGAGAACGCCGGGTCGGACCCGCTCGCCCCGGAACGGAGCCACCACGCCTTCCGCTGGAGGTTGACCGCGGGCAGCTGCGGCTCCTGGCCGACGGTGAGGGGCTCGTCGAGGAGGTGGACGACGATGGCGTCGGCGCCGGGGGCGGTGACGACGAGCCGGACGACGTCCCCCTCGTACCGCACCGTGACCCGGACCGGGCGAGTCGGCGCCTCGGGCCCGATGGCGCCGGAGTACACCGCCGCCGGCGGCTCGAGGGCGAGGTCGTCGACGGCGAGGTTCGGCGCGACCGTCTCGACGTGCTCGATGCGCCGGGCGCCGGACCCGGTCACCGAGCCGGTGACGACCGAGACGAGGGACCCGCTGATGACGGTCTGGAGGAGGATGGCGTCACCGTCGAGGAGGCGCAGCCCGGAGGAGTACAGGGAGGCGGCCCGACCGCTCCCGACCGTCGCCACACCCTTGACGTCCGGCTCGACAGTGAGGAGCCCGGGCCGGACGTCCTGGACGCCGCTGTCCCGGCCGAGGAGCGAGGGGACCCACCCGGTGAGCCCGAGGGCGAGCGCGCCGAGCAGCGACACGACGAGCGCGACCATGCTCCGGCTGACCTCCGGCCGACCGCGGCCGCGGCCGCGGGGGCGGGTCACCAGGGGCCGTACGGGCCGCTCCTGCCGCCGCGTCCGGTGACCTGGTCGAGCGCGGGGCGGACGTCGGCGAGGTAGATCGCGGCGGCGACCACGGCGATGAGCCCGAAGATCCCCAGCGGGTTGAGGACGAGGACGAACCCGAGGAGCGCGGCGACGGCGAGGATGACGAGCCAGAACGTCTTCGTCCGCTTGCCGGCGGCGACGAACGCGTCCGGGCGCCGCCGGAGGGCGTCGACGAGGGCGAAGAGCTCGACGGCGAAGGCGACGAGGCCGAGGCCGAGGAGGATCAGCGACTGGGCGGTCCCGAAGAGCTGGGGCATGTCGCCATCGTAGTCGGGCCCCCCCGCCTGCCGACGCCGTCGGGGGCGCGACTCGCTCAGACGTCGACGACGAGGGTCACCGGCCCGTCGCCGACGAGCTCGACCTCCATCATCGCCCCGAACCGGCCGGTCGCGACGGTGACCCCTCGTTCGCGGAGGGCCGTGACGAGGTTCTCGACGAGCGGCCCGGCGACCTCGCCGGGGGCCGCGGCGTTCCACGACGGCCGGCGACCCTTGCGGACGTCGGCGTGGAGGGTGAACTGGCTGACGACGAGGACCGGGGCGCCGGTGTCGCCGACGGAGCGCTCGCCGCGGAGGATGCGCAGGTCGGTGACCTTGCGCGCCATCGCGGCGACCTGCTCGCGGCCGTCCTCGTGGGTCACCCCGACGAGGACGACGAGCCCCGGCTCGTCGATGCTCCCGACGACCTCGCCGTCGACGGTGACCGCGGCCCGGGTGACCCGCTGGAGGACGGCGCGCACGGCTCAGACCCCGACGGCAACGACGGAGCCGACGGGGTGCCCGTGGCCGAGGACGGGCGCGTCCTCGAGCGCGGCGTACGCCTCCGAGGCGACGCCGAGGCGCCGGAGGGCGGCCGCGAGGACGACCGGACGGGCGCGCGGGCCGCCGTCGGCCATCTTCAGCGCGACCCCGCGGCCGTCGGCGAGGCCGGCGGCGTACACGCCCTCGGCGCCGTCCTTGGCGATGAGCCCGGGGGTCCCGGCGATGAGGGCGGTGACGTCCCGACCGGTTCCCCCGACGTTGCCGGGAGCCGACCGCATCGCCGCGGCGACCCGGGCCTCGTCCGTCCCGTCGGGGGCGGACGCGAGCCGCCCGAAGGCCCGGGCGAGCCCGGTGAGGGAGATCGCCATGACCGGGGCGCCGCAGCCGTCGGTCGCCGTGGCGGCGACCGGCTCGCCGGCGAGCTCGGCGAGGGTCTCGCCGATGAGCCGCTGGAGGGGGTGGTCGCGGTCGAGGTAGGTCTCGAGCGGCCAGCCGCGCAGGACGCACGTCGCGAGCATCGCGGCGTGCTTGCCGGAGCAGTTCTGGACGACGGGCTCGGGGCCTCGGCCGGCGACGGCCCACGCCCGGGCGGCCGCCTCGCCCAAGGGGCGGTCGGGGGTGTTGCGCAGGTCGTCCTCGGTGAGGCCGGCGCCGGCGAGGATCCGGCGGACGCCGTCGAGGTGGACCTGCTCCCCCGAGTGGCTCGCGCAGGCGAGGGCGAGGAGGTCCGGCGGCAGGTCGAGCCCGGCCCTGACCAGGGCGAGCGCCTGGACCGGCTTGTTCGACGACCGCGGGAAGAACGGGTCGTTCACGCCGCCGTGGTGGAGGAGGGCCATCCCGTCGGCGTCGACCGCGACGAGGCTCGCGCGGTGGGACGACTCGACGAGATCGCCCCGGGTGACGTGGGCGAGCACGGGAGCGTCCCGCAGGACGGGGGGCGTGATGGGTGGCTGGGGCGAAGCGGTCACCGCCCGAATGTACCCACCCGCCGGACACGGGACCGGCCCGGCCGTCCGCGGTGGGCACTCGGCGCCCCTGTGCGGACGACCGGGCCGGTCGCCGTGGTGCTCGTCGTCAGTCGCCGACCTTCTCGGCGGCCTTCTTCGCGGCGGTCGCCGACTTCTCCGCCGTCTTGGCGGCGCTCGTGCCGGCGGCCTTCGTCCCGCTCTTCGCGGTGCTCGTCCGCTTCCGGGCGGTCGTCGAGGTCCGCTTCGCGGCCGTCTTCGTCCGGGCCGCCGCGGCCTTCGTCTCGGTCGCGGCCGTCGAGGTCTCCGTGGAGACCGCGTCGCCGACGGTGTCCGCCGCCTTGGCGGCCTCCTTGCGGCCGACCGTGGCGGTGGCCTTCGAGGAGCGCTCGATGTCGGTGGCGGCACGCCGGACCGAGGTGACCGCGCCCTTGCTCAGCGCGATCGTCGACTCGGCCTGGGCGACGAGGTCCTTCGTCGCCTGCTGCTCGCGGAGGCGCTTGACGAGGTTCGCGCCGCGGGTGGCGAGGCCCTCGTAGGAGTCCTGGGCACGCCCGGCGACGGCGGCCCCGCGGCCGAAGGCGGTGCCCGGGGCGGCCTGGACGCGGCCGGCGAGCTGGGTCGCGCCGGCCTGGGCCTTCCCGGGGAGCTCGGTGAGGGCGTACTCGGCGCGGACCTTGAGGGCCTGCGCGCGGGCCTCGCGGACCCGCTCGACGACGAGGTCGGTGGCCCCGACGGCGGCGTAGACGGGGGTCGCGTCGGCGACGGCCTTCTTCAGGGTGGTGACGATGGTCATGGTCGTGCTCCTTCTCAGTTCGAGGTCGTGGTGCTGGTGGTGGTCGGGGTGGTGGCGTCCGGGGCGGACGTCGACGAGGTCGACGTGCGCGGGGGCCGCGCGGCGGCCTTCTTCGCGCCCTTCGTCGCCTTCCGGGTCCTCGGCTTCGGGGTCGACGCCTCGGTGGGCGAGGACGTCGTCGCGCGGGTCCGGGCGGCCCCTGCGCGGGTGGGCCCCTCCGGGGCGGCCCCGCGGGCCGTCGTGCCCTGCCTCGCCGAGGTCCGCCGCGGCGAGGACCGCCGGGACGTCCGGGTCGAGGCGCCCTCGCCGGCCGCGGTGGTCCCGGTCGGAGGCACGATGACCTCGGGGATGGCGGCCGTCGTCGTGCTCGTGACGAACGACTCGTAGATGTCGAGGAGGGCGGACTTCTGGCGGCCCGTCAGCGCGGCGTCGTGCTTGACCGCCTCGATGACCGTCGGACGGGTCGGAGGGTGCTCCTCGTCGGGGTCGAGCAGCCCCGCGCGGATGTAGAGCGACTCGGCCGAGACCTGGAGGCCCTTGGCGATCTGCTGGAGGATGTCGGCGCTCGGCTTCTTCAGGCCGCGCTCGATCTGGGAGAGGTAGGGGTTCGAGACGCCCGCGATCTCAGAGAGCTGGCGGACCGAGAGCTTGGCCGACTCCCTCTGCTCACGCAGGTAGTCGCCCAGCCCGTTGCTGAGGTCGTTGAGCGGGTTCTTCGTCATGCCCCCAGTATGCTTGCTCAAGCAAGCGCTTTGCAAACTGGCGCAAGCGTGATCCCGCCCACAGCCCCGCGGCCACCCGGGTGGGTCCGGGAGCGGGTCAGGCGGCTGCCCGCCGGAGGGCGACGTCGGCGCACGCCGCGCAGGTGTCCCCGGGGATGCACCGGACCCGCACGAGCAGCCCGAACGCCCAGCAGCCGCCGCAGAACCCGACCACCAGCTCGAGGGTCGCGAAGACGACGAGGAGGGCCGAGGCGAGCCCGGTGAGGCCGAGGCCCAGGGAGGCGACCGCAGCGACGGTCGTCAGGGTGAGGCCGACCGCCTGGGCGAACCGCTTCGGGGGGCCGGGCACGAGCCGGGGCGGGCCGAGGCGCGGCGCGAGGACCCGCGTCGCGAGCTGGCCGAGGGGGCTGGGACGGGGGCCGCCGAGGAAGCCGAGGAAGCCGAGGGCCATCTTGGCGACGAGCCAGTGCCATCCGGAGAAGGAGCGCCACGACCCCGAGGACGGCGACGCCGGCGCCCGCCTCTCGGACGCCGGCGGCGACGCGCCGATGGGCGGCCGGTGGCGACGCGCCGATGGGCGGCCGGTGGCGACGCGCCGATGGGCGGCCGGTGGAGGCGCACCGGGCTACCGGCGACGGATCCCGAGGAGCTCGCGGGCCTCGGTCGTCGACATTGCCGGGCGCTGCATGACCTCGGCGAGGTGGGCCGCGCGTTCGACGAGCTCCCGGTTGTGCGTCACCGGGACACCACGGGCGAACATGACGTTGTCCTCCATCCCGACGCGCACGTGCCCCCCGGCCGCGAGTGCGGTCGCGAGCACGGGCAGGTGGGCGCGGCCGATCCCCGTCGCCGCCCAGCTCGTCACCTCGGCCGGGAGGAGCTGGACCGCGGCCATGAGGGCGGCCGGCGTCCCGGGCATCCCACCGGGGACGTGGGTGACGAAGTCGACGTGGACGCGGCCGCCGTAGGGCAGCCCGTGGGTGTCGAGGAGGCGGCGCAGCGCGTGGACGTGTCCGAGGTCGAACAGCTCGAACTCCGGGACGACCTCGCGGTCGCGGGCCTGGAGGTAGAGCTCGCTCATGAACCCCCACGGGTTGAGGAACACCTCGTCCCCGAAGTTCGTCGTCCCGCACGTCAGGCTGCACGAGTCCGGGTCCGCATCGAGCACGGTGAGGCGCTGCTCGAGCCGGTCGTGGACGCTCCCCCCCGTCGAGAGCTGGATGACGAGGTCGGTCTCCTCGCGGACCGCCTCGACGGCGGCCGAGAGGTACCCGTGGTCGAGCGTCGGGCGGTGCTCCGCGTCCCGGATGTGGAGGTGGACCATCGCCGCGCCCGCTGCCTCGCACGAGCGCGCGGTCTCGACGAGCTCCGCGAGCGTCGTCGGGAGCTGGGGGACGTCGGACTTCGCGAGCTCGGCGCCGGTCGGTGCGACGGTGATGAGGGTCGACATGGCGCCCATCATCGCAGGAGCACCTCCGCCGTCACCGATGTCCGACCGGAGGATCTGCGGCTCGGGTCAGGGTTGGACGACGATCGTCTGGGCGGCGGTGATCCCACCGGTGAGGAGCACGGCGTCGGCGGGGGTGTTCCGCTTGACGACGGCGAGCGCGATGGGCCCGTCCTCGAAGTGCCGTGCGACCGTCGTCAGCCGACCGACCTCGCGCTCCCCGGCGAGCACCGGCGTGCCGCGCCCGGGCAGCGAGTGGCCGGACCCGTCGAGGTGGAGGAACACGAGCCGGCGCGGGGGCCGGCCGAGGTTGTGGACCCGCGCGACCGTCTCCTGGCCGCGGTAGCAGCCCTTGTGGAGGTGGACGGCGGTCCGCAGCCAGTCGAGCTCGTGCGGGATCGTCCGGTGGTCGGTGTCGAGCCCGAGGCGGGGACGGTAGTGGCTCACTCGCAGGGCCTCGGCCGCCCACGTCCCGGCGAGGGTGCGGTCCCCGACGGCGTCCGCGAGGTCGTCGCGGGGGACGATGAGCTCGCGCCAGCGCCGGTCCTCCCCCGGGTGGTCCGTCGTCGGGCCGTACACCGCGGTGTCGCCGACCGGCCCGGGCCACGGGTCGCGCCACGCGGGAGGCTCGCCCGGGAGGGACTCGGCGTCCTCGGCCTCGCCGAGGACGGCGTACCGGTCGCTGACGTCGGCGACCTCGACCCGGAGCATGAACCGCATCGAGTCCAGCCACGCCCGCAGCGGTTCCGCGGTCCCCGGCTCGACGCTGAGCCACGTCGTCTCGCCGTCGTCGACGACGTGGAGGGCATGCTCGATGTGGCCCTTCGGGCTGAGGACGAGGGACTCGCGGGACGTCCGCGGCGGGAGGCCGGTGAGCTCCTGGGTCGTGATCGAGTGGAGCCAGCTCAGCCGGTCCGGGCCGGTGAGCGTGACGACGCCGCGGTGCGAGAGGTCGACGACGGCGAGGCCCTCGGCGAGAAGCCGCTGCTCGCGCATCGGGTCGCCGTAGTGGGCCGCGACGCCGGCGTCCGGCCCGTCGCCCGCCACCGCCCCGTCGACGCCGAGCAGGGGTGAGGGGGTCGTCGTCTCCACGTCATCGCTCCTTCGCACAGATCCGGCACCAGCCGTGGACCGCCATGTGGGTCACCTCGGGGACAAAGCCGGTGGCGGCGCGGACATTCCCGACGAACACCTCGGCGAGGGCCACGTCGCACTCGGCGACCGTGCCACACCCCCGGCAGACCAGGTGGACGTGCCCCGCGTGGTCGGCGAGGTGGTAGCTCGGGGCACCGTGGTCGAGGTGGGTGTGGGTGACGATCCCGAGCGACTCGAGGGTCTCCAGGGCCCGGTAGACCGTCGAGGGGGAGAGCCGGGTGCCGCCGTCGGCCTCGAGCCGGGCGACGACGCTCTCCGGCGTCGCGTGGGTGAGGGCGGCGACGGCGTCGAGTACCCGCTGGCGCTGCGGGGTCATCCGCATGCCGCGGGCCCGGAGGCGGTCGCCGACGTCCTGCTGCACCCCGACGATTCTACGGCGTCGGGCGGCCCCGGGCGGCCCCGGTTCGGCGGTCAGCCGACGCGCTTGAGCTCACCGGACACGTGGCTCTGCATCGGCTGCCCGACGGCGGCCATGTCCATGGCGTACATGAGGTTGGAGTTGACGAGGCCGTAGAGACGGCTCCCGGCGTTGTACTCCTTGGCGTGCGGGCTCCGGAGCACCCCGTCGGTGCGCATCTCGATCTTCGGGCCGTCGACCGTGCCGAAGTAGAGCTCGAGGATCCCCGTGGGGTGGGTGAGGAGGAGCTCGACCTCGCCGTCCTCCCCGGGCCGCCAGAACCCGAGCTCGGTCGCGAGCGGCTTGACCTTTCCCCCCTCGGCGTCGAGGAGCCACGTGCGGCTCTGCCACTCGAGGAACGGCCGCCCGTCGTGGGTGACCTCGATCTCCTGGCCGAACTGGGCCGACTCGATCGTCGGGTACCCGACGACGCCGGCGCCCTCCCAGCGGCCGATGAGCCAGGCGAGGGGGACGAGGGACTTGGGCAGGTCGACGTCGAGCTCGAACATCACCCGATCCTAACGTGGGCGGCGCCCCGGCCCCGCTCCCCGCCTGGGGCGTCACGCGAGCGGCAGCCGGGCGAGGAGGTAGACGACGACACCGC
This sequence comes from uncultured Actinomycetota bacterium, assembly GCA_963783735.1. Taxonomy (GTDB): domain Bacteria; phylum Actinomycetota; class Actinomycetes; order Actinomycetales; family Dermatophilaceae; genus CAWDAQ01. The sequence continues at coordinate 439,083 of CAWAOO010000001.1, read as the reverse complement.
CGACGAGGAGGGAGGCCGACGCCGAGGCGAGCTGCCCGCGGCCGCTCTCGATCGGCGGGAGGGCCGCGAGGACCCGCCGGGTCGCGTGGCCGACGACGGCGACGAGCGCGCCGAGGAGGACGGCGACGGCGGGCGGGCCGGCGAGGCCGCCGACGACGCTGACGACGAGGGCTGCGGCTGCGCCCGCGGTGACCGCGAGCGGGAGGAGCCAGGGGCGGGCCGCCCGCCAGCGGACGAGGAGGTCGGCGGGGGCCGCCGCGGCGGCCGCGGCGGCCGCGGCGACGACGGGCCCGGCCCCCGCGGGCGTGCCGGGGAGGGGAACGTACCCGGCGCCACAGGCGATGAGCGCGACGCCCCCGCCGGTGACCGCGAGCGACTGGGTGAGCCGGGGCCGGCCGTCCCGGCGGAGGAGCTGGTGGAGGAACATCGCGATGACGGACGCCGCGACCGCGACCGGGACGAGCCGGAGCGAGGGCTCGCCGACGAGGACGGCCCCGACGACGAGGACGGTGCTCACCGTGAGGACGGCGCTCGAGCCGACCCGGCTGGGGGAGCCGAGGAGCCGCGGCCAGCCCCAGGCGAGGACGACGCCCGCGAGCGCGACGGCGCCCCCGAGGAGGCCCCGCCCGGCGGCCGCCGTGAGCCCGACGAGCGCGGAGCCGGCGACGGCGGCCCCGACGACGAGCGGCCGGGGGACCTCCGAGGCGGGCGTGAGGACACCGGCCGTCAGACCGGCGCCGGCGGCAGGCCGGCCGGACTCGTCCGCCGGGGTCGGAGGGTCCTCGCTCTCGGCCACGGGAGGCATCCTCGCATCACCCCCCGGCGAACGGGGGGAGCACCTCGATGACGTCCCCCGGGCCGAGGACGGCGTCCCGGTCCAGCGTCCTGCCGTCGCGGAGCACCGAGCTCATGGCGGTCACGGTGGCGAGCCCGGGGTGGAGCGCATGGACCTCGTCGAGGACCGCGGCGAGCGGGCCGGGGGCGGTCTCGTCGGCGTCGCACCCGGCGGCGGCCCGGGCCCCCGCCCAGTACCGGACGGTGACGCGCGTCCCGGCGCCGGACACCGCGGGGGCGCCCGCCGTCGCGCCGGGAGCGGGCTGCCCCGGTCCCACCGTGCGGTTGCTCGACTCGTCGTGATCCATCAGCGCCTATCCTGCCGTGACATGGCCCGGTTGCTCCTGCTGACCAACGCCTTGGCCCCGAGCGCCGAGGTCCTGCCGGCACTGGCCCTGCTCAGCCACCAGGTCCGCATCCTCCCAGCCGAGGCGTCCGTCCTCGTTGACACCCCCCCGGGGGACGCCGTCCTCGTCGACGCCCGGCACGAGCTCGCGCAGGCGAAGTCCCTCTGCCGGGTCCTCCGGACGACCGGGTCCTCGGTCCCGCTCATCGCCGTCCTCACCGAGGGGGGACTCGCCGGCCTCACGGCGGAGTGGGGGGTCGACGACGTCGTCCTCGACACCGCCGGCCCGGCCGAGGTCGAGGCCCGGCTCCGGCTCGCGGCCGGTCGGCTCGAGCAGGGCATGACGACGGAGGAGAAGATCGCGGTCGGGGACCTCACCATCGACGAGGCGACGTACTCGGCGAGGCTGCGCACCCGCCCGCTCGACCTCACGTACAAGGAGTTCGAGCTCCTCAAGCACCTCGCCCAGCACCCGGGACGGGTCTTCACCCGGGCCCAGCTCCTCCAGGAGGTCTGGGGGTACGACTACTACGGGGGCACCCGGACGGTCGACGTCCACGTCCGTCGCCTCCGGGCCAAGCTCGGGGCCGAGCACGAGGTCCTCATCGGGACCGTGCGCAACGTCGGGTACCGGTTCGTCCCCGACCTGCCCGGGGGCGCCGAGGAGGAGCTCGCCGAGACCTGACCGGCACCGGCCGCGGTCCCCGCCGCGGGTGGCGTGGTGGGATGGAGGGGTGCCTCCCGCCGAGCCGACCCCCCCGCCCGTCCACCCGAGGGTGACCGACCACCTCGACGACGCCGCGCGGGAGGGGGTGCGCGCCCTCGCCCGGCGCGCCGCCGACGCCGACGGCACCGCCCCCCTCTCGGAGCGGTTCCTCCTCACCCTCGACGCCGCTCCCGGGCGGGCGCGCCACCTCCTCGTCGGCGACGACGGCGTCGTGCACGGCTACGGGCAGGTCGCCGACGACGGGTCCGCCGAGCTCGTCGTCGACCCCGCCCACCGGCGCCGAGGGCTCGGGACCGCGCTGCTCGCCGCGGCCCGCGAGGTCGCCCCGGGCGTCCGGGTGTGGGCCCACGGCAACCTCCCGGCCGCGTCGGCACTCGCGCGCGCCGCCGGCCTCGAGGTCGTCCGCGAGCTCCACCGGATGAGCCGTCCGCTCACGGCCGAGGACGCCGCCGACGTCGCGCTCCCGGACGGCTACGTCGTCCGTCCGTTCGAGCCGGGCCGGGACGAGGACGCGTGGGTCGCGACGAACGCCGCCGCCTTCGCCGACCACCCCGAGCAGGGGGGGGTCGACCGGGACGGGCTCGCCGAGCTGATGACCCAGCCGTGGTTCGCCGCGGAGGACCTCCTCCTCGTCGAGGACCCCTCCCGCGGCGGCGATGCGCCGGCGATCGCCGCGTTCCACTGGACGAAGGTCGACCCGGAGGCACGCTCGTCGCTCGACCCCGCCTCCGCCGCCGGCGAGGTGTACGTCCTCGGCGTCCACCCCGCCCACCAGGGGCGCGGCCTCGCCCGGCCGCTCACCGCGCTCGGGCTCGCCCACCTCGCGCGCCGGGGCCTGCCCGAGGTCGTCCTCTACGTCGACGGGGACAACGCCGCGGCGCTGTCGACGTACCGGCGGGCGGGGTTCACCTCGGCGACCGTCGACGTCATGTATGCGAGGCCCGCACCCGCCTGATGTATGCGAGGCCCGCACCCGCCTGACAAGATGGGGACATGCCTGCGCAGACCCGGCCCCCCTCCGGGGCCACGGACGAGGTGACCGCCGAGGCGGACGACCGCGCCCCCGGGACCGGAGCCGACGTCGTGCCCGACGTCTCGATCGCGAGCGCCTCCCCGGAGCCGCGCCGCCGGCCCGCCCGCGCCGCCGACGGGCGGTTCATGCGGGTCGTGAGCAGCCCGCCGGACCTCGATGACGCCGGGCTCCCGACCGACCGGTTCCTCGACCGGGAGATCTCGTGGCTGCAGTTCAACGAGCGGGTCCTCCAGCTCGCGGCCGACGAGTCGCTCCCGCTGCTCGAGCGCGCCCGGTTCCTCGCGATCTTCTCCTCGAACCTCGACGAGTTCTTCATGGTCCGGGTCGCGGGGCTCAAGCGCCGGATCGCGACGGGGATCGCCGTCCGCTCCTCCTCCGGCCTCGAGCCGCGCGAGGTCCTCGAGCAGGTCGCCCTCGTCACCCACGAGCTGCTCGACATGCAGTCGTCGGTCTTCCACGACGACGTCCGGCCGGCCCTCGAGGAGGAGGGCATCGGCATCGTCCGCTGGGAGGACCTCTCCGACGACGAGCAGGGCCGGCTCGGGGACATGTTCACCGAGCACATCTTCCCGGTCCTCACCCCGCTCGCCGTCGACCCGGCGCACCCGTTCCCCTACATCTCCGGGCTCTCCCTCAACCTCGCCGTCGTCCTCATCAACCCCAAGACCGGCAAGGAGCACTTCGCCCGGGTCAAGGTCCCCCCGCTCCTCCCCCGGTTCGTCAGCCTCGACCCGCGCACGGACACGAGCGACCTCTACGAGACCCGGTTCGTCCCCCTCGAGGACGTCATCGCCGCCCACCTCGACCAGCTCTTCCCGGGGATGGAGATCCACCAGCACTACACGTTCCGGGTGACCCGCAACGAGGACCTCGAGGTCGAGGAGGACGACGCCGAGAACCTCCTCACGGCGCTGGAGAAGGAGCTCACCCGGCGCCGGTTCGGCCCGCCGGTCCGGCTCGAGGTCGAGGCGTCGATGGACGACCACGTCATGGACCTCCTCGTCCGCGAGCTCGGCGTGCACGCCTCCGAGGTGTACCGGCTGCCGACCCCGCTCGACCTCCGCTGCCTCAACGACGTCGCCGACCTCGAGCGCTCCGAGCTCCACTACCCGCGCTTCGTCGCCCGGACCAACCCCGACCTCGCCCCGACGGAGTCCTCGAAGGCCGGCGACCTCCTCGCCCGCATCCGCCGGCAGGACGTCCTCCTCCAGCACCCGTACGACTCGTTCTCGACGTCGGTCCAGGCGTTCATCGAGCAGGCCGCGAACGACCCGAGGGTCCTCGCGATCAAGCAGACGCTGTACCGGACGAGCGGGGACTCGCCGATCATCGACGCCCTCATCGACGCCGCCGAGTCCGGCAAGCAGGTCCTCGCCGTCGTCGAGATCAAGGCCCGCTTCGACGAGCAGAACAACATCTCGTGGGCCCGCAAGCTCGAGCAGTCGGGCGTCCACGTCGTCTACGGGATCGTCGGCCTGAAGACCCACGCGAAGCTGTGCCTCGTCGTCCGGCAGGAGCCGGAGGGGCTGCGCCGGTACTGCCACGTGGGGACGGGGAACTACAACCCGAAGACGGCCCGACTCTACGAGGACCTCGGCCTGCTCACCTGCGACCCGGACGTCGGGCAGGACCTCACCCGTCTGTTCAACCAGCTCTCGGGGGTGGCGCCGCGCAGCAAGTTCAAGCGCCTCCTCGTCGCGCCGCGCTCGGTCCGGTCCGGGCTCGTCGACCGGATCGAGGCCGAGATCCAGCACGAGCGGCGGGGCCGCGGCGGGTACGTCGGCTTCAAGGTCAACTCGATCGTCGACGAGCAGGTCATCGACGCCCTGTACCGGGCCTCGTGCGCCGGGGTCACCGTCAAGGTCTGGGTCCGCGGGATCTGCTCGCTCCGCCCGGGGATCCCCGGCGTCTCGGAGAACATCGAGGTCCGCTCCGTCCTCGGCCGGTTCCTCGAGCACTCGCGGGTCTTCTACTTCGGGGGCGGCGGCGAGCCGGAGGCCTGGATCGGGAGCGCGGACATGATGCACCGCAACCTCGACCGTCGCGTCGAGGCCCTCGTCCGGCTCTCCGACCCCCGGCACGTCGACGACCTCGGCGCCCTCATCGACCGCGGGATGAGCGACGAGTTCGCCCACTGGAAGCTCCACGAGGACGGCCGGTGGACCCGCCACCACGTCGACGACGACGGCGTCCCGCTCCGCGACCTCCAGGCCTCGCTCATCGACGTCCATGCCAAGCGGCGGCGCCGGGCCGGTCGGTGACCGGCCGCCCCCAGCCCGGGGACGACGGGAACGGTGGGCCCGTGGTCGTCTGCGCCGCCGGGACGATCCCGTGGCGCCGCCGGCGCGGGCGGCTCGAGGTCGCCCTCGTCCACCGCCCCCGCTACGACGACTGGGCGTGGGCCAAGGGCAAGCTCGACCCGGGCGAGCCGGCCGCCGTCGCCGCCGTCCGGGAGACCCACGAGGAGACCGGTCTCGTCGTCCGGCTCGGCCGCCCCCTCCCGAACGCCCGCTACGCCCTCCCCAAGGGCGACCGGGAGCGGCTGAAGTACGTCGACTACTGGGCGGCCGAGGTCACCGGCGGGGACGGGCGGCTCGTCAACGAGATCGACGACGTCGCGTGGCTGCGCGTCGAGGCAGCGGACTCCCGGCTCGACTACCCCCACGACCGCGACCAGCTCAGGGCGCTCGCCGCGGCGGACGCGGCCGGTCAGCTCGGGACCTGGCCGCTCGTCGTCATCCGGCACGCGAAGTCCCGGCCCCGCGGCTCGTGGGACCGGCCCGACCCGCTCAGGCCGCTCGACGACCGGGGCCGGGGCGAGGCCGCCGCCCTCGCCCCCCTCCTGGCGGCCTACGCCCCCAGCCGCCTCGTCAGCTCGCCCTCGCTGCGGTGCGTCGACACGCTCAGGCCGTACGCCGACCGCTCGGGCTGCCCGGTCCGGCTCAGGCCCGGGCTCTCCGAGGAGGGGTACGCCGAGGACCCGACCCGAGCCGTCCACCACCTCCGGCGGCTTCTCGAGCGGGGGACGCCGGCCGCGCTGTGCAGCCACGGCCCGGTCCTGCCCGACCTGCTCGAGGCCCTCGCCGCGAGGGTCGACGCCGCCAGCCCGGACGCGGCGGGGGCGGCGGGCGGACTCGCCGACGCCGTCCGGACGGGGATGGCCAAGGGCGAGGCCCTCGTCGCCCACCTCGTCGGGACGGGCGCGGCCGCGCGTGTCGTCGCCGTCGAGCGGCACGGCAGCATCGGGACCCCGTCGGCCCCTTGACCATCCATCCTCCGAATGGCTGGGTGGTGTTCACTCCCCGTTCACCGCCCTCGGGCCGCTCGGTCATCCGTCGTTCCTAGCGTGCAGGACGTACGACCACGAGGGTCTCCGGCGTCCGCCCTGCGGGCGGCCGCGCGGCCCCCCACCTCCAGAGAGGCACTGACACCGTGAAGCGCACGACCCTGGGCCGAGCCGCCATCCCCGCCGCCGTCGCCCTGTCCCTCTCGCTCGCCGCGTGCGGCGCGCAGAACGAGACGACGACCGGCTCATCCGCGACTGGGGGGAGCGACTCCGCCTCCGTCTCCGGCACGCTGAACGGCGCGGGTGCGAGCACCCAGACCGTCGCGATGGAGACGTGGAAGGCGAACTTCGAGAGCGCGCACCCGGACGCGACCGTCAACTACGACCCGATCGGCTCCGGCGGCGGCCGGGAGCAGTTCCTCGCCGGCGCGACCCAGTTCGGCGGCTCGGACGCCTACCTCGGCAAGGCCGAGCTCGCGAAGGTCCCCTCGAGCTGCGGCGAGGCCATCGAGTTCCCCGTCTACATCTCCCCGATCGCCGTCGCCTACAACGTCAAGGGCGTCGACAACCTCAAGCTCGACGCGACGACCCTCGCGAAGATCTTCGCGGGCAAGGTCACCTCGTGGAACGACCCGGCGATCGCGAAGCTCAACCCGGACGCGACGCTCCCCTCGACGCGGATCACCCCGGTGCACCGCTCGGACGACTCGGGCACGACCGAGAACTTCACCGACTACCTCAACAAGGCCGCCGGAGACGTCTGGACGAACAAGGCCGACGGCAACTGGCCGCTGAAGAGCGGCGAGTCCGCAAAGGGCACGCAGGGCGTCGTCCAGGCGATCGGCGCCGGCGACGGGTACATCGGCTACGCCGACGCCTCCCAGGCCGGCGACCTCTCGGTCGCGACCGTCAAGGTCGGCTCGGACTTCGTCGGCCCGACGGCGCAGGCCGCCGCGAAGATCGTCGACGAGTCCGAGAAGGTCCCCGGGCGCGGCCAGTACGACTACGCCATCGACCTCAAGCGGACGACCGACGCGGCCGGGACGTACCCCATCGTCCTCGCCTCGTACTCCCTGGCCTGCACGACGTACAAGGACCAGGGCACAGCCGACCTCGTCAAGGCGTACCTCGGCTACATCTCGAGCGCCGAGGGCCAGAAGGCCGCGGCCGACGCCGCCGGCTCCGCCCCGCTGAGCCAGTCCGGCATGGACAACGCGAAGACGGCGATCGACGCCATCTCCGCCGGCTGAGGCACATGACGGGGGGCGGTTCGGACCGGCGGCGCCGGTCCGGACCGCCCCTTGTGGTTCGTTACGCTCGTGCTCCGGACGCACCGCGCCGGTGACGCCCCGGACCCCATCACCTGAGAGGCAGACCCTGTGAGCAGCACTCCAGCCACGAGGTCGGGCCCGAGCCCGACCCGCTGGGGGGACCGCGCCTTCCGCGGAGTCGCGACCGCGGCCGGCGTCGGCATCCTCGCCACCCTCGCCGGGGTGGCGGGCTTCCTCCTCTGGCAGGCATGGCCCGCGCTCGTCGCCCCCGCCTCGGATTTCCGGGGCGGCGAGGGGCTCGTCTCGTACGTCGGTCCGCTCGCCTTCGGGACCCTCCTCGCCGCCGTCATCGGGCTCGTCATCGCCACCCCGCTCTCGGTCGGCATCGCGCTCTTCATCACCCACTACGCCCCCCGGCGGCTCGCCCAGGCGCTCGGCTACCTCGTCGACCTCCTCGCCGCGGTTCCGAGCATCATCTACGGCCTCTGGGGCATCTACGTCATCGCCCCGGCGTCGGTCCCCGTCGCGACGTGGCTGAGCGACCACCTCGGCTTCATCCCCCTGTTCACCGGACCGGCGAGCACGTCCGGGCGGACCATGCTCGTCGTCGGCATCGTCCTCGCGATCATGATCCTGCCGATCATGACGGCGGTGAACCGCGAGGTCTTCCTCCAGACCCCCCGGCTGCACGAGGAGGCGTCGCTGGCCCTCGGCGCGACCCGGTGGGAGATGATCCGGCAGGCGGTCATCCCGTTCGGCAAGTCCGGGGTCATCTCCGGAGCCATGCTCGGGCTCGGCCGGGCCCTCGGGGAGACGATGGCGGTCGCGATCATCCTCTCGATCGCCGGCGGCTACCACCTCGACATCATCAGCTCGCAGAACTCCGGGACGATCGCCGCGGACATCGCCCTCCAGTTCCCCGAGTCGAGCGGGCTCGACGTCAACTCCCTCGTCGCGTCCGGCCTCGTCCTCTTCTTCATCACCCTCCTCGTCAACGTGGTGGCCCGGTGGGTCGTCACCCGCCGCTCCGACTTCTCGGGAGCCAACTGATGGCCGGCACGTCGACCCTCACCTCCCGGCGGCCCCCGTCGACGAGGCCCGACGGCGGCTCCTCGCTCAAGCACCGCACGCTGCCGCGGTGGGGGCGGTGGGCCGTCCTCGGCGGCGCGCTCGTCGTCAGTCTCGCCCTCCTCCTCGGGGTGTGGTCGTTCAACGTCTTCGCCCTCCTCGTCCTCACCGCGGTCCTCTACTCCGCGACGATCTACACGCTCTCCCGCCTCGTCGAGGGGGCACGGCAGGCGCTCGACCGGCTCGTCACCGGGGTCGTCACGACCTTCTTCCTCCTCGCGCTGCTCCCGCTCGTCTCCGTCGTCCAGAAGGTCGTCGCCGAGGGCTACCGACGCTTCGACGTCCAGTTCTTCACGTACTCCATGCGCGGCGTCGTCGGGGACGGCGGCGGGGCGTACCACGCCATCCTCGGCACCCTCATCATCACGGCGATCACCGCGGTGATCTCCGTGCCGGTCGGGATCATGGCGGCGATCTATCTCATCGAGTACGGCGAGCGGAACCGGCTCTCGAAGGCGCTGACGTTCTTCGTCGACGTCATGACGGGCATCCCGTCGATCGTCGCCGGGCTCTTCGCGGTGTCCCTCTTCACGCTCGTCCTCGGCCCGGGGGCCCGGGCCGGCGTCATCGGCGCGGTGGCGCTCTGCGTCCTCATGATCCCCGTCGTCGTCCGCTCGACCGAGGAGATGCTCCGGCTCGTGCCGAACGAGCTCCGTGAGGCCTCGCTCGCGCTCGGTGTGCCGAAGTGGCTGACCATCACCAAGGTCGTCCTGCCGACCTCGATCGCCGGGATCGCCACCGGGGTGACCCTCGCCGTCGCCCGGGTCATCGGCGAGACCGCGCCGCTGCTCGTCACGGTCGGCGTGACGACGGGGACGAACCTCAACCCGTTCTCCGGGCGGATGGCGACCCTGCCCGTGTTCTCGTACTACCAGTACGCGCAGCCGGGGATCCCCCGCGACCCGTACCTCGACCGGGCCTGGACCGCGGCGCTGACACTCATCCTCATCGTCATGGCCCTCAACGTCGTCGCGCGCCTCATCTCGAAGTTCTTCGCCCCCAAGACCGGCCGCTGAGCCGGCGCACCCGACAGGAAGGCAGTCGTGGCCAAGCGCATCGACGTCAACGACCTCAACATCTACTACGGCAGCTTCCTCGCCGTGGAGGGGGTCTCCATGGTCATCGAGCCGCGGGCGGTGACCGCGCTCATCGGCCCGTCCGGGTGCGGCAAGTCGACGTTCCTCCGGGCGCTCAACCGGATGCACGAGGTCATTCCCGGCGCGCACGTCGAGGGGGGCGTCGTCGTCGACGAGCAGAACCTCTACGAGCCCGGGGTCGACCCCGTCGTCGTGCGTCGGAAGATCGGGATGGTCTTCCAGCGCCCGAACCCCTTCCCGACGATGTCGATCTACGACAACGTCGTCGCCGGCGTCAAGCTCAACAACACGCGGATGAAGCGGTCCGACATGGACGACCTCGTCGAGTCCTCGCTGCGTGGCGCGAACCTCTGGGCCGAGGTGAGCGACCGGCTCGACAAGCCGGGCTCGGGCCTGTCCGGCGGGCAGCAGCAGCGGCTGTGCATCGCCCGGACGATCGCCGTGCGGCCCGACGTCGTCCTCATGGACGAGCCGTGCTCGGCGCTCGACCCGATCTCGACGCTGGCGATCGAGGACCTCATCGAGGAGCTCAAGGCCGACTACACGATCGTCATCGTCACCCACAACATGCAGCAGGCCGCCCGGGTGAGCGACAAGACCGGGTTCTTCAACATCGAGGGCACGGGCAAGCCGGGCCGGCTCATCGAGTACGACGAGACCCCGAAGATCTTCAACAACCCCTCGGTCAAGGCCACCGAGGACTACATCTCCGGCCGCTTCGGCTGACCCGGCGCCCCACCCCACCCCCCCCTTCCCCCTCCCCGCACTCATTGCCCACGCGGCCGCGCGTCGTGCGCTCCGCGTCCGAATTGCCCGGCCGGCCCCCGGGCTGTACGCCGTGGCGCGGCGTGGACGCTGCTCGGTCCGGAGTCGCGCCACGCGGGCCTCGCCCGGGCCGCGACCCGCCTCGAGGTCCGCGCGCTCCTCGACCCGCGGCGGGAGGGGGGGTTCGAGTCGTCGTCCGCGGCCCGGCTGCACCGTGAGGGCGTCCCCCTCGGCGTGCCCCAGGTCGAGGTCCGCGACGGCGCCGGACGCCTGGTCGGACGTGTCGACGTGCTCCGGCCGGAGCACGGGCTCGTCGGGGAGTCGGACGGCCATGGGTGGTCGCGGGCCGCTACCTCGCCGCCGTCCGACGGAGCGACCCGGGCCGGTGACCGCGGACCTCCGCTGCGGCTGCCACGGCGCACCCCTCACTCCTTGCCCCGTCGGCCGCGCGATCGAGGTCTGGCGGGCCCGGATCGCGGCCTCGCGAGCAACAAGCGCGGGGAGGGGTGCGGGTCAGAGGAAGATCGCGCGGAGGACGACGTAGGCGAGGGCGGCGGCGAGCCCGGCCCCGGGGAAGGTGAGCACCCAGGCGCCGACGATGGTGCCGGCCACCCCCCACCGCACCGCGGAGAGTCGCCGGGTCGCTCCGACGCCCATGATCGCGGAGGTGATCGTGTGGGTCGTCGAGATCGGCGCCCCGAAGGCGAGGCCGGCCGTGTAGAGGATGCTCGAGGCCGTGATCTCCGCGGCGAACCCGTGCGGCGGGTCGAGGTGGATGATCCGCCGGCCGAGCGTCCGCATGATCCGCCAGCCGCCGGCGTATGTCCCGGCGCTGATGACGAGGGCGCTGATGACGAGCACCCAGATCGGGATGGTGTCGTCGCCGCTCGCGTGCAAGCCCCCGACGGTGAGCGCGAGGACGACGACGCCGGCAGTCTTCGCCGCGTCCTGGAGCCCGTGGCCAAAGGCCATCGCGGCCGCGGACACGGTCTGGGCGTACCGGAAGCCCCGGGAGACCCGACTCGGGTGGGCCCGGCGGAAGACCCAGAGGATCGCGAGCATGACGACGTAGCCGAGGACGACCCCGACCACCGGCGAGACGATCATGGGGATGACGACGCTCGTGCCGATCCCCGCCCAGAGGACGGTCGCCCCGGCCGCGAGCGCTGCTCCCCCGAGGCCCCCGATGAGCGCGTGCGAGCTCGACGACGGCAGGCCGAGCCACCACGTGAGGAGGTTCCAGATGATCGCACCGACAAGCGCGGCCGCGGTGACGACGAGGCCGGGGTCGCCCTGTGGGGGGTCGATGATCCCGCTCCCCACGGTCTTGGCGACCTTCGTCCCCGCGAAGGCCCCGAGGAGGTTCATCACCGCTGCCATCACGAGCGCGACCCGGGGGGTCAGCGCCCGGGTCGAGACCGAGGTCGCGATGGCGTTGGCCGCGTCGTGGAAGCCGTTCGTGTAGTTGAAGACCATCGCCAGCGCGATGACCGCGGTGACCGCGAGCAGCTGCACGCCCTCAGGACTCCTTGACCGAGATGCCCTCGACGGTGTGCGCGACGACCTCGAAGGCGTCCGCGCCGGCCTCGAGGGCGTCCACGACCTCCTTGACCTTCATCACCCGGATCGGGTTCGCGTCCTCGTCCGCGAAGAGGTCGGCGAGCAGGCACCGGTAGATCCGGTCGGCCTGGTTCTCGAGTCGGTTGATCTCGATCCAGTACTCCGACAGGTGCTTCATCGAGCGCAGCCGCGGCATCGCGCTCGCCGTCAGGTCCGACATCCGGCTGAGGATCTCGACCTGCTCCGTGACGGCGTCGGGGAGGTAGGGGATCCGGTAGAGGACGATGAGGTCGACGGCGGCGTCCATCATGTCCATGCAGTCGTCGAGGGCGCTCGCGAGGCGGTGGATGTCCTCACGGTCGAACGGGGTGATGAAGCTGCTGTTGACCTTGCGGATGATGTCGTGGGTCGCCTCGTCGGCGCGGTGCTCGATCTCCCGCATGCGAAGGGCGATGTCCTCCCGCGCCGACGGCTCCGCGCCGAGAACCGCGGTGAGCTCCTTGGCCCCGTCGACGAGATGCGACGCGCTGGTGGCGAGCAGGTCGAACACGCTCGTGTCCTGGGGGGTGAGACGAAGGCCCACTGCGCGTACTCCCATGATCGGAACCTGATCATCGAGCATGCTACGCGGACCCGTTCACCGCACCGTCAGCGAGCGTTCACCCGCGGACCGGTCCCTCACGCCCCCGGGCACCCCCGGGAGCTGCGCGGCCGCGGCGGCCCGCACGGACCGGGGCCTCGTCGGGCCGGGTCAGGCCGTCCGGGCGGTCCGCCCGCGTCGGACACGCCGACGGTGGGCCGTGGGCAGCGGGACATCCTCGCAGGCACGCCCTGCCCCGGGCAGGCCGAGGGCCTCGTCGATGTCAGCGTCGCTCATCGGACCGGGACTCGCGGCTGCGGCCGCGAGGAGCGCACCGACGAGCTCGATCTCGTCGGCGAGGACCTCGTCGGTGAGGTCCTTCTCGTCCTGGGTCTTCGTCACGACGTCGACTCTAGGACGCCGGGTTCGCAAGTCCGCATCGTACGCCAAATTGCTTACGCTACCTTTACCAAGTCGGGGGAAGATTTGGCGCCAACGGGGACGAAACACCCGGTCGCGCCGGCAGGGCCGGGGGCGTCTGCGGCCCCGGGGAGTGCGCCGGGTCGGGAAGCGCCTCACGGCGCGTGGCCGCTCGTAGCGGCTTGTGTTGGGACCCGGGGCTACCGCGACCCGGCGCACAGTGGACTCTAACGGTTCCGCCCCGACGTGTGTTCCCGCTTGGCGTACTCGGGGGTCGGGTCCGGTGCGGTCAGGTCCGGTGCGGTCAGGTCCGGGTCAGGTCCGGTCCGGTCCGGTCAGCTCAGGGCGTCCCCGCGCCAGAGCTGGGCGCACGCCTCGAGGTCCTCCGCGGTCGTGAGCACCGATGCCGCCCGCTGGGTCTGCACGCGGGCGCCGTCCGGGTCGAGGGCGTCGTCCTCCTGGGCGAGCTCCGCCCGTCCCGCCGACACGACCCGGCAGAACGCCGCGGCCCGCTCGAGCGCGACGGCGAGGTCGCCGGCGAAGACCCCGGCGAGGATCCGGTCGGCGAGCTCGCGCACCCCGTCGGGGCTCGGCGGCTCGACGACGCCGGCGACCACGTGGTTGACGTCGGTGCGACGCATGCCGACGGAGTACTCCCGACTCGCCGCCTCGGGGCTGCGCCGCACCCACTCCCGGAGGACGTAGAGCCGCCACAGGGCCCCGGGCAGGCTCCGCGCCGGGCGGTCCGCCCAGAGGTCGGCGAGGGTGTCGAGCCCGAGCTGGTCGACGAGGCCGACGAGCCGGTCGGTGACCTCGGGGTCCCGGGCCGCGCGCCCCGACCCGACGAGGACGGCAGCGGTCTCGTGCGCCGCCTCCGTCGTCTCCGCCGGACCGCGCTGCGTCCCCCCGTGCGCCTCCATCGCCTCGGGGCTGAAGTGCACCGGCCGGCGGGGCACCCCGCGTCCGGGCCGCTCGCTGCTCATGGCCCCAGTGTCGCAGAGCGGCGGCGCCGAGCCCCGGAGGAGCGACGGGCGAGGGGCACTCGTCACGCGGCGGCTGCTGTGGTGGGGTGGGGGGATGAGCGCGCTGGAGAACGTCACCGGTCCGGTCGCCTACCACGCCGAGGGCCCGGTCTGGTCCCCGTCGTGGGGCGGGCTGCGCTACGTCGACATGCTCGCCGGCGACCTCCTCACCGTCCAGGACGGGGGCGTGCGCCGGCTCCACGTCGGCAAGATCGCGGCGTTCCACCGGCCGCGGGCCGGGGGCGGGTTCGTCGTCGGCCTCGAGGACCGGCTCGGCGTCGCCGACGACGTCGACGGACCGGTCGAGCGCGGCGCCCCACTCTGGGACGACCTCACCGTGAGGTTCAACGACGGGGGCGTCTCCCCCGACGGCACGCTCTACGGGGGCACGATGGCGTACGCGGGCACGGAGGGCGCGGGAACCCTCTTCCGCTTCGGACCCGGACTCGCGCCGGAGGTCGCCCTCGCCGGCGTGACGGTCTCGAACGGGCTCGGCTTCTCTCCCGACGGCCTCCGTGCGTACTACAACGACACGGCCACCGGGGGCGTCGACGTCCTCGACAACGTCGAGGACCGGCTCGTCGGACGGCGACGGCTCGCCACCGTCGACCCCGAGGACGGCGCCCCGGACGGGCTCACCGTCGACGCCGAGGGCGGGGTCTGGGTGGCCCTGTGGGGCGGCGGCGCCGTGCGCCGCTACGACCCGGACGGCGGCCTGTCCGAGGTCGTCGAGCTCCCGGTGAGCCAGGTGAGCGCCTGCACCTTCGGCGGGGAGGACCTCGCCACACTGTTCGTCACGACGTCGCGCGAAGGGCTCGACGAGGACGACGAGCGCGAGGCCGGGTCGGTCTTCGCCGTCCACCCCGGCGTCACGGGGCTCCCCGTCATCCCGGTCACCGCCTGAGGGCGACGGCGGGCCGCCCACCGATGTGACCGGTCGGACGCGGCCCCGGGGGCGCGTATCCTCATAGGGCACACGGGCCTCGGCCACCCGGCCGAGGGAGCCAGACGGTCCTGCGGTACGGGACCACCCTCGCACGAAAGGGACGACGTGCCCGAGGCTGGAGAGGACGAGGTCTTCGGGGCCGCCGAGCAGCTCGCCGCCATCGGCCAGGCGGTCATCACGACCGACGTCGAGGGTGTCATCAGGTACTGGAACGCGGCAGCGGAGGAGCTCTACGGCTGGTCGGCCGGCGAGGTGATCGGACGTCGGATCGACCACGTCACGATCCCCGACATCGCCCAGGAGGTCGGGGGGGACATCATGGTCGCCCTCCGCGACGGCGTGCCCTGGTCGGGGAGCTTCCCGGTGCGGCGCAAGGACGGGACGGTGTTCTCGGCCCTCGTCACCGACTCCGGCATCTACCGCGACGGTGTCCTCGTCGGGATCATCGGGGTCTCGACGAATCTCGGGTCCGCGCTCCGGCCGCTGCTCGAGCGCTCCACGGACGCGGCCCTCATCCTCCGCTCCGACGCCATCGTCACGTACACGAGCCCGGCCGTGAGCCAGCTCTTCGGGTGGCACGAGGACGAGGTCGTCGGTCGCTCCATCGTCCCCCTCCTCCACGTCGAGGACCGGGGACGACTCGCGACCTACCTCGACGAGGTCGTCGCCCGGCCCGGGCCGCACCCCCCGCTCGAGCTCCGCGTGCAGGACGGCACCGGCTGGGTGTGGGCCGAGGCCGCCCTGACCAACCTCCTCGACGACCCCGAGGTCCGGGGCGTCGTCTGCAACCTCCGCCGGAGCGCCCGTCGCGCCGCCCTCGAGGAGGCCGAGGACCGGGCCGCCCAGCTCGACGCCGCGCTCCGGTCCCGCGTCGTCATCGAGCAGGCCAAGGGCCATCTCGCGGCGACGGCGGGGGTGAGCCCGGACGACGCCTTCGAGCTCCTGCGCGGGCACGCCCGCCGGAACCAACTCTCGCTCCACGACGTCGCCCGCGGCCTCCTCGAGGGGACCCTCCTCCTCCCGAGGTAGCCCGGGTGCGCAGACCCGAGTCCGCCGGGGCCGGCGTGCGCCGGGACGCCACCGACCATACGGTGGTCGGGACGGGGCCAGTGACGGGAGGCGGAGGACCGACGATGGCACTGACCTTGCAGGACCCGCGGGGGGAGCGGGTCATCGGGGTGCCCGACGCCCCCGAGCCGCTCGCCACCCACGCCCCGCCCCCGGACCGGCCCGAGGCCGACGAGATGGTCCGGGCGGGGGCCGACAGCTGCCCCGGGGTCGTGCTCGCCCCGTGAGGCCGGCACCCCGGACGGTCCTCGTCACCGGCGCGTCGAGCGGGATCGGACGCGCGAGCGCGCTCGCGCTCGCGGCCCGGGGGGACAACGTCGTCCTCGTCTCCCGCTCGGCGCAGGCCCTCGCCGCGATCGACCGGGAGTGCCGGGAGGCGGGCGGGGCGAGTCTCGCGCTCCCGGCGGACGTCGCGGACCGGGAGGCCGTCGAGGCCGCGTTCGCGACGGCCGAGACCGTCTTCGGACGGGTCGACGCCGTCGTCCACTCGGCCGCCACGCTCGCGTACGGCCGGTTCGAGGACGTCCCCGCCGAGGTCTTCGACGCGGCCCTCGCGACGACCCTCGGAGGGACCACGAACGTCTCCCGAGCAGCCCTGCGGGCGTTCCGCCGCCACGGGAGCCGGGGGAGCCTGGTCGTCGTCGGTTCGGTCGTCGGGAAGATCGTCGCGCCGTACATGAGCACCTACGCGACGGCGAAGTGGGCCGTCCACGGACTCGTGAGAACCCTCCAGATCGAGGCGAGGAGCACCCCCGGCATCGGGATCACCCTCGTCTCCCCTGGCGGGGTCGACACCCCGGTCTACACCCAGGCGGGGACGTACGTCGGCGTCCACGGCCGGCCCCCGCCGCCCGTCGACCCCCCCGAGAAGGTCGCCCGCGCGGTCGTCACGGCCATCGACCACCCCCGGAGGGAGGTCTCGGTGGGGCGGACCAACGCGTTCGTCCTCGTCGGCTTCCGGGTCCTCCCCGGGCTCTACGACGTCCTCGTCACCCCGCTCATGCGCCGCGGGGGGCTCTCCCGACGGGCCACCGAGGCGACGCCGGGCAACGTCCTCGCTCCCCACCCTGAGGGGGAGTCCCTCCACGGCAGCTGGCCGCGGAGGTGGCGCTGACGCGCGGACCGACCCGGGGGGCGACCGACGCGAACACCGCCAATTCCGTCACATCGAGGGGGCGAGGGGGCTCCGACGGTCCGGATGGACCTCCGACGGCGTCGGAACCCACGTCCGCGTGGTGTACTTTCCCGGATGCACGGAGGAGGGGACAGGGTGCCGACCACCCCTGCGGCAGCACCCCCCGTGCCGAAAGGGAGATCCATGAGCGGCAACGCCACCTACCGTCACACGAACACCGCCGTCCTGTCCGTCTGCGCCGTCGACGCCCCGGTCGTCGTCACCTCGGACGACTTCGACGAGCGGCTCCTCACGACGTACGAGCGGGTCGGGCTGCGCCCGGGCATGCTCGAGCGGCTCGCCGGCATCCGCGAGCGGCGGTGGTGGCCGGAGGGCGTGAGCTTCACCGAGGGCGCCGCGACCGCGGGGGCGAAGGCGCTGGCCGAGGCCGGTGTCGACCCCTCCCGGATCGGCCTCATGGTCAACACGTCGGTGAGCCGCGAGCACCTCGAGCCCTCGACCGCGGTGAAGATCCACCACGCCCTCGACCTCCCCTCGAGGTGCCTGAACTTCGACCTCGCGAACGCCTGCCTCGGGTTCATCAACGGGATGCAGCTGGCCGCGACGATGATCGACTCCGGGCAGATCGACTACGCGCTCGTCGTCGACGGCGAGAGCGCGCGGCACACCCAGGAGGTCACCCTCGAGCGGCTCGCCCGCCCGGACGCGACCGCTCAGGACGTCCTCTCCCAGTTCGCCACGCTCACCCTCGGCTCGGGGGCCGCGGCGATGGTCCTCGGACGGGCCGACGAGCACCCCCAGGGCCACCGTCTCGTCGGCGGCGTCGGCCGGGCGGGCACCGAGCACCACGACCTCTGCGTCGGTGACCTCGAGTGGATGCGCACCGACAGCAAGGGCCTTCTCGAGGCGGGCCTCGCCCTCTCCGTCGCGACGTGGGAGGACGCCCGGACCGAGTTCGACTGGGCCGAGATGGACCGCTACGTCGCCCACCAGATCTCCCAGGTGCACACCCGGGCGCTCTGCGGGGCGCTCGGCATCGACTCCGAGCGGCTGCCGCTGAGCTTCCCGATGCGGGGGAACATGGGGCCGGCCGCCGTCCCGTTCACCCTCGCCCAGGAGGTCGACTCGCTCCAGTCCGGGGACCGGGTCCTCCTCCTCGGCATCGGCTCCGGCCTCAACACCTCCTGCGCCGAGATCGCCTGGTGACCTCGCGGCCGGCCGGGCCGCGCGGGCTTCCCGGGCTCGACCCGGCGTGGTCGCGGCACGTCCGAGCCCGGGACGCCGAGGGCGTCCCGCGGACGTGGCACGTCCTCGACACCGGCGGCGCGGGCGCGCACGGGACGCTCCTCTGCCTCCACGGCAACCCGACGTGGTCCTACCTCTGGCGCCGAGTCATCGCCGAGGCTCCGCCCGGGTGGCGCGTCGTCGCCGTCGACCAGCTCGGCATGGGGTGGTCGGAGCGGACCGGTCCGCGGACCCTCTCCCAGCGAGTGGACGACCTCGGCTCCCTCACCGCCGCCCTCGGCGTCACCGGCCCCGTCGTCACGCTCGCCCACGACTGGGGCGGTCCGGTCTCGCTTGGCTGGGCCCTCGCCCACCGCGACGAGCTCGCCGGCGTCGTCCTGACGAACACCGCCGTCCACCAGCCCGACGGGGCGGCCGCGCCGGCGCTCATCCGGCTCGCCCGGGCCCCGGGCGTGCGGCAGGCGGTGTGCGTCGCGACGCCGACGTTCGTCCGGTCGGCGACGGCGCTCTCGCGCCCTCCGCTCCCCCGCGCCGTCCGGGACGCGTTCGCCGCGCCGTACCGCTCCCCCGGCCGGCGTCGCGCCGTCGGGGACTTCGTCGCCGACATCCCCCTCGACCCGTCCCACCCAAGCGCCGCGCCCCTCGACCGGATCGCCACCGGGCTCGAGGCGCTCGGCGACGTCCCCGCCCTCCTCCTCTGGGGTCCGCGGGACCCCGTGTTCTCCGACCTCTACCTCCGCGACCTCCGGGCGCGGCTGCCGCACGCCGACGTCCACCGGTACGAGGGCGCCTCGCACCTCGTCACCGAGGACGCACCCCGGACCGCGCGGGACGTCTGGCGGTGGGTCGGCGACCTCGCCGGTCGGCCCCCCGGGGAGCCCCGTCCCGCCGTCCCCGCCGGACCGCCGCTCTGGGGTGGGCTCGCCGAGGGGGCCGGGGACGACACCCCCGCGGTCGTCGAGCTCGGACCGGGGGGCCACCGGGTCTCCTTCGACGTCCTCGACCGGCGGGTGCGCGACCTCGCCGCGGGTCTCGCGGCGACCGGGGTGCGCGCCGGGGACCGGGTCGCACTGCTCGTGCCCCCCGGGGCCGACCTCACCGCCGCGGTGTACGCGTGCTGGCGGGCTGGGGCGGTCGTCGTCGTCGCCGACGCCGGGCTCGGGCTCCCGTCGCTCGGCCGCGCGCTGCGCGGAGCGGCACCCGAGCACGTCGTCGGGGTCGGTCGCGGGCTCGCCGTCGCCAGGGCGCTGCGCGTGCCGGGGCGGCGGATCGGCGCCGGGCCGATCGACCGGCCCACCCTGCGTGCCCTCGGCGCCCGGCACGGCCTCGCCGACCTCGCCCGGCTCGGGGCGGGCCGGGCGCTGCCACCGCCCCCGGACGGCGACGCGGAGTGCGCGGTCGTGTTCACCTCGGGGGCGACCGGACCCGCGAAGGGCGTCGCGTACCGGCACCGCCAGGTGCGCGCCCAGCTCGCGGCGCTCCGGTCGACGTACGGGCTCACCCGGCAGGACCGGCTCGTCGCCGCGTTCGCGCCGTTCGCCCTCTACGGCCCGGCGCTCGGCCTCCCCTCCGCGGTCCCGGACATGGACGTCACCGCGCCCGGCACCCTCACGGCGGTCGCGCTCGCCGACGCCGTCGCCGCGGTGGCGGCCACCGTCGTCTTCGCCTCGCCGGCGGCGCTGCGCAACGTCGTCGCGACCGCCGGTGACCTCACCGAGGACCACCGCCGGGCCCTCGGTGGGGTCCGGCTCCTCATGTCGGCCGGGGCACCGGTCCCGGCCGCGCTCCTTCGGGAGGTCCGTGCGCTCCTCCCGGGCGCCGAGGCGCACACGCCGTACGGGATGACCGAGGCGCTCCCGGTCGCCGACATCTCGCTCGCCGGGCTCGACGCGGCCGGGTCCGGTGAGGGGGTGTGCGTCGGGCCACCGGTCGCGGGCGTCACCGTCGCGGTGAGCGCCCTCGACGCGGACGGGCGGTCCGTGGCCGAGCCGAGCACGGACCCGGGGACGACGGGAGAGGTCTGCGTCCGGGCCGCGCACGTCAAGGACCGGTACGACCAGCTCTGGGCGACCGAGCGCGAGAGCGGCCGGACACCCGGGTGGCACCGGACCGGGGACGTCGGCCACCTCGACGACAGCGGGCGACTCTGGGTCGAGGGACGGCTCGTCCACGTCGTCACGACCGCGGACGGGCCGGTGACGCCCGTCGGGGTCGAGCAGCGCGTCGAGGCGGTGCCCGGGGTCCGGGCGGCCGCGGTCGTCGGCGTCGGACCGCCCGAGACCCAGCAGGTCGTGGTCGTCGTCGTGCTCGACGACCCGGCGCCCTCCCGGCGGACCCTCTCTCGGCGCGTGCTTGCCCCGCCCGAGCTCGCCGCCTCGGTGAGGTCCGCTGCCGGCGTCCCCGTCGCCGCGGTCCTCGTCGCCGGCTCGCTACCGGTCGACATCCGGCACGCGTCGAAGGTCGACCGGACCCGGGTCGGGCGGTGGGCCGCCCGCGTGCTCGCGGGCGGCCGGGTGGGGGCCCCGTGAGGGTCCTCGTCACCGGCGCGAGCGGCCTCCTCGGCGGCGGCGTGGCCCGGGCGCTCGCCCGGAGGGGCGACGAGGTCACCGTGCTCCAGCGCCGTCCCGCCGGGATCGACGGCCCCGGGGTCCGCGAGGTCCTCGCCGACGTCGCCGACCGCGGTACCGTCGCCGCGGCGGTGGCCGGTCAGGACGCCGTCGTCCACCTGGCCGCGAAGGTCGACGTCACCGGCCGGTGGGGGGACTACGCCCGGGCCAACGTCGCGGGCACGGCCGCGGTCGTCGACGCGTGCCGGGGGGCGGGGGTGGGCCGGCTCGTCCACGTCTCCTCCCCCTCGGTCGCCCACGCCGGCGCCTCGCTCGTCGGCGCCGGTGCCGGCCCCGCCGACCCCCGTCGCGCCCGCGGGTACTACGCCCGGAGCAAGGCGATCGCCGAGCGGCTCGCGCTCGACGCCGACGGGTCCGCCGTCGCGGTGCTCGCCGTCCGGCCGCACCTCGTGTGGGGGCCCGGGGACACCCAGCTCGTCGCACGGCTCGTCGCGCGGGCGCGGGCGGGGCGGCTGCCGGTCGTCGGGACCGGGGCGGCGCTCGTCGACAGCACGTACGTCACGAACGCCGTCGACGCCCTCGTCGCCGCGGTCGACCGGTGCGGGCCCGCCCACGGGGAGGCGCTCGTCGTGACCAACGGCGAGCCGCGCCCCGTCGCGGAGCTCATCGGGGACATCTGCCGGGCCGCGGGGGCGCCGGCGCCGCGGGGGCACGTCCCGTCCGGGCTGGCCGCGGCGGCCGGAGCGGCGGTCGACGGACTCTGGGCGGTCCGTCGGGTCCTCCCGGGGGCGGCGGCGCCGGGCGACCCGCCGCTCACCCGGTTCCTCGCCGAGCAGCTCGCGACCGCCCACTGGTTCGACCAGCGTCGGACCCGGGAGGTCCTCGGGTGGACCCCGCGGGTGTCGCTTGACCAGGGGCTGGCCGAGCTCGCGGCGGCGGACGCCGACGGCTGAGCGCCGGGTGCGGCGTTCAGGCGGACGCGCGGACGATCTGCTGGATCGCCCAGCGGTTGCCGTCCGGGTCCTCGAACCGGACGAACCGCCCCCACGCCTGCTCGTCGACGTCGCAGTCGACGCCCCGTCCGCGCAGGTAGGAGCATGCCTCGTCGGCGTCCGCGACGACGACCTGGACCATCTGCGGGGACCCGTCGGGCATCATGTCGAGTCCCTCGCCGAAGCAGAAGGAACACGCCGACCCCGGCGGGGTCACCTGGACGAAGCGCAGGCCCTCGTGGACGGTCTGGTCGTGGTCGACCGCCCAGCCGACCTTGTCGCTATAGAACTCGACGGCGCGGTCGACGTCCGCGACCGCGAGAGGGATGAGCTCGATCTTCCAGTCCATGGCTGCCGCCGTCCTCTCCCGTCCCCGCGGTTCGGGGACGACGACGAGGCTACGACCGCCCACCGACAGCGCCGGGTCGCCGAGAGACGTCCCCCCGACAGCGCCGGACCTCGGTGCGCGCCCGCCCGTCGCCGGCCCCTGCGGCGCGACCGGGGGGCACCGGGGCGGACGCCGCCGCAGCCCGGGAGGCCCGTCACGACCGATCGGGCGAGGACGGGGCGTGGACGGTGTCGTGGATGAGCATGAACCGCATCGACCAGTACCGGGGTCGCGGCTCGGGCAGCTCGTGCCGGGCCCAGACGAGCCCCGTCACGGTGACCGCGGCGGCGGCGAGCCAGCCGAGCACCCCGACGGCCAGGACCCACGGCGTGGATCCCGCCGACGTGACGACGAGCCCCGCGAGCGCAACGGCCAGCGCGACGTAGCCCGCGCGCAGGGCCCAGACCGCCATCCTCCAGTGTCCGTTGCGCTCCAGCCCCGGAGGCTCGTCCATGCCAGCCATTGTCCGGGAGCCGCGACCCCTCGGCCACCGTCGCCGGTCCTCGGCTGAGACCCGTACAGCCCGGGCCCCCGGCGACGCCCGGAGACAGGGACGCACCGGGTCACAGGCGCCTCGCGTACGCGAGGAAGGGGTGGGCGCCGCCGGTGTCGAGGAGCTGGGCGTTCTTCGACTCCGGGCCGGTGGGCTTGTGGAAGTACACGGCGAACTCGAGGCCGGGGATGGCCTCGATCTTCGGGACCTCGGTGTTGACCCACTTCTCCTGGGTCGCCCGGGTGCCGACGATCCTCCCCCCGGCGTTGCGCTTCTCGAGGCTGTTGGCGAACTCGGGGATGGCGAACCGGGTGACCCCGAGCGCGCGGGCCCGGTCGAACGCGAGGCCGACGATGGCGGGGATCGACTCGTACGTCGAGGCGTCGTCGGAGGTGTACTTCGAGTAGCAGTCGAGGGCGTAGAGCGCGTACGGCTTGGCCGAGGGGTTGACGTACCTGATGAAGTTCCAGCGCTCGAAGTACGCTGCCGGGCCGGCAGGGTTCCGGAGGAACTGGCCGCCCATGTAGACGGGGCCGACGGCGCCCTTGAGCCCGCGGGCGGCGTAGATCGGGGCGGCCCGGTTGATGACGTAGCCGAGGGCCTTGGTGTAGAGGACGGGGTCGGTGCCGCGGGCGTTGACGTTGTCGGCCTCGTTCTGGAGCATGACGTACGCGGTCTCGCTCGTCGGGACGGAGCGGAAGAACGCGTCGATCGCGGCGTCCTGCGAGCCGCTGAGGATCGCCGCGTACCCCGCGTTGCCGCCGCCGCCGGGGGCGGGCATCGTCACGGCGAACGCGTGCCCGAACTCGGCTGACCTCGCGACCGCCGAGGAGGCGTACGAGGTCCGCCAGCGCGACTCGTACGCCTTCATGACCTCCGAGACCCCGGTCGTCCTGCCGAGGGCTGCGGCCATGGCCTCGTCGACGCCCTTGTTCGCCCGGTAGTTCGACAGGCCCGCGGGGCCGAGGCGCAGCGGCGAGGTGTCCCAGTGCCCGAGCCGGACCGCGCTCGTCGGGGAAGTCGGGGACGGCTTCGGCGCCGGCGGCGTGGCGGGTGCGGGCGCCGTAATCAAGCGCGCGGTGACCGGCCTTCCCTTGACGCCGGCGACGACCGGGGTGACGTGGACGGTGTACGCAGCGCCGGCGACGAGCTTCGTCATCGTCTTCGTCGCCGGGCTGGCCGGGAGGAGCGTGGACTCCCAGGCCCCGTACCCGCTGCTCGAGACGCCGTCTCGGCCGACGAGGACCCCGTCGACGTGTGCGCTCCCCGGCACGAGGGTCCAGCGGACCGTCGCCGTCGAGGCGGTCGCGGTCGCGCTGACGCGCAGGGAGAGCGGCCGGACGACCGGCGCCGGGGGCCGGACGACGACGGGGCGGGTGGCGGACCGCGGGGGGACCGGCGCCGTCGGCCGGACCGTGACGAACCGCTTCGGGGCCCGTCTGCCGTCGACAAGGGGCTGGAGGTACAGCGTCGTCCGCACGTTGTTCGGCAGGCCACGGACCGGCAGGCCGCCGATGCGACGCTTGACCAGGCGCGAGCGCCAGGCCCCGGTGTGGCGCGGGCCGGTCCCGACCCGGCCGACGTAGACCCCCGAGATGTGGTGCCCCCGCGGGACGATGGTCCACGAGACCGTGGCGGCGTGGTTGCCGGCCTTGGCGGCCACCGACGTGCGGATGGGACGCTGCCGGGCGGGGGCGGCTGCCCGGTGGGCCGCGGCGGGACCGGATGCCCGGACCTCCGCGACCTGCGCGCTGGCGGACGTGGCGGGTGCCGCGACTGCGCCGACGGTGACGAGGGCGGCGACGAGCGGGAGGGTGAGGCGCGTTCGCACGGGGGTTCCCTTCCTGGCGGCGCCGCGGCGCCCCGAGTCCGATGGCCCGCACTCGGGCCGCGTGAGCGGGTCACGGGCCGGATCGGCGCCCCTCGGGACGCCGCCCCGGACGGCTGGCCTGCCCACTGCCCGATTCGACGGGTATGTGGTGGACTTTAGGGGTTAATGTCCGTTTTGTGCGGCGAATGGAGCAGAGCGGAGCCGTCGACGGCACCGGCACCGCCTCGCGGAGGAGTGCCGCGCGCGGGTCCCCCGGGGCCGGCGCTGGGGACGGGTAGCCTCGAGTGGATGACGTGGATCGCGGGGCGACTTCTCCTCGCCGACGTGATGAACCACCTCGCTGTCCGGCAACCCGTCCTCCACTCCGAAGCCGACTTCCAGTTGGCGTCGCCGAGGCCGTCAGCGCCCTCGACGACACGGTCCGCATCCTCCTTGAGATGCCACAGCGCGGGCCCAAGCGCACGTACGTTGACCTGGTCTGCGCCGCGGGACAGACCAGTGCCATCGAGTTCAAGTGCGTCACCCGGGCCTGGAGCGGCAGCGATGGACACACCGACGAGCCGTGCCACCTCCGCGGCCACGAGGCCCTGGACCTTGCGCGAATGCACTTCGTCCACGACGTGCTTCGGGTCGAGCGGTGGACCTGGCGCAGCCGACCACCAACGGTTTCGTGAGGCCTGCTGACCAACGACACACCCGGCTGTGGGAATGACCGGCGTCTCGGAAGGCGACACGGGACCACGACTTCCGGCTCCACGAGGGCCGCGCCCGCCGGAGACCTCGTCTGAGGTCTTCTGATGGCCCCTACCCCGGCAACGACCGGACGCTGCGGGGCACCTACGGCGCCGACTGGCGCGACCACTTCCGCTTGGACGGCACGTCCGGCGCCACGCCGAGCTCCATGACACGGTCAAGGTCGCTCTGGTCCACCCGCTGAGCAGCCTCGTCCACGAGGACATCGCAGCCGAACAGGAGACTGCCTGACCCCCCGATAGAAGATGGAGGAAGGGGCGTCGTACCGATCCCCTCGGGGCAGGAGGGGGCACGGGAGGGCAGGACGACTGGGGCATACTTCCGTGCAGGGTTCCGCCGAGCGTTTCGCGGACTAAAAGGTGGTAGACCCGGGCCTCTAGCTCAATTGGCAGAGCTGCGGACTTTTAATCCGTAGGTTGTGGGTTCGAGCCCCACGGGGCCCACCTCCCCCGAATGCGTCCTGAGCTGCACAGACGGCGGTGTGCGGCGCCCCGTGGCGACACCTCGCACCGGCCTCGTGGCCGCAGTTGTGGTTGCAGTTCGCGACGGGTGGCCACACCCGGGTCGTCCTGCCCCACGGTCAGGTCACGGCCCGGGACTGCCCGGTACTGGACGTGCTACCCGCTGACACGGCGTAGGTCCGCTCCGGCGTCATCGACGAGCCTCCGCGCACGCGGGACGCTGACGTCGTCGCCCGCGACAGATGCCACATTGATCTCCACGAGCCGGCCAGCTGCTCGCACCCCGGCCTCCGCGAGCACGACGGCGGTGAAGGCGTCACCCCGTAGTGCAGCCCTGCCGTGCTCGGCCACTGCGACCGCATCCGCCGCGATCCGGGCACCGCACTCGGCGATCTCGAGGGGCACCGCGATGGCTCGCTGCCACGCGGCCCGCTGGCGCTCTTCGCCCCCGGACGATCGCGCGTCCAGCACCTCCGCGTAGGCCGCGGCATCCTCCTCGGCCAGGTCCAGCGCCCGCGCCTGCAGACGACGTGCTCGATCCGTCACCGCCACGTTCTCGTCGTAGCCCGCTGCCATGGCGACCAGACCCGCCGCGAGCGCGACGGCGGCCGCCGCGGCCGCCCCGCCCCCGGGCGCGGGGGTTCGCGCCGCGACCGCCGAGAGGAACTCGCCGAGGGACCGATGCCGATAGTCCTCGGGCGCGCCCATCAGAAGAGCCCCTCGACCTCGCCGTCCGCATCGAGGTCGAGGTGCGCGGCGGCCGGGTCCGACCCCAGGCCGGGCATGGTCCGCGTGTCGCCGCAGATCGGGTAGACGAACCCGGCCCCCACGGCCGCGCGCACCTCCCGCACGGGCAGTCTCCACCCTTCCGGAGCCCCCTTCAGACTCGGGTCGGACGACAGCGACAGGTGCGTCTTCGCCATGCAGATCGGCAGGTCCCCGAACCCGGCCCGCTCGTAGGTGTCCAGCGACCGGGTCGCCGCCGGGCCGTAGTCCACGCCGTCGGCCCCGTAGATGGTCCTGGCGATCGTCTCGATCTTCTCGCGCAGGTCGGCCCCGTCGTCGTACAGCGTCCGGAACTCGGAGGGCTCGTCCGCCGCCTCCGCGACGGCCTCGGCGAGCTCGATCGCCCCCGCTCCCCCGCGCGTGTAGTGGTCGCACACCGCCACCCTGGCGCCCGCAGACTCCGCGATCTCCCGCACGGCTCGGAGCTCGCTCGGGTGGTCCGTCGGGAACGAGTTGACCGCCACGACCGCCGGTATGCCGTGACGGCGGACGTTGTCGATCTGCTTGAGCAGGTTCGGCGCCCCGGCACTGACGTCGTCGGGACTCTCCGCCAGCAGCCCGGGAGGCAGTGGCCTGCCGGCAACCACGCGGTGTCGGCCAGAGTGCACCTTCAGCGCCCGCACGGTCGCGACCACCACGGCGGCGTCGGGAGCCTCGCCGGACACCCGGCACTTGATGTTGAAGAACCGTTCGGCCCCCATGTCGGCGCCGAACCCCGCCTCGGTGACCACGACGTCGCCACAGCGCAGCGCAATCAGGTCGGCGACGACCGAGGAGTTCCCCGTGGCGATGTTCCCGAACGGGCCGGTGTGCACGAGCACCGGGGTGTTCTCCATGGTCTGCAGGAGGTTGGGCTTGATCGCCTCCCGCAGAAGCACGGCCATCGCGCCGGCGGCCTGCAGCTGCTCGGCGGTCACCGGCTCGCCCGCTGAGGTGTAGCCGACGACGATCCGGCCGAGCCGGGCACGCAGGTCCGACAGCGACGTGCTGAGGGCAAGCGTGGCCATGACCTCGGAGGCAGCCGTGATGTCGAAGCCCGTCTGCCGCGGTACGCCGTCCGACCGGCCGCCGAGTCCGATGACGATGTTGCGCAGCGCCCGGTCATTGACGTCCAGGACTCGCCGCCAGGTCACCGCGTGGGGGTCGATGGCCAGCTCGTTGCCCCGGAACAGGTGGTTGTCCAGCATGGCGCTCAGGAGGTTGTGGGCGGCCGTCACCGCGTGCATGTCGCCGGTCAGGTGGAGGTTCAGCTGCTCCATCGGCACCACCTGGCTCATCCCGCCCCCGGAGGCACCTCCCTTGATGCCCAGCGTCGGGCCCATCGACGGCTGCCGGATCGTGACGACCGATCGCTTGCCGAGGTGCTTGAACGCCTGGCCCAGCCCGACGGTCGTCGTGGTCTTCCCCTCGCCCAGGGGCGTGGGCGTCATCGCGGTCACCACGACATATCGTGCCCTCGGCCGGTCGGCCGTCTCGGCGATGGCCTCCAGACCCACCTTCATCACGTGGCGCCCGTAGGGCTCGAGCAGGTGGCTGCCGAGCCCCATCTCGTTGGCGACATCCTCGACGGGCTTGAGCGCAGCCGATCGCGCCATCGCGAGGTTATCGGGTGTCATGGCTCTCCTCTCGGGTCCCCGGCGCGAACCTAGACAGCGGAGTCCAGTCCCCGGCTCTTCAGCGCCTCCCGCGTGTTCGGGTTCACCGACGGGCGGAAGGGGACGTCCACGACCTCGGCGGGCACGGGCACTCCCGGCGTCGCGGCATACTCGTCCGGCAGGTGGACCCACACCCGAGTGCCGGTGGCCGTCATGGCGACCGGCACGTGGCCCATCGCGATGTTCGTCCCGAGCTCGGGTGAGTACCAGGGCGAGGTGACGTAGCCCACCGGGTCGTCCTCCGGTGTGGTGGCGATGAGCCAGAAGTCCGGCGCGTAGTCGGTGATCGGCTTGCCACCGAGCCTCATCCCGACCAGCTGGTGGGTGTAGGGCGGGTTCCCGGCCTCGACCTGCGCCCGAACCTCTTCGAGCCGCTGCTTGCCGATGTAGTCGGCCACCTTCTGACGCGGCACCTGGTAGCCGAGATTCACCTGAAACGGCAGCGTCTCGGCGTCCATGTCCTGGCCCCACGACAGGATGCCCGCGGCGATCCGACGATGGTGGGCGGGGGCGATGACCCTGAGGTGGTGGCGCTCGCCCGCCTCGAGGACCGCGTTCCACATGCGCTCAGCGTGCACCGTCGCGTCGCGCAGGTAGATCTCGTAGCCCTTCTCACCCGAGAAGCCGGTCTGCGAGACGACGACCTCCACGCCGGCGACCGCCGCCGACATCAGGCCGTAGGAGGGAATGTCGCGCACGGTCGGCCCGACGAGGTCGGCCATGAGGTCGGCCGACCTCGGGCCCTGGATCTGTACGGGGGCGACGTCGATCTCGTTGATCGCCACGTCGTAGCGCAGTCCGACGTTGACGCCCTGCAGCCAGAGCAACAGGTCGGAGTCGGAGATGCTGAACCAGAACTCGTCCGGCGACAGCCGCAGCAGCACGGGGTCGTTGAGGATGCCCCCGGCCTCGTTGCACAGGATGGCGTAGCGCGCCCGCATCGGGGAGATCTTCGTCGCATCACGCGTGATCACGTGGTTGACGAAGGCCTCGGCGTCGGGACCGATGACCTGGATCTGGCGCTCGACCGCGACGTTCCACAACGTCACGTCATTGATGAGCGCGTCGTACTCGACCATGGCGCCGCCGTCCTCGGGCCGGACGTAGCCGCGCGGGTGGTACATCCGGTTGTAGACGCTCGCCCGCCAGCACCCCGCCTGGTGCGAGAGCTCCCAGTACGGCGACTTGCGCACCCGGGTCGAGATGAGCATCTCGACCGGCGTCCGGCCGGACTGCCGGAGGTTGATGGGGACCTTCCGGTCTCGCTGGTCGACCGAGGGGACGTTGGAGCCGTTCACGCTCACCGCAACCACACCCTTCTGCTGGTGCTCCCGCTTGCAAAACGCCGTAGGCACCATATTATGGAACTTGAGATCCATACTATGGATCGGACGGACCGCACGCAACAGATCCATAACAAGAGGCGGTGGCCATGGGGCGACAGAGTGCACGCAGCGACCGTGTCCGGCAGCTGCTGGAGTCGGTGCGCTACGAGGTGCTGCCGAGCGGTCCGATCGCCCAGGAGATCTTCGACAACGTCCCGCACGGGAGGACCATCACCGTCACGGCCTCCCCGCGCGCCGGACTGATGGCGACCATCGACCTGGCCACCAAGCTCTCGCAGGAGGGGTACGACGCGGTGCCCCACCTGGCGGCCCGGATGGTCCGGGGCCGGGCCGAGCTCCTCGACGTCGTCGACCGCCTCACCAGCGCGGGGGTGAGCCGGGTGTTCGTCCCCGGGGGCGACGCCACCCCGACGGAGCAGACCTACCAGTGCGCTCTCGAGCTCCTGCAGGACCTGCAGGACCTGGGCAGCCCGTTCCGCGAGGTGGGCATCACCGGGTACCCGGAGTCACACCCGGAGATCGGCGACGACGTCACCGTGCAGGCGATGTGGGACAAGCGGCGGTACGCGACCCATGTGGTGAGCAACCTGTGCCCGAGCGCCGACACGGTGGTCACGTGGGTGCGCCGCCTGCGCCGACGGGGGCTGCTCCTGCCCGTCTACGTCGGCGTGCCGGGCCCGGTCGACCGGGCCAAGCTCGTGTCGATGGCCAACCGCATCGGAGTGGGCGAGGCCACCCGGTTCCTCAGCGGCCACCGGTTCCTCCTCGCGCGCTTCGCCGCGCCCGGAGGGTTCCGGCCCGAACGGTTCCTGCGCGAGCTGACGCCGCTGCTCGCGGACCCGGGCACCCCGGTCGCCGGCGTGCATCTCTACACCTTCAACCAGGTCGCGCGCGCCGAGCAGTGGCGCCGGGACAGCCTGGCCAGGCTGGCCGACGCGGCCGGCTGACCCCGCCCCGCGAGCCCGCTCAGCCGATCCGGTACAGCGCCCGGCTCAGTCGGTCCGTCTCCTCCACGAGCAGGGCACCCAAGGCGCCGTGCTTGCCCTCCAGCCGGAAGCTCGGCCCGGAGATACCGATGGCGGCGTGGACGTGGCCGTCCGCACCGCGAACAGGAGCGGCGATCGCGTCCAAGCCGTCCTCGAACTCCCCCGCAGCGGCGGCGTATCCGAGCCTGCGGACGATCTCGAGCTCACGGAGCAGCTGCTCGCGGTCGGTGACCGAGGCGGGGGTGCACGCGGGCAGCGGGCCGTCCGGCACCGTGATGGCCTCGAACGCGTACATCACCTTGCCCAGCGCCGAGCAGTTCGGCGGTACGTCGATGTCCGCCCAGTTCGCCGCCCCCACGACGTACTTCGAGTCGATCTGGATCGCGTGGACCACGGTGTCCCCGCTGGGCACCCCGAGGTTGACCGTCTCCCCGGTGTGCTCGGCGACCCGCTCGAGGTAGGGCTGGGCCACGGCCGCGAGCGCCTCGACCCGGTCGTACCGGGTGGCGTAGTGGGTGAACATGGCACCGCCACGGAAGGCCCCCTCCCGGGTGCGTTCCAGCAGCCCGTTGCGCTCCAGCGCCGAAAGCAGCCGCGAGACCGTCGATCGGGCCAGACCCGTCCTCTCCACCAGGTGGGCGTAGGTCACGGGCTCCTCGGCATGGATCACCAGCGACAGCAGCTCCGCTGCCCGATCGATCGACTGCGCTCCGTGGCTCACCCATTCGACCCTAGTGGACGTCCACACCGCCGGAGGAGGGGAGGCGTCGTCGGTCCGGGCACCCCCTCGACCTCGAGGTGCGGCCCATCACGTTGCACATCGCGCTCTAGGTTTGTGCCATGAGCGACACACAGTCCGACGCACGGGGTGGCACCGTCCAGTCGGTCGACCGGGCCATCCGCATCCTCGAGCTGCTGGCCCGCGAGGGAGAGCGCGGGGTGACGCAGATCGCGGCCGAGCTCGGGGTGCACAAGTCGACGGCCTTCCGGCTCGTGGCCTCGCTGGAGGGCGGCGCCCTCGTCGAGCGGAACGCGGAGCACGGAAAGAAGTATCGGCTCGGCGTGGGCATCCTGCGGCTCGCCGGCGCGACGACGGCTCGGCTCGACGTCGTCCAGGAGGCACGCGCCCTCGCGCGCGACCTCGCCCAGGAGCTCGAGGAGACGGTCAACATCGCCGTCCTCGACGAGGACGCGGCGCTCTACCTCGACCAGCTCAGCGGCCACTCCGTCCGGCCGTCACACAACTGGGTCGGGCAGCGGATCCCCCTGCACGCGACGTCGAACGGCAAGGTGCTCCTCTCCGGCCTGACACCCGACGAGGTCCGCAGGGCCGTCGGCCGGCGGCTGCGTTCCTACACCCCGGCCACGGTCACCGCCCTGCCCACCCTCTTGTCACAGGTCGACCACGTGCGCGAGCACGGGTACGCCGTCGTGGTCGACGAGCTCGAGATCGGCCTCACCGCGGTGGCGGCCCCGCTGCGCAACGCCCACGGCGACGTCATCGCCTCGCTGTCCGCCTCGGGGCCGAGCTTCCGGTTCGACGACGCCAAGAGGACGGTGGCGACCGAGCGAGTGGTGGCCACGGCCGCGGAGGTCTCCGGCCGTCTCGGCTGGCGCGGCTGAGGCCCTTGACAGCGACGCCAGCCCGGGGCGACCATGCCTAGACCGCGTTTCGTATGGCGCCATAGATAGCGCCATACGCAACAACCGCCGACAGGACAGAGGGTCGGACATGGCGGAGGTTCCTGGCAGCGCGCGCGTCCTGGTGATCGGCGCCGGGATCGTGGGCAACAGCGTGGCGTACCACCTGGCGCGACTCGGGTGGCGCGACATCGTGCAGATCGACAAGGGACCCCTGCCCAACCCCGGCGGCTCCACGGGGCACGCGTCGAACTTCATCTTCCCGGTGGACCACTCCCGCGAGATCACCGACCTGACGCTCGACAGCACGCGCCAGTACCGCGAGCTGGGGGTGTTCACCGAGTCCGGCGGCATCGAGGTCGCCCGGACCGCGGAGCGGATGCAGGAGCTGCACCGCCGGATGTCGTCGGCCGTGGCGTGGGGGATCGACTCGGAGCTGCTCACGCCGGAGCAGGTCGCGCAGCGGGTGCCCTTCCTCGACCCCTCCGTCATCCTCGGGGGCTTCCACACCCCGACGGTCGGGGTGGTCGACTCGCTCCGGGCGGGCACGATCATGCGCGAGCGTGCGCAGGAGACGGGTGCGCTCACGTGCGTGCCGACCGTCGAGGTGACGGGGATCGACGTGGCCGGGGGTCGCGTCCGCCGCGTCCGCACGACCAAGGGCGACGTCGACGTCGACACCGTGGTGGTCGCCTGCGGCGTCTGGAGCCCGAAGCTGGCGCGGATGGCGGGCGCGGCCATCCCGCTCACCCCGACGGTGCACCAGATGATCAGCGTCGGACCCGTGCCGCAGTTCGTCGACACCCGGGGGGAGATCGCCTTCCCGATCGTCCGGGACATGGACACCTTCTGCTACGAGCGCCAGCACGGTCAGGAGATGGAGATCGGCTCCTACGCCCACCGGCCCATCCTGCACCGGGCCGAGGACATCCCCTCGATCGAGCAGGCCAAGCTGTCGCCGACCGAGCTGCCGTTCACCGCCGACGACTTCGACCTCCAGCTCGAGCAGGCTCTGGAGCTCATGCCCGCCGTGCTCGGCAACCCCGACGTCGGGATCCGGTACGCCATCAACGGGCTGCTCTCGCTCACCCCCGACGGCTCCCCCGTCCTCGGGGAGAGCCCGCAGGTCGGTGGCCTCTGGTCGGCGGCCGCGGTCTGGGTCAAGGAGGGACCGGGGGTCGGCCGGATGCTCGCGGAGTGGATGACCGACGGGAACCCGGAGTTCGACCTGCACGGCGCGGACATCGCGCGGTTCTACCCGCACCAGCGGACGCGCCGCCACGTCGTGGCCCGCGCCGAGGAGGGCTTCAACAAGACCTACGGCATCGTCCACCCCTCCGAGCAGTGGGCGAGCAACCGCGACGTCCGGCTGCCACCGATGCACGCGGACGAGCGAGACCTCCGGGCCGTGTTCTTCGAGGCCGCCGGCTGGGAGCGGCCGCACTGGTACGCGTCCAACGAGGCCCTGCTCGCGGACTACGGTGACCGGGTCATGCCGCGCGCGGCCGAGTGGGACCGCCGGTGGTGGTCCCCGATCATCAATGCCGAGCACCTGGCGATGCGCGAGCGGGCCGGCCTCGTGGACCTGACCGCCTTCGTCGTCTTCGACGTCCTCGGCCCCGGCGCACTGGACCTCGTCCAGCGCCTCGCGGTCGCCCAGATGGACGTGGCTCCCGGGCGCGTGGTCTACACGTCCCTGCTCGACGAGCGCGGCGGCATCCGTGCGGACCTGACGATCATGCGGGTCGGGCAGGACCGCTTCCGGGTCGTCACCGGCGGCGCGTCCGGGATGGTCGACCTGGCCTGGTTCCGTCGCCACCTGCCCGCGGACGGCTCGGTCCAGGTGGTCGACCTCACGTCCTCCTGGAGCACCATCGGCCTGTGGGGCCCCCGGGCCCGCGACGTGCTCGCCGCCCTGACGAGCGACGACGTCTCCCACGAGGGCTTCCGATTCGCCACGTGCCGCACGATCGACCTGGACACCGTGCCCACGCTCGCCTCGAGGATCTCCTACGTCGGTGACCTGGGGTGGGAGCTCCACGTCCCCATGGAGGAGGGCGCCCGGCTGTGGTCGCTGCTGCGCACGGCCGGGCAGCCGTACGGGCTGGTCCCGGTGGGCATCGGCGTCTACGGCACCACCGGCCGCATCGAGAAGGGCTACCGCGCGCACGGCGCGGAGCTCGACACCGAGCACACCCTCGTCGACGCCGGGATGACCCGGCCGAAGGTCAAGGACGCCGACTTCCTCGGCCGGGAGGCCTACCTCAAGCAACGCGCCGAGGGCCCCGCGGCCGTGATGTGCACCCTGACGGTGGAGGACCACACCGGGCCCGACGGCACCGAGCGGTACATGCTCGGCGGGGAGCCGATCGTCACGCCCGACGGCGAGCCGCTGGTCGACGCCCTCGGGCGGCGCTCCTACGTCACCTCCGCCGGCTCGGCCCCGTCCCTCGGCAGGCATCTGCTCATGGGCTACCTGCCGCCGGAGCAGGCGGTGGTCGGGACGCGGCTGGCCGTGGACTACCTCGGCCACCGCTACCCGGTGGTCGTCGGATCCGCCGACAGCACCGCCCTGTTCGACCCCGAGAACGAGCGGGTCCGGAGGTAGCCCGATGACCGACGTGCTCGTGTGCATCAAGCGCGTGCCGGAGACCACCGGCCGGGTGAGCCTCACCGCCCACGGGGGCCTCGACACCAGCCACGCCGGGTTCACCCTGAGCTCCCACGACGAGTGCGCCCTCGCCCTCGCCGTCGACATCGCGAGCGCGACCGGCGGGCAGGCCGTGGCGCTCTCGCTCGGGACCGAGGACGCCGAGGAGCAGATCCGGGCCGCGATCGCGGTGGGCTGCGCCCGCGGTGTGCTCATCGAGGCCGACCCGGACGACTTCGGGCCCGCCGACGTCGCCGCGGCGATCGCGGCCCACGTCAGGAGCGAGGAGGGGCAGGGCCTCGCACCCGGCCTCATCCTCGTGGGCAACGACGCCGCCGACACCGGCGACTTCCAGGTCGGCGTCCGGACGGCTCACGCACTGGGCCGCCCGGTGCTCACCGGAATCTCGACGATGGAGGTCACCGGCGACGTCGCTCGCGCCCGAGGGACCGGGCCCGAGGGCACCGAGGTGTTCGAGCTGCCGCTGCCCGCGGTCGTGGCCGTGCGCGAGGGCGGTGTGGAGCCCCGCTACCCGTCGGTCCCGGGACGGATCAAGGCCAAGCGCGCCCGGGTCGACCGGGTGGCTCCGGGCGTCGAGCCCCGTGGCTCCGGACGCGTCCGCCTCAAGGGGCTGCCCGCCGAGCCGAGCGAGGTCCAGGTGCTCGGTCAGGGCGCGGCCGCCGTGCCCGCCCTCGTCGACGTCCTGGAGAGGATCGGGGTGGCGTCCCGATGATCCTCGTCTGGGCCGAGACCGGGACCGACGGCGCGCTCGCGGAGACGACGGCGGAGAGCATCACCCTCGTCCGGGACGTCCTGGCCGCGGCGGACGAGCCCGTCGAGGCGCTGCTCGTGGGCCCCGACCCGCGGCTGCAGCAGCTCCGCGGGCAGCTCGGCGAGCTCGGCGTCGTGGCGATGCTCCACGCCGACGACGAGCGGCTTCACGCCTACGGCGCGGCGGCCTGGGCGGCCGCGCTCACGTCCGCGGCACGGGCCCGGGGGGCGCGGGCCGTCGTGGCCGCCGGCACTCCTCGGGGCAGCGAGCTGATGGCTCACGTCGCCGCGGAGCTGGACGTCGCCATGGCCGCCAACGTCGTCGACGTCGACTCGGCGGAGCCGCTGCACGTCTCCCGGCAGGTCATGGGCGGCTCGGTACTGGAGGAGATGCGCCTGGACGACGCGGTCGCCGTGCTGACGGTCGCCGGGCACGCCCGCCAGGTCAGGCCGGCCGACACCGGCACGACGCCCGAGCTGGTCCCGGTCGCCGTGGACCTCACCGCGCACCACCTGGTCGGCCTGGTGAGCCGCGTCGAGCACGCCGACGGCGAGGACACCTCCCGCCTCACCCGGGCCAGGGTCGTCATCGGGGCGGGCCGAGGCGTCGGACGGGCCGACGGCTTCGACGACCTGCTGGAGCTCACCGAGCTGCTCGACGGTTGCCTCGGGGTCTCCCGGGTCGTGACCAACCTGGGCTGGCGCCCCCACCACGAGCAGGTCGGGCAGACGGGCAGCCGCATCTCGCCGGACCTCTACATCGCCTGCGGGATCAGTGGGGCCATCCAGCACTGGGCGGGCTGCCAGAGCGCCAGGACCATCGTGGCCGTCAACACCGACCCGGACGCACCGATGGTCGCCCGCGCCGACTACGCCGTGATCGGGGACCTTCACGAGATCGTGCCGGAGCTGAACGCGGAGCTGCGCCGCCGCCGGGGCTGAGCTGACCGCCGGGCGGGCTCCCCGCGGTCAGGCCTCCGCGGTGCCCCCACCGTCGCCGGCAGGGACCTCGGCGGTCGCGACCGCGTCGGTGGCCTGCTCGACCTCGGCCCGGGCGTGCCCGAGCGCGACGACGACGTGGTGGGCCTGGACGCGGGCGACGACGACCGGGCTGTCGACGCCCCGTCGGGGCGTGGTGGCCGTGATCGTCACGGCGGCGGCGTGTGCGGCGGCGAGCGCGGTCGCGGCGGTCCCGGTGTCGGCGGTGGCGGCGACGATCGCCTCGCGCGCGGTGGTCACGTCGGCTCCGTCGGCCTCCTTGGCGTCGGCGAGACGCGTCACCTCGGAGATGCTCGCGTTGACGCCGTCGAGCTTCGGGGCGGTGCGCGCGTCCCACGCGAGCAGCGCGACGGCCTGGACGTAGAGGGCCGGGCGCACGGTCGCGACGAGGTGGCGGGCCCTGAGCGCGGCGCTGATCGTCGCGGCGGAGGCGACCCGTTTGCCGTAGCCGGTGAGGACCGAGGCGTCCGCCGCGATGTTCGCGCGGACGGCGCTCAGGGCGTCGGTGTCGAGGTGGGCGCGGCCGGCCCGCGCGCTGCGCAGCGTGAGGGCACGGACCTTGAGGGCGGCGCTCCGGGCGACCTGGCGCTTGATCGCCACCAGCCGGCGCGCGTCGGAGGCGGCTCGGGAGCGGTGCACGTGGGAGGTGCGCGAGTGGGCGGCAGTGTGGACGGCGGGGTGGACGACAGTGTTGACGGCGGGGTGGTGGGCGCTGTGGCGCGGGGCGGCGTCGGCGGAGCTCACGGCGGTGAGCGCGACGGCGGCGGTGACCGCGGTGGCGGCGACCGCGCGGACGGGGACTCGGGACACGGATGGTCCTCCAGGGGGGAGGTCGGGCCGCGGGCGTCTCCCAGCGGCCACTGGCACCTCCCCCTTCGACCGCCCACCCCGGGAACTGAGCACCGACGGCGAGGGAACAGCCGCGGCGCGAGGGCCACCACCCTGCCCGGAGGAACAGCCGCGGCGCGAGGGCCACCACCCTGCCCGGAGGAACAGGCGCGCCGCCGACGCCTGATCTCGACGCGGACCCCGTGGCTCACAGTCCGAGGGAGCCGGCGACGCCCCTGACCTGCTCCGCGGAGGCGCGCAGCTGCGCGAGCTCGTGCGGGGAGACCGGCACGTCGAGCACGGAGGCGACCCCGCTCCGGTTGACGACCGAGGGCAGCGACAGGCAGACGTCGGAGAGGCCGTAGTGCCCGTCGAGCAGCGAGGTCACCGGGAGCACCCCGTTCTCATCGCGGAGGATCGCCTCGATGACTCGGGTCGCGGCCAGCCCGATGGCGTAGTTCGTCGCCCCCTTGCCGCGGATGATCCGCTCGGCGGCGGCGACCACGGTCGCCGCGGTCGACTCCTCCGCGGCCGTGTCGAACGGGTCCCTGCCGGGGACGCGGAACATCCGCACCGGCACGCCGCCCACGGTCGCGGTGCTCCACAGCGGGAACTCTGAGTCGCCGTGCTCACCCACGATGACGGCGTGGACGCTCTGCGGGGCGACGCCGAGGTGGCGGGCGACGAGGTCACGCAGCCTCGAGGAGTCGAGCACCGTCCCGCTGCCGAGAACCCGGTTCGGCGGGAGCCCGGAGAACCGGAGCGCGGCCAGGGTGAGGACGTCGACCGGGTTGGTCACCATGACGAGCACGGCGTCCGGGGCGACCTCGAGCAGGCGCGGCACGAGGGTGCGGCACATCTCGACGTTGGTGCCCGCGAGCCCGAGCCTCGTCTGGCCCGGGCGCTGCTTGGCCCCCGCGGTCACCGCGATGACGTCGGCGCCGGAGCAGACCGCGATGTCGTCGGAGCCGTCGACGTCCGCGCGCGGCACGAACTGGAGCCCGTGGCGCAGGTCGAGAACCTCGGCCTCGACCTTGTCGGCGTCGACGTCGTGGAGGACGACGTCGTGCGCAGCGCCACGGATGAGCACCGCGTAGGCGAGCGTCGCCCCGACGGCGCCCGCCCCGACGACGGCGACCTTGTTCCGGCGCAGCCCGTGCCTCTCCACCGTCGTCACGGTAACGGGCCCGGGCCGGCATGGGCACGGACGACCCCGCTGGAGCCACTCGGGGCCGCGAACCCTCCGGGGCAATCACCAGCGCCCGCCGGCCCGCGGCACGTCGTGTCGACCAGGTCCGAACGGACACCCTCGGGGTCCGGGGATGAAGGAGTCGTGGACGACCCACGTGAGCGGACCGCGGGCCGAGCATTCCCCGGGTCGACCGCGACGACGACCATTCCCCGGGTCGACCGCGACGACGACCATTCCCCGGGTCGACCGCGACGACGACGATGCCGAGCGGGTCGACGTCCTCATCCTCCGACTCCAGCTCGCCCCGTCGACGGCCTCGCCCCAGGATCACCCGCTTCGGGTG
Organism: uncultured Actinomycetota bacterium; assembly: GCA_963783735.1. Taxonomy (GTDB): domain Bacteria; phylum Actinomycetota; class Actinomycetes; order Actinomycetales; family Dermatophilaceae; genus CAWDAQ01. The sequence goes on along the minus strand of CAWAOO010000001.1, from coordinate 399,938 downwards.
GGGACTGGGGTCGTCTCTCTCGGGGAGCCTGAGACAGCGGCAGTCGTCGTGGAGAGTCTGAGGAGGATGACGTGCCCCTATTCGACGTATTCATGTCAATGCTGTGGTTCTTCCTGTGGGTTGCGTGGATCTGGATCGCGATCTCGGTGTTCGCCGACATCTTCCGGAGCTCCGATCTCAGCGGCGTGGCGAAGGCAGTCTGGGCGATCGTCGTGCTCCTGGTCCCGTTCATCGGGGTCTTCGTCTACCTGATCGCCCGCGGCGATGCGATGCAACAGCGCGCGGTCGACCAGGCGACGCGCCAGCAGCAGGCCGCGGAGAGCTACATCCGCTCGGTGGCCGCCAGTGGCAACGGCTCGACCGAGGAGCTCGCCAAGCTCGGCAGGCTGCGCGACGAGGGTGTGCTCACGGAAGAGGAGTTCGCCACCCAGAAGGCCAAGATCCTCAGCTGAACGAGAACGTGGCTCGCCGGCGCAGCCGGGCGGGCTGCGTGGCGAGAACGTGGCTCGCCGGAAGAGCCGGGCGGGCTGCGTGGCCTACGGGTAAGGGCGCACGGTGGGGTGCACGTCGTTGGCCGAGGAGGGTCGTCCGCGCCTTCCAGGGCGTCGGCGTGCTCGTCCTCGACTCGGACGCACCCTCCTGCTGGGCTGGGCGAGCTCCTAGGCCTGGGCGAGCTCCTAGGTCTGGGGAGCTCCTAGGCGTCGACCGGCTCCAGGTTCGACGGACCGGGCATCGACCGCTCTCTCAGGTCGGCGTAGAGGTAGCTGAGCACGAGCCCCACGTAGGGGATCGTCACGGCGTAGACCACCCCGGAGACGAGGTTGACGAGGACGAAGGACGTCTGGGTGAGGAAGAGGATGGTGACCCCGGCGAGGGGGCCGACCATGACACCGAGACCGACGACCAGGGCGCTGACCAGCGCCGTGTGCCACCAGCGTCCCTGAACCAGCCTCTTGCTCCGGGCGAACGCCGCACGCACCCCGTCGCCCTCGAGAACGATGGCATGGACGAAGAACGCCCGACGGACCAGCAGCAGTGCGCCCAGGGGGGCCGTCACCAGGAGTACGTCGAGCAGCGAGACCGCGGCGGTCAGCAGGGCTGTGCCCCCGGCGAGGGCCCGCCAGCGCCTCCCGGCCCCGTGAACGGCCGAGACGAGCGTGGGCTCTCGCCCGTGGTCGAGCTCTCCGAGGGACCAGGCGGTCGCGGCGAGCACGGCGACGTACGCCAGCAGAGCGAACACGGCGCCGACCAGGACGACGAGGAGCACCACGTACCCCTGACGTTCACCGGCGACGTCCTTGAAGTGGCCCAGGCCCGTGAAGCTGAACAGGATCCACTGGGCACCCGCCGCGAGCAGCATGAGCGGGATGTACACGCTGCCGATGCCGACGAAGAGCAGCGGGGAGCGGAGGTAGGCGGCGCGAGCCGTCCCCAGAGCCTGGCCCCAGGAGCGGCGCCGCACGAGTGGGAGCGGCTCGGTCGGGCCCCACCGTGTCCGGGTGGCCGCGGCGACGACCAGGGCTGCGAGAACCGCCATGAGGAGAAGCATCAGCGTCGGGTTGTCCAACGTCCGGCGCAGAACGTCGGAGCCTGCCCCCACACCGGTGCAGAACACGTCCGTGGCAGCGGGCGCGCCCAGGCTCTGACCGCCCACCGGGATGGCGAAGGCGTTGTCCCGCCACGTCTGCTCGGCCCACGTGATCGGGTGCGTCCACTGGTCCTTCATGTTCGGTCCGGTCGGCCCGTTGAAGAACGCCTCCTGCATCTCCCCCCAACGGCCGAGGTAGCCCAGCCACGGGTAGGTCTGGACGTACTGCGCCGGAGCGGACGGCACGAACGCGATCGCGGGGCTCAGCTCCTGGGCCGGACCCGTCGTGTCGTCGCAGCCGACACCCTGCTCGCCCGTTCGCCCCAGGAACACGGCGGGGTCGAAGAAGTTGGCGTGCGAGCCCGCGGCCACGTACACCACTGGGTGCGTCCCGCCGACGATGTCGAGCTTGTCGGCACCCCACACGGCGCGCTCAGCGCCCTCGTGCTGGCTGTAGCCGACCTCCCGCGGGCCGTCGGTCAGCGCCCGCCGCGGGTCGTTCGTGCCGAAGACGATCTGGATCATCTCCCAGTCGCCCTCGTGCTTGTTGTTGAAGTCGTTGAACACGTAGAAGAACCAGTACTGCAGGGCCAGCCGGTCGGGGCGGTCGTCCTGGCGCACCACGCGGGCGTACGCCGTCGGGCTGCTGCCGGCAGCGGCCCGCCGCTGCCATTCCTCGTAGGTGCACCCGGCATCGAGCGGGTTGCCGGGGAAGTCGAGGTGGTAGCCCGCCAGCCCCGCGCCGAGGGTGTCCCCGGTGGGCCCCACGCCCACGAGGTTCACCCGGTCCCAGGGTCCGCGAAGCGCCACCTCCGCATTGCCGAGGACGACGTCGACGTTGAGCGGGTCGTACGGCTCGCCGGGACCGCACGGCTCGTCCTGCCGCTGCAGCCGCAGGACGGGGGCGTACGCCTCGACGAGCCGCCGCTCCGCCACGTCGTCCTGCACCTGGACACGCCCCTCGTCCCGGACCGGGGCACCCGCCGACACGGCCGTCGGCGCGACGAGGCCGAGCAGGATCGCGGCCCCGATCACCGCGACGACGCCGCGGAGAATGCCGCGCACCAGACCGGGGACCATGACCGCGGTCACCCGGACCACGGGCGTCGTCGTTGCGGCAGCGCTCCGGAGCCGTTGGCCGGTCGGAGTTCAGGCATGCGTCACCGTCTCCTCCGCCGGGGTCGTGCCGGCGCGGAACACGGCCACCTCGAACAGCGCGACCACGGCCAGGACGACGAGGAACCCGACGAAGGACAGGTCCGCGAGGAGCAGCGCGACCGCCCCGACCGCCGCTCCACCGACCATCAAGGCGTCACGTCGTCTGCTCACCCAGGCCACGACCGGCGCGCCGCGCGCGCCCGCCGAGGCCCCGACGACGACCCGGCCGAGGTCACCGACCCAGGCGCGCGTCCGCACCGACCACCGGTAGGGCCCCGTCAGCAACGCGACGACGAGAACCGCCACCGTGACGGCCAACAGGATCCCGGTGTAGCCGAGCAGGCTGCCGGTCAGCCGGTCGCTCACCGCGTCGACCACCGACCTGTTCTCCGGCTTGACCTGGTCGAGCAGGTATCCCTGCGCGGCCAGCGACGCCCGGCGCACGAGGACGATCCCCAGCGCCGACCCGACGAGCACCTGGACCAGCGTTCGACGCCGACGAGGGGAGAGCCACAGGGCGGCCGTCGCGAGCGCCAGCCACAGCGGCACGAGCAGGAGCGTCAGCCGGTCGAACTGGCGCACCGCCGTCTGCGCTGCGGGCAGCTGGTCGGACCGGAAGACGACGACCGACCCGAAGTCGGCGGGCAGGCTCACCCCGAGCGCCTGCTCCAGCCTGGCGACCGCCTGGGCCGGGACCGCGTCGACCCGGATCTCAGGGAGCGTCACACCGGCCGGGAGCAGGCTCGAGGCGACGTCACCCGCCTGGGAGAGAGCCAGGTTGATCAGGGGGACGAGGTTCACGACGACGTTGCCTCCCTGGACGCTCACCGTGTCACTCTCCCCGTCGAGCACGGCGAGCACCCTCGAGTGAGCGAACCGGTTCGCCTCGACCCAGAACTGGCTGAACGCCTCGGTCCGCAGCAAGTTTCTCACCTGGTTCCTCACGGCCCCCCTCGCCGCGTTGGTCAACGGCCCAGCGATCAGCTCGGCCCGCTTCGGGAAGACCCCCTTCACCGCCGTCGTGATCACCGCCTGGACGTCCACCGCTTCGAAGACCCCGTCGGTGATCGCCCCCGCCATGTAGTCCTGCACCCGCGGGTCACCCGCCAAGGGCGTCACCGTGGCCACGTACTGGTCGGTGTTCAACGCCGTGGCCCTCGCCCACGTCCCCACGACGGCCATCGTGAACGTCACCACGGCCAACGCCGCGAGAACCGGCGTCAGGATCCGGCGGACCCGCGCTCGCCGTTCCGGGCGGGAGGCCAACGTCTCGACCTCTTCGCGCAGCCTGTCCCGCTCGGCCCTGAGCCGCTCCAGCTCCGAGGACGGGTCGCCCCCGGAGGCGCCCTCGTCCTCGACGCCGTGCCCCGCACCGCTCATGAGGCCATGCAACCGTCTCGGCGGGGGAGCGACATCACTCGCGCGGGATGAGTTGGGTGGACCCAGGCCGAGGAGGGTGTCGCCCTTCCCGGCCCACGCTCCCCTCCGTCACCTCTCCCCCGTGGAGCTCACGCCGGTGCCCGCGCGACGCGTCGACGACGATGAGGTCGTGCCGCCAGAGTCGTTCGAAGAAGGCGACGTCGTCGCTGGTCTCTGCGATCGTCCGCTGTCCGTCGATCAGGTCCCAGACCCGTCTCTGCTCGGGGCTCGCGAAGAGGACGAGATCGGGGAAGGTGTGGGCGCGGTTGAGCAGCGCGGCGGCCACGCCGTCCGGGAGCCGGTCCTCGACCGCGATCGAGGTGGTCGTCCGGATGGGGACGTAGTCGAGACAGCGATCGTCGTCGAACCGTACGTCGGCTGCCGGTACGTCCGCCCGGTAGGCGATGAAACTGTGGCGGACGATGGTGCCCCGGAACAGCTCCATGGCGGCGTACTGGTCGGCGACGGGCAGGTCGGCGATCCGACGGCCATGAGGCAGCCCGCTGAGCGCTCCGCACTGCGGGAGGTAGGGAGCCTGCCGCGTCCAGCGGCCGAAGCGCAGCCCGGTCCGGTCGAGGAGCGCCAGCACCTCGGGCACGGAGTACGCCCGCTCGCGGGGGTTGAGCAGGGCGTCGGCCAACGCGTCGTCGTCGGCGAAGTCGGGCGTGTCGCGGAGCAGGTGACCGAGAGGGTGTCCGAGCGGCAGCTCACGGAGCGAGGCGACGAGGTCGTCGATCTGCCCCGGGTCCGGACGGATCCCGAGCAGCCGGCAGTACTCCTGGAGCATGGAGACGCCGGTGCGGCCGTACCGGGCGTAGACCATCGCGTCGAGCGCACCCGCCTCGGTCAGCACCCGACGCAGCGCGAGCAGACCGACCTCGGGGTCGGCCAGATGGTGGAGGACGCCGGTGCACACGATCTCGTCGAACGTCCTGCCCAGCCGCTCGACCTCCTCGATGGGCAGGTGGTGGAGCTCGAGGTTGCGCAGGGCGCCCTGCTCGGCGAGGCGTCGGGTCCGCTCGATGCTCCCGGCGCTGACGTCGATCCCGACGACGCGCGCGCGCGGATGGCGCGCCGCCCACCTCGCCGCCTGCGACGTTCCGCACCCGGCGACGAGGATGTCCCGGTCCTCGCGTGGCCGACGGCTCGGCCACACGCGGTGGTGCTCGACCCGGCGCCGTTCCACGCTCCACCGGCGCAGGGACGGCGTCAGCCCCTCCGAGGGGGGCGGGTAGGGGTGTCTGTCGTAGAAGGTCGCGATCTCGTCGCGTTCGCCGTCAGCCGTCATGGTCGCGGCTGTCGGAGCACCGTGGCCCGCTCCTCGCTCGTCGCTGCTCGCTCGTCGTCGTCCGGTTCGTGCCTGGCGATGGTGCGGAACCCGATGTGGCTCATTCCGGTGTCGACCATCTGGGGCCTGCGGGCGGCCGGTCGGTAGCGCCGGCAGTACTCGTCGGCACACAGGAACGAGCCCCCCTTGATCACGCGGCGAGGGACTCTGAAGTGGGGCTGGGCCGGGTCGTAGCTCGACCCGACCTCCGGGCCGCGGGGGTTGGACGGCACGCAGCACGCCGTCTCGGCGTCCGCCGGATGCCGGTTGGCGTACCAGTCGGTGGTCCACTCCCAGACGTTCCCGGCCATGTCGAACAGGCCGTGGCCGTTGCCCGGGAACGAGCCGACGGGTGCGGTACCGGCGAAGCCGTCGGCCCTGCTGTTGCGCCAGGGGAAGGGTCCCTGCCAGAAGTTGGCCAGGTACTCCCCGCCGGGCACGGCGTCGTCGCCCCAGACGTAGTCCCGGCCCTCCAGGCCCCCCCGGGCCGCGAGCTCCCACTCAGCCTCGGTCGGCAGCTCGAGGCCGGCCCAGGCCGCATAGGCCGCGGCGTCCTCGAACGTGACGTGGACGACCGGGTGCTCGAGCCGGCCGTCGACGCTGCTGCCCGGACCCTCCGGCCGGTGCCAGCACGCCCCGGGCGTCCAGGTCCACCACTGGCTGAGATGGCGCAGGTCGACCGGACCCGGTGTCATGGTGAACACGAGGGAACCGGGGACGAGGTTCTCCGCAGGGGCGCCGGGGTAGTCGCCCGGGTCCAGAGGACGCTCGGCCACGGTCCGGTACGACGTGGCCTCGACGAATGCGCCGTACTCGCGGTTGGTCACCGTGGTCCGGCTCATCCGGAACCCGTCGACGGCGACCCGGTGGGTGGGCGCCTCCTCCGGGTAGTGCCGGTCCGACCCCATCGTGAAGGTGCCGCCCGGGATCCGAACGAGACCGGTGCCGGCCGACCGCGCCGTCCGGGCGGGGTCGCTCGTCATGAGCTCGGGAACCCTGCCCTCAGCCTGTCGATCATGTCACCGACGGTGAAGCTGGCCGACTCCTGACGGGGCGGGAACTCCATCATGGACGACGCCATCTCCATGACGAACCCCTGTGCCGGCACGAGGAGGTAGGCGTGGGAGATGAGCCAGTCGTAGTAGGTGTTCGACGTGATGTCGGCCCGTTCGAACGGGTCGGTCCGGAGGTTGAAGATCTTCGGCACCCTGAGCCTGGTGAAGGGTTCGGCCCAGATCTGGAGGGTCCCGGGGGCACGCTGCTCGAGGAAGACGATCTTCCAGTGGTAGAAGCGCAGCGCCATGAGGTCCCCGTCGTCGGAGACGTAGAAGAAGGACTTGCGGGGGCTCTCGTCAACCTCACCGGTGAGGTAGGGGAGCTGGTTGTAGCCGTCGAGGTGGACACGGTAGGAGGCCGCGCCCAGCTCGTGGCCCTCCTTGAGCTTCTCCGCGATGTCGGGCTCCCCCGCCGCGGCCAGCAGCGTCGGGAACCAGTCGCTGTGGCTGACGAGGTCGTTGAGGACCGTCCCCGGAGGGATCCTCCCGGGCCAACGGACGAGCGAGGGAACCCGGAACGCCCCCTCCCAGCAGGAGTTCTTCTCGCTCCGGAACGGCGTCATCGCCCCGTCGGGCCAGGTGTTCATGTGCGGGCCGTTGTCGGTGCCGTAGAGCACGATGGTGTCGTCGGTGATCCCGAGCTCGTCGAGGTAGTCGAGCATCCGCCCGATCCGCTTGTCATGCTCGACCATGCTGTCGTGGTAGTCGGACTGCCAGCGGCCGGCCTGGCCGCGGATCTCGTCGGCGATGTGGGTGCGGAAGTGCATCCCCGTCGTGTTGAACCACATGAAGAACGGGGTGTCGCTGGCGACCGCATCTCCGATGAAGCGCTGGGCGGGGTCGATGATCTCGTCGTCGATGGTCTCCATGCGGTGCCTGGTGAGCGGCCCGGTGTCCTCGATGCGACCGTCGACCCAGCTGTGGATGACCCCGCGGGGACCGAACCTCTCGCGGAAGTGCGGGAAGTGCTCGGCATCCGGGTAGTCGGGGTCCTCGGGCTCCTCCTCGGCGTTGAGGTGGTAGAGGTTGCCGAAGAACTCGTCGAAGCCGTGCCTGGTCGGCAGGAACTCGTCCCTGTCGCCGAAGTGGTTCTTGCCGAACTGCGCGGTGGCGTACCCCTGAGCCTTCAGCGCGGTCGCGATCGTCGGGTCCTCGGCACGCAGGCCGATGTCGGCGCCGGGCATGCCCACCTTGGTCAGGCCGGTGCGGACCGGGTTCTGGCCGGTGATGAAGGCGGCACGGCCGGCGGTACAGCTCTGCTCGCCGTAGTAGTCGGTGAAGCGGGCGCCCTCGTCGGCGAGCCGGTCGATGTTGGGCGTCCGGTAGCCCATCAGACCGTCGGAGTAGCAGCTCAGGTTGGTGATGCCGATGTCGTCGCCCCAGAGAACGAGGATGTTGGGCCGGTCGTTCGGCATGGAGGTCCCCTTCGCGTCGCGCGGACAACAGGGACGACGCTGCCGCACCCGGCACGCCGGCGCCTCACCCCCGGGGGGTGAGACCAGCCCAGCGGCGGCCGTCCCGCAGGCTTCGGAGGGGGGCCGTCAGACGGCGGCGCCGCGGCGGACGGGCGTCGTCCCGTCAGTGGCGATGCCGGCGGTGATCGGGGAGGGTGTGAATCCCTTGACGACCAGCCACACGCCGAGCGAGAGCTCCCACGCCGCCACCGGAAGCGCGGCGAGCCCGGCCACGGGGCTGACGCCCTGCGCGAGCAGGCCGAGCAGCTGGGCGAAGGTGGCGGTGATGAGCAGCGGCGCTCCGATGAGCCCCATGAGCGGGATGATGCGTGGCACGAGACCGGAGCGGTACATCAGCCAGCCGAGCAACAGGGCGTTGAAGCCCGGCATGAGGCTCTGGCCGAGCGTGAACGTCCAGTTGTAGACCGCGACGTGCGAGGCCCCGGTCGTGACGAGCGCGGCGGCCCCTGCACCGGACGCCCCACCGAGGTCCTCCTTCAGGGTCACCAGCGAGACGAGGCTGACGACACCGGTGAAGATCATCGCGGCCTCAAGGACACGGGTGGCCACGAAGCCCAGCGCGAGTCCTTCGTTCTGGCGCCTGACCACCGGGTACAGCGTCACGGCCGTGCCGATGCCGGCGAGGGCGACGACCACCTCGAGGAGGCCGCCCCAGAGCACGCCGGTGTCGGCCCCGGCGCTCGTGATGTCGCCCGCCCGGCTCTTCACGCTTCCGTAGAGCGCGAGCGTGGGGATCGAGACGAAGGTCACGAGGTAGAAGATGCCCGCGACGAGGGCGGTCCTTCTCAGTGAGGTCATGGGGGTCCTTCCAGCGATGCGTCGGCCAGGACGACAGTCCTGCCCCTCCCCCCGATGTACGGCGTACACCACCGCACAGGACACAACTGTACTCTGTACACTTGCCCTGTGGTCCACCCCTGACCGCGCCCGTTCCAAGGAGGCCGTCTCCCGCCATGAGTGGCCCTGCCGAGCCTGCGGGAGCACGGCGTCGGGCCCGGCTGAACCGGGACCGCATCCTCCGCGCAGCGGTCGCGTTCGCCGACGAGCACGGGATCGCTGCGCTCAGCATGCGCAACCTGGCCCAGGAGCTCGGCGTCGTACCGATGGCGCTGTACAACCATGTGGCGCACAGGGAGGAGCTCCTCGACGGGATGGTCGACGTCGTCGTGGGCGAGATCGACCCGGCCGTCGACGGATCCGGCTGGAAGGGCGCCGTGCGCGGGCAGGCCCTGTCAGCCCGTGCGACCATGCTGCGCCACCCGTGGGCCCGCGCCGTCATCGAGTCGCGGGCGCCCGACAACCCGACCGTCCTCGCCTACATGGACTCGGTCGCCGGCCTGTTCCGAGCCGGCGGGTTCTCGGTCGACCTCACCCATCACGCCATGCACGCCTTCGGGTTCCGGATGTGGGGCTTCAGCCAGGAGACCTTCGACGCGGCCGTGCACCGAGAGCCGGACCCGGGGCCTGCGGAGGTCGACCCGACGGCGGAGACGTACCCGCACATCCTCGACATCGCCCGGGCGGTCGCGGGTGACGGGGACTCCGTCGCGGGGACGGGCTGCGACACGAGGTTCGAGTTCTCCCTCGACCTCCTCCTGGACGGGTTCGAACGCCTCCAGGAGCAGGGCTGGACCTCCTCCGGTCCGGGCGGGACCGCCACGTGACCCCCTCCGCGCCGGGCCCGTCCAGCACCGGTCAGACGCTCGGCAGCGGTCAGACGCGCAACACCTCGCACCCGGCGGCCGCCACGAGGGACGCGGCGTCGGACGCGCTCAGCCCCTCGTCGGTGACGAGGACGTCGATGGCCTCGAGGTCGGCGTACTTGAACACCGCGTCCCGCCCGAACTTCGTGTGGTCGGCGAGCAGGACCGTCAGCCGCGCCGACTCGACCATGGCGCTCTTGACGGCGGCCTCGGCTGCGTCCGGGGTGCTCAGGCCGTGCTCGAGCGAGAAGGCGTTGGTGCCGACGAACGCGACGTCGGCCCGTACCTCCTCGAGGTCCCGCAGCGCCCACGAGTCGACCGAGGCCATCGTGGCTGCCCGGATCCGGCCGCCGATCATGTGCACGGTCAGCTGAGGGTGGGCCATCAGGGCGAGTGCGATCGGCAACGCGTTGGTGACGGCGACGAGCGACGACCCGCGGGGCAGATGCCCGGCGAGGGCGGCCGTCGTCGTGCCCGAGTCGATGAGGACCGCGCCGGTCGGGGGAACGAAGCCGGCCGCCGCGGCGGCGATCCGCTGCTTCTCCGCGGCCATCGTCGTGCGTGCGTCGATGCCGGGTTCGAACGACAGCGACTCCACCGGTACCGCCCCGCCGTGGACCCGCCTGAGGAGTCCGTGGGCCTCCAGGGCCAGCAGGTCCTTGCGGACGGTCTCGTGGGTGACGCCCAGCTCGTCGGCCATCTGGACGGCCCTGACCTGGCCCCGGGCGCGGAGGGTGCCGAGGATGGCCGCGTGCCGCGCGCTCGCGGGTCGGAGGTCGCGGTCACCGGCCGTGGCGTTGTTCGGACTCACGGATGGATCACGACCTTGATGTGCTCGCCGCTCAGCGACGCCTCGAACGCCTGCTCGGCCTGCTCCAACGGGAACTCCCCGGTGATGAAGTCCTCGGCCCGGACCGCCCCCGACTCGATCATCTCGATCGCGGTGGCGTAGTCCTGCGGGACGTACGTGGCACTGCCCTGGATCCGGATCTGCTGGTCCTGGATGACCCGGATCGGCAGCTCGAAGTCGGCGGCCGCGACGCCGACGATGACCACCGTGCCGCCCTTGAGGGCCATGTCGACCGCCGCGACGGTGGTGGACCGCACGGCGACACAGTCGAAGACGACGTCGGCGCTCTCCCCCAGCGCGGCCCGGACCTGAGCGGCGACGTCCGGGGCCGTCGCGTCCACGACGGCGTCGGCGCCCAGCCGAAGCGCCGCCTCACGCTTGGCGGGCAACGGGTCGGTGACGACGACCTTGGAGGCGCCCGACCACCGTGCCACCGCGAGCATGAGCAGCCCGATCGTCCCCGCCCCCAGCACGGCGACCGCGCGACCCTGAAGCGGCCCGGCGATGCGGCCCGCGTGGACCGGTGTCGAGAGCGGCTCGATCAGCGCCGCACCGAGGTCGCTGACGTCATCGGGGATGACGTGCAGCCGGTTGGCGCGGACGGCGAACTGGTCCGCCATCCCGCCCTCGGGGTAGCCGCAGCCGAAGAACTGCAGGTTTTCGCACAGGTTCTCCGTGCCGCTGCGGCACTGCTTGCACTCCCAGCAGGGCAGGGTCGGCTCGACGACCACCCGGTCACCGACGGTGACCGAGGTGACGCCCTCGCCGAGCTCCTCGACGACGCCGGTTGCCTCGTGGCCAGGCAGGTAGGGGATGGGGATGAACGGGTGACGGCCGTGGAACGCGTGCGTGTCCGACCCGCACACCCCGATGTAGGTGCTGCGGACGCGGACCTCGCCCGGGGCCGGGGACGGGATCGGCTCCTCCCGCAGCTCCATGGTCTGGACGGCGGTGACGACGATACGACGGTTGGTGGACATGGCCTTGACCTCTCGGTTTGGTGGTGTCGGACGGGGTCGACGGTGGTCCCCGTCCGGCCCGGGCGGGTCGGACGGGGGAGGCGCCACGGTCGTCGGGCGGCGGCGGAGGGCACGCCGCCAGGGGAGGGCACGGCTCGCTCATCCCTCGCAGGCGGAGACGTAGGCCTGCATGAGGTCATCGACGGCCGCCAGGGCGAGGCTGCGCGCGGTGGGGGCGAGGCGCCCGCTCCGCACCGCCTCGTAGTGCGCCCCGAGGTACTGGCCGACCAGCGTCTCCGGCAGCTCGGTGTCTCCGAGGACCTCGAACAGGAGCCCCACCGCGGCCTCGGCCTCCGGCTGCGGCCAGTAGTAGCGGATGCGGTCGCTGTACGAGAAGTGCCGCTGCAGCGCGCGCTCGGGCTCGCTGCCCTCGTAGTACCGGTCCCAGTACCGCGGCGCGGCCAGCATGATCCGCTCCATCGTGGCGCGCAGGGTCTCCGCTCGGCGCCCGGGGAACAGCTCCTCGGCGATGGCGTCGAGGCCGTACAGGGCCTCACGCAGGACGAAGGTCAGGCCGGGGCCGACCTTGAGGATGGCGAAGCCGTCCCGCACGAGGTCGGTGAGGTTGGCGCGGGTCTGGTAGTCGGTGGAGTGCGCTTCGAAGACGAGGCCGGGCATGCCCCGCAGCGCAGCGCTGAGGTCACGAGCCCTGCTGCTGTCGTAGTCGACGACGTTGTGGCTGCCGAACTCCACGGCCGGCGAGACCACGGCGGCGATGACCCGGCCGAAGGCGTCCTCCTGCCCAGCACGGGCGAAGGCCGCCTCGTGGATCTGGACGGTCCTGCGGGCGTCCTCGGGATCGGTCACCTCGAGCTCGTCGAGCTCCTCCATGGCGCCGCCGGGGATCGGGACCTCCGTGCCGATGATGTAGACCGGCTTGGGCACGTCGCCGCCCGGGAGCGCCGACTCGGCGGCTGCCGCCAGACGCGCCGCGCGGGAGGCCGTCTCGTCGTCCTCGAGCGCCACCGGCTCGCCCTGGCACCCCATCGAACAGTCGAGGTGGAGCTTGCTGAACCCCGCGGCGGCGAAGGCGCGGATCATCACCTCGGCCCTGTCCATCGCGTCCGCGGCGAGGAGGCTCTTCCACGGGTTGGGTCCGAGGTGGTCGCCCCCGAGGATGATCCGCTCGGCGGGGAAGCCGGTCTCGGCGGCGATCCGCTCGACGAAGACGCGGAAGTCGCTCGGGGTCATCCCGGTGTAGCCGCCGTCCTGGTTGACCTGGTTGCAGGTGGCCTCGACGAGCAGCGGCAGCCGCGTCGGCAGGATGGCCCGCATCGACGCCTCGAGAACCATGGGGTGCGCGGAGCAGACCGAGGGAATGCCCGAGGGGCCGTCGCGGTCGCGCCACGCCGCGATGTCGTGCAGGGGGTTGGTGGTCATGGGTCATCCCTTCCTCTGCCCCAGCAGGGCCTCGAGTTCGTCTCGGGTGGCGGCGCCCTCCATCGGCCCGACCTTGGTGACCGCGTGGGCGCCGGCGGCGTTGGCGTAGCGAAGGGCGGTCTCGGGTGGCGAGCCCGCGAGCCAGAAGCTCACGAAGGCGCCACCGAAACAGTCACCCGCGCCCGTCGGGTCGACCTCCTCGACGGAGATGGGGGCGACGTCGGTGCGCCCCCTCCGGTCGAAGTGGCTTGCCCCGTGGCCTCCGCGCTTGAGCACGACGTCGCCGATCCCGCGCTCGAGGAGCTCGCGGACGGCCGCGTCCTCGCCGCTCGCCTCGGTGAAGAGGGCGATCTCCTCGCCCGAGGGCAGGAAGAGGTCGGTCTGGGCGAGGACCTCGTGCAGGGCCTCACGGAGGCCGGGGGTGTCGAGGATCTCGGGCCGCAGGTTGGGGTCGAAGCTCAGCGTCCCGCCCCGGGACTTGGTGCGCGCGATGGCCTCGCGCGCCACGTCGGCCAGGCCGGGCGCGGAGAGCGCCGTGCCCATGACGTGCATGTGGTCGCAGCGTTGCATCAGCGCCTCGGCGCCGGGCGTGAGGACCAGCCGGCCGGTCGCGCTGTGGGCGATGTTGAAGACGAAGGCGCGCGAGCCGTCGGGCCGGTAGCGGACGAAGGCCGAGCCCGTGGTCTCGCCCTCCGCCACGTCGATCCCCGAGACGTCGACCCCGTCCGCGGCCAGGCGGTCGATGTTGAGCCGACCGAAGTCGTCGTCGCCGACCCGGGAGACGATGGCCGCCGGGGTGCCGAGGCGGGCCACCTGGTCGATGAAGATCGCCGGTGCGCCCGAGGGGAACGGACCGACGAGGGGCTGGGGTTCGCCGAAGCCGTCGCCCGTGGTCGTGGCGACGATCTCGACGAGGATCTCGCCCACCGTCAGGACCTTCCTCGCCACGGATCACCCTCTCTGTGCCGACGGATGCCGGTGCGCCCCGTCACGGCCGTGCGCGCGGCACTCCTTCGATGTTGGATATGCGTGGATTTGGTTTGCCAGTATTGGACCCGGGGCCCGGGGACGTCAAGGGCAGACCCCGCCGGTGCCGGGCCTTGCGCAGTTGGGGTTCGTTGGTAGTTTTGGTGCTCGTGGACACGCGCCAGGCGTCCGGACCCGACGGCGGGGCGCTGCCCGTTGCCGGGACACCGACCCGGGACCTCGCGGCGCACGCCGCGCGAGACGGCGTCCCCGCGCTCGCCGAGCGGCCCACGGCCCCGTGCCCGTCGTCCACGGCGCGGACGGACCCGCCCGCCCCCGCCGGGGGCCGGGACCGACGATGAAGGCCGCCGTCGTCACCTCCCCCGGACAGGTCGAGGTCACCGACCTGCCCGACCCCACGCCCGCCCCACGGGACGTCGTCGTCGGTGTCGCTGCCTGCGGGGTCTGCGGGACCGACCTGCACATCCTCGACGGCGAGTTCGCCCCCGAGCTCCCGATCACGCCCGGTCACGAGTTCGCCGGAGAGGTGGTCGCCCTCGGCAGCGCCGTCCACGAGCTCGCGGTCGGCGACGCCGTGGCGGTGGACCCCTCACTCCCCTGCCACGAGTGCCACTACTGCCGCCGTGGCCGGGAGAACCTCTGCGAGCGGTGGGCGGCGATCGGGGTCACCACACCGGGCGGGGCGGCGGAGTACGCGCTCGCACCCGTGGGGAACTGCGTCCCGGTCCCGGCCGGAGCGCCGGTCGCGGACTACGCCCTCGTCGAGCCGGTCGCGTGCGCGGTCAACGCGTTCGACTCGCTCCCGCGTCGCCCCGGGGAGCACTACCTCGTCTACGGCGCCGGGACGATGGGGCTGATCCTCGCGAGCATGGCCCAGAAGGAGGGGGCGGCGAGCGTCACCCTCGTCGAGCCCCGCCCCGAGCGCCGGGCGGCCGCCGCCGACCTCGTGGTCGCCACCTCCGTCCCGGGGGCCGACGACGCCCAGGGCCCGCGGGGGTGGGACGTCGTCATCGACGCGACCGGCGTGCCGGCCGCCATCCAGGACGGGCTGCCGCGGGTGATGCGCGGAGGGACGTTCCTCCACTTCGGGGTCCCCGGCGAGCGCGACGTGGCGACGTACTCCCCCTACCGCCTCTACAACCACGAGATCACGATCACCGGCTCGATGTCGGTCCTGCACAGCTTCGAGCGGGCCGCCGAGCTGCTCGCCGCCGGGCTCATCGACACCGGGCGGCTCATCACGACCCGGCTCCCGCTGGCGGAGTACGGCGCGGCGCTCGAGCACGTCCGGGCCGGCGCCGGGCTCAAGACCCAGGTCACCATGGGCTGAACGCCATGGGGCGGGTCCCGCAGGACCGGCCTCGCACCGGTCAGTACGGGTGCGAGGCGAGGTCGAGCCCCCCGCGCGGGCGGGTGCCGCCGAGGTAGGTCATCGCCGGGACCATCTCGCAGGTGACGAGGCCGTGCTCGCGGGTCATCTCGTCGATGACGTCGTAGGCACGTTGGACCCGCGCCGGGGTGTCGACGACGACGGTGACGACGGGCACCCGACGGCCGAGCTGGAGGAACCGGTCGCCGTGCGGCGGGTGCTCGCCGTGGAAGCCCCACACGCCGCGGAGCGCGGTCGCCCCCCGGGCCACCGAGGTCCCACGCAGCCGCCGGACGATCCCCCGGTGGACCGGCTCGCCGTCGTGCAGGTGGGACTCGGAGGTGTACACCATGAGCTTCTGCCACAGCCCGCGGCCGTCGCCATCGGTCTCGGGGAGGAGGGGCGGCCGGGCGAGCTCCTCGCCGTCACGCTTGCACACGCGGACCCGCTCCACGGTGAGGGTCGAGCGGGCGAGGAGCCCGCCGAGCTCGGGGAGCACCTCCCGGACCCGGGCCCCCTCCCCCACCGCGAGGACCATCGTCGGCACCCCGCGGTTCCGGTCGAAGAAGCGCGCCCGCTCCCGGGTCCCCCGGACCGTCCCGTCGACCCCGACGAGGACCGAGGCGCCCGCGACGCCGCGCCGCTTGAGGAGGTCGCACACGGCGACGTACGCGGGCGCGCCGGAGACCCGCTCGTGCCGACCGACGTGGATGCTCAGCTTCGTCGCCTCCCGGAGCGCGTCGGGGAGGGCGCCGGCGTCGAGGTCGTCGCGCATCGTCAGCGCCCGCTCGACGGTGAGCATCCCGCGCGGCTGGAGGGCGGCGACCCGGGGGACGAGCGGCCCGAGCCGGTCACGGGTGTCGACGGCGACGGCCATGACCGACGGGTCCTCGGACATCGTCAGCTGCTGGTCGCCGCGGAGGTGGTGCGCGAGGCCGTACCCGCCGGTCGCCCGCAGGAGGATGCTCGTCGCGACCGCGTGCTCCTCGAAGGCGTCGAGGAGGACGTCGGAGAAGAACCGCCCGTCGACGCGCTGGCGCTCCCCGAAGTAGCTCGTCAGCTTGAGGCTCTCCTCGATCACAGCGACCCTCCGGCCCAGAGTCCGACCGCGGCGGCGGCGAGCCCGGCGACGACGCTGACGACGACGTTGACGAGGGCGGCCCCGAGCTGCCGCTCCTCGACGAGCCGCTGTGTCTCGAACATCCACGTGCTGAACGTCGTGAACGCGCCGACCGCGCCGGTCCCGACGACGAGGGCGACGTCTCGCGGCAGGGCGACCCCTTCGAGGAGGCCGAGGAGGAACGCCCCGGCGAGGTTGACCGTCAGCGTCCCCACCGGGAGCGCCGAGGAGAGCCGGCGGCTCACCGAGCCGTCGACGACGAAGCGAGCGACCGCACCGAGACCGCCGAGCACCATGAGCCCGACGAGGGCGAGCGCGGTCACCCCCGCCCCCAGGCCCGGCGGACGAGGGCGCTCGCGACGTGGATCGCCGCGACCCCGAGGACGACGCTGACGAGCGTGTACGCGGCCGCGGTCGCGTACGCCCCGACCTCGAGGAGCCGGATGGTCTCGACCTGCATCGTCGAGAACGTGCTCAGCCCCCCCGCGACGCCCGTCCCGAGCAGGGGCCGCCGGTAGTTCGACGCCGGCAGCCGCTCGAGGAGGCGGGTCGTGACGTAGCCGAGCCCGAACGCGGCGACGAGGTTCACGGTGAACGTCGCCCACGGCCAGCCGCCGGTCTCGACGGGCACGGCGAGCCCGAGGGAGGCGCGCAGGAGCGCGCCGAGCGCCCCGCCGACGAAGATCGCCGCGAGCTCGCGGCGGTCCCGTCCGAGCATCCGCCCTCCTCCGGTCGCGACCCGCCCGCCGGAGCGAGCAGGCGCATCGCACGTCCTCTGCCGCAGGAACCATCAGCCGGGAGGCGCTTCGACCGGGTGGGCCAGGCGGGATCCATCGCCGCGGACAGCCAACCACCACCCCCGCCCGAGGTCAAAAACCCCTCCGCTCACCTCGCCCCGCGGGCGTCCCCCGGCGTGGCGACGACGACCTGCGACGTCACCGCCCACGCCGTCACGTTCGCCGCGTGGGCCACCCGCCAGTCCCCGCCGAGGAGCGGGAGGAGGTCGGTCGGACGGCACCCCCCGACGAGGGCGGGCGACCGCTCCCAGACCGCGGTCCACGCCGCGCACACCGCCCGGGCGGCCGGGGTCGCGCCCGTCGTCAGGCTGACGAGGCAGAGCCGCCCGTCGCGGGTGAGGACACGGGCGGACTCGGCGAGGAGATCCCGGGCGAGCGCCTCGGGGAGGAGGTCGACGACGTAGACGGCGACGACGCGGTCGTACGCGCCGTCCGCCCCCGGGAGCGGCGGCCGCCCGGACACCTGGCGGACCTCGGCACGCTCCCCGAACGGCCGCAGCCGTGCTGAGGCGAGTCGGACCATCCTCGGGCTGACATCGACGCCGAGGTAGGTCGCGTCGTCGGGGAGCAGGTCCGTCAGGAGGCGACGGGCGAACGCGCCGGTGCCGCACCCGAGCTCGAGGACCGCCCGGGCCGACCCGAACCCGCCGTGCGCCTCGAGGTCCCGGATGGCGGGGCCCTCGTAGAAGGCCTGCCAGTCCTGGAGGCGCCCGATCCTGTCGTAGACGTCCCCGGCCTGCTCGGGGCTCAACGGTCGTCCCGTCACCCCTTCACGTTAGCGCGGGGGTGCCCGCCCCGGCCGGTGAGATGCTCGGCCGAACTGCGGGTGCGCGAGCTCCCGGTCCGCGGACCCGTCGACTCTGGAACGTCCGGCGTATGCTCGGGTGTTGCCGGATGGCGGCTGCTCCACGTCGGTGGGTGGGGGTCGGGATGCCGAGTACCGAGGACGGGCCCCTTCGAGGCCGCAGGGCACGACTCCCCCGCGCCCGACCCGATGTCGAGGCCCCGGGCCATCCGATGCTGTTCAGGTCGCCGCGGTCTTGCCTCCCGAGCGGCGCCGGACGGCCCGGCTCGACGACGCCGACTCGGACGCGAGAGTCACGCAGGAGGCCTTCCGCTCCGGTCGCCACGGTCCCCGACCGTGCCCTCCCCGATGACCTTCCCCCCCGGTCAGCACCGGGACACGCCACCACCGAACAGAGGAGCACCCGATGACGACCCGCCTCAACCCCTACCTCGGCTTCCGTGACACCGCCCGCGAGGCGATGGACTTCTACCACTCCGTCTTCGGGGGCACGCTGACGACGAGCACGTTCGCCGAGTACCAGGCGAGCGACGACCCGGCCGAGCAGGACAAGATCATGCACGCGACGCTCGAGACCGACCACGGGCTCGTCCTCATGGCGTCGGACACCCCGGATCGGATGGAGTACACCCGGGGGACGGACTTCTCCGTCTCGCTCAGCGGCGAGGACGGGCAGGAGCTGCGGGGGTACTGGGAGGGTCTCGTCGAGGGCGGCACGGTGACCATGCCCCTCGAGCGGGCCCCGTGGGGCGACACCTTCGGGATGTGCACCGACCGGTTCGGGGTGAGCTGGGTCGTCAACATCGCCGGGGCGGCCTGAGCGCCGGACGGGCGGCGAACGCCTCAGCCGGTGAGGCGCTCGCCCCCGCCCACGTGCTCCCCCTCGAGGAGGCCCGTCCCCGGCGCCCCCCGGACGTCGGCCCCGGGGGCGTCGTCGGCGTGCCGTCGCGAGAGGAGGAACCCGGGGACGAGGGTGATGACGACGCCCATCGCCGTGTACCACGTGAACCCGACGAGGTCGCGGTGGAAGAGGAAGAGGTAGACCATCGTCGCCACCGCGGCGGCGAACCCGACGACCGCGTCGAGCTGGCGCGCCCTGGGGACCCAGAGCCCGAGGAAGAACGCCCCGAGCAGCCCGCCGTAGGTCAGTCCGGCGACCGAGAGGCCGAGCTCGACGACGGGGCTGTCGGTACCGGTGAACAGGGCGGCCGACGCGATGAACACGAGGCCCCAGAAGAGGGTGAAGAGCCGCCCGAGCCGCAGCCCCTCGGCATCGGAGAGGGTCCGGGCGGCGAACCTCTCGTAGAGGTCGGACATCGTCGAGGACGACAGCGCCGACAGGGACGAGGACAGCGTCGACATCGCCGAGGCCATGATCCCCGCGAGCAGGAGGCCGGACACCCCGGCGGGCAGCGCGTCGATGATGAACCTCGGGAAGACCTGGTCACCGGTGCTCAGCCCGAGCCCCTCGGGGGTGCGGCCGCCGTAGTAGCTCCACAGCCCGAGGCCGACGGCGAGGAAGAGCCCGAACTGGACGAGGACGACGACGGCGCTCCCGACGACGGCCTTCTGGGCGTCCCGGACGCTCCGGCACGTGAGCAGCCGCTGGACGATGATCTGGTCGGCGCCGTGCGAGGCCGTCGAGAGGAGCGCGCCTCCGACGACCGCGGTGACGAAGGCGTACGGCGCGGTGACCGGGTTCGACGTGAAGTCGAGGATCTGGGTCTTCCCCGCGGCGGCGGCGGCCGCGAGGACGTTGACGTCGACCCCGCGGGTGATGAAGACGAGCGCGACGACCCCGCCGGCGACGTAGAGCGACATCTGGAGGACGTCGACCCAGACGACCGCGCGGATCCCGCCGATGAACGTGTAGCCGACGGTGACGAGGCCGAGGACGGCGATGATCGCGAAGAAGGAGAGGTCGACCCCGAACGAGTCGAGGATGACCTTCATGGGGATCGCCGCCGCGAAGAGTCGCACGCCGTCGGCGAGGAGCCGGGTGGCGAGGAACGCGACCGACGCGGTCCCCTGCATCCCGCGTCCGAACCGGAGGCCGAGGTAGGCGTACGCCGTCGTCATCTCCCCGCGGTAGTACCTCGGGAGGAGGACGGCGGCGACGACCACCCGTCCGATGAGGTACCCGAGGCCGACCTGGAGGAAGGTCATGTTCCCGAGGTAGGCGACGGCGGGGACGCTGATGACGGTGAGGGCGCTCGTCTCGGTCGCGACGACGGACAGGCAGACCGCCCACCACGGCAGCTCGCGCGCCCCGAGGAAGTAGTCCTGGACGCTCTCCTGCCTCCCGGAGAGTCGCAGCCCGAGCCACGCCGAGCCGGCGAGGTAGGCGACGATGACGACGAGGTCGAGGGGGTGCACGGGTCCTCCAGGTGCCTGTCAGGGTCAGGCGGACGTCGGCGCGCCGAGGCGCAGACGGGCCGGTCGGGTGGTCGCCGGCTCGGGGAGCCGGAGCGGCGCTGCGCCGGGGGTGACCCGGCCGGCGATCGTCGGGTGGCGGGCCCCGGTGCACCCGGGGACGGTCCCCGGCAGGCCGTGCCAGCTGAGGAACCCGAGGAGCGCGAAGAGGTACGCCTCCTTCGCCGCGGAGGCGAGGCCGAGCTCGTCGGTCGTCCCGAGCCGGGCGGGGCGGAGGTGCTCGGCGAGCCGCGCCATGAGCGTGGGGTTGCGGGTCCCGCCGCCGGAGGCGAGCACCTCGGTGACCTCGTGGGGCCGGAGCGCGTCGGCGACGGTCCGGGCGGTGAGCTCGATGCCGGTGGCGAGGAGGTCCTCCCCGGCGACCGGCACGCCGTGCCCGGCGAGGGCCTCCTCGAGGTGGGCGGCGTGGAAGGTCTCCTTGCCGGTGCTCTTCGGCGGGGCCAGGCCGTAGTACGGGTGCGCGAGCAGCCGGTCGAGGAGCCGCCCGTCGACCGTCCCCCGCGCCGCGCGGGCCCCGTCCACGTCGACGTGCTCGCGTCCGCCGGTGAGCCGGCGGACCGCGGCGTCGAGGAGCGCGTTCGCCGGGCCGGTGTCGAAGGCGACGGGGTCGGCGCCGGGCCGGACGACGGTGACGTTGGCGATCCCCCCGAGGTTGAGCGCCGCGCCGGGCGTGTCCCGGCTCCCGAGAAGGAGGGTGTCGAGCAGGCCCGCGAGTGGTGCCCCCTGTCCGCCGGCGGCGACGTCCGCGACGCGCAGGTCGGAGACGACGGGCAGCCCGGTCGCCTCGGCCACCCACGCGGGCTGCCCGAGCTGGAGGGTGCCGCGGACGGCGCCGTCGTCGACCCAGTGGTAGAGGGTCTGACCGTGCGAGACGACGAGGTCCGCCCGTCCGTCCGCGAGCTCGTCCACGGCGTCCTGCGCGGCCGTGGCGAACTCCCGGCCGATCCCCGTGTCCGCGCGGCAGACCGCCTCGAGGGTCGTCGCGGACGGCGGCAGCGCGTCGAGGAGGAGCCGGTGGAGCCCCTCGGAGTAGGGGACCTCGCGGTGCCCGCGCGGGTCGAGGAGCACGTCCTCGCAGTCGAGCACGAGGTCGGCGACGGCGACGTCGATGCCGTCGAGCGAGGTCCCGGAGGAGAGCGCGACGACGATCATGCGGTACGGCCCCCGCCGCGAAGCGCGTCGCGCACCCGCCCGCCGCTCGTGGTGAGGAGCGCACGGGCCCGGTCGGCGTCGACCCCGGCGAGGAGCGCGACGATGGCGGTCTTCGCGTTCCCGTCCGCTGCGGCGAGCGCGGCCGCGGAGTCACCGGCATCGGCGCCGGTCGCCTCGACGACGATCCGGAGGGCGCGGGCGCGGAGCTTCTCGTTCGTCGCGCCGAGGTCGACCATGAGGTTGCCGTACGTCTTGCCAAGCCGGACCATCGTCGCCGTCGAGATCGCGTTGAGGACGAGCTTCTGGGCGGTCCCCGCCTTGAGGCGGGTCGACCCGGCGATGACCTCGGCCCCGGTGAGGACCTCGACGGCGACGTCGACGACCTCGGCGAGCCGGGACCCGGGGTTGTTCGCCACCCCGACGGTCGCGGCCCCGGCGTCGCGGGCCGCGCGGGCGGCGGAGACGGCGTACGGCGTCCGCCCGGACGCGGTGACGGCGACGAGGACGTCGTCGGGACCCACTCCGGCCGCGGCGACGTCGGCCTGAGCCGCGGCGACGTCGTCCTCGGCCCCCTCGACGGCTGCGGTGACGGCGGGTTCGCCGCCCGCGATGAGGGCGAGGACGAGGCCGGGGTCGGTGCCGAACGTCGGGACGCACTCGGCGGCGTCGAGCACGCCGAGCCGACCCGGGGTGCCCGCCCCGGCGTAGACGAGGCGGCCCCCGCGCGCGAGCCGCTCGACGACGAGGTCGACCGCGGCGGCGATGGCGGTCCCGGCGGCGGCGACCGCGGCCGCGACGGTCGCGTCCTCCGCGGCGATCAGGGCGACGACCTCCCGGGTCGACCGGGTGTCGAGGTCAGCGAGGTCGGGCCGGACCCGCTCGGTGGGCAGGTCGGCGTACTCGTCGCCGAGGTCGACCACGGTCAGGCCCCCCGGGCGCTCGCCGGTCGGGCGGCGGCGGGGCCGGCGCTCGCGACGATCCGGTACCGGTCGCCGCGGTACACCGAGCAGACGAACTCGACGACCCGGCCGCCACGCTCCCGGGAGGTCTGCTCGACGAGGAGGGCAGGCGAGTGGACCGGGACCCCGAGCGCGTCGGACTCGTCGGCGTCGGTGACCGCCGCCTCGAGGACCTGCTCCCCGGAGGCGACGACGAGCCCGTACCGCTCCCGCAGGAGCGCGTCGAGCGACCGCCCGGCGAGGTCCTCCCCGGCGAGGCCGGGCACGAGGGCGGTCGGGACGTGGAGAACCTCGACCGCCATCGGCGTGTGGTCGGCGAGGCGGAGCCGTCGAACCCGGAGGACGGGGTCGGCGGCCGGCACCTCGAGCCTCCGCCCGAGCGCACCGGCGGGGACGACGGCGGTCTCGAGCGTCCGCGACCCGGGCTCCATCCCGCGGGCGCGAATGTCGTCACTGAACGACGTCACCGGCAGACCCCGGGAGAGCCTCGCCGGTCCGACGAACGTCCCCGCCCCGCGCCGGCGGACCACCCGCCCGGACCGGACGAGCTCGTCGAGGGCCTTGCGCAGGGTCATCCGTGAGACGTGCAGCCGTCGCGCGAGCACGCGCTCGGGCGGGAGCGGCTGGCCGGGCTCCATGTCGTCGACGAGCTCACGCACCTCGTCCCGCAGCCTCAGGTACTTCACCGTTCTGTACCTCCGGGTCACGAATATGGGCCAGTGGGTCATAGTCGTCGGCATTCGTCAACCCGGGCGGCGCTCGGCGGCGCACGCGCGGCGAGGGTCAGACGACGAGCGTGCTCGCGGCGTGGATGACGAGCCCGGCGAGGGCGCCGACGACGGTCCCGTTGATCCGGATGAACTGGAGGTCGCGCCCGACGAACAGCTCGATCCGCTCGGACGCCTCGACTCCGTCCCAGCGGTCGACGGTCACCGAGATGACGCTCGCGAGCTCGTCCCCGTATGTCCGCACGACGAACCCGACGACGTCGCCGAGGACGCCCTCGGCCCGGTCGCGGAGGGTGGGCTCTGCGGTGAGCCGGTCGCCGAGCTCGGCGAGCCACCCGTCCCCGCGGACCCAGAGCCCGCTCGACCGGTCGTCCAGGGCGCCGAGGAGCGAGGTCCGCACCGAGCGCCAGAGGCTCACCGCCGTCGCCCCGACCTGCGGGTGGGTGAGCAGTCGGGTCTTGAGGGCCTCGGCGCGCTCCTGGACCTCGGGGTCCTCCTGGAGGTCGCGGGCGAGCCGGCGGAGCAGGTCGTCGAGCGCCCGCCGGGCCGGGTGCTCCGAGCTCGTCCGGACGTCGCGGAGCCAGTGGACGACCTGCTCGTACGTCCACGCGATGACGCGCTCGTCGACCCACGCGGGGGTCCACCACGGGGCCCGGTCGGACATGACGTCGGAGAAGGCGTCGGGGTTCTCGACGAGCCAGTCGTGGACCTGCTCGAGGCCGAGGTCGACGAGCCCGTGGTGGGCCCCGTCCTCGACGACGGCGTCGAGGAGGGCGCCGGCGACGGAGCTCACCGGCTCGCGGACGAGGCGCGGGAGGAGGACGTCCTCGACGAAGGCGCGGACCTCGTCCTCGCGCAGCCGGCCGAGCGCGGCGCGGGCCACCCGGGCGGCCTCGGTGAGGACCCGGTCCCGGTGCCCCGGCACGCCGAGCCAGGCCCCGAGCCGGGCCCCCACCCGGGCCGTCCGGAGCCGCTCGCGGGCGATGTCCTCGGTGAGGAAGTTCGCCGTGACGAACTCCTCGAGGCTCCGGCCGAGCTCGTCCTTGCGCCGGCGGACGAGGGCGGTGTGCGGGACCGGCAGCCCGAGCGGGTGGCGGAAGAGCGCTGTGACGGCGAACCAGTCGGCGAGGGCGCCGACCATCGCGGCCTCGGCGGCGGTGTTGACGTATCCCCAGCCGCCGTCGGCGACGGGCAGGGTCGCGGCGTAGACGACCGCGGCGAGCGCGAGGAGCGAGGTCGCGACGACCCGCATCCGGCGCAGGCCCGAGCGGCGCCGAGCGTCGGCCGGAGAGACGTCCATGAAGCTCACGGCCCTGATCCTGCCCCACCCACCCCCCGACCTCCTGCCCGGCAGGCCGCGTCGGAGCGACGACACGCCGACGACGAGCGGCCCGCCGGGCACGACGTCGGGGGTCGCTTGACCGGTTCCTCACTCTGTCGCCATCCGATGTTTCCCACGGCTGGGCCTCGTGTTCGCCCACGCGCCCACCGACGTTCGCCCGCCGCCGAGAACCTCCGGACATGCACCGAAAACTCCTGAAGCGGACACTCGTCGCCGGCACCGCGACACTCCTCGTCGTCGGCGGCGGCACCGCCTACGCCTCCCTCACCCCGACGGCCGGCCCCCGGCAGGACGGCACCGCCGTCACCCCGGTCGGGTTCCGGGTCACCCCCGTCGGCGACCAGACGACCCTCGGCGACCTCCCCCTCGGCTCGGCCCTCAGCCCGGACGGGCGCCACCTGCTCGTGACGAACAACGGGCAGGGCGTCCAGAGCCTCCAGCTCGTCGACACCGACTCGGGGAAGGTCGTCCAGACCCTGAGGTACCCCTCCCCCGAGTCGCTGTACATCGGTCTCGCATGGAGCCCGGACGGCCGGACCGCGTACGCGAGCGCGGCGGCGAACCACAAGGTGCGCGTCCTCCACCTCGACGGGGACCGGCTCACCGAGGGCGACCCGATCGTCCTCCCGACGACGGGCCCCGACGGAGGGAAGGTCACCCTCTTCCCGGCCGGCCTCGCCGTCACCCCGGACGGCTCGAGGCTCGTCGTCGCCGACCAGCTTGGCAACGCCGTCACCGTCGCCGACACGAGGACCGGCGCGACCCACACCGCCGCCGCCGGCGCCCGCCCGGTGTGGGTCACCCTCGCCGAGGACGGCCGGACCGCGTTCGTCTCGAACCAGGGCGGGGACACCGTCGACGTCGTCGACGTCAGCGGCACGACTCCGAAGGTCACCGGCCACGTCGACGTCGGGCTCCACCCCAACGTCAGCACCCTCTCCCCGGACGGCCGGACCCTCTACGTCGCCAACGGCGACGCCGACACGGTGAGCGTCGTCGACGTCCGCCGGGAGGAGACCACCCGGACGCTGCGGGTCACCCGGGACCGAAAGGCCCCGGTCGGGAGCAACCCCACCGGCCTCGCACTCGACCCGAGCGGGCGCACGCTCTACGTGACGAACTCCGGCAACAACGACGTCGCCGTCATCGACCTCCGCCGGGGCCGGGTCGCCGGGCTCATCCCCACCGCGTGGTACCCGAGCTCGGTGACGTGGCACGACGGCACGCTCCTCGTGACGAACGCCAAGGGTCTCGGGGCCGGCCCGAACGACGGCCCCGGGCACCCCGACCCCGAGCGCCCCGGTGCGACCGCCCCCGACCAGTACAGCGGCTCGATGATCGAGGGGACCCTCAGCCGGTTCGAGGCCCCCGACCGAGGGCAGCTCGCCCGCTGGACCCACCAGGTCGAGGAGAACAACCGTCCCGCGCGGGCCCGGCACTCGGTCATCCCCACCCACGCCGGGCAGCGGTCCCCGATCAAGCACGTCATCTACGTCGTCAAGGAGAACCGGACGTACGACCAGGTCCTCGGAAGCATCGACAGGGGCAACGGCGACGGCGACCTCACCCTGTTCGGCGACGAGTCCGCGCCGAACACCCGCGAGCTCGCTCGGCGGTTCACGACGATCGACAACTTCTACGCCGACGCCGAGGTCAGCGCGAACGGGTGGAACTGGGTGACCCAGGCGAACTCCAACCCGTACGCCGAGCAGATGTGGCCGGCGAACTACTCGGGCCGCAAGGCGCCGTACCCGAGCGAGCGCGCCGCGCCGGAGGACGCCGCCCAGCAGCCGAAGAACGCCTACATCTGGCAGCGGCTGGACAAGGCGGGGGTGAGCTTCGACAACTACGGGTTCTTCGTCAACCTCGGCGCCACGGGCAGCGCGCACTCGAACGACCCGGTGCTCGACGCCCACACCGACCACGACTACCAGGGCTACAACCTCGCCTGCCCCGACTCGGCGAACACGTTCACGCCGAAGGGCTCGTGCCTCGGCCCGAGGGTGGAGGAGTGGAAGAAGCGGTTCTCCGGGTACGAGCGGTCTGGGACGATGCCCACGGTCCAGTTCGTCCGGTTCCCCAGCGACCACACGTCCGGGACGAAGCCCGGGTGGCCGACCCCGAAGGCATACGTCGCCGACAACGACTACGCCCTCGGCCAGCTCGTCGACACCGTCTCGCACAGCAGGTTCTGGAAGGACACCGCGATCCTCGTCACCGAGGACGACGCCCAGAACGGGCCCGACCACGTCGACGCCCACCGGACGATCGCCCTCGCGATCAGCCCGTACACCCAGACGGGTACGGTCGACTCGACGTTCTACAGCACGGCGTCGATGGTGCGGACGATCGGGCTCATCGCCGGGACCGGCCCGCTCACCCAGTTCGACGACTACTCGACGCCGATGAGCGCGTCGTTCACCCGGCACCCGAACCGGCGCCCGTACGACGCGGTCCGGCCCCGGTACGACATGTCGACGGTCAACGGCGCCGACGCCCCGATGGCGGAGACCTCGACGAAGCAGTCCCTCGACACGGAGGACCGGATCGACGAGCAGAGCTTCAACAAGGCGATCTGGAAGTCCGTCAAGGGCGCGGACTCGACGATGCCGGCGCCCCGGCACGCACTCCTCGGCGGCGGCACGGCCGGCGCCGACGGCGGCCGCGAGAGGAACGACTGACCGCACCGACGGCCCGCCGCCCCCCTCCCGCACCGGCGGGTGGGGGGCGGCTGCGCACGTAGACTCGACGGGTGCGATTCCTCAACGGCCTGCTCCCGCAGCTCGACCTTACCTACGACGACGTCTTCATGGTCCCGAGCCGCTCCGACGTCACGAGCCGCCTCGAGGTCGACCTCTCCACCGCCGACGGCAGCGGGACGACGATCCCGCTCGTCGCCGCGAACATGACGGCGATCGCCGGGCGCCGCATGGCCGAGACCGTCGCCCGCCGTGGCGGGCTCGCGGTCATCCCCCAGGACATCCCCGTCGAGGTCGTCCGGGACGTCGTCTCCTGGGTCAAGGAGCGCCACCCGGTCCACGACACGGCGATCACCCTCTCCCCCACCCAGACGACCGGAGAGGCCCTCACCCTCATCTCGAAGCGGGCCCACGGGGCCGCCGTCGTCGTCGAGGACGGCCGGCCCACGGGGATCGTCACCGAGGCCGACCTCACCGGCGTCGACCGGTTCACCCAGATCCGCGACGTCATGCGCGCCGACCCGGACACCCTCCCGGACGGCATCGACCCGGAGAAGGCGTTCGACCGGCTCGCGACCTCGCACCACAAGGTCGCCCCCGTCGTCGGCAGCGACGGCCGGCTCGTCGGCGTCCTCACCCGCAGCGGGGCCGTCCGCGCGAACATCTACCGGCCGTCGACCGACGACCGGGGGCGGCTGCGGGTCGCCGCCGCGGTCGGCGTCAACGGGGACGTCGGCGCCAAGGCCGCGGCCCTCCTCGACGCCGGGGTCGACCTCCTCGTCGTCGACACCGCCCACGGCCACCAGGAGAAGATGCTGGACGCCCTCCGGGCGGTCCGCCGGCTCGGCCCGGGCGTCCCCGTCGCCGCCGGCAACGTCGTCTCCGCCGAGGCGACCCGCGACCTCGTCGAGGCGGGCGCCGACATCGTCAAGGTCGGGGTCGGACCGGGCGCGATGTGCACGACCCGGATGATGACCGCCGTCGGACGGCCGCAGTTCTCCGCCGTGCTCGAGTGCGCCGCCGCCGCCCGCGCGCTCGGCGCCCACGTCTGGGCGGACGGCGGGGTGCGCCACCCGCGCGACGTCGCCCTGGCACTCGCCGCGGGCGCGTCGAACGTCATGGTCGGCTCGTGGTTCGCCGGGACCCTCGAGTCCCCGGGCGACCTCGCGACCGATCCCGACGGGCGGCAGTACAAGGAGTCCTTCGGCATGGCCTCGAGCCGGGCCGTCGCGAGCCGGACGGCGAGCGACACGGCGTACGAGCGGGCCCGCAAGGGGCTCTTCGAGGAGGGGATCTCCTCGGCCCGGATGTACGTCGACCCTGCCCGGCCGAGCGTCGAGGACCTCATCGACGCGATCACCGCCGGGGTCCGGTCGAGCTTCACCTACGCGGGGGCCAGGACGATCCCCGAGTTCCACGACCGCGCCGTCGTCGGGCTCCAGTCCACCGCCGGCTTCGCCGAGGGGCGCCCGCTGCACACGTCCTGGTGAGGGGGCGGCCACCGGCTGGCAGGATCGGCGCATGAGCTACGACGTCGACGCGGTCCGCGCCCACTTCCCCGCCCTCGCCGAGGGCGCTGCCCACTTCGACGGGCCCGGGGGCTCGCAGACCCCGGACGTCGTCGCGGACACGGTCGCCCGGACGATGACCTCCGCGATCTCGAACCGCGGCGCGGTGACGGCCGCCGAGCGACGCGCCGACGCCGTCGTCGCGGACGCCCGGCTCGCCATGGCCGACCTCCTCGGCGCGGACCCGCGCGGCGTCGTCTTCGGGCGGAGCATGACCGCACTGACGTACGACCTCGCCCGGACCCTCGCCAAGGCGTGGGGCCCCGGCGACGAGGTCGTCGTCACCCGGCTCGACCACGACGCCAACATCCGCCCCTGGGTGCAGGCCGCCGAGGCCGTCGGCGCGACCGTCCGCTGGGCCGGCTTCGACCCGGCGACCGGGGAGCTCACCGTCGACGACCTCGCCGCCGTCCTCGGGGACCGCACCCGGCTCGTCGCCGTCACCGCGGCGTCGAACCTCCTCGGGACCCGTCCCCCGCTCGCGGAGATCGCCGCCCGCGTCCACGCCGCCGGCGCCCTCCTCCACGTCGACGGGGTCCACGCGAGCGCGCACACCTTCACCGACATGGCGGCCGCCGGCGCGGACTTCTGGGCGTGCTCGCCGTACAAGTTCCTCGGGCCGCACTGCGGCGTCCTCGCCGCCGACCCCGCCCTCCTCGAGTCCCTCACCCCCGACAAGCTCCTCCCGTCGAGCACCGCCGTCCCCGAGCGGTTCGAGCTCGGCACCCTCCCCTACGAGCTCCTCGCGGGGACCCGGGCCGCGGTCGACTTCCTCGCCTCGCTCGCTCCCGACGCGGACGGGCCGCGGCGGGAGCGCCTGCGGGCGGCGTTCGCCCTCCTCGAGGAGCACGAGGACGCCCTCCGGGACCGTCTCGAGGCGGGGCTCCGCGCCCTCCCCGGCGTCACCCTCCACGGGCGGGCGGCCCGGCGCACCCCGACGGTCCTCTTCACCGTCGACGGCCTCGCCCCGCAGGGGGTGTATCGGGCGCTCGCCGAGGTCGGCGTCAACGCGCCGGCAAGCCACTTCTACGCCATCGAGTGCGCCCGCCACCTCGGGCTCGGGGAGGCCGGCGCGGTCCGGGCCGGCCTCGCGCCGTACACGACCGCGGAGGACGTCGACCGGCTCCTCGACGGGGTCCGGGGACTCACCCGGGAGCCGTCCGCGACCGGCGCGCCGGCATCGTCCCGCCCGTCCGGGGACCCGGAGTAGGGCCACGCCGTGCTCGCTCCGCTCCCGCCGCTGTCCGCGCCCGTCGACCCCGTCGACGCGCTCCGCCGCGTCGCCTACCTCCTCGAGCGGACGCGCGCCGGCAGCTACCGGATCGAGGCGTTCCGGGGAGCGGTGCAGACCGTCCGGGGCCTCGACCCCGACGAGCTGCGCTCCCGGGCCGCCACCGGGAGCATCCGCGACCTCCCCGGGATCGGGAGGTCCTCGGGCGGCATCGTCGAGGAGGCGCTCGCCGGCGAGCTCCCGGAGTACCTCGCGGCCCTCCAGGACCGAGCCGAGCCGCTCGCCGACGGGGGAGAGGACCACCTCGCGGCGCTCCGGGGGGACTGCCACAGCCACTCGGACTGGTCCGACGGCGGCAGCCCCATCGACGAGATGGTCCTCACCGCCGTCGAGCTCGGGCACGACTGGCTCGTCCTCACCGACCACTCCCCCCGGCTCCGGGTCGCCAACGGGCTCTCCGCGGAGCGGCTCACCCGCCAGCTCGCGCTCGTCGATGCGGTCAACGTCTCGCTCGGCGGGCAGTTCCGGCTGCTCAAGGGCATCGAGGTCGACATTCTCGACGACGGCGGCCTCGACCAGTCCGCGGACATGCTCGGCCGGCTCGACGTCGTCACGGCGTCCGTCCACAGCACGCTGCGGATGAACGCCGCCCCGATGACGCGCCGGCTCGTCACCGCGGTCAGCAACCCCCGGGTCAACGTCCTCGGCCACTGCACCGGCCGGCTCGTCGAGGGGTCCCGCGGGACCCGCCCGCCGAGCACGTTCGACGCCCGGGCCGTGTTCGAGGCCTGCGCGGAGCACGGGACGGCCGTCGAGGTCAACTCCCGGCCCGAGCGACAGGATCCGCCGGACGACCTCATCGGGCTGGCGCTCGAGGCCGGCTGCCTGTTCGCGATCGACTCCGACGCCCACGCCCCCGGGCAGCTGGAGATGAAGGCCTACGGCTGCGAGCGTGCCGAGCGGCTCGGGGTCCCGCTCGACCGCGTCGTCACCACCTGGGAGGTCGACCGGCTGCTCGCGTGGTCCCAGGGCGAGCCCGCCGCCTGAGCTACGGGGAGCCTCGTCGTGAGCCGCCGCGCGCCCGCCTGCGTCCGCGAGCTTCGTCGCCGGGGCACCGACTCCGCGGACGCAATTGGGCGGGGGTGGGTGGGTGGGTGGGCGTGGTGGGCTCACCAGCGGTCGTGGACGTGCTCCCGGACGAGGGTGTCGTAGATCTCCTCGAGCCGGTCGAGGACGGCGGGCTCGAGCGGGGGAAGGTCGCCGGCGCCGGCGTTCGACTCGGCCTGCTCGACGTTGCGCGCGCCGGGGATGACGACGCTGACCCCGGGCTGGTCGACGACCCAGCGGAGCGCCATCTGCGCTGTGCTCGCGCCCTCCGGGGTGAGCGCGGCGACCTCCCGGGCCGCCCGGACCCCGACGTCGAACGGGACCCCGGAGAAGGTCTCGCCGATGTCGAACGCCTCGCCGCGAAGGTTGAAGCTCCGGTGGTCGGCCTCGTCGAACGTCGTGGCCTCGTCGTACCGCCCCGTGAGCAGCCCGCTCGCAAGCGGGACCCGGGCAACGACTCCGACCCCGGCCGCCTCGGCAAGGGGCAGGACCTCCTCGAGGGGCTTGCGGCGGAAGATGTTGAGGATGATCTGGACGGACGCGACGTTCGGGCGCCGGATCGCGGCGAGTGCCTCGGCGCAGGTCTCCACCGAGACGCCGTATGCCGCGAACCGCCCCTCGTCGACGAGGCTGTCCATCGCGTCGAAGACCGCGTCCGTCGCGTAGACCCCGGGCGGGGGGCAGTGGAGCTGGACGAGGTCGAGGGTGTCCCGGCCGAGGTTGGCCCGGCTCCGGTCGTTCCATGCCCGGAAGGCGTCGACGGTGTACGCCTCGGCGACGTGGGGGTCGGCCCGGCGCCCCATCTTCGTCGCGACGGTGACCGCCGGGTCGTCCCGCTCGTCGAGGAAGCGCCCGACGAGCTGCTCGCTGCGTCCGTCCCCGTAGACGTCGGCGGTGTCGAAGAACGTCACCCCGGCGTCGGCGGCGGCGTGGAGGGCGCGGACGGCCTCGTCCTCCGCGACCTCGGCACCCCACGCGTCGCCGATCTGCCAGCAGCCGAACCCGATGACGCCGACGTCGTGGTGGGTTCTCCCAAGGGCACGTCTGTCCATGCGGACGACGCTACCCGCGCGCCGGGCAACGGCGCGCGACCGGGGCCCGGTGAGCGCTCGCGACGGTGCAGGCAAGACCCACGACGGGGGTCCGCAGAGCCCGTTCCCGGGCCCGGGTGGCCTCGCTTTGGTGAATCCGCAGGTCGTCCCATATGCTCTACGAGTCCTCGACGGATCCGAGCCCTGCTCGCTGTGCGGGGGGGTCCAGGTTGAGAGACCGGGTCCCCATCGTCTAGCGGCCTAGGACCCCGCCCTTTCACGGCGGTAGCACGGGTTCGAATCCCGTTGGGGATACGCAGGTACGCCTTGCACGCAAGGCCCCGTAGCGCAGTTGGTTAGCGCGCCGCCCTGTCACGGCGGAGGTCGCGGGTTCGAGTCCCGTCGGGGTCGCTCGTCATGTCCGACCCGAGGTCGGAACGGCACGACCGAGGCCCGGTCGATCCCTTGGTCGACCGGGCGTCGTCGTCCCCGGGGACGGCCCGGGCCTCGGACGGGCGGGTTTCGCAGGCCGTCCCGGCGGGTACCCCTCTCGACGGCCCCCGCCGACCCGAGAGGAAGAGACATGCCCGAGCCCCACGAGGACCTTCAGACCACGGTCGCCGCGCAGCACGCCCGGATCCGCGAGCTCATCCGCGCCGTCCACGACACGACCGGCACCGACCGGACCCGGGCCTTCACCTCCCTCACCCGCTTCCTCGCCATCCACGAGGCCGCCGAGCAGCTCTTCCTCCACGGGTCCCTTCTGCGTGACCCCGCCGAGGACGCCGAGGTCGCCCGGCAGCGTGTCACCGAGGAGCAGCAGACGAGCCAGGCCATCGGGCTCCTCGAGAGCTTCGGCGTCGACTCCTTCCAGTTCCTCACCCAGTTCGACCTCTTCGAGAAGGCGGTGACGAGCCACGCCGAGGCGGAGGAGGACGAGGAGCTCCCGACGTTCATCGACCGGCTCCTGCCTGAGGACATCGAGCGCGTCGTCCGAGGCCTCGACATGGTCGAGTTCTGGTTCGACGACGACAGCGCCAGCGCCGCGATCCCCCGGAAGGGCACCTTCACGCAGCAGCACGAGGCGGCCGAGGCGGCCTTCCGCGCCCACATGGCCAGCTGAGCCCCGTCCCCGCTCCCCGCTCGCCCTCCCGACCGGCCCCGCAGGGAGGCGTGGGGCAGGATGGGTCCGCACGCCCCACCCCCGGACGAAGGGCCCCGATGGACACCGCAGCGACCGAGCGCGTCAACGGCGTGCTCTTCGACCTCGACGGCACGCTCGTCGACACGACCTATCTCCATGCGGTCTCGTGGTGGCAGGCCCTGCGCCAGTTCGACCACACCGTCCCCATGGCCGTCCTCCATCGCGCCGTCGGGATGGGGTCGGACTACCTCCTCGACCAGGCCCTCGGGGAGGACCGCGACCGGGACGGCGACGCCGCGATCTCGGCCGCGCATGCCACCCACTTCGCGGCGTGGCACACCCGGGTCGTCCCGCTGCCCGGGGCACAGGACCTCCTCGCCGCCTGCCAGCGCGCCGGGCTCTCGGTCGTCCTCGCGTCCTCGTCGAACGAGCACGACCTCGGCGCGATGCTCGCCGTCCTCGACGCCGACGCGGGCCGGGACGCGAGCAGCGACCTCGACGCGACGACGACGGCGGGCGACGCGGAGCGGACCAAGCCCAGCCCTGACCTCGTCGAGGTCGCGCTCGAGCGGGCGGGGGTCGACGCGAGCAGGGCGGTGTACGTCGGAGACTCGGTCTGGGACGTGCACGCCTCGACCCGGATCGGGGTCCGGTGCATCGGCCTCGAGTGCGGGGGGACGAGCGCCGCCGAGCTGCGCGCCGCCGGGGCCGTGGAGACGTGGAAGGACCCCGCCGACCTCGTCGCCCACTGGGACGAGAGCCTGCTCTCGCGCCACTGACCCCCGAGAGGGGCACGCAGCGGCGGCACCGGGGGCGCCGCTACGACGCGCGCTACGCGGCGTCCTCGGCGTCGGTGAGCGCGAGCCGCAGCCGACCGAGGATCGTCGCGAGGAGCCGGGAGACCTGCATCTGGCTCACCCCGAGGGAGCGCCCGATCTCGCTCTGGGTGCGCTCCTCGACGAACCGGAGCCGGACGATCGTCCGCTCCCTCGACGTCAGCCGGGCGAGCGCCCGTGCGAGCGCGTCCCGAAGGTCGAGCGAGGCGTAGGGGTCGATCCCGGCGCGCGGTCCGATCTGCCCCGCGAGCGCCGTCGGCGCGTCGAGCGAGACGGCGGTGTACGCGCCCTGACAGGCCCGAGCCGCGCGGACCTCGTCCACCGCGACCCCGAGCGGCTCGGCCACCTCGGCGTCGGTGGGCTCGCGGCCGAGGGACTGCCGCAGGCGCTCCTCCTCCGTGCCGAGGTCGGCCCGGAGCTCCTGGAGGCGCCGGGGTGGGCGGACCGCCCACCCGCGGTCCCGGAAGTACCGCTTGACCTCGCCGGTGACAGTCGGGACGGCGTATGCCGGAAACCCGCGTCCGTGGCCCGGCTCGTACCCCCGTGCCGCCTTGACGAGGGCGAGCCGGGCGACCTGGGCGAGGTCCTCGGCGTCGATCCCCCGGTTCCGGTAGCGGGATGCGACGGCGTCGGCGATGTCCATCGTCAGGAGGACCGCCTCCTGCTCGAGCCGCTCGCGGCGACACGGGTCGCCGTCGCGGCTCTCGCGGAGGAGTGCCTCGGCCCGCTCGTGCGGGTCGTCGTCGTCCGCGGCGCCTGGGAGCGAGGCGGGGGACGCGGGGAACGGGGGCGCCATGGGCCGTCCTAACCGGGGGGCTGGTGAGGAGGTGGCGCCGCTGCTGGACCACGTGCTTCCTTCGTCAGGAAACCACGCGATCCTGTGCACGGCAAGCCCTCGTGCGCGACAGGAGGGCCGGCACGGCCACGGCGGCGAGAGGGGCCGCGAGAGGCCGGGCGAGGTGTGCGTCGGGGCGGGTCGGGTGGCCGGTCAGGTGTCCGCCGGGTCCCCACCCGGGAGGCCGGCGAGGCCCCCGTGCTCGGCGACGTGCTCGGCGACCCGGCGGAGCTTGACGTTGAGGTGGCTCGACGCGCGACGGAGCACGTCGAACGCCATCTCGCTGTCGAGGCCGTGGCGGGCCATGAGGATCCCCTTCGCCTGGCCGATGACGTCCCGGGTCTCGATCGCGCGGTGGAGGTCGGCCGCCTCGGCGGACCCGCTCGCCGCGGCGATCGCGACGCCGGCGAACGAGGCAAGGAGGATGGCCGTGTCCCGGTCGCTCTCGGTGAAGGCGTACTCGCGCACCGAGTAGAGGTTGAGCGCCCCGTACGGTGGTCCGCCTGCGAGGCGCTCCTGCCCGTGGGTGAGCCCGACCGCGAGGACGGCGCCGACGCCCTCGGCGGCGGCCCGGGGGCCGAACACCGGCCAGAGGCTCGAGTGGGCGATGTCCCCGGACCCGGCGGCCGGAGCGGTCGTCGTGGCGACGTCGAGGCAGGGCCCCTCCCCCACCTCGTACTGGAGGCCGTCGACGCGGCGGGCGAGCTCGTCGCTGTACGCGGGAGTCCGGGCCCTCCCCCGCCCCGTGACAAGGGTGAGGCTCGCAGAGTCGGCGCTGTCGATCGTCGCGACGGCGACCCGGACCGTGCGGTCGAGGAGGACGTCGAGCCCGGCGCCGTCGGCGGCGAGGACGGAGCCAACCTCGTCGAAGGCCGCGGCGAGCCGGTGCTTCGCCTCGTCCTGGGCGTTCCGGACCGGACCGGGCGCGCTCGATCCGTCCGCCCCACCGGAGGCGTCGGTCGGCGTGACGGGGGCGCCGTCGGCGGCCCGGTCGCGGCCGTCGACGACCTCGACGGCGTGCCCGCTCGCGCGGAGCGCGGCGACGAGCTCGTCCAGGGCGCGGGCGGCGGCCGGGGAGAGCGACGTCACGCCGCGCAGGTCGATGGCGCCGAAGCCGTCGGGGAGGACGGAGCGGACGATGTCGCTCATCCGCGCGACCTGGTCGGGTCCGATCTCTCCGGTGAAGGCGAGGGTCCCGCGCGCGCTGTCAGCCGTCCACTGCATGCTCTGAGAATCCCACACCCTGGGGGTCGCGGCGCCCGGCCGGGTCGGCCTGCGTCCGCGGGCTTCAGGACGGCGTCGCGACGGGGACCGGGGGGGCCTGGCGGGACAGGGCTGGCGCGGGCTAACCCAGCCCGCGGGAGGACGTCGCGGCCGGAGAACTCGATCATCTCCCGGTCGTGCGGCCACCTCGAGGGCCTTGGGACCGAACGCGGCGGCGGGCACCGCGGCGGCTCCTCGGGACGGGAGAAGACCGGGTTCAGCCCACCGGGCCGTCGGCGCCCGGCGCCTCCAGCGCCGGCCCGCCGAGGGCCTGCCCCTCCCACGTCAGGGCGCGCCACCCCACCCACGGGTCGCCGTCGAGGACGACCGCCCCGGTGTTCGTGATCGAGGTCCTGGCGACCCATTCCGTCGTGACGTTCTCGGCCCGGGCCGCGGTCCACGAGCGGATGACCGCGCCGTGGCTGACGACGACGGCCGTCCCCGCACCGGACCCGGCAACCTCGGCGAGGACCTCGTCGTAGCGGCCGAGGACCTCCGCGCCGTCCTCCCCGCCGGGGAGGCGGGCGGCGAGGTCCCCGTCGGCCCACCGCAGGACGGTGTCGACGTACGCCCGGATGGCGGCGTCGTCGCCGCGCATCTCGAGGGTCCCGGCGCGGACCTCGCGGACGCCGGCACGGACGTGGACGTCGAGCCCGAGCGCCTGCGCGAGCGGAGCGGCGGTCTGCTGGGTCCGCGCGAGCGTCGAGGCGTAGAGGGCCTCGACCCGCTCGTCGGCGAGCGCGCGGGGCAGCGCCGCGGCCTGCTCGTGGCCGAGGGCCGTGAGGTCGGCCCCGGGGTCGGCGGTGTCGAGCAGACGGGCGACGTTCGAGCTCGTCTGCCCGTGCCGGACGAGGATGAGACGCATACCGACATCCTCTCCCGTGGCCCGCCCGCACCGCTCGGGAGGGCCCGTGGCGCGCCCGGCGTCCGAGGGCCGGGCCCAGGGCACCGGGCGGGTTCGGGGGTGGCGGACGATGAGTTATAGTCGTGCCTCGCGACGGACCGCGGCGGCCAGCACGCTCACGGGCGGTCGCGAATGTGTTGTCCCGGCCAGGTAGCTCAGTTGGTACGAGCGTCCGACTGAAAATCGGAAGGTCGGCGGTTCGACCCCGCCCCTGGCCACCCCCCGAAACCGCAGGTCAGCGACTTACGCGACCTGCGGTTTCTCGTGTCCGAGGCGCCTCCGAGGGCCATTTGATAGCAGCGCTGAGAGCAACGCGGGCCCGGAACCGTCACGCGAGGCTGTCCCCGGGCAGGCGCAGCGCCTTCCGCTTCTCCTCCAGCGAGGTGTGCGCGTAGATCGTCATCGTCACGTCGATCCCGCTGTGGCCGACGATCTGCTGGACGACGTGCGGCGCCACCCCCTCGGTCAGGAGGAGGGTGACGCACGTGTGCCGGAGGTCGTGGAAGCGCGGCCGGGGCTCGGGCAGGACGGAGCGGACCCGGTACCAGCTGCGCCGGAGGTTGTCGGGCTCCATGGGCGTGCCCGCCGCGGACGCGAACACCATGCCCGTGTCCTGCCAGTCGGCCCCGGCGGCGAGCCGCTCCCTGCCCTGGGCGACCCTGTGGGCGCGGAGGGCCTCGACGGCCGGTGGCGGGAGCGGCATCGTCCGCCGGGACTGTCGCGTCTTGGGTGGCTTGAGCCGCAGCTGCCCTCCCACTCTCTGGAGGGTCTGCACGACCCGGAGGGTCTCGGCGTCGAGGTCGACGTGCTCCCACTGGAGGCCGAGAAGCTCACCGCGTCGCAGGCCGAGGTAGACCGCGAGGACGTACAGCGCCGAGAGCCGCTCGGAGCGGGCGGCCGCCAGCAGTCGGCGTGCCTCGTCGGGAGTCAGTCCCCTCCCGACCTCGTACGTCGGCGCCTGCACCTGCACGAGCCGGGCGACGTTGCGGGTGAGCAGCTCGTCGCGGACGGCGTTCTGCAGGCCCGCGCGGAGGACCGCGTGGGCGAACTGGACGCCTCTGGGCGCCATCCCCGTGGCCGCGAGCTGCTGGCACATGAGCCGGACGTCGCGGACCGTCAGGGCCCGGAGCTTCTTCCGGCCCAGGCGCGGTCCGATGTGACGCCGGACGACGAGCTCGTAGCCCTGGTAGGTCTTCGGCGCCCGGTTGGGCCGGACGACGGTCTCCAGCCAGTGCTCGAGGTAGCCCTGCACGTTCCAGTTCTCGACCGGCACGCGGAGGCCGACGTCGAGCTCCTTCTGCAGGTCGGCGAGCTTCTGCCTGGTCTCGGCCCGGGAGCGCCCGTAGACCACGACCCGTTTGCGGCCGCCGGTGTTCGTCTCCGCGTACGTCGCACCGACCCAGCGGCCGTCCTTGGCGCGGTAGACCGAGCCCTCGCCTTTGGCCCGGCGGCTCATGCCGTGTCCTCGACCATCCGGTCGACCATCTCCTGGCAGGACTTGACCGGCACGAGCCGGCGACTGCAACATCGGCGTGGGTGGGCTGCTGGGCGGCGCGGAGCGCCTGGGCGACGGCGCGGGCTGCGAGGCCGGGTGGGATGCGTTCCTTCTTGCGGTGCGGGCGGCTGGTGTCGTGGCCGGCCAGGACCAGCTGCTCGAGCGCGATCACGTGGCCGTGGGAGCGAGCTCGCGGGCGCGACGGACTGGCGAGCGAGTCCGAGACGAGTTCCCCCGCCAGGCCACCAGCGCCTGGGCGGACACGACCCGGTCCTCGGTGATGGTGGCGGGGAACGGCGTGGCCGGTGCCGGTGCGAGAGGTTCGCGTTCGGCGATCGTCAACACGCTGGCGCGGCCGTCGACGTGCGAGCGTCGCAGCCGCGCGTCACCCCGAGTGGTGCACCACTTGTCGAGGGACGCCTGAGCTTCGGCGATGGTGACGTCGTCGGGCAGGGTGCGCCACCAGCGTTGGGCGGCGGCGTGGTTGGACTCCTCCACCACCCCCTTGCGGTTCCCCGCCGTGGTGGGCAGATGGCGACCTGGACGCCGTAGTGCTTGGCGACCGCAGCGAACGTCGCGGTCACCTTCCCGGACTCGGGATGGCACACGGTGGTCATCCGGTCGAACCGCCACTTCTTCGTCAGCCCGCCGAGCTTGCGCGCGATGGTGTCGAGCCCGGCGATCAGGTGGGGCTGCTGCTCTGCTGGCGCGAGGTGGCCGCGCCACCTTCCGGAGTGCGCGAGCGAGCCGACCAGCAGGTGCGCGGTTGCGCCCCAGCCCCAGTGTTCGGGTGGGTCCGGCAGCTCGACCCAGTCCCACTGGGTCTCCTCACCCGGCGGATGCTCGATCACCGCCGCCGGGCGACCCTTCGTCGCCGAGCACGGCTCGCAGTGCGGCCGCGGCCTCCGCGCCCTGATCTGGCGGGTGAACGTCGGGTACGACCGGTCGTACCCGACTCAGTGACCTCCTCGAACAGGGTCACCGCCCACAGGTGCGGGTCCTCGCTCAGTCGGGCACGGACGTAGTCCACGAACGGCTCGAACGGGTCGTCGCCGGCCGGCTTCCGTTCGCCCGCGACCCGCTCGCCCTCGAGGTAGGCGCGGATGGTCTTCCTGTCCCGGCCCATGTGCCGGGCGATCGCGGAGATCGTCCATCCCTGCCGGCGCAACGCGTGAGCGTCGATGTCTTCCTCCCGGGTCAGCATGGGAAGCGAGGGCTCCTTCGATAGACGGCGCGTGGTCAGAGACCGCCATCTTCGAAGGAGTCCCACCCGCTTCCGGTAGGAGCCACCAGGTGGGGAAATTCAGTGAGCAGAACTGGGGAGATTCACCTGAGCGCCATCAGTTCCCACCAACCGGTTGAATCCGGCCAATACACCTCGCTGGCCCCGACTGAGCGGCTCGTCGATGCCGGCGCCGACCCTCGATCGGGACCGCTGGCGCCCTGGTCAACGCGCATGGCCGAGACGACCGTGGGCTCGTTCAAGACCGAGTCGATCCGGCCCTCGGTCGAGAGCGTCGCGTCGCGGCTCAGGCCGCGACGCGACGCGACGCCTTGGCCGATCTAGCTGGTGCTCCGGCGAATGTTGTCGAACTGTGCCTCCGCGTCCTCGGCGTAGAGCCCGACCTTGCCCCGGGTGAAGACCTCCTGCTGCGGGTGCTTGCTCCATGCCGGCCACCCGCCGGACGCCGGGCCGTCCGTGAACCGTGTCAGACGCCTCCCGTCGACGGTCACCGTTATCGTCGAGCCCGCCTGTTGGATCTTGACGTTCCTCCAGGCTGAGCCCACCGGGAACTTCGGCGTCGATCCTGTCGCCAGGTACCGCTGCCCCCCGTAGCCCAGGAACTGCTCTTGGTCCACCTTCCCCAACTCCCAGCCGTTCGGCTTGAGCACGAGGTAGTAGCCCTTCTCCACCTCGCTCGTCACCTTGCCGGTGCCCTCGTCGCCGGAGCCGGGCTCGTAGCGCAGGTTCCACCACAGCCACGCCGTCTCCCACGGATTCGCCTTCTGGGCAGGCCTACGGGAGGGAGCGTTCTGTCGCAGCGTCCGCATCCGCGCTTCGACGGTCACGTCTCCCGTGGAGTCCGAACGAGACGTCACCATGGCGGCCGAGGTGCCGGTCTCCGGGGGGTTGACGGTGGGTCGCAGGCGCAAGACCTTGTTCGCACCGCCGACCACCTTCACCGTCCCGTACCCGTCGTACTTGACGGACCAGTCACCATGCGTCGTGCCCTCATCCCACGCAGGACGGGGAAAGGACTGGAACGTCTCGACCGCACTTCCTGAAAGTGAGAGAGCCGCCGCGGCGAGGATGGCGAACAATTTGAGCGTGATCATTGTGATCCTCCCTTCAAGGGAGGGTTCGGCTCGTCTCGCTCGCGCCCTGAGGGTGTTGACGCGATCTTTGCTCAATCTTTGACAGGGGCTGCCATTACGGCGCGATCGTCGGCCGCAGGTTGCTTTGTCAAGACCGTGCCCTACCCCTCTTGGGCGGTCAGCTCGTTCGTGGCACCACGGCGCCTCGGGTGCATGCCGGGCGGCCTCACGTCACCGGTCATGGCAGGCGGGAGGGGTCCACCTGCTACGTCGAGTGTCGAGGCCCTCGAGACGGGCCCGGGGTGTGGCGAGGGTCACATCGTCGCAACTGATGCGCGGCCATGGGTGGACCCGGCCCGTCTCGGACCGAACCGCGCCCCTTACCCAAATTTGACTCGTGCTTTGCCAAGTGTTTACATGGCGGCGCTCATATAGCGCGAGCACCACCACTCAGTCCGGGTCCGCCCGTGCCTTCTTGCCCGGGGCGCCTGGGTGCTTTTCTTGCCTGCTCTGTTCGGGCGTAGGAAGGAATGACTATGTCCTCTCTGGAGCACGGGTCCGACCATGAGGTGCTGGCTCTCGCAGGCAAGGTCGCGCATCAACTGGGCCAGGCCTTGATGGAGGCCACGGCGGTGCTGGTCCTGTCCTACCTGCTGTTTCTCGTCGGCGCGCTCGCCCTGGCATCGATCCGGAGCCGGCTGCAGGATCGGACCGATGCCAAGGGAGCCATCAGCGCTGGCGGCGGCCAGAGAAGCACGCAACTGGCCAGGTTCGGCCGGCCGGTCTCCTGAGGAAGCGAGAGATGTTCCCTCTCATCGATCGCGGCGAGCTCGTTCTCGCGCTGGCCATGATGCTGGTCGTCGGCAGTTCCGCGTACGCAGCGACATTGTTCGTCCTGTCCCGGTGGTCGCCGCCGCGGCCGCGCACGTCGAGGAGCAGCCAGGAGCAGCCACACGTCGTCTTCCTGATGCCGTGCCTGAACGAGGAGGCCGTCATCGCGGCCAGCCTCCATCGCATCCTGGCGGTGCCGTACGCGCGGCTCAGCGTGGTCGTGATCGACGACGGTTCGGACGATGCGACGGCAGACATCGTCCACTCCTTTCAAGATGATCGGCTCCACCTCCTCCCGCGTCAGCTTCCGAACGCGCGTCAAGGCAAGGGCGAGGCGCTCAACGCAGCCGTTCGGTACCTGCAATCAGGTGCTGTGGTGCCGCTGCAAGCGCCTGATGAGGTCGTCGTGGTCGTCATGGACGCGGATGGGCGGTTGGAGGAGCACACCCTGCAGAAGGTGCTCCCGATGTTCGGCGATCCGGCGGTGGGGGCGGTTCAGATCGGCGTGCGCATCAACAACCGGCACCGGAACGTGCTTGCACGCATGCAAGACGTCGAGTTTCTGCTCTACACCCAAGTGTTTCAACGAGCCCGCCGTCACCTCGGGAGCGTGGGACTAGGTGGCAACGGCCAGTTCGTGCGTCTCTCCGCGCTGACCAGCCTGGGTGTTGCGCCATGGAGTCGAAGCCTCGCCGAGGACCTCGACCTTGGCGTCCGGCTGTTGGTTCGCGGCTGGCACACCGATTTCTGCCCCGAGGTTGCTGTCCACCAGCAAGGCCTCGTGACCCTTCACGCCTGGCTGCGGCAACGCGCCCGATGGTTCCAGGGTCACCTGCAGTCCTGGGCGCGGGTCCCGGATGTCCTGCGCAGCCTGACCGGGCGGGCGAGAGCAGACCTGCTGTACCACCTCACGAGTCCCTACCTGCTGCTCGTCGCATCGCTGCTGACGGTGGCGTTCATCCTGTGGGTTCTCGAGCTGGTTCTCAGGGGGCTGGTCGGCGAGGTGAACGCCTCGTGGTGGTGGTTGTCTTCCTACCTGTTCGCCTTCGGTCCGGCTCTGCTGCTTGGCACCGCGTACTGGCGTGAGGAGCGCAACGAAGGCTACGGCCTCCCTCGTGCGGTGCTGCTCATGCATACCTACGTGGCCTACGCCCTGCTGTGGTATGCCGCTGGGTGGATCGCCGTGGTACGCACCCTGCGCGGTCGCACTGGCTGGGCCAAGACCGGCCGTCTCGCCGAGGAGGTCTCGCAGAGCACGGACATCGCCGTCACCGAGCAGATCTCGCCGTGACCCGATTCCTCACGGCAGGCCTCGTGGTCGTCGCGGTGGGGCTGGGCCTCCTCTGGTACCCCCCAGCCAGCGTGTCCCGAAACTGGACGGACGGCAGCGAACACGGCAGATGGCGT
The DNA here is from genome assembly GCA_963783735.1 of uncultured Actinomycetota bacterium. GTDB lineage: Bacteria > Actinomycetota > Actinomycetes > Actinomycetales > Dermatophilaceae > CAWDAQ01. Next base: position 356,605 of record CAWAOO010000001.1, on the reverse strand, counting down.
GTGGTCTACACGGGCTACGGCCAGGTCTCGGGAAGCGACTCGCACGTCCGACTCGCCCCCAGGTCGCCGGAGGCGGACGACGTCACGCACGCCGCTCTCGTCACAACCCGCGACACGTACCCGGAGGCGGACTTCGAGGTCTCCGTGCACACCGAGCAGCAACTGCGGGAGGGCCGGCCCAACCCGTGGGAGGTGGGCTGGGTCTTGTGGAACTACAGGCCCCCCAGCCAGTTCTACGCGGTGGCGCTGAAGCCGAACGGCTGGGAGATCTCCAAGCAGGACGCTGCGTACCGCGGCGCACAACGATTCCTCGCGACCGGGACCAAGCCTCGGTTCCCAGTACGCCAGACCCACCGGGTGCGGGTCACCCAGCGCGAAGGCGGGATGACGGTCAGCGCCAACGGTCACGTCCTCGCCCGGGTGACCGACACCGAACGTCCCTACCGTGGCGGCGCCATCGGGCTGTACACCGAGGACGCCGCGGTCACGTTCTCCGACCTCAAGCTCATCTCCCCCGGTCCCTCATCGATCAGGAAGTAGCTCCTCAATGTCTCCAATGAAGCACGAGCCGCGCACCGTGTTGGCCGTCTACGGCACGCGCCCTGAGGCTGTGAAGATGGCCCCACTCGTCCTGGCACTGCGACAGGATGAGCGGTTCCGGGTCCGCGTCGTCGTGACTGGCCAGCATCGGGAGATGCTCGATCAGGTGAACGGCGTCTTCGGAATCACCCCTGACAACGACCTCGACATCTTCGCGCCCGGACAGTCGCTCACCGACATCACCACCCGCGGCCTCCAAGGACTTTCCCGTGAGCTGGAAGCCACCCAGCCGCACGCGGTCTTGGTTCAAGGCGACACCACGACGACGTTTGCAGGCGCGCTGGCGGCGTTCTACGCCAGGATCCCAGTCGTGCACGCCGAGGCCGGCCTACGCACCGGGAACCCGCAATCGCCCTACCCCGAAGAGATCAACCGCCGGCTGACCTCACAGTTGGCCTCACTGCACCTAGCGCCCACGGAACGCAGCCGGCGCAATCTGCTCGGGGAAGGGACCAGGCACGACCAGGTCTACGTCACTGGCAACTCCGTGATCGACGCCCTGCAGTTCACCGTTGACCGCCACCCACACGTCAGCGAGCCCCACCTCTCAGATCGGCTGACCGACGGCCGCCGCGTGCTGCTGGTGACCGCGCATCGGCGAGAGTCCTGGGGCGAGCCCCTAAGGCAGATCGGTCGCGCGCTGGCGCGACTGTCGCGTCGATTCCCCGAGTACGACATCGTCTTCCCAGCGCACCGAAACCCAACCGTTCGAGCTGCGATCCTCCCCCAGGTGGCGCAGTGCCCGAATGTTCTCGTCACCGAGCCGCTGGCCTACCCCGACTTCTGCGCCATGCTCGACCGGGCGGACATCCTGCTCACCGACAGCGGCGGGGTGCAGGAGGAGGGGCCCTCCCTCGGCAAGCCGGTCCTGGTGATGAGGGAGACCACGGAGCGGCCGGAAGCGCTCGAGGCGGGGACGGTCGCCTTGGTGGGCACGGATGAGAACCGCGTCTTTGACGCAGTCGCCCACCTCATCGAAGACCGCGACGCCTACCGGCGAATGGCACAGGTGCTCAACCCCTACGGCGACGGGCGCGCGGCAGAGCGAACCGTCCAGGCCATCGCCCAGTTCTTCGGGGTCGGCCGGGGCGTCGAGGAGTTCGACTACACCTCCGCCAAGGAGCGTCAACTCGCCCGAGCCAGCCACTAGAGCAATGGCACCCCATTCATCTCCAACGGAAGGAACGGCGGCGTGAACGACGAGGCTAAGAGCGGGGCCGGTGATCGGGCGGCGATGGGGGCCCATTCGCTTCACCCCTCTGGAGGCGGAGGTCGGCACCGATCGCGAGGCGGCTCGCTGGCAACCGCGTGGCAGCGTCGCCGGCATCGGTTTGGCTGGACCGTCTCGCTTCTCGTGCTCCCCGTCCTGTCGGTGGGGGTCGTCTTCGGCCTTTCCGGGCAGGTGCCCCACGACAAGTGGGTGAGCAAGCTCGAGCAGCGTAGCGGGGACTTTCAGCCCGCCGCCGCGCCGGTCACGTTCTCGAACCAGTTCGGTGACCCGGGCAAGCCCGCGAAGACCTTGGTGCTGTACGACAGCACCGGACCCTTCGCCAGGGACGCCGAGGGTTACGGCATCACGGCGGCCAACTTGGCCACCCACTTCGGTACGGTCGAGGCGATCAAGGCAGTGGGCTACACGAGCCACCTGATGGACAGCTTCGACGCGGTCATCTACGTCGGTTCCACGTATGACGAGCCGCTACCAGCGGCATTTGTCCGGGACGTGGTGGAGGGTGACACTCCCGTCGTCTGGGCCGGGATGAACGTCTGGCAGCTCGCCGGCGAGACGGGCAGCCCGGAGGCTCAACGCTTCCTGGACAAGTACGGCTGGCGTGCCGACGCGTCCCCGCTCACGAGCAAGAACGAGGTCGCCAGGGTCGAGTACAAGGGCCAGTTCCTTGACCGCGACCGGCGTAACACAGACGAGATCCTCGTTCCAGACCTGGTCGACAAGGACAAGGTGAAGGTTCTCGCGAAGGCCATCTGTGGAGAACCGTCCCACCCGGTGCCATGCAAGGGTGCCGGCTCGCAGAGCAGCACATCCATGCCCTGGGCCATTCGCTCTGCCAACCTGACGTACGTCGGCGAGGTGCCGTTCGACTACGTCGCCGAGAAGGACCGGTACCTCATCTTCGCGGACTTGCTGTACCGCCCGTTGGCTCCGGACACGAAGCCCGTCCGGCAGGCGGCCGTGCGGCTAGAGGACGTAGGCCCTCTCGCCGACCCCGACCAGTTGATCCGGGTAGCCGATTACCTGCACGGGGCCGGGGTGCCCTTCCAAGTCGGCGTCATCCCGATTTACGTTGCGCCGCCCGCTGATGGGAAGGACGGGTGGCTGGGCATAAGCCTGCTGGACAGGCCGAAGGTTGTCAGTGCCCTGAAGTACATGCAGGAGCACGGGGGCACCCTGCTCCAACACGGCTCCAGCCACCAGTACGGCAAGATCGCCAACCCCTACGACGGGACGAGCGGTTCGGACTACGAGTTCATCCGGTCGCGGTGCACGACCACCAAGAATCCCCCCTTCCAGATCGCCAAGCCCTGCAAGAACGACGACTGGGTACAGTTGATGGGGCCTCTCCAGGAGGACGAGGTCGCCGACCACAGGCGTCGCATCGAAATGGGCCGCCAGGTCATGATCGACGCCGGGCTCGGGAAGCCCCAAATCTTCGAGACGCCCCACTACGCCGCCTCGGCGAACGCGTACAAGGCCATGGCCCAGATCTACGACTTCCGATATGAGGCCGCTGAGTATTACGTCGACCTGCTCTCGGGGAAGCACCCAGGGTCAGCGCTGTCGGTCACGCAGTTCTTCCCCTACCGGGTGCATGACATCTACGGCACCACGGTGCTTCCCGAGAACCTCAACAACATCAGCAAGGTTGAGCAGAATCACCACAAGCCGCGCGGGGCCGAAAACATCGTCCACGCCGCCAAGGCCAACCTCGTGGTCAGGGAGTCAACGGCCAGCTTCTTCTTCCACCCCTTCCTCCCGATCAAGGACCTTCGTTCCACGGTGGAGGGTGTGCGGGGACTGGGATACACCTTCGTGCCGGCGCTCGATCTGCGCTGAACCGGCCCAGGGCAGAAACAGCAACGACGGCAACACCCGGGTCGACGACCGCCCCGGGGCCGCGCGCGTCATCGAACGGCCATCAGCCGCGAGGGCGCACCAGCTCAAAGCCCGCGGCGCACGACGCCTGTCCCTGCGCCCCCTCAGGGGGGCCAGGCCGAGCACCCGCTCGGGGTGCACCTGGGACGTGAGGCTCTCCACGCCCGGTGCTCGCGGCGGTGGTCGTTCGGCGAGTGCGGGTCTCTGACCAGCGACGGCCGACGAGGCCACGAGCATGGTCGAGATGACGTCAGGCTGCTCGGGCCGGAAGACGAGTTCGTCGTCACGCCTGTGGGGGCCCGGCGGAACTTGAGAGTCGTCATCGAACGCCGGGAGCGGGAGGGGTCGTGCCGGCGTGCGGGGTGTCGGCAGCCCGGGTGAGGAACCAGCCGCTGGTGCGGGGGAAGGACCCGGGCGCGTGCGGGCAGGTCGTCGAGCGGTGGTGGCGCAGGCGGCGACCGGCCTGCCCGGAGCCGCCGTGCGTCACCGGCTCGTCCGCCCAGCAGTCGGCGTCGATCCCGGTGCGGGTGCTCGGGATCGACAAGTCCCGGGCCCGACAAGACGCAGCATGACCCGGAGGCCGGCCCCGCTCAAGCCGGAGATCCGCTAGAGGACGCCCGGGCCCGCGGCGATGGCGAGAGCCTGCTGGTTGGGGTCACGGACCGAGCGCCGGGACGGACCGTGCCGGGCCGTGGCTGACCCCCTGTGTCGGCCCGACCGGTGCTGGTGGCTCCGCGTCCAGCACGAGGATCCCGGCAGGTTCCGAGCCGCCAGAACGTCGTCGGTGGCGCGCCTGTTCCCCCGGGCGGGGTGGTGGCCCTCGCGCCGCGTCTGTTCCCTCGCCGTCGGTGCTCAGTTCCCGGAGCGGGCGGTCGAAGGGGGAGGTGCCAGTGGCCGCTGGGAGACGCCCGCGGCCCGACCTCCCCCCTGGAGGACCATCCGTGTCCCGAGTCCCCGTCCGCGCGGTCGCCGCCACCGCGGTCACCGCCGCCGTCGCGCTCACCGCCGTGAGCTCCGCCGACGCCGCCCCGCGCCACAGCGCCCACCACCCCGCCGCCCACAGCGCCGTCCACCCCGCCGTCCACGCTGCCGCCCACTCGCGCACCTCCCACGTGCACCGCTCCCGAGCCGCCTCCGACGCGCGCCGGCTGGTGGCGATCAAGCGCCAGGTCGCCCGGAGCGCCGCCCTCAAGGTCCGTGCCCTCACGCTGCTCAGCGCGCGGGCCGGCCGCGCCCACCTCGACGCCGACGCCCTGGGGGCCGTCCGCGCGAACATCGCGGCGGACGCCTCGGTCCTCACCGGCTACGGCAAACGGGTCGCCTCCGCCGCGACGATCAGCGCCGCGCTCAGGGCCCGCCACCTCGTCGCGACCGTGCGCCCGGCCCTCTACGTCCAGGCCGTCGCGCTGCTCGCGTGGGACGCGCGCACCGCCCCGAAGCTCGACGGCGTCAACGCGAGCATCTCCGAGGTGACGCGTCTCGCCGACGCCAAGGAGGCCGACGGAGCCGACGTGACCACCGCGCGCGAGGCGATCGCCGCCGCCACCGCCGACACCGGGACCGCCGCGACCGCGCTCGCCGCCGCACACGCCGCCGCCGTGACGATCACGGCCACCACGCCCCGACGGGGCGCCGACAGCCCGGTCGTCGTCGCCCGCGTCCAGGCCCACCACGTCGTCGTCGCGCTCGGGCACGCCCGGGCCGAGGTCGAGCAGGCCACCGACGCGGTCACCACCGCCGAGGTCCCGGTGGCCGACGCGGCGGTCTTCACGCTTTCAGGGAGTGCGGGCGAGACGTTCCAGTCCCTTCCCACCGGTCTGTGGGATGAGGGCACGACGCATGGTGACTGGTCGGTCAAGTACGACGGGTACGGGACGGTGAAGGTGGTCGGCGGTGCGAACAAGGTCTTGCGCCTGCGACCCACCGTCAACCCCCCGGAGACCGGCACCTCGGCCGCCATGGTGACGTCTCGTTCGGACTCCACGGGAGACGTGACCGTCGAAGCGCGGATGCGGACGCTGCGACAGAACGCTCCCTCCCGTAGGCCTGCCCAGAAGGCGAACCCGTGGGAGACGGCGTGGCTGTGGTGGAACCTGCGCTACGAGCCCGGCTCCGGCGACGAGGGCACCGGCAAGGTGACGAGCGAGGTGGAGAAGGGCTACTACCTCGTGCTCAAGCCGAACGGCTGGGAGTTGGGGAAGGTGGACCAAGAGCAGTTCCTGGGCTACGGGGGGCAGCGGTACCTGGCGACAGGATCGACGCCGAAGTTCCCGGTGGGCTCAGCCTGGAGGAACGTCAAGATCCAACAGGCGGGCTCGACGATAACGGTGACCGTCGACGGGAGGCGTCTGACACGGTTCACGGACGGCCCGGCGTCCGGCGGGTGGCCGGCATGGAGCAAGCACCCGCAGCAGGAGGTCTTCACCCGGGGCAAGGTCGGGCTCTACGCCGAGGACGCGGAGGCACAGTTCGACAACATTCGCCGGAGCACCAGCTAGATCGGCCAAGGCGTCGCGTCGCGGCCTGAGCCGCGACGCGACGCTCTCGACCGAGGGCCGGGTTGGCTGCCGGCCGCGGTGGAAGGGCGTCGCCCTCGGTTCGGGCTTCAGGTGGTTGGCGCGCGGGGTCGCGCAGAGGCGAGCGCCCGACGCAGCCGCCGCCAACGCGCGCTGGACCGTCCTGGCGGACCGCCCCAACGCGGTCTCGACATCCTCCAGCACGGGGAGGAAGCGGGCGCCGGCGTTCTCGGGGACCGGGCTGCGTCCTCGGTGAGGAGCAGCCGGTAGGAGCGGGCGACGTCGGGGTTGGGTGGAGAAGGTTGCGTTCGGCCCGGGCGCGTGGGATCAGCTCCCCTCCGGCGTCCGTACGACGCTCGTCGAGAACGCGGGCACCTACCTCGACGAGTCCACCGCCCCCGCATGGGCGGAGGATGGCTCGGCCGCGCCGCCCGGGTGGTCGCCGCCGCCGGCACCGAGTGCGCCGAGCGCAGCAGTGGACGGTGGCCCTGAACGACTGGTCCGACGCGCAGCCGGATCTCCTGCCCTACCGGGGCCAGTGCCTCGTCCACCGGTCCCAGCTGGCGCAGGTCCGCGAGCCACCCGCCGGCGCCCATTCGCCCCGGCCCAGTCGGGATGAGCACGTAGCCGAGCTGCACCGGCTGCGCGGCGACTTCGCCGAGGCCGAGCGCGCGTACGCCCAGGCGAACCGGTGGGGACGCGGTGCACATCCGGGGTTGGCGCTGCTGCGGCTCGCGCAGAGACGCATCGGAGGCGCCTCGGGTGCCATCCGGCGCGTCGTCGGCGAGACGCAACCTTCTGGGGACCGCGCGAGGGTGCTCGCCGCATGCGTCGACATCATGCTCGCCGTGTCGTTGCTGCGGGCGATGTCGGCGCAGGCCGACGGCGCGGTGCTGCTCGCCGAGGGGGACGCCCGCGGCACCGTCGCCGCCCTGCACCGCTCCCGGACGACATGGAAGTCGCTCCTGGCTCCCTACGAGGTCGCCCGGGTCCAGGTGCTGCTCGCGGCCGCGTGTCGAGGTCTCGGCGACACCGACACCGCGCGGATGGAGGAGGCCGCCGCATCGAGGGTCTTCGCGAGGTCGGCGCCCGACCCGACCTTGCGCCGCTCGACGAGCGCGCCCGCCGGCGCCGTCCGGAGGCCGCCGCCGGACTGACCGCACGCGAGGTCGAGGTGATCCGGCTCGTCGCCGCCGGGCTGACCAACGCGGAGATCGCCGACGCGCTCGTCATCAGCGTGAAGACCGTCGCTCGTCACCTCAACAACATGTTCACCCGGCTCGGCCTGCCGAACCGGGCCGCGGCCACCGCCTACGCGTACGAGCACGAGCTCTAGTCGGCGCCTCTGGACAGAACGACCCATCTCACGAGGTCGCATCGATCTGGGTCGTCCTCCTGACGCGGCGCCGCTGTTCGCTGCCTAGCGTCGTGACGAGTTCCGCTCGAACGCACAGGAGCCCGTCAGGACCGCGCGCGCCCACTGCACCGACGCCCGAGCAGGTCCGGGCAGCCCGGGACCGGGTGGCACCCGGCTTCGACGAACACCTGACACCGTTCCACATCGCCCGCGGCGACGCGCTGCTGCGCCGTTACGACGTCACCGCCGGGGACCCGGGTCCTCGACGTCGCCGCGGGCAGCGGCGCGCTGGCGATCCGGGCCGCTCGTCTGGGGCGCGCGGGTGGTCGGCACCGACATCTCGCCGGTCATGGTGGAGCGGCTCACCGCCCGCGCCCAGGACGAGAGCCTCGCGGTCGACGCGCGGGTGATGGACGGCTACGACCTCGACCTCGACCTCGACGTCTCCGCGTCCATGCACGGCGTCTGGGGGTTCGGCGACATGGCCCGCGGGCTCCGCGAGATGGCGCGGGTCACCCGGCCCGGTGGCCGCGTCCTCGTCCTTCGGTCCGCCGCCGCACGTCGAGTTCCTCACCTTCGTCGTCGCCGGGGTCCGCGCGGCGCTGCCCAGCGCTCGGCGCCGCGATTGCCGCCGAGCTCACCGACGAGCAGGTCACGGAGTTTCGGCGGGCGCTCGACGGGATGCTCCGGGACCGCGCAGGCGGTCGACCCCGAGCCGTCCTGCACATCGCGATCAACGTCGGCGTCGGGGGCATCCCCGCTCGTCCCCTCCGAGCCTGACGGCCGGCACTGGCGGCACGAGGCCGCGCCGACTAGCGTCGGCTGGTCGGGCCACGAGACTCCAGCCGGTCGGGCACGAGACCTGCTGCGAGGGCGGCCGCTCTCAGGACGGAGACAGGATGAGCACGGCCACGGACACGGACGCGCGGTCGAGCGGGAGGCACGTCGCCGACGGCCACGACCTCATCCGCGTCCACGGCGCGCGCGAGAACAACCTCAAGGACGTCAGCGTCGAGCTCCCGAAGCGCCGGCTGACCGTGTTCACCGGCGTCTCGGGGTCGGGCAAGAGCTCGCTCGTCTTCGCGACGATCGCCGCGGAGTCGCGGCGGATGATCAACGAGACGTACAGCACGTTCGTCCAGGGGTTCATGCCGACCCAGTCCCGCCCGGACGTCGACGTCCTCGACGGGCTGACGACTGCGATCGTCGTCGGACAGGAGCGGATGGGGGCCAACCCCCGCTCCACCGTCGGCACCGTCACCGACGCCAACGCGATGCTCCGCATGCTCTTCAGCCGGCTCGGCGAGCCGCACATCGGCTCCCCGAACGCGTACTCGTTCAACGTCCCCACCGTCCGGGCGAGCGGGGCGATCACCGTCGAGCGCGGCGCGAGGACGAAGACCGAGAAGGCGACCTTCTCCCGGCTCGGCGGGATGTGCCCCGGCTGCGAGGGCCGGGGCTCGGTGAGCGACTTCGACCTCACCGCCCTGTACGACGAGAGCCTCTCGCTCAACGAGGGGGCACTGACGATCCCCGGCTACTCGATGGACGGCTGGTACGGCCGCATCTACCGCGGCTGCGGGTTCTTCGACCCGGACACCCCGATCAGGAGGTTCACCACGAGGGAGCTCCACGACCTCCTCTACAAGGAGCCGACGAAGATCAGGGTCGAGGGGATCAACCTCACCTACGAGGGTCTCGTCCCGAAGATCGAGAAGTCGATGCTCTCCAAGGACGTCGAGGCCATGCAGCCGCACGTCCGGGCGTTCGTCGAGCGGGCGATCACGTTCACGACGTGCCCGGACTGCGACGGCACGCGGCTCACTCCCGAGGCGCGGTCGTCGACGATCAGGGGCGTGAGCATCGCCGACGCCTGCGCGATGCAGATCAGCGACCTCGCTCGGTGGGTGCGGGACGTCGACGAGCCGTCGGTGGCGCCGCTGCTCGCCGGCCTCCGGCACCTCCTCGACTCCTTCGTCGAGATCGGCCTGGGGTACCTCTCCCTCGAACGTCCCGCGGGCACGCTCTCCGGGGGCGAGGCGCAGCGGACGAAGATGATCCGCCACCTCGGCTCCTCGCTCACCGACGTCACGTACGTCTTCGACGAGCCGACGATCGGCCTGCACCCGCACGACATCCAGCGGATGAACGACCTGCTGCTGCGGCTGCGGGACAAGGGCAACACCGTCCTCGTCGTCGAACACAAGCGCGAGGTCATCGCGATCGCCGACCACGTCGTCGACCTCGGCCCCGGCGCCGGGACCGCGGGCGGCGAGATCGTCTACGAGGGGACCGTCGAGGGGCTCCGGGCGAGCGACACCATCACCGGCCACCACCTCGACGACCGCATCGTCCTCAAGGACTCGGTGCGGACGCCCGCCGGGGCCGTCGAGGTCCGCGGTGCGTCGACCCACAACCTCCGCGACGTCGACGTCGACATTCCGCTCGGCGTCCTCGTCGTCGTCACCGGCGTCGCCGGCTCCGGCAAGAGCTCGCTCATCGACGGCTCCGTCGCCGGTCTCGACGGCGTCGTCGCCATCGACCAGGGCCCGATCAAGGGCTCGCGGCGGAGCAACCCGGCGACGTACACCGGGCTCCTCGACCCGGTCCGCAAGGCGTTCGCGAAGGCGAACGGCGTCAAGGCGGCCCTGTTCAGCGCCAACTCCCAGGGCGCGTGCCCCACGTGCAACGGCGCCGGCGTCATCTACACCGAGCTCGGCTTCATGGACACGGTGACGACGACGTGCGAGGAGTGCGAGGGCAGGCGGTTCCAGGCCTCGGTCCTCGAGTACACGATCGGCGGCAGGAACATCAGCGAGGTCCTCGCGATGTCGGTGGCCGAGGCCGCGGCGTTCTTCGCCGCCGGCGAGGCCCGGACTCCGGCCGCGCACCGGGTCCTCGACCGGCTCGCCGATGTCGGGCTCGGCTACCTCAGCCTCGGCCAGCCCCTGACGACGCTGTCCGGAGGCGAGCGGCAGCGGCTCAAGCTCGCCACCCACCTCGGCGAGAAGGGCGGCGTCTACGTCCTCGACGAGCCGACCTCCGGCCTCCACCTCGCCGACGTCGAGCAGCTGCTCGGCCTGCTCGACCGGCTCGTCGACTCCGGCAAGACGGTCGTCGTCATCGAGCACCACCAGGCGGTGATGGCGCACGCCGACTGGGTCATCGACCTCGGCCCCGGCGCCGGCCACGAGGGCGGGCGGGTCGTCTTCGAGGGCACCCCCGCCGACCTCGTCACCGCCCGCTCCACCCTCACCGGTGAGCACCTCGCGACGTACGTCGCCAGCTGAGCGGGCACCTTTCCTCTCCCGTCCTCGCGGGCCAGACTGGGTCCTGGACACCCCACCGGCGGGACCCCCGCCGGTCCCACCCCGAGCCCGAGCGGAGGCCCCCGTGGCACGGACCGCGCTCCCGCCCCGCGCCTCCGTCGTCGTCGTCGGCGGCGGGGTCGTGGGACTGAGCACCGCCTACCACCTCGCGCGCGCCGGGGTCACCGACGTCGTCCTGCTCGAGCGGGGCGCGCTCGGGTCCGGGTCCACGTGCAAGGCCGCCGGGGGGGTCCGGGCCCAGTTCTCCGACGCCGTCAACGTCGAGCTCGGGGCGCGCAGCCTGCGGGTCTTCGAGACCTTCGCGGAGACCTTCGGCCAGGAGATCGACCTCCACCAGGTCGGCTACCTCTTCCTCCTCGACCGCCCGGCGGACGTCGTGGCGTTCGAGGAGAACGTCGCCCTGCAGAACGCGCTCGGCGTGCCCTCGCGGATGCTCGGCGTCGCCGAGGCGGCGGCGCTCTCCCCGCTCGTGCGGACCGACGGGGTGCTCGCGGCCGCCTACTCCCCGTCGGACGGGCACTGCACTCCCGAGAGCGTCGTCGCCGGGTACGCCCGCGCGGCACGACGGGCGGGCGCCCACCTCCTCCCCCACTGCGGGGTCACGGCGATCGGCTCCAGCGGGGGACGTCTCACCGAGGTCGTCACCGAGCGCGGCGTCGTCGCAACCGACACGGTCGTCTGCGCGGCCGGCGCCTGGTCCCGGGGGGTCGGCGCCATGGTGGGCGTCGACCTCCCGGTCGAGCCCCTCCGGCGCCAGATCGTCACCACAGAAAGGATCCCCGGCCTCGACCCCCGGACACCGTTCACCATCGACTTCACGACCTCGTTCTACTTTCACGGCGAGGGGGAGGGCCTGCTCCTCGGCATGTCCGACCCCGAGGAGACGCCCGGGTTCGCGCTCGACCGGTCCGACGCGTGGCTCACCCGACTCGGTGAGGCCGTCGAGCGCCGCGCGCCCGCCCTCCGCGAGGCCGGTCTCCGGGGCGGCTGGGCCGGCCTGTACGAGATGACTCCCGACCACAACGCCCTCGTCGGCGAGGCCGACGGGGTCGCCCGATTCCTCTACGCGACCGGCTTCTCCGGGCACGGGTTCCTCATGGGCCCGGCCGTCGGCGAGGTCGTCCGCGACCTCTACCTCGGGCGGCCCCCCGCCGTCGACGTCGCCTCGCTGACCGCGAGCCGGTTCACCGACGCGAGCCCCCGCCCCGAGCTCACCATCGTCTAGACACCAACCACCGTCCCGGACGACCACCCAACCCGAGGAGCGCCCATGCCCCCCACGATGCACGACATCCCCACCGCCGGGGCCCTCCACGAGCTCGCCCTCGCGACGGCGCGCCGGTGCGGGGTCGACATGGTCGCCGGAGACGTCGCGACGACGTCGCCGGTCAACGGCGAGCGCCTCATCGACGTCACGTGGGCCGACAGGTTGGCGGTCGACGACACCGTCGAGCGGGCCACCGACGCCTTCCGGGAGTGGCGCTCGGTGCCCGCGCCCGTCCGCGGCGCCCTCGTCAAGCGGCTCGGCGAGCTCCTCACCGCCCACAAGGACGACCTCGCCCGGCTCATCAGCCTCGAGGTCGGCAAGATCACCTCCGAGGCCCGCGGTGAGGTCCAGGAGATGATCGACGTCTGCGACTTCGCGGTCGGCCTCTCCCGCCAGCTCTACGGCCGGACAATGGCCTCCGAACGCCCCGGGCACCGGCTCATGGAGACGTGGCACCCACTCGGCGTCGCCGGCGTCATCAGCGCCTTCAACTTCCCGGCCGCGGTGTGGTCGTGGAACACCGCCGTCGCCCTCGTCTGCGGCGACCCGGTCGTCTGGAAGCCCTCCGAGCTCGCGCCCCTCACCGCCCTCGCCAGCCAGGCCCTCCTCACCCGGGCCATCGCCGAGTGCGGTGCCCCGGCCGACCTCAGCCAGGTCCTTCTCGGCGGCGCCGACGTCGGTCAGGCCCTGACCGACCACCCCGGCGTCGCCCTCCTCAGCGCCACCGGGTCCACCCGCATGGGCCGGGCCGTCGGTCCCCGGGTCGCGGCCCGGTTCGGGCGGTGCCTGCTCGAGCTCGGTGGGAACAACGCGGCGGTCGTCGGCCCGAGCGCCGACCTCGACCTCACGACCCGCGGCGTGGTGTTCTCCGCGGCCGGCACCGCCGGGCAGCGCTGCACGACGATGCGGCGCGTCATCGCCCACCGCAGCATCGTCGACGACCTCACCCAGCGCCTCGTCTCGGCCTACGACCGCCTCCCCGTCGGGAACCCGCTGGCGGAGGGCACCCTCGTCGGGCCCCTCATCCACCGCGCCGCCCACGAGGGGATGGAGCGGGCCCTCGAGCGGGCCGACGCCGAGGGCGGCAAGCTCGTCGCCGGCGGCGCGCGCGAGCTCGAGGAGGCCGCTCCGGACGCCTTCTACGTCCGGCCGGCCATCGTCCGCATCGACGCCCAGACCGAGATCGTCCGGCAGGAGACCTTCGCGCCGGTTCTCTACGTCCTGCCGTACGACGACTTCGAGGAGGCCGTCGCCCTGAACAACGCCGTCCCGCAGGGCCTGTCCTCGAGCGTGTTCACGTCCGACCAGGCCGAGGCAGAGGCGTTCGTCTCCGCCGAGGGGGCGGACAGCGGCATCGTCAACGTCAACATCGGGACCTCCGGCGCGGAGATCGGTGGGGCGTTCGGCGGGGAGAAGGAGACCGGCGGCGGCCGGGAGTCCGGGTCGGACGCCTGGCGTTCCTACATGCGCCGGGCGACGAACACCGTCAACTACTCCGGTGAGCTTCCCCTCGCCCAGGGCGTGGACTTCACCGTCTGAACCCTTGGGCGCGACGGCGCGACGGCGCCTCCGCCGCCGTGCAGCGAGCCCGCCGAACCCGGTCAGCGGCGACCGACGAGCCAGTACGCCACCGAGCCGAGCGTGTTGGCCGCGCTCGCCACCCGCCACAGCCGAGGGTTGCCGCGGACCTGCTCGGGCGTGCGCCGGCGCAGATCCCTCCACGTCAGGGCCGCGATGCTGGCGTGCGCGACGAGCGCGGCGCCGACGACGGGCATCGGGCACGTCCTTCTCGAAAGGGCGGGTGGGTGTTCGGCGCCCCGGGTCCTTCCGGGACGGCCGACGGCGAGGGCGAGGAACGCGCCGATGCTGGACGTCGACGACGTCCACGCCCGCCTCGTCGCGCTGCCGGCCCCGTACCCGGATCCTCGCCAGGGGCCGGCGGCGAGCGCGAGGACTCACGACCCACGACGTCCACGGGTCGTCGTCCCCGCTACCGTGATGGGACCCCGGCGGCACGGGTACGTCCTCGGGGAAGCATCCCGACACCCGAAGGAGCACGACGACGATGACCGACCCCGACCGGATCCTCCGGGACCTCGAGAGCCTGCTCGAGGAGGACCGCGACCTCGCGACCACCCTCGAGCGCTCGCTGGTCAGGGCCAGCGAGCGGGCGGAGGCCGAACTCGAGCCCACCCTGCGGGACGCGCTCGAGTGGCCGCGGGACCTGCCGGGGTACTTCGCCTACCTCACCCGGTTCCTCCGCTGGATCCCCCAGCAGACCGACGCGGAGGCGTGGAAGGTCTCGGCCCCCGAGGAGCGGTACGCCAAGGAGGTCAGCGACCGGCTCGCCCACTTCTACTGGCTCGTCGACCAGAAGGTCGACGTCGACGGGACCGCCGTCGCCGAGAGCTCCGAGGCGTTCCGGGACTGGCTCACCGAGTTCGCCCGTGCGTGGGGGGGCTACCTCGACACCCCCGAGTCCTTCAGCGAGGAGATCCTCGCCTCGTTCGTCGAGAACGCCCCCGAGTACGGCGTCGCGGACTCCCTCGTCGACGGCCGCCCGAACATGCCGAGCGGGTGGCTGACCTTCAACCAGTTCTTCGCCCGCCGGCTCAACGCCGGCCTCCGGCCGGTGAGCGACCCGACCGACAACCGGGTCGTCACCTCCCCCGCCGACTGCAGCTTCCGCGGACACTTCGACGTCGACGCCGACTCGAACATCCCGGCGACGACGGTCAAGGGGACCCACCGGTACGGCAACGTCCGCCAGCTCCTCGAGGGGAGCGACTACGCCGAGGCCTTCGCCGGCGGGACGTTCACCCACTACATGCTTCCGCCGTCGGCGTACCACCGCTACCACCTGCCGGTCGCCGGGACCGTCAAGGAGTCCTTCGTCGTCACCGGCCGGGTCTACGTCGAGGTCGACCTCGAGGACGGCCGGCTCACCGCCCGCGACAGCGCCCGGACCGGGTACGAGTTCTCGCAGACGAGGGGGGTCCTCGTCCTCGACACGGCCGCCTCCGGGCAGGGCGACGTCGGCCTCGTCGCCGTCGTCCCGGTCGGGATGTCCCACGTCGCCTCCGTCACCGTCACCCCCGCCGCCGGCGCCGAGGTCGCCAAGGGCGACGAGTTCGGGTACTTCCAGTTCGGCGGGTCCGACATCATCGTCCTGTTCCAGGCGGGCGTGAACCCCGACATCGACGAGAGCCAGGCGTTCCGGCTCGTCGGCTCGGCGATCGCGCACTGCCACCCGGGGTCCTGAGCGCGCGGCGGGCCGGGGGGTTGACAACCGCGCAGAGGCTGGGATCCTCAAACGTTATCCGGGTGTAGCGGCCGCAAAGTGGGTGCGCCATGGACAAGCACGATCTCCCCCGACGTTCGGTCCTCAAGGGCGGCGCAGCCGCCGGCGTGGCGGGCCTCACCGTGACGAGCCTCGCCGGCCCTGCGGAGGCCTTCTCCGCAGACGCCTCCGGGTCATCCCCGCGGGGGCACGACCCGGGGGTGGTCATCCCGTGGCAGGACCAGCCGGCCGACATCCCCGGCCCCGCCACGGACCTCCTCGGGCACCCGCTGGTCTGGGAGGACCTCGACACGTGGCGAACCCCGAACGACGCCTTCTTCACCGTCAAGCACTACGGCCAGCCGTCGCCGGCGGTGCTCGAGCGGGACCGGTGGCGGCTCACCGTCGACGGCCTCGTCGAGCACCCCCAGTCCCTCGGCCTCGAGGACCTGCGCGGGCGGCACCGGCGGAGCGTCGACTTCACCCTCGAGTGCGCGGGCAACCACGGTCTCCCGTTCCTCATCGGGGGCGTCGGCACCGCCCGCTGGGGCGGGACCTCCCTCGCCCACGTCCTCCGGCTGGCCCGGCCCAAGGACCGGGCCACCGAGGTCGTCTTCTGGGGTGTCGACCGCGGCGAGGTGACGGTTCGGGACAACTCCGGCGTCACCGGGGGCGGCCTCACCGGCGGGACCGAGCAGGACGCCGGGGGCGGGCTCGACCTCACCGTCACCGAGCAGTTCGCCCGGAGCATGCCCCTCGAGGACGCGCTCGACGGGGAGAAGCTTCTCTGCGACGAGATGAACGGCGCCGACCTCCCCGCCGACCACGGCGGACCCCTGCGCCTCATCGCCCCCGGGTGGTACGGCGTCGCGAACGTCAAGTGGCTCACCCGGATCGAGCTCCGCGAGGGCCGGTACGCCGGACGCTTCATGGCCCGCGACTACGTCACCGTCCGCGAGGAGGAGCACGACGGCGAGACCGTGTGGACGTTCACGACCGTCGGCCACGCCCGGCTGAAGTCCGCCCCGGCGAAGGTCCTCCGCCGCGGCGAGCAGTACGCCGTCATGGGCGCCGCCTGGGGAGGCCGGGTCGACCGCGTCGAGGTCAGGGTCGACTCCGGGCCGTGGCACCGGGCCCGGCTCCACCGGACCCGCGCCAGAGGCAGGAGCGGGAGCGCGTGGGTCTTCTGGACCTGGGAGTGGGGCGGTCCGGCGCCCGGTGCGCACACCGTCACCTCGCGTGCCGTCGCCGACGACGGGGAGGTCCAGCCCGCGCAGACGGACGCCTCCATCGTCAACCGGCAGACCTACTGGGAGAACAACGGGCAGGTGACCCGGCAGGTCGTCATCCCCTGACCGGCCGGCCCGGACACGGACGGGTGTTGCCAAGCGCGCGCCGCGCGGGTGAGGATGAGGGCCCGACCGCCGCACCGAGGAGCGCCCGATGGCCACGACCCGTACCGCGTCCGCCCACTGGGAAGGCTCCCTGTTCGAAGGGGCGGGCCAGGTCACCCTCGAGTCGTCCGGGCTCGGGACGTACGACGTCACCTGGCCCTCGCGCGCCGAGCAGGCCGACGGCAGGACGAGCCCGGAGGAGCTCATCGCCGCGGCGCACTCGACGTGCTTCTCCATGGCGCTCTCGAACGGGCTCGCGCAGGCCGGGACGCCTCCGACGACGCTCGACACGACCGCCGAGGTGACCTTCCAGCCCGGGACCGGGATCACCGGCATCGCCATCAAGGTCACCGGCGCCGTCCCCGGGATGACCGCCGACGACTTCACGGCGGCCGCCGAGGACGCCAAGGCGAACTGCCCGGTGAGCCAGGCCCTCGCCGCCGTGCCCATCACGCTGGAGACGTCGTTCGCCGGCTGATGGCCCACGTCATCCTCGACTCCGAGGACCCGGTGTGAGCGCGCCTGAGGCCAGCACGTCCGTCGGGCCGCTCGTGGCCCCCGGCGTCACCGACGTGCGGCTCGCCGGCCTCCGCCGGTGGAACCTCGCCCTCAGCGTCCTCCACCTCGCCCAGGCGGTCGTCGTCGTCGCTCTCGCCGGGAGCTTCGCGATCACGGTGACGTCCTCCTTCCCCGAGGGCCCGCCGGGGGCGGCGCCACCCGCCCCCGGGGCGCTCTTCGACGTCCCGATCGGCTGGGCGGTCGCACTCTTCCTCGCGCTCGCGGCCCTCGACCACCTCCTCACCGCGACGTTCGGCCGCGGGGTGTACGAGCGCGACCTCCGGCGCGGGATCAACCGGTTCCGCTGGGTCGAATACTCGCTGAGCGCGACCCTCATGGTCGTCCTCATCGGGTTCTACTCCGGCATCACCGGGATCAGCGCCGTCGTCGGGATCATCGGGGCCAACGTCGCGATGATCCTCTTCGGCTGGGTCCAGGAGCTCATGAACCCGCCCGGGCGGTCCTCGACGACGATGCTCCCGTTCTGGTTCGGGACCCTCGTCGGGCTCGCCCCGTGGGTCGCGCTCGGCATCAACATCGTCGGGTCGGCCACGGTGCCGGGCTTCGTCTACGGGATCCTCGTCGCCCAGGCGGTCTTCTTCTTCAGCTTCGGCCTCAACCAGTGGCTCCAGTACCGCGGCGTCGGGCGCTGGGCCGACTACGCGTACGGCGAGAAGGCCTACCTCGTCCTCAGCCTCGTCGCGAAGTCCGTCCTCGCGTGGCAGATCTTCGGCGGCTCCCTGGCCGGCTGACCGGCGGACGGACGGCGCCCGCCGTCAGGTCGCCGGGTCGAGGGTGGTCGGCTCCTCGGGCAGGGCGAGCCGTCGCAGGTGGGCGGCGAACCCGCCCGGCGCCCGGCCGAGCAGCCGCGCGGACGTCCGGACGCGTCCCCGGTCGGTCCGGGCCACCGCCCGGCCGGCGGCCGTGACCCGGGCGACGAGGTCGACGTCCTCCTCGCACGCCCACGCCCGGAACCCACCGGCGGCGAGGTAGGCGTCGCCCCGGATCCCGAGGTTCGCTCCGTGGACGTGGGGGTGGCCCTCCCGGAGGTCGTGCGCGGCGCGCCACCGCGCCAGGACGTGCGGGGAGACGTCGACGTCCGGCTCGACGGTGCCGACGACGAGGTCGGCCCCCGCGCGGGCGTGGTCGAGCTGGCCGGTGAGCCACGAGGCCGGCACCTGCGAGTCCGCGTCGGTCATCGCGAGCCAGACGTGCCGCGGCTCCGCCGCGCACGAGGCGAGCGCGCGTCGAGCCCCAAGGTCGCGCGCCGACCCGACGCTGCCCGCGTCGACCTCGAGGACGTCGACGCCGGGCACGGAGCGGGCGACCGCGGCGGACCGGTCGGTGCACCGGTCGAGGACGAGGACGATCCCGGCGTCGAGCGGCGCGGCATGGCCGTCCGGCCCGTCGGCGGCCTCCCCCGCGAGCCGGGCGACGGCGACGGCGAGCGTCCGAAGGCACCCCGGCAGGAGGATCTCCTCGTCGCGGGCCGGGACGACGACCCGGACGGCCGTGCAGGCGCTCACCCGCCGAGGAGGCCGCTGCGACGGGCGACCGAGGTCGCCGGGGGCGGCACGAGGACGTCGAGCGCGAAGTCCTCCTCGACGTGTCTGGCGAGCACCTCGAGGCCGGGGTGGCCGCCGAGGACGGCATGGACCTCGTCCCCGTCGAGCGGCCAGCCGGTGACGGGGTGCCGCCAGTGGCACGCGAGCAGGACCCCGTCGTCGGTGAGCGACCCGACAGCCCGCTCGACGAGGCCCGCGAGCTGGTCGCGCTCGCAGAAGTAGCCGACCTCCGAGAGGACGACGAGGTCGAACCGGCCCTGTGGCCACTGCCGGGGGACGTGGAGGTGGGCGAGCTCGACCGTGCCGAGGCCCCCGACCCGGGCCCGAGCCTCGGCGAGGGCGGAGGCGCTCGCGTCGAGGCCGACGAGCCGGTCGCACCGGGTCGCGAGGTCGGCGGCGAGCGCCCCGACGGAGCAGCCGACCTCGAGGCCCCGGGCGAACCGCTCGCGCGGGAGGCTCGCGAGCGTCAGGGCCCGCTTGCGGCGTTCGTACCACCCCTCACCGACCCCCCACGGGTCGCGCTCGCGGCGGTGGAGGTCCTCGAGGGCGACCACGCCGCGGGCCTCCGCACCGGCGAGGAAGACCTCGAACGCCCGGGCGAAGTGCTCGAGGGTGTGCGGAAGGAGGACCGGCTCGTCGCCCGGCTCCGGCGAGAGGGCCTCGCTCTGGCTCCGGTGGGCGGCGATCGCCGCCGTCTTCGCCGTCCGCGCGTCGCGGTCGAGGTCGAGGCGCACGGCGTCGTCCCACGGGACGTCGTCCTCGGACCCCCAGTGCCAGAGCCACACGGGGTACTCGAGCAGCGGTGCGCCGCCGTCCCGGGCCGCGCGGGCCGCGGCGCGTCCAGCGGCTTCGTGGTCGGGGTGGCCGTCGGAGCGCCACGGCGCGACGACAAGCGTCGACGCCCCCTCGCCGAGGAGTCCGGAGAGGCGCTCGGCGAGCTCGTCCTCACGGTCGGCCAGCCCGCCGTCCGGGAGGCCGAGGCGGTGGACCCGGCACGCGGGCGCGAGGACGCCGACGGCAGCCTCGAGCTCGACGTCGCGGACCCGTGCGAGCCGAGCACGGTCATGGGTCCGGGACCCCGGGTGGGAGCCCTCGCCGGACGTCGCCGCGGCGACCTCGACGCCGAGGCCGGCGTCGGCGGCGGCCCGGACGAGGCCGGCCGCGCCGAGGGTCTCGTCGTCCGGGTGGGCCGCGACGACGAGCACCCGGCGCAGGCCCGGCCAGGCGCCGAGGTCGATCCGCGGGAGGCCGTCGAAGGCGGGCTCCCCGGCCCAGAGCCGCTCGGGCGTCCCGAGGTCGTCGTGCCGGAACCTCGGCTCCGTCCTCGGCCCGGTCGTCCGGTCCGTCATCGGGAGCCCTCGGTGGATGCGGAGCCGGCCAGGACAGCTCGGCCGAGTGCGGCCTCGTCCCGCTCTGCGTGCTCCTGGCGCAGGTAGAGATCGAGGTCGGCGACCCGGGCGGCGTGCTCCTCCTCGAGGGCGAGCGGGGCCGGGCCGAGCGCGTGCGCCGCCCGGCGGAGGACGTCCTCGGCGGAGCGGGCGACGACGTGCCGGGCCCGCAGGGCCGCGGTCGCCCCCGCCGCCCCCTCGGCCCGACCGCCGTCGACCGCGCGCGCGGCATCGCCCAGGGCGAGCCGGGCCGCGTGGAGCGCGGCGTCGACGGCCCCGAGGTGCATGTGGCCGACCTGGTCGAGCTCGCGCTCCCCCGCCTGCCGGAGCATCCGTCGCCCGACCGCGACGGCGCCGCCGTACCAGCAGGCGGCGACGCCGATCCCACCCCACGCGAACCCGGGACGGGTGAGGTACCAGCCCGGACCGCCGACGGGGACGGCGGGGGCCCGGTCGAGGTCGAGCGGCCCGCTCGGGACGTCGGCGAGTCCCCGGGCAGCCCACGGCGCCCCGACGGGGGTCACCCCCGGCCCCCGGAGGGCGACGGCGAAGGCCTGCCGGCCCCGGTCACCGGGGAGGTGGGCGGTGACGAGGGCGTGGCTGAGGTCTCCGGCCAGGGAGCACCACGGCTTCCGACCGGTGACCACCCAGCCGCCGGCCTGGGGCACGGCGTCGAGGCGGGCGCCGGCCCCCTCGGCCGCGTAGACCCCCCAGACGCTGTCGCTCCCGGCCCCGACGCGCTCGAGCCCCCGGGCCCGCGACTGGTGGAGGATCGCGAGCGCGTCGAGGTGGGGCTCGACGGTCCGGGCGAGGGTGAGGTCGACGGCGGCGAGCGTGGCGAGCAGCTCCCACAGCTGCCGGGTGCGGCCCTCGCCGGGAAGGGGCGCCCACGTGCCGACGTCGCCGGCGAGGCCGAGCGCGGCGCGCGTGCTCCCGCGCGCCGCGGCGGCCGCGCCGGCGGCCTCCCGGAGCCGGCCAGCGTCGCCGGCCGGTTCGAGGAGGACCGGCTCGGGCGCCGGGCGCCGCTCCCGGGCGCCACCGGTCCGGTTGGCCGTTGTCATGGACCCGATCATGCCCCGTTCTTACCCGCCCGCCCGCCATCCACTCCGGCATCCCCGGCGCGGCGGCCACTCCGGCGGCACCCGGGCGCCGTCAGACGGTGACGTGGTGGAGCGGGTCGCCGTAGAAGCGCAGGTCGGAGGACCGGGTGAGCAGCTCCTGGTCGGTGACGCCCCACGTGTGCCCGGCCGTCGTCGCCGCCCGCCGGGAGACGAAGTTGAACCGGTCCGCGGAGTAGACCCGGCCCCCCTGCCGCCGGACGTTCTCGAGGAACGTCGTGTCGACCCGGCGGGGCACGTCCTCGAACGGGGTCCGGGTCACCGTCGCGCGCTCGGTGAGCAGCGTCCCGCCCTGGACGAGGTCGACGTAGCGGTGCTCGGCGTGGGCGAACCTCAGGAGGGTCGCGTCGCTCGCGGCGAGGTGGACGTAGTGCGCCCACTTCCCGGCCACCGCGGCCTCGGTGTAGTCGAAGACCGCGAGGAGGTCGGCGAGGTAGTTCGCGGCGTAGGAGTTGTCGTCGTCCATCTTCGCGACGTACCGGCCCGAGGAGGCGACGACTCCGAGGTTCATGCACGCGCCGAGGGTGAGGTCGGGCGCGGCGGGGACGACGACGACCCGCTCCAGGCCCGCGTCGGCGGCCCGGGCGCGCAGGTCCCGCTCGTCGACCTCGAACCCGTGGGTGACGAGGACGAGCTCGATGTCGCCGTGGGCCTGGCCACCGAGGAAGTCGACGACGTGGTCGACCTGTCCGGGGCGCATCGTCGGGACGACCGCGGAGACCGACCGGTCCGGCTCGTGGACGGGGAGCCCGGCCGTGCGGAGGACCGCGTCGACCCGGTGCCGGTAGAGGTGCTCGCGGTGGACCCGCTGCCGGGCCCTGAGCGCGGTCCGGTCGCGCAGCTCGGCCTGCCCGACGAGCGCGCCGATGGCAAGGCGCGCCGACTCGGTGTCGTGGACGACGGTGAGGTCGTCCCCGAAGAACGGCTCGACCGCCGCCGCGGGAGCGGTGACGACCGCCGTCTCCGCGGCCGAGAGCTCGAAGAGCCGCCGGGAGCACATCGTCGGCGACCCCGTGACGCTGTTGACGTTGAGGAAGACCTTGTACGACGTGTACGCCCCGAGCATCTGCTCGTACGGCAGCGACCCGACGATGTGGCGCCGGTACTCCCGCGGGAAGCGGTACCGCGCGTCGTCGGTCTGCAGCCGCGAGTAGATGTCGAGCCCGAGGTCCTTCGACCCGGCGAGGAGGTAGTCCATCTGCGCGCGCCGCTCGGGGTGCTTCTCGGCGAAGTACGTCCCGGCGAACGCGACGTCGTAGGCCCGGCCCGGCCCGCGGCGGACGGGGGTGTGGATCCGCGGCTGCGCCGCGAACGGCAGGAGCGCGACCCGGTCGTGCCCGAGGTCGGCGCGGTAGGCGGGGAGCCGCTCGGCGTCGACCGTGAAGACGTGGTCGAAGAGCCTCGCCGTCTCGAGGAACCGGTCGTAGTTCGGCGGGTCCTCCTTGTTCCAGAACACCGTCGGGACGCCGCGGTCGCGGAACCAGGCGACGAGCTCGCGCAGCTCCTCGCTCGGCCCGTCCTCGGTCGACATCGCCAGCCGCCACGCGCCGCCGTTGCCCTGCCAGGCCGACTCGACGAAGAGGAGGTCCGGCGCCGCGTCCCCGGCCTGGACCCGCCACCGCCCCCCGGGCAGGAGGGCGAGCTGGTCCCACTCGTAGCGGAACGCGAGCTCGGAGAACGGGTCGAGGATGACGGCAACGGTGAGGTCGGGGCGGGCGACCGGCCCGTCGGGCACGGGGACGTCGGGCAGCGCGCGCCGGGTCCGGACCCGGCGGCGGGGGACGCGGTGGGCGAGGTTGCGGCGGACCCGGGCCGGGAGCTCGCGGCGGAGCTCGGGGTCGGTCCGGGCGGCGGCGACGACCTCGCGCGCCCGCTTGGCGTCGGCGGCGATCCGGCCGACGCCGCCGGACGAGGCCCCGGGTCGCGGGCCGGGAGCGGCCGGCGTCACGCCGCGACGGCCCGCGCGAGGACGGCGGCGATCCGCGGCCCGGCGTTGCCGTCCCAGAGCGGCGGGACGGGCCACGTCGAGAGCGGACCGGTCGCGAGGACGTCCTTGACGTTCGCCGCGAGGGTGTCGCGGCTGACGAGGCGGTTCGTCCCGTGCGTGATCGTCACGGGCCGCTCGGTGTTCGGCCGGAGGGTGAGGCACGGGACGCCGAGCACCGTCGTCTCCTCCTGGACGCCCCCGGAGTCGGTGACGACGGCGGCGGCCCCGCGGACGAGCCCCATGAACTCGATGTAGCCGAGCGGCTCGATGACCGTCATCGCCGGGTGGTCGAGGAACCCGGCCTGCTCGAGGCGCGCCCGCCCGCGCGGGTGGAGCGGGATGACGACCTCGGCCTGGTCGGCGACGGCGTGCATGGCCCGGACGAGCTCGCCGACGTCCCGGGGGTCGTCGACGTTGCCGGGGCGGTGGAGGGTCGCGACGACGTACGGCCCGTCGACGCCGACGGCCGCCCGGGCCGCGTCGGCGTCGAAGCGCTCGCGGTTGCGCAGGAGGGTGTCGATCATCGGGTTGCCGACGAAGTGGATCTTCTCGGCCGGGACGCCCTCGTTGCCGAGGTGGGCGACGGCGTCGACGCTCGTCGTGAGGAGGAGGTCGGAGAGCCGGTCGGTGACGAGGCGGTTGACCTCCTCCGGCATCGTCATGTCGAAGCTGCGCAGCCCGGCCTCGACGTGGGCGAAGGTGATCCCCATCTTCGAGGCGACGAGGGCCGCGGCCACGGTCGAGTTGACGTCCCCGTACACGACGACGAGGTCGGGACGCCGCTCGACGAAGAGGTCCTCGAGCCCGGCCATGATCGCGCCGGTCTGGTGCCCGTGGGTGCCGGAGCCGACCTCGAGGTTGACGTCCGGCATCGGGATCCCGAGCTGGCGGAAGAAGACGTCGGACATCCGCTCGTCATAGTGCTGCCCGGTGTGGACGAGCAGCTGCTCGACGGGATGGTGCTCGAGGGCCGCGATGACCGGGGCGACCTTGGGGAAGTTCGGGCGAGCGCCGGTGACGTGGAGGACGAGGGGAGCCATGGGTGCCTTCGGGGTCGGGCGAGCGGGGGTCCGAGCGCTAGTGTGGCGCACGTCCGACGCAGACGCACGAATGGGGAGGTGTCGCCCGTGCCGGTCCCGATCCGCCGAGCACGCGCGGTCGCGCACAACCTCCCGGTCACGGCCTCGGTGCTCGCGCGGCACGTCGGCCAGGACCGCTGGAAGGCGGTGTCCGTGCTGTGGCGCGGCGCCCCCCCGTCGGTGCGCCGGGCGGCGCTGCGCGCGGCGACCCGGTCCCCGCTGCGGGTGACGACGGCGCTCGGGCTCGCCGCGGACGGCCGCCGGGACGCCGCCCGGGCCCTCCTCGCCGACGTCATCGACACCGGGACCCCCGCCGAGCTCCGCCGGGCCTCCGCTGCCGCCGCGACGCTCGGCGACACCGCGGCCGCCGCCCGGGCGCTCGCCCGCCTCCCCGCGGCCGACCCGGAGCGAGCGCGCCTCACCGCCCTCCTCGACCTCGCCGAGGGGCGTCTCGGCGAGGCGGACGCGACCCTCGCCGGCGTCCCCGGGAGGCCGGCCGCGCGGCTGCGGGCCCGGCTCGCGGACGAGCGGGCCGGGCTGGACGGGCACGGGCTCCCCGCCCCGCGTGCCGGCGTGGGGCCCCGGCGCGGTGGCCCCGTCACCCGGGTCCTCCACGTCGTGACGAACGCCCTCCCCGAGGTCGAGGCGGGCTACACCCTCCGCACCCAGGGGATCGCCGCCGCCCAGCGGGCGGCCGGGCTCGACGCCCACGTCGTGACCCGGGTCGGGTTCCCCGTCGACAGCGGCAGCGTCGGCGCCGGTCCCGAGGCCGTCGTCGACGGCGTGCCCTACCACCGCCTGCTCCCCCGCCGGCCCCTCCCGGCCGGCGCCGGCCCCCGCCTCGACCTCGGAGTCGAGGAGCTCGGGCGGCTCTGCGACCGGCTCCGGCCCGACCTCCTCCACGCCCACAGCAAGCACGACAACGCCCAGGTCGCCCTCCGCGTCGCCCGCCGCCTCGACGTGCCCGTCGTCTACGAGGTCCGCGGGTTCCTCGAGGAGACGTGGCTGTCCCGGGGGCGGTCCCGCGAGACCGACCACTACCGGATGACGCGGGCCACCGAGTCGTCGTGCATGGCCGGCGCGGACGCGGTCGTCACCCTCTCGAGGTCGATGCGGGACGCGATCCTCGACCGGGGCATCGACCCGGACCGGGTCCACCTCGTCCCCAACGCCGTCGACGACACCTTCCTCGGCCCCGTCCCCGACCCGGGCCCGACCCGGCGTGCCCTAGGGATCGGCGACGGCGACACGGTCTTCGCCGTCGTGAGCACCCTCAACGACTACGAGGGGGTCGACACCCTCCTCCGGGCGGCGCACCGGCTCGACGACCCGGGCGTCGTCGTCCTCGTCGTCGGGTCGGGCCCGGCCGCCGACGACCTCCGGGGACTCGCCGCGGAGCTCGGCGTCCGGGCGGTCCTCCCCGGCCGGGTCCCGCACGCGGACGTGCGCCGGTTCCACGCCGCGGCGGACGTCTTCTGCGTCCCCCGGCGCCGGACTCCGGTGACGTCGGTCGTCCCTCCGCTCAAGCCGCTCGAGGCGATGGCGACGGGGCGACCGGTCCTCCTCAGCGACCTCCCGCCGCTCGTCGAGCTGCTCGACGGCGGCGACGTCGGGCTCCTCGCCACGCCCGACGACCCCGCGGCGTGGGCCGAGGCGATGAGTGCGCTCCTGTATGATCCGACGGGCCGAAGACGCCGAGGGCGGCTGGCTCGCGACTGGGTTGCCGGTCACCGCACCTGGTCGACCGCGGCCGAACGGTACGCAGACGTCTACCGCTCCGTGACCAGCACCGTCCCAGACCAGGTGGAGGAGAACACACAGTGACGACGCACGTCGCCATCATCGGACTCGGCTACGTCGGGCTCCCCCTCGCACAGGAGGCGTCCCGGGCCGGGCTCGCCGTCCTTGGGTTCGACGTGAGCGAGCCCGTGGTCTCGTCCCTCAACGCCGGGACCTCCCACGTCGACGACCTTAGCGACGCCGACATCGCCGAGATGCTCGCCGCCGGGTTCCGCGCGACGACCGACCCGGCCGAGCTCAAGGGCGCCGAGACCCTCGTCATCTGCGTCCCGACCCCGCTCTCCGAGGACGGGGGTCCCGACCTCGGGGCCGTCCGCTCCGCCGTCGACACGATCGCCCCCCGGCTCCAGCCGGGCTCGCTCGTCGTCCTCGAGTCGACGACGTACCCCGGAACGACCGACGAGGTCGTCCGGCCGGCCCTCGAGGCCGGCGGCCTGCGGGCCGGCACCGACTTCCACCTCGCGTTCTCCCCCGAGCGGATCGACCCGGGCAACCCGACCTTTGGGGCGAAGAACACCCCGAAGGTCGTCGGGGGCCACACCCCCGCCTGCGGCGACCGGGCCGCCGAGTTCTACGGCCGGTTCGTCGACACCGTCGTCCGGGCCAAGGGGACGCGCGAGGCCGAGACCGCGAAGCTCCTCGAGAACACCTACCGGCACATCAACATCGCGCTCGTCAACGAGATGGCGCGGTTCTGCCACGACCTCGGCATCGACCTCTGGGACGTCATCCACGCCGCCTCGACGAAGCCGTTCGGGTTCCAGGCGTTCTTCCCCGGCCCCGGCGTCGGGGGGCACTGCATCCCCATCGACCCGAACTACCTCTCGTACAACGTCCGGGCCCGCCTCGGCTACCCCTTCCGGTTCGTCGAGCTCGCCCAGGAGATCAACGCGACGATGCCGGCCTACGTCGTCCAGCGCGCCCAGAACCTCCTCAACGAGGACTCCAAGCCGCTGCGCGGCTCGACCGTCCTCATCCTCGGCGTGACGTACAAGCCGAACATCGCCGACCAGCGCGAGTCGCCCGCCGTGCCCGTCGCCCGGCACCTCGCCGACCGCGGCGCCCGGGTGCTCTACCACGACCCCCACGTCCTCAAGTGGACCGCGGCCGGTGACGCCGTCACCCGCGCCGAGGACCTCGAGGAGAGCGTCGCCTCGGCCGACCTGACGATCCTCGTCCAGAACCACCGGGAGTACGACGTCGCCGCACTGTCGGCGTCCGCCCGCCGGTTCTTCGACACCCGCGGGGTCGCGCCGGAGGGCGAGAAGGTCCACCGTCTGTGACCGCGGGCCCACCCTCCGCCTCCCGGGACGCGCGGGACGCGCTCGACCTCGAGGAGGCGGCACGACTCGCCGAGGCCCACGGCCTGCGCGCCCTCGGGGAGCGACCGCCGCTGCGTCCCTACCTCGCCGAGGTCTGGCGGCGCCGGTCGTTCCTCGTCACCCTCGCCTCCGGCCAGTCCTCCTCCCGGCACCAGAACAACCGCCTCGGCCAGCTCTGGGCGGTCCTCAACCCGCTGTTCCTCATCGCGAGCTACTTCTTCGTCTTCGGGCTCCTGCTCAAGACGAGCCGCGGGGTGGACAACTTCATCGGGTTCCTCTCCATCGGCGTCGTCCTCTTCGCGTTCATCTCCTCGGCGGTCGGCAGCGGCGCCCGGGCGGTGACGAACAACATCGGGCTCGTCCGTGCCCTCCGCTTCCCGCGCGCGCTGCTGCCGCTGTCGGTGACCCTGACCGAGTTCCTCGCGAACATCCCGGCGTTCGTCCTCCTCTTCGTCCTCATGCTCGTCACCGGCGAGGCGCCGAGGTGGGAGTGGCTCCTCTGGCCGGTCGTCGTCCTCCTCATGATCATGATGCTCACGGGGATGTCGTTCGTCCTCGCCCGGGTCGTCAACATCTCGCGGGACATCGCCAACCTCATCCCGGTCGCCATCCGGCTGCTCCGCTACGTCTCCGGGGTGTTCTTCCCCATCTCCCACTACGCCCACGGCGCCGTCGGGTTCGTCCTCGAGTACCAGCCGTTCGCCCTGCCGCTCACCCTCGGCCGGCAGTCGCTCATGAACGAGTTCACCTTCGCGTGGAGCTACTGGGCGGCCTCGGCCGGGTGGGCGGTCATCCTCCTCACGGTCGGCGTCGTCGTGTTCTGGCGGGACGAAGCGAGGTACGGCCGTGGCTGAGCACACCACCGTGACCGCCGACGGCGACGCGAGCCCGTCGGTCATCGTCTCCCACCTCGACATCGTCTACCGGATCTTCGGCGCGAAGCGCCGCGCCGCCGCGCAGGCCCCACCGCGGTCGGCGCTGCGCCGGGTCCTCTCCCGCGGCCGGGACATCGGCGCCCTCCACGAGATCCACGCCGTCAAGGACGTCTCGTTCGTCGCCCGGCACGGCGAGTCCATCGGGATCATCGGCCGCAACGGGTCCGGGAAGAGCACCCTCCTGCGGGCCGTCGCCGGACTCATCCCCCCGACCCACGGACGGGTGTGGGTCGCGGGCGACCCGGCCCTCCTCGGGGTCAACGCGGTCCTCATGAGCAAGCTCACGGGCACGCGCAACATCTACATCGGCGGCCAGGCCCTCGGCCTGACCAAGCAGCAGATCGACGAGCGCTTCGACGACATCGTCGAGTTCTCCGGGATCGGCGAGTTCGTCGACCTCCCGATGTCGGCGTACTCCTCGGGGATGGCGGCCCGGCTCCGGTTCGCCATCTCGACCGCGGTCGCCCCCGACGTCCTCATGGTCGACGAGGCGCTCGCCACCGGCGACGCCGAGTTCAAGGAGCGCAGCCAGGACCGGATCCAGCAGATCCGGGAGCAGGCCGGGACGGTCTTCCTCGTCTCGCACTCCGACAACACCATTCTCCAGTCGTGCACCCGCGCGCTCTGGATGGACGGGGGCCGCCTCCTCGCGGACGGGCCGGCCGACGAGGTCGTCGAGGCCTACCGCGCGACCGTGCCCCTCGGCCGCGCCGGACGGAGGGCGGCCGCGCAGAAGGCGGCTGCGGCCCAGTCCGCGCAGACCGACCCCAAGGACACCGGGGACACCCGGGACACCGGGGACACCCGGGACACCGGGGACACCCGGGACACCGGGGACACCCGGGACACCGGGGACAACCGGGACACCGGGGACACCGGGGACGGGAGCCGCGTCGGGAGGACGGCCGAGGACGCGGCGGCCTCGCGCAGAGGCGACTGAGGTGGAGGGCCGGTCCGTCCTCGTCGTCACGGTCGTCCACCACCCCGAGGACTCCCGGATCCGCCATCGCGAGATCGCCGCGCTCCTCAACGCCGGCTGGGCCGTGACCTACGCGGCCCCGTTCACCGGGTACGGCTCGGCTCCAGCCCCCGTCCCGGGCCTGCGCACCCTCGACCTCCCCCGGTCCGTCGCACGCGACCGGCTCCGGGCCCTGCGTGCCGCGCGACGGCTCCTCCGCCGGGAGGCCCGTCGGCACGACGTCGTGCTCGTCCACGACCCCGAGCTGCTCGTCGCGGCCGCCGGGCTGGGGATCGACCACCTCGTCTGGGACGTCCACGAGGACCCGGGGGCGGCGCTCACCGTCAAGGAGTGGCTCCCGCTCCCGCTGAGGCGGGTCGGCGCCCGGGCCTGGCGCGTCGTCGAACGGCTCGCCGAGCGGCGCTGGACCCTCCTGCTCGCCGAGCACGCCTACCAGCGCAGGTTCCGCCGCCCCCACACCGTCGTCCCGAACGGCGTCGTCGTCCCCGCCGACGTCCCGCCCCCCGGACGGGACCGCGTCGTCTACCTCGGGACGGTCACCCTCGCCCGCGGGTGCGCCCCGCTCGTCGAGGTCGCCCGGCGGCTGCGCGAGCGGACCGGGGGGGAGTGCGTCGTCGAGGTCGTCGGCCCGGCCGCGGACGCGGGCTCGCGTGCGCTCCTCACGGCCGCGGCGGCCGAGGGCGCCCTCGTCTGGCACGGGTTCGTCCCGAGTGACGAGGCCCTCCCCCTCCTCGACGGCGCGCTCGCGGGCCTCTCCCTGCTCGAGGACCTGCCCAACTACCGGCCGAGCATGCCGACGAAGGTCGTCGAGTACCTCGCCCACGGCGTTCCCGCCGTGACGACCCCCCTGCCCCTGCCCGCCGACCTCGTCGTGTCGTCCGGCGCCGGCGTCGTCGTCCCCTTCGACGACGCCGAGGCGGCGACCGCGGCCGTCCTGGGCTTGCGCGATGACGAACAGCGTCGCGTCGCGATGGGCCGGGCGGGGCACGCCCGGGCCCTCGCCGGCTACGACTGGACCGCGTTGTCCGCGGACTTCGTCGCCGCGCTCGGCCGGGTCGCGCGGCCCAGACCGTGACCGCGGGTCACTGTCGCTCGAGCAGCGCCCGGACCTCCGACTCGCGGAAGCGCCGGTGCCCACCGAGCGTGCGGATCGCTGACAGCTTGCCCGCCTTCGCCCATCGGGTGACCGTCTTCGGGTCGACCCGGAACAGCGCTGCCACCTCAGCCGGCGTCAGCAGTCGCTCCGTGTCCTCCGGGATCGCAACCATGTTCTCCACTCCTCAACCGTCGGCGAAAACTTCGGAATTTTGCGATTTCTTTACTCATCATGCCCGTCCGTTGACCATTTGGGGGGGAAATGCGTGTCCAAATCCGACATCCCCCGAAGTAACTAGTCACTCCCGGGGCATGCCCCCCGTCGTGGCGCCCGTCCCCCGCCCCCACCGGGCCGAGGGGCATACGCTCGTCCCGGGCGCGTGACCCGGTGCCCCCGGTCGCCGACGGCCCACGGCGTGTCGGCCCTGAGCAGAGAGAGGAGTCGCCCTGTGACGACGACGCCCCGCACCCCGACCCCATCCTCCACCGAGGACCACGAGCAGGTCGTCTTCTGCCATGACCGGGCGTCCGGGCTCCGGGCGATCATCGCGCTGCACAGCACCGCTCTCGGCCCGGGCCTCGGCGGGACCCGCTTCTACCCCTACGCCTCCCAGGAGGACGCCCTCGCCGACGTCCTCCGCCTCAGCCGGGGGATGTCGTACAAGAACGCGATCACCGGGCTCGCCCACGGCGGGGGCAAGGCGGTCATCATCGGGGACCCGTCCCGGGACAAGACCCCGGACCTGCTCCGGGCGTACGGCCGCTTCGTCGAGTCCCTCGGGGGGCGGTACGTCACGGCGTGCGACGTCGGGACCTACGTCGAGGACATGGACGTCGTCAGCGAGACGACCCGCTGGGCGACGGGCCGCTCCGAGGACCGGGGGGGCGCGGGGAACTCCTCGGTCCTCACCGCGTTCGGCCTCTTCCAGGGTCAGCGCGCCTGCGCCGAGCACCTCTGGGGCGCCCCGACCCTACGCGGCCGGACCGTGGGCATCGCCGGCGTCGGGAAGGTCGGCCGGCTGCTCGCCGCCCACCTCCTCGAGGACGGCGCCGACCTCGTCGTCACCGACGTCGATGACCGTGCGGTCGCAGCGCTGCGCGCCGAGCACCCCGAGGTGGGTGTCGCCGCCGACGTCCACGACCTCGTCCGCCGTGACCTCGACGTCTACGCTCCGTGCGCCCTCGGCGGGGCTCTCGACGCCGACACGGTGGAGGCCCTCACCGCCCGTGTCGTCTGCGGGGGCGCGAACAACCAGCTCGTCGACGAGGGGGCCGGCGGGACCGCGGACGCGCTCCTCGCCCGGGGGATCACCTACGCCCCGGACTTCCTCGTCAACGCCGGGGGTGTCATCCAGGTCAGCGACGAGCTCCACGGCTTCGACTTCGAGCGTGCCCGCGGCAAGGCGGCCGCGATCTACGACCACACCCTCGAGGTGCTCCGCACCGCCGACGCCGAGGGGGTCTCCCCGGCCGACGCGGCCAACCGGATCGCCGAGGCCCGGATGGCCGCCGGGAGCCGGACGATCTGGCTCCCCCCGGCCCCCGAGCCGGTCCGCTGACCGGGACGGAGCCACGGGTCGGACCGGCGCGGCGAAACCTGTCGCGACCATGTACCGTTGGCCCCACGGCAAACACACGATTCCCGGGACCGCTCCGCGGAGTCGGAGGACGGGGCACACCCTCCTCCGATCGAGCGATGCCGTCCCGCTAGACGCACGAGGGGGT
This sequence comes from uncultured Actinomycetota bacterium, assembly GCA_963783735.1. GTDB lineage: Bacteria > Actinomycetota > Actinomycetes > Actinomycetales > Dermatophilaceae > CAWDAQ01. The sequence continues at coordinate 324,199 of CAWAOO010000001.1, read as the reverse complement.
CACGCCATGGGGCGCGGCCGAGCCAAGGCCAAGCAGACCAAGGTCGCTCGGGAGCTGAAGTACTACTCTCCCAACACCGACCTGAGCGCGCTTGAGCGAGAACTACACGGATCCTCGCACTCGGAGGAGCGGCGCGTCCCGACGGACGACGGCGACTCCTGGGAGGGCGAGGACGACTACGGGAAGTGGGCCTCCGGCCAGGACTGACCGGAGGCACGGCCCCCGCACTGCTCGACTCGTGCGGACCCGCGTCGGTTCGTGACACGGTACGACGGCGCCCGCGACGGCTGACGTCCCGCGGGCGCCGCGTCGTGCGCCGATCCGGCCGGTCACGCCCCGGAGGGCCGGGCCGCGGGCACCGACCCGCAGGTCCCGGTCAGGGGTGGCGGCCGACGAGCCGGACCGCGCCGCCGTCGACCCCCTTCGCCCCGCGGACGACCCCGTCCTCGAGGGTGGCATCGCCGGCGGCGACCTCTCCGAGGGCCCAGGTGTCGATGCCGCGTGCCCGCAGGACCGCGGCGGCCGCGTCCGCCTCGTCCGACGGCAGGACGACGACGAACCCCACACCCATGTTGAGCGTCCGCTCGAGGTCCTCGCGGGGGACCCGTCCGAGCCCGCCGACGGTCGAGAACACGGCGGGGGGGGTCCACGTGGAGCGGTCCACCGTGGCGACGACGTCGGCCGGGAGCACCCGCGCGAGGTTCGCGGCGAGCCCACCGCCGGTCACGTGGGAGAGGGCGTGGACGTCGACGCCGTCCGTCCGGACGAGGGCGAGGAGGTCGGCCGCGTAGACCCGGGTCGGGGTGAGGAGCTCCTCCCCGACGGTGCGGCCGAGCTCGGGGACCTCACGCTCGAGGGACCACCCGGCGGCCGCGAGCACCGCGCGGACGAGGGAGTACCCGTTGGAGTGCAGGCCGGAGGAGGCGAGCCCGAGGACGACGTCGCCGGGGCGGACCCGGTGCGGGCCGAGGACGTCCGCGTGCTCGACGACGCCCGTCGCAGCGCCCGCGAGGTCGTACTCGTCGGGCTCGAGGAGCCCCGGGTGCTCGGCGGTCTCCCCGCCGACGAGCGCCACCCCCGCCTGGGCGCAGGCCGAGGCGATGCCCCCGACGATGGCGGCGACCCGTTCGGGGACGACCCGCCCGGTCGCGATGTAGTCGGTCATGAACAACGGCTCGGCGCCGCAGACGACGATGTCGTCGACGACCATCCCGACGAGGTCGTGGCCGATCGTGTCGTGCCGGTCGAGCGCCTGGGCGATGGCGACCTTCGTCCCGACCCCGTCGGTGGACGTGGCGAGGACCGGTCGGGTCATCCCCCGCAGGGCGGAGGCGTCGAACATCCCCGCGAACCCCCCGAGGTCCCCGAGGACCTCGGGGCGCTGGGCACGCCGGACCGAGGCCTTCATGAGCTCGACGGCGGTGTCTCCCGCCTCGACGTCGACCCCGGCGCCGGCGTACGTCATCGGGCGGCTCGTCGTCTCGTCCAACTCGGCTGTCCTCGTCTGTCTCGGGCCCGGCGGCCGCTCGTGGGGGGTCTCGCCGTCGACGGCCGGGACGCCCGTCCCGCGCGACGGCACGGTCAGGGGCGGCGCAGGGCCCCGGTCGCGCCCGAGCCGCGGGTCGTCCCCACGCCCTCGACGTCGAGGGTCCCCGCGTCGGTCGGGTCGGTGTCGTCGAGGGCGACGGGGAGCTCGAGCTCGAGCAGGCCCTTGCCGAGACGGTCCTCGGCGGGAAGCTCGATGGGGTAGGCCCCGGAGAAGCACGCCGTGCACATCCGGGCGGGGTCCTGGCGGGTCGCCGCGACCATTCCCTCCTCGCTGATGTACCCGAGCGAGTCGGCTCCGACCGACCGGCAGACCTCCTCCACGCTGATCCCCGTCGCGACGAGCTCGGCCCGGGTCGCGAAGTCGATGCCGTAGAAGCACGGCCAGCGGACCGGCGGGGAGGAGATCCGGACGTGCACCTCGGCGGCGCCGGCCTCGCGGAGCATCCGGACGAGGGCACGCTGGGTGTTGCCGCGGACGATCGAGTCGTCGACGACGACGAGCCGCTTGCCCTTGATGACGTCGCGGAGCGGGTTGAGCTTGAGCCGGATCCCGAGCTGGCGGATCGTCTGGGAGGGGGCGATGAAGGTCCGGCCGACGTAGGCGTTCTTCACGAGCCCCTGGCCGTAGGGGATGCCGGACTCCTGCGCGTACCCGATCGCCGCGGGCGTCCCGGACTCCGGGGTCGGCATCACCATGTCGGCGTCGACCGGGTGCTCCCGGGCGAGGGCGCGCCCCATCTCGACCCGGGACTCGTGGACGACCCGCCCGTTGATCGTCGTGTCGGGGCGGGCGAGGTAGACGTACTCGAAGACGCAGCGGCGGGGGTCGGCCTCGGCGAAGCGCTGGGAGCGGAGCCCGTTCTCGTCGACGGCGACGAGCTCGCCGGGCTCGATCTCGCGGATGAACGACGCCCCGACGATGTCGAGGGCAGCGGTCTCGGAGGCGACCACCCAGCCGCGCTCGAGCCGGCCGAGGACGAGCGGGCGGACGCCCTGGGGGTCGCGGGCGGCGTAGAGGGTGTGCTCGTCCATGAAGACGAAGCAGAACGCCCCGCGGAGCCGGGGGAGGACGTCCATCGCCGCCGCCTCGATGCTCCGGTCAGGGTCGTCGGCGAGGAGGGCGGTGACGAGGGCGGTGTCGGTCGTGTTCCCCCGGCCCAGCTCCCCCCCGTCGCTGCCGTACCCGAGCTCGCGGCGGCCCTCGACGACGTCGCGGAGCTCGGCGGAGTTGATGAGGTTGCCGTTGTGGGCGAGCGCGACCGTCCCGTCGTCGTGGCCCCCGAGGGTCGGCTGGGCGTTCTCCCACGTCGAGCCGCCCGTCGTCGAGTACCGGCAGTGCCCGACCGAGATGTGCCCGCGGAGCGAGGCGAGCGACCCCTCGTCGAAGACCTGGGAGACGAGCCCCATGTCCTTGTAGACGAGGATGCTCCGCCCGTCCGAGGTCGCGATCCCGGCAGACTCCTGACCGCGGTGCTGGAGGGCGTAGAGGCCGTAGTACGTGAGCTTGGCGACCTCCTCCCCGGGGGCCCAGACGCCGAAGACCCCGCAGGCGTCCTGTGGGCCCTTCTCCTCGGGGTGGATGTCGTGGGACAGCCGACCATCACCTCGTCGCACGGCCTCATCCTCCCACAGGGTGGCGGACCGGCGGGGACGGCGGTCAGTCCCCGCGGCTGAGGACGGCGGCGACCGCCCCCCCGAGGAGCGCCCCGACGAGGCCGCCGAGGGAGGCGAAGTAGCCGAGCGTCGCGGCCGTCGTGTACCCCTGCGCCTCCGGGCCGCGGACGGCGGCGACGAGGCCGATGAGGATGCCGAGCAGGGCGCCGGTGACGACGAACGGAGCGAACCGGGGCTCACGACGGGGCTTCACGCGAGCACGGTACCCCGCCGGCTCCGTTCGCGGATCGTCACCTCTGTCCGGCCCATCCGCGTCCTCTGCGTGCTCGAATCACCCGTATGACCGTCTTCACCGCCGTCCGCAGGTCCTGGCCGTACGCGCTGGCCGGGATCCTCGCGGCGCTCGCCGGGACGGCGGTGGGACATCTCGTCGCGGCGTTCGTCAACCCGGCCGCCTCCCCCGTCCTCGCCGTCGGGGCCGCCGTCATCGACTCCACCCCGACGCCGGTCAAGGAGTGGGCGACGTCGACGTTCGGCACCGCCGACAAGCCGATCCTCATCGGGTCCGTCACGGTCGTCACCCTCGCCCTCGCGGGTGCGGTCGGCGCCCTCGCCCGGACCCGACGGACGCTCGCGCTCGTCCTCCTCGTCGTCCTCGTCGCCCTCGCCGGCGCCGCCGCGCTCACCCGCCCGACCGCCGGGCCGTACGACGCCGTGCCGAGCCTCGTCGCCGCCCTCGCCGGGATCGCCGTCCTCGTCGGCCTCGTCCGCGCCATCGAGGGCCCGGGCCCCGCCCTGCGCGCGGCTCCCGGCCCGGCTGCGGGGCCGGGGGCGGGCCCGGTCCAGGAGCCGGCGGCCCCCAGGACGGACCCCTCCACCCCGGGCGCCCCGTCCGGCGCCTCGCGCCGGGTGTTCCTCGCCGGTGCCGCGGCGGTGACGGCGGCCGCGGCCGCGGCCGTCGCGGGCGGGCAGAAGCTCGCGGTCAACCCGACCGTCCCGTCCGCTGCCAGCCTGCCGGTGCCGGCCGACCCGCTCGGCCCGCTCCCCAAGGGGATCTCCCAGAAGGTCCCGGGCGTCGCGCCCCTCCAGACCCCCGCGAGCGACTTCTACCGGATCGACACCGCGCTCACCCTCCCCCGGGTCGACGTCGACGGCTGGCGGCTCGACGTCGACGGCGAGGTCGACAACCCGTTCACCCTGACGTGGGACGAGCTGCTCGCGATGCCGGTCATCGAGCGGGACATCACCCTCAACTGCGTCTCGAACCCCGTCGGCGGCCCCTACATCAGCTCGGCCCGCTGGACCGGGGTCCGCACCCGCGACCTCCTCGAGCGCGCCGGGGTCCGCTCCTCCGCCGACCAGGTCCTCAGCACCTCGACGGACGGGATGACGATCTCGACCCCCGTCCAGGCCCTCATGGACGACCGGGACGCCATCGTCGCGATCTCGATGAACGGCGAGCCCCTTCCCAGGGCCCACGGGTTCCCCGCCCGTCTCGTCACCCCCGGCCTCTTCGGGTTCGTCGGCGCGACGAAGTGGCTCACCCGGCTCACGGCGACGACGTACGCCGCGGACCGGGCCTACTGGACCGAGCGCGGCTGGGCGACCGACGGGGGCGTCCTCACCCAGTCCCGGATCGACACGCCCGCGCCGCTGAGCACCCAGAAGCCGGGCACGGTGATGATCGGCGGCGTCGCGTGGGCGCAGGGACGCGGCATCCGCCGGGTCGAGGTCCGCGTCGACGACGGCGCCTGGCAGCGGGCCACGCTCGGGCCGGACGTCGACGTCGACTACTGGCGGCAGTGGTACCTCCCGTGGGACGCCCGTCCCGGCCGGCACACGCTCACCGTCCGCGCCACCGACGGCGAGGGGAACCTCCAGACCGAGGCGCGCACGGACCCGTTCCCACGCGGCGCCACGGGCTGGCACTCCGTCGTCCTCACGGTCGGCTGAGGGACCCTCCGGAACGGTTGCGGCACACGGCAATCCGCCGCCCCGCGGACTCCGAATGACTGACGTCACAGCCACCACGAAGGAGACGTTCCCATGATGACCACTCGCCGCCGTTCGTTCGCCGCCGTCGCTCTCACCCTCCCGCTCGCCGCCGGCCTCGCCGCCTGCGGATCGGACTCGGGCAGCGCCGGGGCGACCTCGAGCGAGACGATGACGTCGTCGACGTCAAGCGACTCGATGACCTCGAGCGACAGCGCCGGGCAGACCATGGCCGACGCCCCGTTCGGGCCGGCGTGCAGCGCCGTCCCGGCGAGCGGCGCGGGCTCGTTCGACGGGATGTCGACCGAGCCGGTCGCGACCGCCGCGAGCGCGAACCCCGTTCTCAGCCGGCTCGTCTCCGCCGTCAAGACCGCCGGCCTCGTCGACACCCTCAACTCGGCGACGGACGTCACCGTCTTCGCGCCGACGAACGACGCCTTCAAGGCCGTCCCCGCCGGGACGATGGCAAAGGCGCTGAAGAACCCCAAGGGCCTGCTCACCACCGTCCTCACCAACCACGTCGTCGAGGGCCGACTGAGCCCGGACGAGCTCGCCGGCGACCACACGACGCTCGCGGGTACGACGATCACCGTCACGGGCTCCGGCGAGGACTTCAGCGTCGGTGACGCCAAGGTCGTCTGCGGCAACGTCCAGACCGCGAACGCCACCGTCTACGTCATCGACAGCGTCCTCCTCCCCAAGAGCTGACGTCACCCGCTCCCCCCGGCAGGACCGGATCGGTCATCATGGTCACCATGACAGTGGTCCCCCCCGACGGCTCGCACGCCGGAGGAACCCCGGTGGCCGCCACCGGTCCTGACCTGGGAGGGCTGCTCACGGCCTCCGCCCGCGGCGACGAGGCGGCGTTCTCCGAGCTCTACGACCACACGTCGTCGCGGATGTTCGGGCTCGTCCTGCGGGTCGTCCGCGACCGGGCCCAGGCCGAGGAGGTCCTCCAGGAGTGCTTCCTCGACATCTGGCGGCACTGCGCACGGTTCGACCCGGGCCGGGGCAGCGCCCTGAGCTGGATGATGACGATCGCCCACCGCAAGTCGGTCGACCGGGTCCGGGCGGCCGAGTCGGACGGGCGCAGGTCGGAGGTCTACGGGGTGACGAACCAGTCGCGGCCCTACGACGAGACCTCCGAGACCGTCGAGCGGGCGCTCGACACGGAGCGGGTGCGGCGAGCGCTCGAGTCCCTCACCGAGACCCAGCGGGGGGCCCTCGAGCTCGCCTACTTCGGGGGGTACACCCACACCGAGGTCGCCCGGATGCTCGACCTCCCGCTGGGGACCGCCAAGACACGAATCCGAGACGGGCTCATCCGCCTCCGCGACACATTGGGGCTGCAGTCATGACCGTCGAGACGCACGGACTCGCCGGCGCATACGCCGTCGACGCGCTCGACGACGCCGAACGGGCCGCGTTCGAGAGCCACCTGGGCACGTGCGCCGACTGCCGGGCCGAGACGGCGAGCCTCCGGCGGGCCGCCGCCGAGCTCGGGGCTCTCGCGGCGACCCCGCCCCCGGCCGATCTCAAGGACTCCGTCATGGCAGGGGTCCGGTCGCTCCGCCCGCTCCCGCCCCTCCCCGCACCCGACGAGGAGAGCGGTGAGGCGGACGGGCCCGCGGGCGCCGGGGCGCGGGACACGGACCGGGTCGTCGCCCTCGACGGCCGACGTCGACCGGCGAGGACGCGGCCGCTCACGTGGCTCGTCGCCGCGGCCGCGGCGGCCGCCGTCGTCGTCGGCGGCCTCGCGTGGAGCCCGTGGTCGAACGACGCGCCGCCCGGGCCGACGACGGTCGCCGAGCGGGTCCTCCGGGCCGGCGACGCGACCCGGGTACGGAAGACGATCGACGGCGCGACCGCGGTCGTCGTCCTCAGCCGGTCGGTCGGGCGTGCGGTCATCGAGACCGAGGGCATGCCCCCGGCCCCGACGGGCAAGGACTACCAGCTCTGGCTCCAGGAGCCGGACGGCTCGATGCGGCCGGCCGGGCTCATGCCCCGCGACGGGGCCTCCTCGCAGGCCGTCGCGCTCGAGGGGAACGCGAGCGAGGCCGTCGGGGTGGGGATCACCGTGGAGCCCACGGGCGGCTCGCCGCAGCCGACGAGTCCGCCGGTGGCGCTCTTCGAGCTCGGCGCCTGACCCCTCCCGCACACCCCCGCCCCACACCACAGCGTCCGCGCGGACGCCTCTCGGGCGACCGTCCGCGCGGACGCTGTGGCGCTCAGGTCAGCGGATGGCGACCTGGTACGCCGCGAAGGGGGTCGTCCCGTCCCAGAGCCGGTCGTCGTGGGCCCAGTAGAACGCCCGGAACCCGCACGAGCGGGCGAGCCCGGTCGCGGCCCGGAACAGCCCGTTCGGGTCGCGGTAGTACGACCTCGGCACCGAGTCGCCGTATCCCGGGTTCTCGCCGGAGACCCCGGCGAACCCGTACGTCCGGGCGACCTTGGCGAGCCAGCGGGTCGAGGACCAGTCGTCGAGGCGGTAGCTCGTCAGCGCGGCGCCGCCGTCGCCGGGCTGGCAGCGCTGCTCGCCGGGGGCCCCGGAGCCGTCGCCGACGCCGGACTGGTGGAGATAGACCTTGTCGCGCCGGTGAACCTGCGCGGCGACCTTGTCCCACGCGACGCCGAGACCGAGGAGGCCGTCCGGGAGGTGGCGTCCGGTCTGGGAGGCCCAGTTCGACGGCCGGACCCCGGAGCCGGGCATGATGAGCTCGAAGCTCCCGCGGTAGCGCGCCCGGTGGGCGGTGTTCATCTGGTCGTCGGCGACGTTGGCGAGGCCCTTGACGTACCACCGGGCCCAGGCGTCGTGCTGGGCCCGGGTCGCGTTCGTCCCGGGGCGGCCCTTGGCGGGCTGCGAGGTCCGAAGTGCGGTGATCCCGATGTGCCCGGAGGCCCAGTACGAGTCGTCGCCGTGCATGAGCTCGCCGTTGCCGCCCGAGGTGATCCGGATCGTGTCGATGTTCGCCGGGCCGATGTACCGGACGACCTTGGTGATGTACTGCCGCATCTGCCTGCGGACCGCCCACGAGTAGACGGTGTTGAGGTCCTCCGAACGCTGTCCGTGCTCGTTGACCGCCCGCGCCGACGCCAGGCCGTACGTCCAATCGGGGCTGAAGTGGATGCCGAGGCCGAGGGTGACCTTGCGGCCCGCGGCCTTCTGGGTGAGGACGTCCCGACGGTAGGAGGCGAGCGCGCGGCTGTTCCAGGCGCCGTTCCTCGGCTCGATCCACGACCAGTCGAGCTCGACCATGGCCTGGGTCACCCCGGCGGCCGCCTCGGTCCGGGCGTGGGCGTTCGACGAGACGAGCGTGCCCCAGCGCGGGCTCGGCGCCGCGTCCGCGGGGGCTCCCGTCGCGACGACGAGGGTCGAGGCGAGGGCCGCGGTGACGGTGACGGCCGCGGTCCTCGTGGTCCGCAGGGCGGTCGGGTTGTCGGTGGCGAGGGGGTCACGGACGGGGCGGATGGCGCGCATCGGCAGCTCCAGGGTCGGCGAGTGCGGGTCACGCGGCTGATCGGCGTAGCCGGGACTCCGGCCGGCCCATCGGCTCGCGCGCTGACCGTATAACCCTTTTTGTCCGTTTTATGCCTTAGGGACCGGCGCGTTCACGACACGCCGCGACCGCGCGTCCGCCCCCGTCCCGGGGGACCGCTCGCCGCGGCCCGCGGACCGTTCGTCGCGCGACCCGGCGCCGCCCGGCGACCGGTCGCGCCGTCCGGCGCGGACGGCGTCCGGCGCACTCCTCGACGGCGGTGGCGCCGGTCACAGTGGGGTCGTCCGACGGCGGGCACCGTGGCCCGCCGCACCGTCCCCCGGAGGTGTCCCCGTGAGCAGCGACGCTCCAGATCTCGACGACCCGTACGTCGCCATGCAGGAGTCGGAGGAGTTCGCCGACATGCGGCGACGGTTCCGCCGGTTCGTCCTCCCGACGACCGCCCTCTTCCTCGGGTGGTACTTCCTCTACGTCCTCCTCGCCGTGCTCGCGCCCGGCTTCATGTCGACCCGGCTCGTCGGCACGATCAACATCGGCCTCGTCCTCGGCCTCGGGCAGTTCGTCTCGACGTTCGCCATCACGATGATCTACGCCCGCTGGGCCGACCGGGAGTTCGACCCCCGAGCGGCGGCCCTGCACGACCGCTTCGAGGAACTCCGGATCGAGAGGGCGGCGCGATGACCTCCCTGCTCCCCGCCCAGACGACCGTGGGCAACGCGGCCCTCAACCTCTCGATCTTCGGCGTCTTCGTCCTCATCACCCTCGCGGTCGTCATCCGGGCCTCCCGGAGCAACCGCTCCGCCGACGACTACTACGCCGGCGGCCGGGCCTTCACCGGTCGCCAGAACGGCATCGCGATCTCCGGCGACTACCTCTCCGCCGCGTCGTTCCTCGGGATCGCCGGCGCGATCGCTCTCACCGGCTACGACGGCTTCCTCTACTCGATCGGGTTCCTCGTCGCCTGGCTCGTCGCGCTCCTCCTCGTCGCCGAGCTGCTCCGGAACACGGGCAGGTTCACCATGGCCGACGTCCTCTCGTTCCGGCTGCGGCAGCGACCGGTCCGGGTGGCCGCCGCGACCTCGACGCTCGCAGTCTCCTTCTTCTACCTGCTCGCGCAGATGGCGGGCGCCGGCGGACTCGTCGCCCTCCTCCTCGGCGTCGACAGCGCCGTCGGCCAGCGGGTCGTCGTCGTCATCGTCGGGGTCCTCATGATCCTCTACGTCCTCGTCGGGGGGATGAAGGGGACGACCTGGGTCCAGATCATCAAGGCCGCCCTCCTCATCGTGGGCGCCGCGGTGATGACGGGGTGGGTCCTCGCGAAGTTCGGGCTCAACCTCTCGACCCTCCTCGGGGACGCGGCCGCGGCGTCGCCCGCGGGAGACGCCCTCCTCAACCCCGGCCTGAAGTACGGCGTCTCGGGCATCGCGAAGATCGACTTCATCTCGCTCTCGCTCGCCCTCGTCCTCGGGACGGCCGGACTACCGCACGTGCTCATGCGCTTCTACACCGTCCCGTCGAGCAAGGAGGCCCGCCGGTCGGTCGTCTGGGCGATCTGGCTCATCGGGATCTTCTACCTCTTCACGCTCGTCCTCGGCTTCGGGGCGGCCTCGCTCGTCGGGGCGGAGGCGATCAAGGCGGCCCCCGGAGCGGCGAACTCCGCCGCCCCGCTGCTCGCGTACGAGCTCGGCGGCGAGCTCCTCCTCGGGATCATCTCCGGGGTGGCGTTCGCGACGATCCTCGCCGTCGTCGCCGGGCTGACGATCACCGCGAGCGCGAGCCTGAGCCACGACATCTACAACCAGGTGTTCCGCCGGGGCGAGGCGACCCAGGCCGAGGAGGTGAAGATGGCACGGATCGCCGCCCTCGCCCTCGGCGCGGTCGCGATCTTCGGCGGGATCTTCGCCATCGGACAGAACATCGCCTTCCTCGTCGCTCTCGCGTTCGCCGTCGCGGCGAGCGCGAACCTCCCGACGATCCTCTACTCGCTCTTCTGGCGGCGGTTCAACACCCGCGGGGCGCTGTGGAGCATCTACGGCGGGCTCGTCACGTCGATCACCCTCATCGCCTTCAGCCCGGTCGTCTCCGGCAAGCCGGTCGACCCGGCGACCGGGAAGAGCCCGTCGATGCTCCAGGGGGTCGACTTCCACTGGTTCCCGCTCGACAACCCGGGCCTCGTCTCGATCCCCCTCGCGTTTGCGCTCGGCTGGATCGGGACGGTGACGAGCACCGAGTACAACCGGCTCAAGTACGCGGAGATGGAGGTCCGCTCGCTCACCGGCCACGGCGCGGAGAAGGCCGTCCACCACTGACCCTCCCGCCGCCTCCCCCTCCCGCCGCGTTCGCGCGGGGTGGCCAGGGAGTCCCGCCCCGGACGACCCGGGGCGGGACTTCGTGGCCCCCATCGGGCTGCGGGCTGCCCCCGGGGCGGGACGGGGCCCGGTCAACCGGCCGGGCCCCGTCCGCGTGGAAGGGGTGTCCGGAAGGAGGACACCATGACCCCCCGCCACGCCGTCCGCGCTCTCGTCGCCGCCCTCGCGGTCGCCGCGTTCCCCGTCATTGCCTCCGCCCCCGCCGGCGCCACCGCCACCGCCGCGACGAGGTGCCCCACCGTGTACTGGGGCTCACTCGCCAAGGAGGCCACCGCCACCGCGTCGAGCGGCCCGCTGAGGGACGTCCGCGCCGGCCGGCACGCCTGCTACGACCGGCTCGTCCTCGACGTGGCCGGGCACGCGCCGGGGTACCACGTCTCCTACGTCACGACGGTCCGCACCGACGGCAAGGGCGACGTCGTCCCGCTCCGGGGCGGGGCCAGGCTCCGGGTCATCGCCCGCGTCCCGGCGTACGACGACCGCGGCCGGGCGACGTACACCCCGGCCGACCCCGCCCACCTCGTCGACGTCACCGGGTACCGGACCTTCCGCCAGGTCGCCTGGGCCGGCTCGTTCGAGGGTCAGACGACCCTGGGCCTCGGGGTCCGCGCCCGGCTCCCCTTCCGGGTGTTCACCCTCGACGACGGGGCCCACAGCCGGCTCGTCGTCGACGTCGCCCACCGCTGGTGACCGCTCGCCGCCGTCGGCCGGCCGCCGGCCGACGGCGGGCGGGTTGCCCTTGCTGTCACCGCCGACAGCGGGTTGAGTGGGGGCAGTGCGCCCCGCGCCCCCCACTCACCGAGGAGGAACCTTGTCCGACGAGACCCCGTCCACCGTGCAGTCCGCGCAGCAGCGCTTCGAGCCGAGCGCGGAGTTCGCCGCCCAGGCCAACGGGACGGCCGAGCTCTACGACGAGGCCGCCGCGGACCACGAGGGCTTCTGGGCCGCCCAGGCCCGCGACCGGATCAGCTGGGCGCGCGACTTCGAGACGACGCTCGACTGGAGCGAGGCCCCGGTCGCGACGTGGTTCGGCGGCGGCACCCTCAACGCGGCGTACAACTGCGTCGACCGGCACGTCGAGGCCGGCAACGGCGACCGGGTCGCCATCCACTTCGAGGGCGAGCCCGGCGACACCCGGACGATCACCTATGCCGACCTCCAGCAGGAGGTGTGCCGGGCAGCCAACGCCCTCGAGGCCCTCGGCGTCGGCAAGGGGGACCGGGTCGCGATCTACCTGCCGATGATCCCCGAGGCGGCGGTCGCGATGCTCGCGTGCGCCCGGATCGGCGCCCCCCACTCCGTCGTCTTCGGCGGGTTCTCCGCCGACGCCCTCCGGACCCGGATCGCCGACGCCGACGCCAGGGTCGTCATCACCTCCGACGGCGGGTACCGGCGCGGGAAGCCGTCCTCGCTCAAGCCGGCCGTCGACGACGCCGTCACCGGGGACTCGCCCGTCGAGAAGGTCCTCGTCGTCCGGCGCACCGGGCAGGACGTCGCCTGGGACGACACCCGCGACATCTGGTGGCACGACGCGCTCGGCGACGCCGCGACCGAGCACGCGGCCCAGCCGATGGACAGCGAGCACCCGCTGTTCATCCTCTACACCTCGGGGACGACGGGGAAGCCGAAGGGCATCTTCCACACCACCGGCGGGTACCTCACGCAGTGCGCGTACACGAACGCCGTCGTCCACGACCTCCACCCCGAGCGCGACGTCTTCTGGTGCACCGCGGACGTCGGCTGGGTGACGGGGCACTCGTACATCGTCTACGGCCCCATGGCCAACGGGGCGACCCAGGTCCTCTACGAGGGCACCCCCGACACCCCGCACCGGGGCCGCTGGTGGGAGATCGTCGAGAAGTACGGCGTCTCGATCCTCTACACGGCACCGACGGCGATCCGGACGTTCATGAAGTGGGGTGAGGACATCCCCGCGCAGCACGACCTCTCCTCGATCCGGGTCCTCGGCTCGGTCGGCGAGCCGATCAACCCCGAGGCGTGGCTGTGGTACCGCAAGCACGTCGGCGGGGACCGGGCCCCCATCGTCGACACGTGGTGGCAGACCGAGACGGGGGGCATCATGATCAGCCCCCTCCCCGGGGTCACCACCCTCGAGCCCGGCTCGGCGCAGCGCCCGATCCCGGGGATCAGCGCGGAGATCCTCGACGACGAGGGGCACCCCCTCCACGACCCCGAGCTCGTCGGATACCTCGTCCTCACGAAGCCGTGGCCGGGGATGCTCCGGGGCATCTGGGGGGACCTCGAGCGGTACAAGGAGACGTACTGGTCACGGTTCGGTGACAAGTACTACTTCGCCGGCGACGGCGCGAAGTACGACGAGGACGGCAACATCTGGCTCCTCGGCAGGGTCGACGACGTCATGAACGTCTCCGGCCACCGCCTCTCGACCGCGGAGATCGAGTCGGCGCTCGTGTCGCACCCCAGCGTCGCCGAGGCCGCCGTCGTCGGCGCGACCGACGAGACGACGGGCCAGGCGGTCTGCGCGTTCGTCATCCTTCGCGCCGACGCCCACGACGAGGGCGACGCGACGGTCCAGGAGCTGCGCGCCCACGTCGGCAAGGAGATCGGCCCGATCGCCAAGCCGCGTCAGATCATGGTCGTCCCGGAGCTGCCGAAGACCCGGTCGGGCAAGATCATGCGGCGCCTCCTGCGCGACGTCGCTGAGAACCGCGAGGTCGGGGACGTGACGACGCTCGCCGACTCCACGGTGATGAGCCTCATCCAGACCGGGATGTCCGGCTCGTCGGACGACTGACCCGACCCTCGACTTCTTGCCCGGCGGGCCGGGCATTCCGGTCACTCGGCGGGAATGTCCCGGTCGCCGGGGCAAGAAGTCGGGGACGGTACGATCGGGGCAGGTGAGCCGGGAAGCCTGGTCGGCGTCACCCCGCCGGGCGGGGTGTCACGATGTCGCCGACCCCGGAGGACCCCGATGCCCGAGAGCACCCGCACCCCGGCTCCGCTGTTCCGCCGTCCACCGCGCCCGGAGCTGCAGTTCCTCGCCTCCGCGCTGCGCACCGAGACGATCGGCGGGGGGATCCTCCTCGGCGCCTCGCTCGTCGCGCTCGTGTGGGCCAACACTCCGTGGCACGAGGCGTACACCGCCCTGCGCGACCTCAAGGTCGGCCCGGCCTGGGGCGAGCTGCGGCTCACCCTCGGGCACTGGGCGGGCGACGGCCTCCTCGCGGTCTTCTTCTTCGTCGCCGGGCTCGAGGTCAAGCGCGAGTTCCTCGTCGGCCAGCTCCGCGACCCGGCCCGCGCCGCCGTCCCCGTCGTCGCCGCGGTCTGCGGCGTCGTCGCCCCCGCGCTCGTCTACGTCCTCGTCGTCTCCACCGTCTCGACCGGCGACGAGCTGCGGGGCTGGGCGATCCCGACGGCGACGGACATCGCGTTCGCCCTCGCCGTCCTCGCGGTCCTCGGCTCGGCCCTCCCCGACGGGCTCCGCTCGTTCCTGCTCACCCTCGCCGTCGTCGACGACATCATCGCGATCACGATCATCGCGGTCTTCTACACCGCCGACCTCGACGTCGCCCCGCTCCTCCTCGCCGCGGTCCCGCTCGCCGCGTTCGCGGCGCTCACCCAGCGGAGGATGACGCACTGGTGGCTCCTCGTCCCGCTCGCGCTGACGACGTGGGCGCTCGTCCACGCGTCGGGGGTCCACGCGACCGTCGCCGGGGTCCTCCTCGGGCTCGTCGTCCCCGTCCGGCCGCGGACGAGGGTGGCGCGGGGGAGCACGCACCACGGCGAGACCGACCTCGCCCACCTCCTCGAGCACCGGGTCCGCCCCCTCTCGGCGGGCCTCGCCGTCCCGGCCTTCGCCTTCTTCGCCTCCGGGGTCCGCGTCGTCGGCGGCGGTCTCCGCGAGGCCCTCGCCGACCCCATCGTCGCCGGGATCGTCGCCGGGCTCGTCGTCGGCAAGGTCGTCGGGGTCCTCGGCGGGACGTGGATGATGGCGCGGTTCACCCACGCCCGCCTCGACGACGAGCTCGGGTGGGGAGACCTGCTCGGGCTCTCGCTCCTGACGGGGATCGGGTTCACCGTCTCCCTCCTCGTCGGCGAGCTCGCCTTCGGGACCGGGACGGAGGAGGACGCGAACGCCCGGCTCGCGGTCCTCCTCGGCTCGCTCCTCGCGGCCGCCCTCGCCGCGGTCGTGCTTCGGGCCCGGACCCGGTCCCGCCTGGCT
The DNA here is from genome assembly GCA_963783735.1 of uncultured Actinomycetota bacterium. Lineage (GTDB taxonomy): Bacteria > Actinomycetota > Actinomycetes > Actinomycetales > Dermatophilaceae > CAWDAQ01. The sequence continues at coordinate 308,975 of CAWAOO010000001.1, read as the reverse complement.
GAGCAGGCGCGATCGGGGTCCCGCACCACGCCCTGACCCCGTGGACCGGCTAGGGTCTACGTGAGCAGGAGCACACGCGCGGCGGGCCGGTCGAGACCGCGTCCGTCTCGACAACACCAGAGGTGGTTTAGCAGTGGCGACGAACATCGACGGCCCAGACGCCCGGACCCTCGGCCAGCTCGTGGCCGACGTCTCGAAGGACGTCTCGACGATCCTCCGTGACGAGATCGCGCTCGCCAAGGCCGAGCTCACCGGCGGCGCGAAGTCGATCGGGAAGGGCGCCGCGTTCCTCGGCGTCGCCGCGTTCCTCGGCCTCCTCGGGCTCATTTTCCTCTTCCACACGTTCGCTCAGGTCATCGCGGTGTGGCTGCCCGTCTGGGCGGGCTACCTCATCGTCACCGGGGTCCTCTTCGTCGTCGCCGCCGTCCTCGCCCTCATCGGCAAGCGGGCCATCACGAGCGCGGAGACCAAGCCCGAGCGAGCGATCCGCAACGCCCAGGAGACCGTCGAGGCGGTCAAGAACCGGGGCTGACCGCACCGCCGGTCCGCACGGCCGGCCCGCGGGTCGCTCAGGCGGCGCAGGCGCCCGTGCTCACCGCGGACGAGCTCGCCCGGGCCCGCGCCAGGGCGGGCGCGACCTCGGCCATCGTCAGCGCATACCCCGTGTCGGGGTCGGTCGAGGAGCGGGCGAAGACGACCCCGACGACGTCCCCGGCCGGGGAGAGCAACGGCCCGCCGGAGTTGCCGGGCCGGACCGTCCCGCGGAGCGCGTAGATCTCCCGGGCCACCCCCGGGACGCCCCTGATGTCGGCGCCCCGGGCGAGGATCCGCTCGCGGACCCGCACCGGGCCGACCCGGTACGGCCCGTCCCACGGGTAGCCGGCGACGACGGCCTCGTCCCCTCGGGAGAGGGGCTGCCCCACGGGGAGGGGCCGTAGCGGCAGGTTCTCGACGCGAATGACGGCGACGTCGCGGCGGGGATCGAAGGCGACGACCTCACCCGTCCACGCCCGTCCGCGCGCGGTCTGTACGCTCACCCGGTCCGCCCCGGCGACGACGTGGGCGTTCGTGACGACGACCCCGCCGCGGGCCACCCAGCCGGTCCCCTCCTGGCCGAGCCGGCACGCCGAGGAGGTCGCGCGGACCTTGAGGACGGAGGCCCCGGCCTCGCGGATCGCCGCCGACCCCGTGCCCGAGGCCTGCGGCGGGGCGACGTCCCGGATGTGCTCGAAGCCGATCCCGTCGAACACCCGGGGGAAGCCCTCCCGGTCCAGGGCCTGCTGGAGCGGGACGACGACCCGGCTCGCCCCGCTCGGGATGAGGCCGTCGATCGTCCGGAGGACGGCGGAGCGCTCGACGCTCGCGGCGAGCCCCGGCGGGGCGGCCCCGCGGATCGCGACCCCGACCGACCACGCGAGCACGCAGATGACGAGGACGGAGAGCGCCGAGCCGAGCGCCGAGCTGAGCAGGTAGGCCCCCCGACGGCCGACCCGGGAGTCGCGCCGGTCGGCGCGCGAGCGGACGCCGGTCGCCGCGCCGAGCCGGTACCCGACGCTCGCGAGCACCGCGAGCAGCCCGAGCGGCAGGACGACCCGGAGCACGGGGAACTGCTGGACGACGGGCGCGTCGAGCGGGAGGAGCGGAACGAGCACGATCGCGATCCCGGCTCCGATGACGAGCCCGACGAACGACAGCGCGGTGCCGATGACGCCGCGCCGCCAGCCGACGACGGCCCGTCCGAAGATGAGGAGGGCGAGCAGGAGGTCGACCCAGCTCCACGTCATGCCCGGCCCCGGAGGTAGGGGGCGAGCATCCGCGGGGGCAGCCGCCGGCGACGGGTCTGGTCCCAGGGGACGCTGAGCCCGGCGAGGTCGAAGACGCTGCTGAGCAGCTGCGCGGTGAACCCCCACACGAACAGCCCGTCGACCTCGAAGCCCGGCCCGCGGTACCCCCCGGGCGCGATGACGAGGAACCGGTTCACCGGGTCGAGAAGCGTCCCCAGCGGCGCCCGGACGACCTGGGCGACCTCTCCCGTGTCGACGACGCCGATCGGCCCGGGCTCGCGCCACCACCCGATGACCGGCGTGACCGCGTTGCTGCTCGGCCGGAGGTAGAGCGGGGGAAGCTCGCCGAGGACGTCGACCGAGCCCGGGTCGAGCCCGACCTCCTCCTCGGCCTCCCGGAGGGCGGCCTGGACGGGACCGTCGTCGCCGGGGTCGATGGCCCCACCGGGGAAGGAGACCTGCCCGGCGTGCGAGCGCAGGTGGTGGGCCCGCTCGGTGAGGACGACGTCCTCGGCGCCGTCGGGCCCCGGGCCGACGAGGACGAGGACGGCGGACCTGCGCCGGGCGCCGTGCGGCGGCGAGAACCGCGTGAACCACGCCGGCGGGTCGTCCGTGGCGGCCGGGCCGACCCGGCGCAGCCAGGCGGGTGCGGACGTCGTCACGGCCGCGCCCCGGGGGCGAGCTCGAACTTCAGGAGTCGCTCGGCCTTGTCGGGGTCGACCTCGCCGACGCCGTACGAGGGGCACCACCGGGCGACCGGGCACGCCCCGCACGCCGGACGACGAGCGTGGCAGGTCCGCCGCCCGTGGAAGATGAGGACGTGGGAGAGCATCGTCCAGTCCTTCCTCGGGATGAGCCCCCCGATCGCGTGCTCGACCTTGACCGGGTCCTCCTCGTCGGTCCAGCCGAACCGGCGGACGAGCCGGCCGACGTGGGTGTCCACGGTGATCCCCGGGATCCCGAAGGCGTTGCCGAGGACGACGTTCGCGGTCTTGCGCCCGACCCCGGGCAGGGTGACGAGATCGGCCATCCTCGCCGGGACCTCGCCGTCGAACCGCTCGACGAGCGCCTGGCCGAGCGTGATGACGGAGTTCGTCTTCGCCCGGTAGAACCCCGTCGGGCGGAGGATCTCCTCGACCTCGGTGCGGTCGGCGGAGGCGAGGTCGGCCGCGGTGGGGTAGGCCGCGAACAGCCGCGGGGTCACCTTGTTGACGGTGACGTCCGTCGTCTGCGCCGAGAGGATCGTCGCGACGAGGAGCTGGAGCGGGGTCTCGAAGTCGAGCTCGCAGTGGGCGTACGGGTAGCGCTCGAGGAGGGCACGGTACATCCGGCGGGCGCGGCGGGTGCGGGCGAGGGGGGACTCGTCCCGGGAGGGTGAGGACACCCGACCAGCGTACGGTTTGCCGCCGAGGCTGCATGGCACACTTGCCCCTGTGGATCTTGACGTGGTGAGACGCGCCCCCCTGTTCGCAGCCCTGGACGACACCGCGATCGCCGGTCTCATGGAGTCGATGGAGCACTCGCGGATGGAGCGGGGGGACGTCCTCTTCCGCGAGGGCGACCGCGGTGACCGGCTCTACGTCATCACCGAGGGGAAGATCAAGCTCGGCCGGACGAGCCCCGACGGCCGGGAGAACCTCCTCGCGATCCTCGGGCCGGGCGAGATGTTCGGCGAGCTCAGCCTGTTCGACCCGGGGCCGCGGACGGCGACGGCGACCGCGATCGCGGAGACCCAGCTCATCGCGTTGGGGAACGAGCAGCTGCACGCGTTCCTCGCGGCCCACCCGCGGGTCGCCGCGACCCTGCTCGCGGCGCTCGCGCGCAGGCTCCGCCGGACGAACGAGAACCTCGCCGACCTCGTCTTCACCGACGTCCCCGGGCGGGTCGCGAAGGCGCTCCTCGACCTCTCCTCCCGGTTCGGCCGTCCTGCCGACCACGGTGTCCTCGTCGCCCACGACCTCACCCAGGAGGAGCTCGCCCAGCTCGTCGGCGCGTCCCGGGAGACGGTGAACAAGGCGCTCGCGGACTTCGCGGGCCGCGGCTGGCTCAAGCTCGAGGCCCGGGCCGTCCTCATCCAGGACGTCGAGCGCCTCCAGCGCCGGGCCCGGTAGCCCCCGGACTCCCGGTCCGGGCACCCCGAGGTCAGGGCACCCCGAGGTCAGGGCACCCCGAGGTAGTCGAGCTGCGCCCGGACGCTGAGCCGGGCCGCGGGCCAGACCTCGCGCGGGACGTCCGCGTAGACGACCTCGACGACCCCGTCGACCCCGGTCGCCCCGGCGGCGAGCGCGGCCGCGACCTGCTCGAGCCGCTCGCGACGGTGGACCCGGTAGAACTCCACCATGGCCGCCGCGTCCGGGACGACCGGCCCGTGGCCGGGGAGGATCGAGGTCGCCGTCCCGTCACCGGTGAGCGCCGCGATCCGCTCGAGGGACGCGAGGTAGGCCTCGAGCTCGCCGTCGGGGTGGGCGACGACCGTCGTCCCCCGGCCGAGGACGGTGTCCCCGGTGAGGAGGGCGTGGTCGGCGGCCAGCGCGAGCGAGACCGAGTCGGCGGTGTGCCCGGGGGTGGCGACCACCCGCAGCTCGAGCCCGCCGGCGAGGACGACGTCCCCGTCGGCGAGGTCGTCGTGGCCGCGACCGACCGCCCGGACCGCCGCACCGGTCATCCTCGCGAACCGGGGCGCGCCCTCGGCGTGGTCGGGGTGCCCGTGGGTGAGGACCGTCGCGACGACCCGGGCTCCGCGGTCGCGGACGAGGTCGGCGACCCGCCCGAGGTGCCCGGGGTCGTCCGGACCCGGATCGATGACGACCGCCTCGGTCCCTCCGGGCTCGAGGACGACCCAGGTGTTCGTCCCGTCGAGGGTCATCGGGCCCGGGTTCGGGGCGAGGACGCACGTCGCCCGAGGAGTGACCTCCCCCCCGCCCCACTGGCCCGGTGCGGCCGAGGGCGGGGGCGGCGTCGCGCTCACAGCTCGTCCGCCCGCAGGACGAGGCCCTCGGTCGTCTCGACGAGGCGCGGCATGACCGCGGGGACCGCGGGACGCTGTGCGACGAAGGTCGCGGAGTCCGGAGCGGCGGCGGCGTCCTCGAGGCAGACGAGGGTCGGGGGGAGGAGGAGAGCCTCCCCGTCGGCCCACCGGCGGAGCAGGTCGGCGGGCCGGACCCACTCGGCGGTCTCCGCCTCGCTCGTGTCGTCGTCGGCGACCTGACCGTTCGGGACGGTCGCCGCGAAGAAGTGGGTGTCGTAGCGGCGGGTCTCGAACTCCGGCGTGACCCAGTGCGCCCTGAGGCTGAGGAGGTCGGAGCGGAGCACGAGGCCCTCCTCGAGAAGGAGGTCGGCGAAGGAGAGGTCCCGGGCGACGAGCGCCGCTCGGCGCTCCCGCCACCCCGGGCCCGAGAGGTCCTCGACGACGCTGCCACCGTCCCGCCCCGCGAGCAGGATCCCGCTCTCCTCGAAGACCTCGCGGGCCGCCGCGACGACGAGCATGCGGGCGGCCTCCTCCCCGACCCCGACCCGGGCGGCCCACTGCGCGGGTGGGGGGCCCGACCAGGGGAGGTCGGCGCCCGCGTCCCGCGGGTCGACGCCACCTCCGGGGAAGACGTGCATCGACGGCGCGAACGCCATCGTCGGGACCCGCTTGAGCATGAAGACCTCGATGCCGCCGGCGCCGTCCCGGACGAACATCACGGTCGCCGCCGGGCGGAGCGGGGCGGCCTCCCCCGGGGCGCTCGCCCACGCCTCGGCGCGCTCGCGCAGGGGGGACGCGAGCGGGAGGGGGAAGTCCCGGCCGGCCACGCCGGGCTCAGTCCGCGACGGCGACGGTGATCTCGACCTCGACGGGGACGTCGAGCGGGAGGACGGCGACCCCGACCGCCGAGCGGGCGTGGACGCCGGCCTCGCCGAAGGCGGTCCCGAGGAGCTCGCTCGCCCCGTTGACGACCCCCGGCTGGCCGGTGAACCTCGGGTCGCTGGCGACGAACCCGACGACCTTGACGACCCGGGTGACGGCGTCGAGGTCCCCGACGACCGACTTCACCGCGGCGATGGCGTTGAGCGCGCAGATCGCTGCGACCTCCTTCGCGCGCTCCGGGCTGACGAGCCCCTCCCCCTCGCCGACCTTGCCGGTCTCCGCGGGCTCCCCCGCGACGAGCGGCACCTGCCCCGAGGTGAAGACGAGGTTGCCGTCGCGGACGGCGGGGACGTAGACGGCGACGGGCGTGGCGACCCCGGGGACCTCGAGGCCGGCGGCGGCGAGACGCTCTTCGACGGCGGACATCATCAGCCCTGCGCGCGCTTCATGTAGGCGACGAGGTTCGACCCGTCCGGGCCGGGGACGACCTGGACGAGCTCCCAGCCGTCCTCGCCCCACTGGTCGAGGATCTGCTTGGTCGCATGGACGATGAGCGGCACGGTTGCGTACTCCCACGTGGTCATGGCCGTCACACTATCGCCCGGACGGCTTGCGACAATGGCGGCATGAGCGGTACCAGCGGCGCGAGCGGCCCCACGTCCCCCCACGGCCTCGCCGACGTCGCCGCCGCCGAGGTGCCCCCACCTGCGCGGACGACGGCGTACGGACCGGACCCGGCACAGGTCTACGACGTCCGGGAGCCGGCCGGGCCGGGTGCCCCCCGCGGTACCGTCGCCGTCGTCCACGGCGGCTTCTGGCGCGCCGAGCACGACCGGGCGCACGCCGCCGCGCAGGCTCAGGCCCTCGCCGAGGAGGGGTGGGTGGTCGCCGTCGTCGAGTACCGCCGGACGGGGATGCCCGGTGGCGGCTGGCCGGGCACGCTGGAGGACGTCCGGACCGCCCTCACCGCCGTCGCCGCCGACCCCGACCTGCCCGGCCCGCTCCTCGCGGTCGGGCACTCGGCCGGGGGACACCTCGCGCTCTGGGCCGCGAGCCAGGCGGACACCCCGCTCGACGGCGTCGTCGCCCTCGGGGGCTGCGTCGACCTCGCGACGAGCGCCCGGCTCGACCTCGGGGACGGCGCCACCCAGCGCCTCATGGGGGGCGGCCCGGACGAGGTGCCGGACCGGTACGCCACCGCGGACCCCGCCCAGCTCCTCCCCGCACGGGTCCCCGTCGTCCTCGTCCACGGCACTGCCGACGACCGGGTCCCCGTCGAGATCTCGCACTCGTACGCCGCGCTCGCCGCCGGGAGCACCCGGCCGGTGACGGTCGAGGAGCTCCCCGGGGTGGGGCACTACGAGCTCATCGACCCCCGCGACCCCGCCTTCGCCCGGGTGCTGCACGCCGTCGCCTCGCTCGCGGCCTAGGCTGGCCGCCGTGGAACCCCCCATCCCCGCCGACCCCCGGGCCCGGGCCCGCCTCCACGTCGTCAGCGGCAAGGGCGGGACGGGCAAGACCACCGTGGCGAGCGCCCTCGGGCTCGCGCTCGCCAGCCGGGGCCAGCGGGTCCTCCTCGTCGAGATCGAGGGACGGCAGGGGATCTCGCAGACCTTCGACGTCCCCCCGCTCAGCCACGACGAGACCCGGATCCTCACCCACCCCTCGGGCGGCGAGCTCTCCGGGATGTCGGTCGACGCGACCCGCGCCCTCATGGAGTACCTCCAGAAGTTCTACCGGCTCGGCCGGGCGGGGTCGGTCCTCGAACGGATCGGGGCGGTCGACTTCGCGACGACGGTGGCGCCGGGGCTGCGCGACGTCCTCCTCATCGGCAAGGTGTACGAGGCCGTCGGACGCCCGGTGTCGGGCCGCGCCCGCGGTCGGACCCGCGGGGTGCCGGCGTACGACGCGGTCATCCTCGACGCCCCTCCGACCGGACGGCTCGTCCGGTTCCTCAACGTCAACAGCGAGCTCGCCCACCTCGCGAAGGTGGGCCCGGTCCGCGCCCAGGCCGACTCGATCACCCGGATGCTCCGGAACCCGGCGACGGCGGTCCACCTCGTCACCCTCCTCGAGGAGATGCCCGTGCAGGAGACCGTCGACGCCATCGCCGAGCTGCGCGAGGCCGAGCTCCCGGTCGGGGCGATCGTCGTCAACCGGGTCCACGAGCCGGCTCTCACGGACAAGGCGTCCCGGACCGTCGACTCCGGGCGGACCGTCCGGCTCGCCCAGGGCGTCGCCGCGGACCTGCGGGCGGTCGGCGTCGACGCCGGGGACACCCTCGTCGAGGGACTCCTCGACGAGGCCCGGGAGCACGGCACCCGGGTCGCCCTCCAGACCGAGCAGGAGGCCCTCGTCGCCGCCCAGGGCCGGGCGGTGTACCACCTCCCCCCTCTTGCCGAGGGACTCGACGCCGGGGGGATCGCGGTCCTCGCCGACGAGCTCGCCCGACAGGGGATGGCGTGATGGCGGGGGCCGCGCAGCGGCTCGACCTCGACCCGCTCGTGCACGACCACGCCACCCGGATCGTCGTCTGCTGTGGGTCGGGGGGGGTCGGCAAGACGACGACGGCCGCCGCGCTCGCGCTGCGCGCCGCGGAGTCCGGACGACGGGTCGTCGTCCTCACCATCGACCCCGCTCGGCGGCTCGCCCAGTCCCTCGGCCTCACCGAGCTCGACAACACCCCGCGCCCCGTCCACGGGGTCGACGGCGCGTCGGGGGGGTCCCTCGACGCGATGATGCTCGACATGAAGCGGACCTTCGATGAGGTCGTCGAGGCCCACGCGAGCCCGGAGAAGGCCGACCAGATCCTCGAGAACCCCTTCTACCAGGCGGTGTCGAGCTCGTTCGCCGGAACCCAGGAGTACATGGCGATGGAGAAGCTCGGGCAGCTCCGGGCACAGGCCGACGCCGACGGCCGCTGGGACCTCATCGTCGTCGACACCCCGCCGTCGCGCTCGGCGCTCGACTTCCTCGACGCTCCGAAGCGGCTCGGGTCCTTCCTCGACGGCCGGTTCATCCGCCTCCTCACCGCGCCGGCGAAGGCGGGCGGGCGGGCGTACTTCAAGGTCCTCACCGCCGGGGTGGGGATGGCGACGTCGGTGATGACGAAGGTCCTCGGTGGGGAGCTCCTCAACGACCTCGAGACGTTCGTCGCCGCACTCGACACGATGTTCGGTGGGTTCCGTGAGCGCGCCGACCAGACCTACGCCCTCCTCCAGGACGCGGAGACGACGTTCCTCGTCATCGCCTCGCCGGACCGGGACGCGCTCCGGGAGGCCTCGTTCTTCCTCGACCGGCTCGAGCAGGAGGTCATGCCCGTCGCCGGGGTCGTCGTCAACCGCGTCCAGCAGCTCGCCGCCGAGGGCCTGTCCGCGGCACGAGCCGAGGAGGGTGCCGACGCGATCGAGGCGGACCGGGGGTCGGCGACGTCGGCGACGACGCTCGGGCTGCTCCGCCTCCACACCGATCTCGCGACGACGAGCGAGCGCCAGCAGGCCCAGATCCGTCGGTTCACCGCCGGCCACCCGGGCGTCCCCGTCGTCGAGGTGCCCGCCGCGCCGTCGGACATCCACGACCTCGACGGGCTCCGCGCGATCGGTCAGGCGCTCTCCGCCTCGTCCTGACGGGCGCGGGCGAACAGGGCCGACCACGAGCGGACGTCCGGGCGACGGCGGAGCAGGGCCCGGCGCTCTCGCTCGGTCATCCCGCCCCACACCCCGAACTCGGTCCGGTTGTCGAGGGCGTCGGACAGGCACTCGGCGATGACCGGGCAGCCCCGGCAGATGACCTTGGCCTCGCGCTGGGCCTTGCCCTGGACGAAGAGGGCGTCGGGGTCGGACTTGGCGCAGGCACCGTGGGAGGCCCACTCGGTGACCCAGGGGGTCTTCGGGTCCGGCGTGATGAAGATGGGCGAGGAGGACATTGCTGCTACCCCTACGGTGGTCGGGACCGGCCGGTGTCCCGCATTTACGTGCGGTGACGCGTCCCGGTGGGTGTTTCACACAGTAAAGAGGTAGTAAAGAGATCGCCATACCCCGTCCGGGTGATTTGACGGCTACCCGGATTAACTAGTCCCCCGGGGACCCGTCCGCGGCGTCCGGGGCGTTGTCTCCTTCGTCCCTTACCCTTGGCTCCATGGATCGCCGACCCAGCGTGCCGCACGTCCTCAGTCTCTTCGCGGCATTCCTCGCCGTCGCCGTGGCCCTCGGGGTCCTGGGGGCCGGCCTGCTCGCCCCCGCCGTCGGCGCCACGGGAGCCGCGGCGACCTCGACGGTCAAGGCGTTCGAGGACCTCCCGAGCGAGTTCACCGCCTCGCCGCTGTCCCAGCAGTCGAGGATCGTCGACGTCCACGGCAAGACGCTCGCGACCCCCTACGACGAGAACCGGATCATCGTCCCGCTCACCAAGGTCGCCCCGATCATGCAGAAGGCGCAGATCGCCATCGAGGACAGCAGGTTCTACGAGCACGGCGGCCTCGACATCCGCGGCACCCTCCGGGCCCTCGTCAACAACGTCGCCGGCGGCAGCACCCAGGGCGGGTCCTCGCTCACCCAGCAGTACGTCAAGATCACCCTCCAGGAGAAGGCCCTCCGCAACAACGACAAGGACGCCGCCCAGGCCGCGGTCGCCGAGACGTACAGCCGGAAGATCCAGGAGCTCAAGTACGCCCTCGACCTCGAGAAGACCCTGACGAAGAAGCAGATCCTCGAGGGCTACCTCAACCTCGTCTACTACGGCGACCTCGCGTACGGCGTCGAGGCAGCCGCCCTCCACTACTTCGGGGTGCACGCCTCGCAGCTCAACCTCGCCCAGGCGGCCACCCTCGCCGGCACGGTCCAGGCGCCGAGCGCAACCGACCCGCACAACCACCCCGAGGCCTCCCAGGCCAGGCGCAACGTCGTCATCGACCGGATGCTCGAGCTCGGGGACATCACGAAGGCGCAGGCGAAGGCCGCGAAGAAGAAGTCGGTCCCGAGCATGCTCCACCTCAAGGACAACCAGGGCGGGACGTGCGCGCGCTCGGGCCAGCCGTTCTTCTGCAGCTACGTCATGGCCTACCTCAAGCAGATGCCGCAGCTCGGGGCGAACGTCGACGAGCGGGTCCGCAACATCAACCAGGGCGGCCTCCTCATCAAGACCACCCTCAACACGACGTGGCAGAAGAGGATCCGCAAGGACCTCACCGCGAAGGTCCCGACCGGCGACCCGAGCAACGTCGGTGCCGCCGCCTCGGTCGTCGAGCCGGGGACGGGCAAGGTCCGGGCCATGGTCCAGACGTCGGAGTTCGACCCCACCGCGAAGAAGTCGACCGTCGGCAAGACCGCGGTCAACTGGAACGTCCCCGTCGAGTACGGCGGGACGACGGGGTTCCAGATCGGGTCGACGGCGAAGATGTACTCCGTCGTCACGGCCCTCGAGAACGGGATCCCCGTCGACGGCACCGTCCCGTCGAAGTACGCGACGACGAGCAAGCCAGCCATCTACACCCAGAGCGAGGTCCACGACAAGTGCGGCATCGGGCTCAAGCCGTGGCCGGTTCGCAACGACGAGCCGATCGGCGGGCGCCCGCTCCCGTTCGACACCGCCATCTCGAAGTCGGTCAACACCGCGTTCGCGTCGCTCAACATCGAGCTCGGCGGCTGCAAGGTCCGCACGACGATGACGAGCATGGGCCTGCGCCAGGGCAACGGCAACGAGATCGACCCGTACATGGCGGCGATCACCCTCGGCTCGAACGGCACGCCCGTCATGACGATGGCCGAGTCGTACGCGACGCTCGCGGCCGACGGCAAGTACTGCGCGCCGAGCCCGATCGAGTCGATCACGACGAACGAGGGCAAGCAGCTGAAGATCCCGGGCCCCGACTGCAAGCAGGTCATCAGCAAGCAGGTGGCCCGCGGGGCGACCCGTCTCCTCAAGGGCGTCATCGACCACGGGACGGGGACCGGGGCCCAGCTGTCCGGGGGACGCGTCTCCGCGGGCAAGACGGGCACGACCGACGACTACCAGCAGTCGTGGTTCGTCGGGTTCACCCCGCAGCTCGCGACCGCGGTCTACGTCGGGACGCCCGAGCGGCAGCACTCGATGAAGAACATCAAGATCGGCGGCCAGTACTACTCGCGCGTGTTCGGCGGGACGATCGCGGCGCCGCTGTGGAGAGAGATCATGGACATGGCCTCGAAGGGGATGCCGAAGAAGGACTTCGCCGCACCGAGCGACAAGATCCTGCACGGGGACAAGGTCTCGGTCCCCAACGTCATCGGCCAGAGCGTGACCAGCGCCCGGGCGGCGCTCGAGAAGGTCGGCCTGCGCGCGGTCGAGGCGGGTCAGGTCACGAGCTCGATCGGGCAGGGCCTCGTGGCGGCAACCAGCCCGTCCGGGACGGCGCGACGCGGCGACACGATCTCGCTCTACACCTCGACGGGGTACGTCCCGCCGCCCTCGCCGACCTACACCCCGCCGCCGTCGACGACCTACACCCCGCCGCCGTCGACGAGCAGCCCGTCCCCGACGTCGACGCCGTCCTCGTCGGCGAAGTCCCCCTCGTCGCCGACGAAGAAGCCGTCCTCGACGCCCCCACCGACGAAGAAGAAGGGCTGACCGCTCCCCGGCGCGGCGCTGCGGCCCGTGCGGGTGGGGTGCTCAGCGAGCGGCGAGGTGGGCCTTGACCGCCGCCGCGACCCGCCCGCCCTCGGCGCGACCCGCGACCTTGCCCTGGGCGACCTTCATGACCTGGCCCATCTGCGGCATCCCGGTGGCCCCGGTCTCGGCGACCGCGTCCGCGACGATCGCCTCGAGCTCGTCGTCCTCGAGCTGCGCCGGGAGGTAGGCGTCGAGGACGTCGAGCTCGGCGAGCTCCCGTGCGGCGAGCTCGGCGCGGCCGGCCCCCTCGTACGCGGCCGCGGCCTCCCGGCGCTTCTTCGCCTCCTTGCCGAGGACCCGGAGGACATCGTCATCGGAGAGCGCCCGAGCCGCGCTCCCCGAGACCTCCTCGGTCGTGATCGCCGTGAGAGCCATGCGCAGGGCCCCGGCGCGGACCTGGTCGCGCTCGCGCATCGCCGTGTGGAGGTCGGCCTGGATGCTGGACTTCAGGGTCTGCTCGGTCATGGGGCCAGTCTGTCACCGCCGGTCCGGGGCGGTTTGCGAGGATGGACCGATGACGACGACATCGTGGATGGCCAAGGCAGCCGCGGCCGCGGTGGGCGCCGGGGCCGCGGGGCTCGCGTGGGCCGGGCTCGTCGAGCGGAACGCCTTCGTCCTCAGGCGGGTCGAGGTGCCGGTCCTCCCTCCCGGGTGCCCGCCGCTGCGGGTCCTCCACCTCAGCGACCTCCACCTCCTCCCCCGGCAGCGCCGCAAGATCAACTGGGTGCGGGGACTCGGCGCCCTCGAGCCCGACCTCGTCGTCTGCACCGGCGACACCCTCGCCGCGCCCGACGCCGTTCCCGCGGCGCTCTCCGCGATGGAGCCGCTGCTCGCGCGCCCCGGGGCGTTCGTCCTCGGGTCGAACGACTACTTCGCCCCGCGGATGAAGAACCCCGCGCGCTACCTCACGAAGGACTCCCGGTCGGGGACCGACCGGACCGGACGCCTGCCCACCGCGGACCTCGTCGCGGGACTGGGGGCGGGCGGATGGCTCGACCTCGACAACTCCCGGGGGCAGCTCGACGTCGCCGGCGTCCGGATCGGGTTCGTGGGGGTCGACGACCCCCATCTCGAGCGCGACGACTACGCCAAGGCGGCCGGAGCCGCCCCCTGGCCCGACGGGGCGGACCTGAGGGTCGGCGTCACCCACGCCCCCTACCAGCGCGTCCTCGACGCGATGACCCGGGACGAGGCGGACCTCGTCATCGCCGGCCACACCCACGGCGGGCAGCTATGCGTGCCGTTCCACGGCGCGCTCGTGACGAACTGCGACCTCGACTCCGGCCGGGCCAGGGGACTCTCCCGATGGTGGCCCGGCGCGGGCGGAGCACCGTCGTCCGAGGCACCGGACGGAGCGGCCTGGCTGCACGTCTCGGCCGGGCTCGGGACCTCCCCCTACGCGCCCGTGCGCTTCGCGTGCCGGCCCGAGGCGACCCTGATGACGCTCGTCTCCCGCTGACCGATTTCGGACGGGTACGAGGCGTGGGCTATCCTCTGGTGTCGCCGTCCACACCGGACGGCGTTGCCACGGGGTGTGGCGCAGCTTGGTAGCGCGCTTCGTTCGGGACGAAGAGGTCGCAGGTTCAAATCCTGTCACCCCGACCAGCCGATCATCCGCTCTGGACTACGGAACGCGGTCCGGGGCCGAAACTCGGTGGACCCCCCGACGAGCTCGACCCGACGCCGTCCAGACGCTGTGCGTCGCCTCACGGAGCGGCCCACCGGAGAGGCTGCGCGCCGGCGCCGTGCCCCGAGAGCCGCCTGACCGCTCGTCAGACCCGCCAGTTGCGGACCCTCGCGCTCCTGCCCGACGGACCTGGGTCTGCCCGGTCTCGGTCGCCGGGTCCGGACCGTGGACGGTTGGAACCCCGGTCCCCTGCTACCGCCCGCACCACGACCGTGGCGGTCGGGTCCCCTCGCGACACACCGCGTGCGCCGGCACGAACACGAAGTCCCCCCACCTCGGCTTCCACCACCTCACAGCCCCGGGCCCGAACTCCATCCGCAAGGCCCCCGAGACGACGTAGATGTGGCTCTCGTCGTCCCCGTGATGGTGTCAGCGGAGAGCTCCTCGGCTCCTACGTGACGTGGCCCGCCCGGCTCCGACCCGCGGCCACCGCCTGCTCCCGCCGCGTCGCGCAGAGCCGCACGCCAGACTCGAGCGAGGGGCGCGCCGAGCCGGTTCCCCCGAGCCTGTCGCGATGCCGAGACCCGGAGCATCCACCCCTGAGGGTCAGGCCACCCCGTTGATGGGCTGTGCCGCAACGACATTCGCGGCGGCGGATGTCGTCGGTCGCTGTCGGGACGACGAGGTCGCCGTTCACGTCCGGTCACCCCCCCCCCGGTGACCTCATGGGCTGCACCCCGAGCAGCTCGCGGCCGCCATGATCGCCGCAGGCCCGGCCGGGGGTGTGTCCGGCGTCATGGCCCTCCACGCGAAGGCGCGTCATGATGGAGGAGGAGGGACCGAGATGAGCCCATCGCACGACGTCGACCGCACCCCGCGCATGGCGTGGGCGGGCGTGGGCATGGTCCTCGGGGCTGGCCTGGGCATGGTCCTCGGCCTCCTCCACGCCGGGGCCGACGGGATCGCTCCCGGGGCGAGCGTGGGCGCCGCGGTCGGCCTCCTCCTCGGCGCGGTCGCCGACCTGTGGCGGCGAGGAGCGTGACCCCCGCCGCAGGTGGAGGGCCTGCCGTGTCACCGAGTGAGGACGCTCCAGAGGGAGACGGATGATCCAGGCCCGCGAACTGACCAAGCGCTACGGCGACAAGGTGGCCGTCGACGGCGCGTCCTTCACGATCAGACCCGGCGTCGTCACCGGTTTCCTCGGCCCGAACGGGTCGGGCAAGTCCACGACGATGCGCATGATCGTCGGGCTGGACCGCCCGACCGCTGGCGAGGTCACCGTCAACGGCCGTCGGTACGCCGAGCACCCGGCCCCCCTTCACGAGGTCGGAGTCCTGCTCGACGCGAAGGCGGTGCACACCGGCCGCAGCGCCTTCAACCACCTGCGCGCGATGGCGGCCACCCACGGCATCGGCAGGAGACGGGTGCGGGAGGTCATCGAGATGACCGGCCTGGAGACGGTGGCGCACCGGCGAGTCGGCGGCTTCTCCCTGGGGATGGGCCAGCGACTCGGCATCGCTGCGGCGATGCTGGGTGACCCCCGCACGCTCATCCTCGACGAACCGGTGAACGGACTGGACCCGGAGGGCGTGAAGTGGGTACGGACGACCGCCCGCCGCCTGGCCGGCGAGGGCCGGACGGTGTTCATCTCCTCCCACCTGATGAGCGAGATGGCGTTGACCGCCGACGAGCTGCTGATCATCGGCCGCGGCCGCATCATCGCCTCTGCGTCGATGGATGACATCGTGGCCAGGGCTCAGGAGACCGAGGTCTACGTCCGGTCGCCGCAGGCCACCGAGCTTGCCGAGCTGGTCGTCCGTGACGGCGGCACGGCGACGGCCCTCCAGCCCGGCGCGCTGAGAGTGACCGGGCTGGGCAGCGACCGGGTCGGTGACCTGGCCACGCAAGCGCGCCTCCGACTGCACGAGCTCACCCCGCAGCGGGCGTCCCTGGAGGACGCCTACCTCTCGCTGACCAGCGAGGCGGTGGAGTACCGCTCCGACCCCGCCGAGACCACCGGGGAGGAGTCGTGACGAGCAGGGGCGTGACGTTCCCCCGGGTGCTGCACTCGGAGTGGGTGAAGCTCGTCAGCCTGCGGTCGACGTACTGGACGATCGGCGCGACGCTCGTGGTGATGGTCCTCATCGCGCTGCTGCTCGGCGCGGCCTCACGCGTGGAGACCACCACCGGAGCGCCCGCGCCCGACGGCGCGATGGCGATCGGGATGGGCTACGGCTTCGCCCAGGTCGTCGTCGCGGTGCTGGGCACCCTGATGATCACCGGGGAGTACGCCACCGGGATGATCCGCTCCACCCTGGTGGCCGTCCCTCGACGGCTGCCCGCGCTGGTGGGGAAGGCCCTTCTCATCGCGGCGGTGGGCTTCGTCGTGGGTGTCGCCGGTGTCGCCCTGTCGTATGTCGTGAGCTATCCGTTGCTCGGGGCGGACGCGGCTGCGGACCTCGGCGACCCCGAGGTGCAGCGGATCTTCTGGGGTTCCGGGCTCTACCTCGCCGGGGTGGGCCTGCTCGGCCTCGCGGTCGGCGCACTGCTGCGGCACACCGCAGGCGCGGTCACGGCGACGCTCGGCGTCCTGCTCATGCTCGGCACGGTCATGCAGCTGCTGATGCTCACCTCCGACGTCTTCCGCGACATCTACCCCTTCCTGCCCACCACGGCGGGCGAGCGGATCGTCACGCCGGTGGTGGAGGCCGGCGCCCCGGACGCGCCGCGGGCGCTCGGCCCGTGGGAGGGCTACGCCGTCTTCATGGCCTACGTCGCCGCAACCCTGGCGCTCGCCGCCGCACTGCTGCGTCGCAGGGACGCCTGACCCGCCACCGGGAGGCACAGGACCTCGGCACCCGCAAGGTCTGCCGCGTGGGAGACCTGCCACCCCGGCGGGTCACCCATCGTCGCGACGCTCGTCGCGACGGAGGGCTACGGCGTGCCCGGCTCCCGGTCGCCGCCGCCGGGGCCGATCGGGACCGCGGCGACGTCGAGGAAGGAGTCCACGAGCGCCCGTGCCCGAGCCCTCGCAGCGGTCTCCTCGACGAGGGTCTGCGCCCGCAGCGCCGCAGGGTCGGCCCCGGCCGCCTCAGCCTTGGCGTCCCCCCCGTTGTCGAACCACCCCTGGAGCATCGCCCCGGTGAGCTCGGGGTGGAACTGCACGGCCAGGTTGCGTCGCAGGACGAACGCCTGCGACGCGACGTCGTTGCGTGCCACCTCCCGGGCGGCGGGTGGGACGACCCACCGGTCGAAGTGCCACTGGAACCACGGACCGGCGGGAACGAGGCGCGTGTCGTCGGTCCGCAGCCGCACCCAGCCGATCTCGGCCTGGCTCGACCTGACCACGGCACCGCCGTGAGCGGCGGCGAGCAGCTGGCCGCCGAAGCAGATCCCGAGAACCGGGACGCCACGCTGGTCAGCGGTGCGGAGCAGGTCGAGCTCCACGGAGACCCACGCCCCGACGGTCGCGTCGTCATAGGCGGACCACGGCGCACCCATGCTGACGACGAGGTCCACCCCGTCGAGCCCGGGGAACGGGTTGTGCAGGTGCGGACGGTGGAAGTTGTCCCGCTCGACGACGACGTGGAGGTCGAGGTCGTAGCCCAGCTCGACGAGACGTTCGCCGACCGGCCCCGGAGGGGAGACGTGGTCGTGTTGGATGACAAGAGCCCGCACCGGACCTCCTGAGCTCGGACCGCGACACCCGCGGTGAGGTTGGCCAACGCTCCGGCCCCTTGCCGAAGCGACACACACACACTATCGTTCGGTCCCTAACGACTTCAATGGAGGTGCCATGAGCGAGTCCACCCCCACCCACGTCAGCGAGCGGGAGTGCGACGTCGTGGTCCGTCGACGTCGAGCAGCAGCCGAGGGGGTCGTCGAGCTGACCCTGGCCTCCGTGGACGGGAGCGACCTGCCGGGGTGGACTCCCGGCGCCCACGTCGACCTCATCCTCGAGCCCGACCTCGTCCGCCAGTACTCACTCTGCAGCAGCCCGCACGACGGCACCTACCGCGTCGCGGTGCTCCAGGCCCCGGACGGCCGAGGTGGCTCCGCTGCGGTGCACCACCTCGCCGAAGGGGACGCCCTGCGCATCCGCGGGCCCCGCAACAACTTCCCGCTCGTGCGGTCGCCGCGCTACCGCTTCGTCGCCGGCGGGATCGGCATCACTCCCCTCGTGCCGATGATCGAGGAGGCGATCGCCTCCGGCGCCGACTGGCAGCTCCACTACGGCGGGCGGAGCCGCTCCTCGATGGCGTTCCTCGACGAGCTCGAGGCGCACGGCGAGCGCGTGCACGTCGTCCCCCAGGACGAGGCGGGTGTCCTCGACCTCGCGACGATCCTCGGCACACCGGACGACCAGACCCGTGTGTACTGCTGCGGACCCGAACCCCTCCTCGCGGCCGTGGAGGAGGAGTGCCGGAGCTGGCCGCCGGGCTCGCTGCACCTTGAGCGGTTCGCCGCCAAGGAGGTCGTCCACGACCGCGAGGACGCCGCGTTCGAGGTCGTCCTCCAACGCACCGGCGTCACCGTGACGGTGGGCCCGGAGCAGTCGGTCTTCGACGCCGTCCGCGCTGCGGGAGTCTCCGTCCTCGGCTCCTGCCTCGAGGGGATCTGCGGCACCTGCGAGACCGGGGTGCTCGAGGGTGAGATCGACCACCGCGACTCCATCCTCGACACCGAGGAGCAGGCCGCCATGGACACGATGATGATCTGCGTCTCCCGCTGCCGCGGGGAACGCCTCGTCCTGGACGCGTGAGGAGACGACGATGAGTACACGCCAGAGCAGCACGCCCCCCCGGCGCCTTCCCGACGTCCCGCACGACGCGTGGTACGCCGCCGCGCTCTCCACCGAGGTCGGCAGCACCCCCCTCGCCCGCCGCGTGCTCGGCCAGCGGGTCGTCCTCTACCGGACGAGCACCGGGCAGGCCGTCGCCCTGGCCGACCGGTGCGCGCACGCCCCGGTGTCGCTGAGCGACGGCCGCGTCGAGGGTGACGAGATCATCGCCCCCTACAGCGGGTTCCGGTACGACGCGGACGGGCGGTGCACCGCGGTGCCGACGCAGGAGCACGTCCCGTACGGTGCGCGCGTCCACGCCTACCCCGTCCACGAGGACGGCTCGTTCATCTGGGTGTGGCCGGGCACGCCCCGGCTGGCCACGCTCCGCCGGCCGCCCACGACGACGTGGCTGCGCGACCCGGCATGGACGACGTTCGGCGCCGCCTGGGAGACCCGCGCCTCGGTGCGGCTCATGCAGGACAACTTCTCGGACATCACCCACGTCACCCACGTGGACCCCGAGATCGCCCCGCCGGCGCTCCACGACGGCGCGCCGCCGCCGCTCGAGGTGGAGGTGAGCGAGACCTCGGTGTCCTTCTCCCGCGACTTCCCCCCGGCCGCGCTCCCGTCGTGGCAGAGCCTCGTCATGGAGCTGCCCGCGTCGCGCCGCCTCCCCCAGCGCGAGGAGGGGGAGTTCGTCTCCCCCGGTCTCTGGGTCGACCGGTGGACCGTTGACCTGGGCGACGGCGCGCAGGCGCGCTGGGTCTTCACCCACGCCCTGACGCCGGTCAGCGCCGCGGCCACCCGCCACGTGTGGCGAGTCAGCCGGGACTTCTCGCCCGGGCCCGCGGTCGACGGCACGCTCGTGCCGCACTTCACCCGGTACTACACCCGCGTCCGCTCCCTCCTGGAGGGGATGCAGGAGGTCGTCGACGAGGACGGAACGGGCCCCGAGGTCCGCGTGGCCGCCGATGCGGCGGGCTCACAGGTGCGCCGCATCATGGACCGCCTCGTCGCGGACGAGCTGGGCCGCCGAGACTGACACCAGCCGCCACCGACCGTCTTCCGCCGGGCCGGACCGGCACGCTCCCCGAGCGCGCGGGTCCGGGCCGGCCGGCGGCGTGCCCACCCTCGCCCGGAGCTGCCAGCGGTGTGCCCGGTCCGGACCGGAGACGACGACGGTGCGGGACCCCTCCCTGGGGGTCCCGCACCGTCGCGTGGCAGCTCAGGAGGCAGGGGTCATCTTCACCGGGAGGCCCTTGACTCCGTTGACGAAGTTGCTGCGCACCCGCCGCACGTCGCCGGCGAGCTCGATGTCCGTCAGACGCGGAAGGAGCTCCTCGAACATCAGCCGGATCTCCATGCGCGCCAGGTTGTTGCCCAGGCAGAGGTGCGGACTGCCCTTGCCGAAGGTCATGTGGTCGACGTTCTGACGTCGGACGTCGATCGAGTAGGGGTTGTCGAAGGCGTCGTCGTCGCGGTTGCCGGAGGCGAACCACATGACGACCTTGTCGCCCTCCTTGATCTGCTTGCCCCCGAGCTCGACGTCGCGCATCGCGGTACGCCGGAAGTGGTAGACCGGCGAGGCCCAGCGGAGCAGCTCCTCGACGGCCGGCGCGATGAGCGACGGCTCCTCCTGGAGGATCCGCATCTGGTCCTTCTGCTCGATGAGCCCGATCATCGAGTTGCTGATGGCGTGCCGCGTGGTCTCGTTGCCCGCGATGACGAGGAGCGAGAAGTACTGGTTGAAGTCGCGCTGGGTCAGCGGAACCCCGTCGTCCGGCAGCCGGTTGGCGAGGATCGAGACGAGGTCCTTCCCGTCGCCGCCCTGCCGAGTCGCCTTGAGGTCGTTGCCGTAGTCCCAGACCTCTTGGACGGTGGGCGAGCGGAACGGCAGATGCCTGTACTGGTCGGACTCGGCGAGGTCGGCCCGGACCTTGGCGTAGTCGGGGTCGGTGTTGGCGACGAGCTCGTTGCCCCAGGCGATGAGCTGGGCGGTGTCCTCGCGCGGAACGTCGAGCAGACGCGCCAGCACCTGGATGGGGAAGTCGGCCGAGATCTTCTTGACGAAGTCGATCTCGCCCCCGCTGTCCGCCGCCTCGCGGAACGCCTCGTCGACGGTGTTCCGGGTGAGCTGGCGCAGGAACCCCTCGTAGTTCTTCATGAGGTTCCGGGGCGTGAACTCGCGCTGGACGAGCCGGCGCAGCGCCTGGTGTCGGGTGCCGTCGGTCTCGAGCATCGAGCGGCGCACGTCCATGAGGTCGTCGTCGACCTCCTCGAGGTTGACGAACTTCGTCGACGTGAACGACTCCGGGTCCTTGTCGACGGTCCAGATGTCCTCGTACCGGGTCACTGCCCAGAAGCCGTGGTTGGGCGACTCCTCCGGGTTCCAGTGGACGGGGTCCTCGGCACGCAGCGTGTCAAGCTGGGAGAAGCCCCGCAGGTTGGCGAAGCCGTCGATGTCGGCGAGGTCGACGTCCTCCAGCGGGACGGGGTCGTGGCGCGGCATGGCGCCTCCCTTCTGGTCGGCCGGGCGCGGCCCGGCAGGTGGGTCAGAGGTGGTAGGTGTACTCGGCGAACTCCCAGTCGGTGATCCACGAGTTGAAGCGGTCGATCTCGTCGCGCTTGTAGGTGGCGTAGGCACGGACGAAGGCCTCACCGAAGACGCCGCCGACCGCCTCGTCGGCCTCGAGGGCGTCAAGGGCCTCACCGAGGGACTGGGGGAGCCGCTCCGCCTTGCTCAGGTCGTACCCGTACCCCTCGAGCGGCGGAGGAGGCTCGAGGCCGTCCCGGATGCCGATGTAGGCGCCGGCGAGGAGGGCGGCGACGGCGAGGTAGGAGTTGGCCGCGGCGTCGCCGAGCCGGAGCTCGAGGCGTGCCGCCTTCCCCCGCTCGGGGGGGATCCGCACCATCGCCGACCGGTTGTCCATCCCCCAGTCGATGAGCCACGGGGCCAGGGTGTCCGGGCCGAACCGCTTGTACGAGTTCACCGTCGGGTTGGCGATGGCGGCGAGCGCGGGGGCGTGCTTGAGGATGCCTGCGACGGCGCTCCGCGCGACGTCGGAGAGACCGTCCGGGGAGTCGGGGTCGTCGAACAGGGGCGTCTCCTCGTCCTCGTGCCAGGCGGAGAAGTGGAGGTGGTACCCGGAGCCGCCCTCGTCGTTGAAGGGCTTGGCCATGAAGGTGGCGAGCTTGCCCTGCCGCAGCGCGAGCTCCTGGATGGCCACCTTGAAGCGGTGGGCCCGGTCGGCTGCGTCGAGGGCCTCTCCGTGCCACATGTTGATCTCGAACTGTCCCGAGGAGAACTCGTGGTTGGCGGCCACGACCTCGAGCCCGTAGCGCCCGAGGTCGCGAAGCGTGGCGAGCAGGACGTTCTCCGGGTCGCCCTTGAGCCCCGAGGTGTACACGTTGCCGGTGCCCTCCCCGTAGCGGCGCCAGCCGGTCGGCGACCCCGCGTCCTTCTCGAGAACGTAGAACTCGAGCTCGGGGCCGACGACGGCCCGGATGCCGAGCTCGTTGAACTTCTCGAGCACCGAGCGGAGCACCATCCGGGGGCTCTCCATCGAGGGCGAGCCGTCGGGGTTGTAGAGATCCGCGATGCAGTGGGCCACACCGGGCTCCCACGGCACCGGCTGCATCGTGGACAGGTCGGGGAACGCGACGATGTCGGGCAGGCCGGCCGACAGGCCCCCCTCGATGTCGACCACGCCACCGCGCGGCGTCGTCCCGTACACGGACCGGCAGAAGGCCACGCCCCTGCCCGCCGTCCGCGGGAAGCGGCTGACCAGGAGGTCCTTGCCACGGTCGGCGCCGATGAGGTCGGCGTAGCCGAGCCGGACGACGTCGATGCCCTGCTCCGCGAGGGCGTCTGCTGCGGGCTGGAGCCCCGAGGTGTCGAAGTGCGCCATGGATTCTCCTCGATCGTTTGGCCCCGAACAATAGCCGAGGTCCGGAGGCTCCACAAGGGTTCACTTTCGCCGTCCCAGGCGATATCGTACGGGCCCAAACGACTATCGACGCGGGAGTGACCCATGGCACCGAGCAACCCCATGATCGGCTTCTTCTACCCCCGGACCGCGAGTGGCCGCTCGTCGATCATCCCGAGCCCCCCGTGGTTCTACTCCGGGGACCTGCTCACCGTCGAGTACCGGACCGACCCCGAGCGGGTGCGCGAGCTCCTGCCGGCTCCGCTCGGACTCGCCGACGAGGACCCCGGTGCCGTGGCGCTCATCTGGGCCGACTGGCAGTCCTGCTCCTCCTCTCGCGAGGAGCTCCTCGACCCTGTTCGCTCCCAGTACAAGGAGGCCTTCGTCGTCGTCCGCTGCTCCTACCAGGGTCAGACGTTCTCGCGGTGCGTCTACATCTGGGTGGACAAGGACTTCGCCATCGCCCGCGGGATCCACCAGGGCTATCCCAAGAAGCTCGGGTCGATGTGGCAGACCCGGCCGCACCCCTTCCCGCAGGGCGCTCCGCAGATCGGCGAGGGTGGCGTGTTCGGCGCGACCCTGGCGGCAGGTGACCGTCGGCTCGCCGAGGCCGTGCTCACCCTGCGCGAGCCCTCCGACACCAGCGGCTTCGTCAACGCGCACCCGATGGCCCACCACCGGGTGTACCCGGCCATCGCCGGCGACGGCGACGCCTACTCCGAGCTGATCTCGTCCTCGGGAGCCGAGTTCGAGGGTGGTCAGGCGTGGCGCGGGGACGTCGATGTCCGGCTCTTCGACTCGCCCACCGAGGAGCTCGCCCGGCTCGAGGTCCAGGAGATCATCGGCGGCTACTACCGGCAGATCGGGGTCGTCTGGGACGGCGGCACCTCCCTGGAGCGTCTCGTGTGAACAGGACCGGGCTCCCCTCGCTGGCGGACACCCAGTGAATGGCGCCTATTGTCATGCCCATGCCGGACCACCACACCCTCGAGGAGACCGAGCGCGTCACGACCGAGCGGCTCTCCCACCTCGAGCTCGACTTCGCCGCGGCCCAGGGCGTGCTCAGTCTCTACCGCGCCGCCAACGCCGCGCGCGCGTACCTGACCAAGACGGTGCTCCGCCCGCACGACCTCACGTGGACCGGGTTCCTCGTGCTGTGGACGCTGTGGATCTGGGAGCGGATGGAGACGCGCTGGGTCGCCGAGTCGGTCGGCATCTCGAAGGCCACGCTCACCGGCGTGACGCAGACCCTGATGGACCGGGGGTGGGTCGACCGCATCCAGAGCACGAAGGACCGACGACTCGTCAGCCTCGAGCTGACCCCCGCCGGCAAGGAGCTGCTCGACCGGCTCTACCCGGAGTTCAACCACGCCGAGTCCGCCATCGTCGGTGACTTCGGCCCCGACGAGCTCGCCACCATGACGAACGCCCTGCGGCGGCTTGTCACCCAGGTCGAGGAGATCGACGACCAGGGGTGAGCGAGCACAGGGGTGGGCGAGCACCGGGCCGTCGACGGACCGGGCCGGACGCGCTCCCGCTCCCCCGTCGACCTCGTCGTGCCGGACGGGTCAGCGCCTCGCCGCTGCCGCCGCCGCGACGAGGGCCTCGAAGACCGCCAGGTGCTGGGCATTCTCGGACCACAGGTCCTCGGGGTGCCACTGGACACCGAGGAACCAGCCGGGAGCGTCGGGGCGCTCGACGGCCTCGATGACGCCCTCCTCCGCCCGGGCCGTGGCGACGAGCCCGTCGCCCAGCGTCGACAGCGCCTGGTGGTGGTAGCAGGACGCCTCGATCGACCTCCCGACGACCGACTCGGCCAGCGTCCCGGCGTCGACCGCCACGTGGTGGCGGCGGTGGCGGTGGTGCCCGACGGCGCTGCCGGCCTCGTCCATGTCCTGGATGAGCGTCCCGCCGGATGCGACGTTGACCACCTGGGTCCCTCGGCACACGGCGAGCAGCGGGGTCCCCGCGGCGAGCGCGACGCGGGCGACGGCCAGGTCGAAGGCGTCCTGCACGAGGTCGACGTCGTAGAGCGTGGGGTGCTCCGTCTGGCCGGACCACTCTCCGGCCAGGTCGCCGCCGCCTGGGAGCAGCACGCCGTCCGCCCAGCGCAGTCGATCGGCCACCTCCGCGTCGACGTCTCCTCCGACGGGGAGCGACGGGTGGACGACCAGCGGCTCTCCGCCGGCCGCGTAGACGGCCTCGACGATGTTCCGCGACGTCACCTCCGCCTGGTATCGCAGAGCCGACGCCGAGGCCGAGAACCGCGCCGGAAGCGCAATGAGCGGCCGGTCAGGCATATGAGATCCACGTCGTGTTGAGGTCCGAGTACTCGCCGAGTGCGTGCCGCGACGTGCCCCGCCCGAAGCCGGAGAGCCTGACCCCGCCGAAGGGCACCGACAGGTCACCCTCCTCGTCGCAGTTGACCCCCACCGTGCCGGCGCGGAGCCGGCGCGAGACCCGGTGCGCCGTTCCAAGGTCGGACGTCCAGGGCACGGCCGTCAGGACGTACGGGGTGTCCCGCGCGACCCGGAGGGCCTCCTCGTCGTCGTCGTCGATCCGGTGGCCGCCGGCCAGGACCTCCGCACCGGAACCGACCCCGTCCTCGAGCTGGGAGAGAACCCGGGTCGGGGAGCGCTCGTCGACGAGCGGCCTCATCCGGGTCGCGGGGTCCACGGGGTCACCCGACGCCCACTCGGCTGCGCCGGAGACGACCTTGCCGACGACCTCGTCGGCGATGTCGCGATGGAGGACGAGTCGGGAGCCCGCGGGGCACATCTCGCCCGAGTCGAAGAAGATGGCCCAGGCAGCCGGCGCCGCGGCGGCGTCGAGGTGGGGCGCGTCCGGGAAGATGGTGTTCGGCGACTTGCCGCCGAGCTCGGGGTGGACCCGTTCGAGGTTCGAGGCCGGGCAGTAGCGCAGGAAGTGACGTCCGACGGCCGGTGACCGCGTGAAGGTGAGCACGTCGACGTCCGGGTGCTCCCCCAGTCGGCGTCCCACCTCGGCGCCGTCACCGGTCACGACGTTGAGGACGCCGGGCGGGAGCCCGGCCTCGAGCCCCAGCTCCGCGATGCGGAGCATCGACAGCGGCGACTGCTCCGCGGTCTTGAGGACGACGGCGCAGCCGGCGGCGAGCGCCGGGGCGAACTCCCATCCGGCCAGGGTCAGCGGGAAGCTCCACGGCACGACGGCGGCGACGACCCCGGCCGGGTCGCGGGTGACGAGGGAGCGCGCGCCCCCATCGGTCGGGGTGACCTCGCCGTGCTCCTTGTCGGCGGCCTCGCCGTAGAGGCGGAGCGTGCGGACCAGGGCCCGGAGCTCGACCTCGTGAGCGACCCGGATCGGCTCGCCCATCTCGAGCGCCACGAGCAGGGCCAGCTCGTCGCGGTGCGCCTCGACGACGTCTGCGAACCGCAGGAGCAGGTCCCCCCGCTCGCGCGGGTGCAGCCGTGGCCACGGCCCGCTGTCGAGGGCCCGCCGGGCGGACACCACGGCGGCGTCCGCCCACGGCAGGTGCCCGAGGCCGCTGCCGTCGCGAGGGGTGACGACGGACCGGGTCGACCCGGCCGACCGACTCCCACCGTCGATGACGAGGCCTCCCGGCATCTGTTGCCGGGCCGCGCGCGCGGCCCAGTCGACCCCGGCGATGTGGTCGGGCGTCATGTCAGCGCGTGGGAGGGTTGGGCTTGCGGATGCCGCGGAACTCCCAGTCGCCACCCTGGGCGGTGGAGAGCACCTCCTCGGACTCGGTCGGCTGGGCGCCGACGTCGTCCCGGATCGGGGTCGGACCGGTGACGACGTGGTTCCGCAGGGTCCCGAGGCCCTCGACCTCCACCTCGACGACGTCCCCGGGGTAGACGGTGCGCGAGATCGCCGGGGTGCCCGAGAGCAGGAGGTCGCCGGGCTGGAGGGTGATGGTCCGCGCGATGTCGGCGACGAGGTAGTGCATGTCCCACTCCATCTCGTCCGTGGTGCCGTCCTGGCGGACCTCACCGTTGACGAGGGTGCGGATCCTCTTGCCGCGGAAGTCCCAGCCCTCGACGACCCCGGGACCGACCGGGCAGAGCGTGTCCGCGCCCTTGACCCGCAGCATCGACCCGCTGTCCGTGTCGCGGAAGTCGTGCAGCCCGTAGTCGTTGGCCACGGTGTACCCGCGGATGTGGTCGCCGGCCTCCTCGGGGGAGATGTTGCGTGCCGTCCGGCCGATGACGATGGCGATCTCCCCCTCGTAGTTGAGCCACTTGCAGCCCTCGGGCCGCACGACCGCCGCCTCGTGCGAGCTCAGCGACGACACCGGCTTGTGGAAGTACGTCGGCGCGGGCGGCAGGGCCGTCATCAGCTCGTTCACCCGGGAGATGTAGTTGAGGTGGACGCAGACGATCTTGCTCGGCGTCACCGGGGGCAGGTGCACCGCGTCGGCGACGGGCACCTCGCGGCCGTCACCGGCGCGCAGGACGTCGCCGTCACGGACGACGTCCACCGGGTTGCCGTCGAGGACGATCCGACGGGTCTCGCGCAGGGTCATCGCAAGGGTCCTCTCAGCCCGCGGCCGGCAGGTCGGGGCCGGCGTTCTGGCGGACGTACTCGGGGTCGGTCGGGGTGCGGCGGGGGCGCGGGAACCCGGCCTCGGGGCGGTCGAACCACAGGTGCACCTGACCGGTGCCGATGGAGTTCTCGTACTCCCCGTACTGGCGGGCCGTCGCGGTGCAGTCACCCTCGCCCAGCGCCCCGGCCATCATGAGGTAGTGCGCGAACATCGACTCCGGCCGGTACGGCAGGAACCCGGGCATCGTGTCGAGGACGCGGGCGTGCTCGCCCGCCTTGAACCACTCGATGCGCTCCTCGTCGGCGGCCCGCGCCTCGGGAGTGCGGATGTGGCGCAGGTCGGCCGCCTCGTGGTCGCGCAGCTCGCGCAGCTTCCAGAACGTGTGGGACAGGGCACCGGACGCGAGCAGCAGGACCTTCCGGTCCGTCGCGGCGATGGCGTCACCGAGGACGCGGCCGGCGCGGAGGAAGTCCTCCATCTCCCCGGTCTGGGCGACCGACACGGAGACCCACCGCCTGTCGAGGCCCTCGCCGAGGAACTTCCACAGGTTCAGGGTCGCGTAGTACAGCGGCAGGTACGGGTCGTCGTTCGCGGTCACCCAGGTCGAGTGGTCGGCCTCGCGCTCGGCCATCGCGGCCGCGAGCTCGGGGTCACCGCGCCAGTCGTACGGGATGCGGCACATGCCGCGGGGGAGCTCCTCGGCCGTGAAGAGCCCCGCACGCCGGTCCTGGGCCGTGACGACGAACTCGACCGTGGTGAACCAGTGCGAGTCGAGGACGACGACGGTGTCGTAGTCGAGCGTCTCGAACACGTCGCGCCGGAGGTCCTCCAGCGCGGGTCCGAGCGTGAAGTCCTCACCGCCGTTGAGCTCACGGCGGGTCTCCTCGGGGAGCATGATCGTCGGGACGTGCGCCAGCAGGCCGGCACCTACTACTTCACCCATGGTCACTCCTTCCAGCCCGTCGGGCTAAAGACGCTGTTCTTGATGTTCGTGTAGAAGTCGAAGGACCAGACGCCACCCTCGCGGCCGATGCCCGACTTGCCGTTGCCACCGAACGGGGCGCCGAGGTCCCGCACGAAGAAGCAGTTCACCCAGACCGTCCCGGCGTCGAGCTGGCCCGAGACCCGCTCCGCCCGGTCGGCGTCACTGGTGACGAGGGTGGCGGCGAGGCCGAAGCGGGTGTCGTTCGCCTTCCGCACCGCCTCGTCCTCCCCCTCGAAGGTCTCGACCGTCACCACCGGACCGAAGACCTCCTCGGTGAGGATCTCGGACCCCTCGGGGGCGTCGACCAGCACGGTGGGCCGGAAGTAGAGGCCCCCGAGCTCGGCGTCCGGTCCGCCACCGAGGAGCGGACGCGCACCGTCGGCGAGGGCGCGCTCGACGAGGCCGCTGATCTGCTCGAAGTGGCGTCGTGAGATCAGCGCGGAGACGTCGGTGTCCTGCTCGCGCGGGTCTCCCAGCCGCAGCTGCGACGCGCGGTCGACGAGCCGCCTCGTGAACTCCTCGGCGACCGAGGCCTCGACGAGCATCCGGGCGGCCTTGAGACAGACCTGGCCGGCGTTGTCGAACTGCTCGACCGCGAGGTCGACGGCCAGATCGAGGTCGGCGTCCGCGAACACGACGAGCGGCGACTTGCCGCCGAGCTCGAAGGAGAGCGGGACGACGTTCGTTGCGGCCGCGGCCGCGATCACGCCGGCCGTCGGGACGGAGCCGGTGAAGCAGAGGCGGTTGATGCCCGGGTGCGCGGTGAGCGGGGCCCCCGCCTCGGCGCCCGATCCCTGGACGACGTTGAACACCCCGTCGGGGACTCCCGCCTCGGCCATGATGTCGGCGAGGAGCGATGCCGTGAGCGGGGCCCACTCCGGGGGCTTGAGGACGACGGTGTTCCCCGCCGCGAGCGCCGGGCCGATCCGCCAGGTGGAGAGCATGAGGGGCGCGTTCCAGGGGGTGATGATCGCGACGACCCCCGCCGGGTCGTAGGTGATGCGCTCCCGGTGTCCTCGGACGTCCATGTCGGGGTGTCCCAGGCTCGTCTGCGCGTAGTCGGCGAAGAAGCGGAAGTTCGTCGCCACGCGGGGCATGACGCCTCGGCGGTGGCTGCGGATGAGTGAGCCGTTGTCCCGGGTCTCGACCCGCGCGAGGTCCTCGACGCGCGCCTCGACCCCCTCGGCCACCCGGCGGAGGATGGCCGAGCGCTCGGCGACGGGGAGGACCGCCCACGCCGGGAACGCCTCGCGAGCCGCGGCGACGGCGGCGTCAACCTCCTCGGCCCCGCCGGCCGCGATCTCGGCGATGACGGTCTCGTCGATCGGGGAGATGTCCGCGAACGTCGACGTCGAGGGGACGCGGCGGCCCCCGATCCAGTGCCGGGTGTCGACCGGCACCCCCTCGACGGGCACGAGATGGTGCTCGGCTGCCATGGGCTCCTCCTCTAATCGTTTGGGGCCTAACGTTATGGCCGGGACCGGGTCCGGTCAAGGGTGTTCTCAGTGCGCGACGCACGCGTCGACGCGAGGGGCGCGCTCCCGTCCGGCAGGTCACGGGGAGGCCGGCCACCCCGCTCGAACGCGCGGACCGGCGGGCCGCCCGAGTCCGTGACCGGGCGGCCCGCCGCTGTGGCCGTCGGCGGACGGTGAGCCGTCAGGAGACGAGGTCCTTGACGGCGTCCTCGTTCTCGTTGCGCCGCCTCAGGTGACCGACGACCGACCCCACGCCGAGCATGACGAACGGCAGGAGCACCAGGGTCCAGCCGATCGCGTTCAGGCCCCACTGCTGGGTGGTGGGGTCGACACCCTCGGCCACGGTCCCGGCGAGCAGGCCGAACCTCGACATGAGGAGGTAGGCGCCGACGACGAGGCCGATGAAGGCCAGGGCCGGTGCGAGGAGGGTGTTCCACACCCGGGTGTCCTCCCGCGTCCGGCGGAAGTAGGCGATGACGGCGACGCAGACGAGCGCCTCGACGACGATGATCCCGACGACCGCCAGTCCGCTGAACCAGAAGAACATGTTGGTCACCGGGTCGAGGCCGGTGAGCCCGAAGAGCACGATGACGGCCCCGGCGACCACGGACGTGGTGAGCGAGGCGGCCATCGGGGCGCCACGCCGGTTGACCCGGTCCAGCGCGCTGGGCAGCACGCTCGCCCGGCCCATGGAGAAGAAGTACCGGGCGGCCGAGTTCTGGAACGCCAGGAGCCCCGCGAACAGGCTGCTGATCACGAGCCAGTGCATCGTCGTCGAGACCAGTGTGCCCGCCCAGGTCCCCAGCCACTCGCCCACGAAGGTCTCCGCGACCGAGAAGACGACCGCCGCCGGGTCCGCCAACGGCTCCCCGCCCACCGACGACAGCTCGGCCACCCGGTCGACGACCGCGGAGGAGCCGAGCCCGGTGACGACGGCGAAGGTGACGAACCCGAAGAGCACGGTGATGAGCGTGACGGCGGTGTAGGTCGCGACGGGAACCGTTCGCTTCGGGTCCTTGGACTCCTCACCGTAGATGGCCGTGGCCTCGAACCCGATGTACGACGCGAAGGCGAAGGCCAGCGCGATTCCTGCGGAGCCGCTCAGCCCCCCCACCAGGATGTTGGAGGGGGCGAAGGACGCGCCGACGTCGACGCCCTCCGGTCCTCCGACCACGAACACGGCGACGGCCATCACGAGCAGGGACAGGACCTCGAGGGCCATGAGCAGGCCGAGCACCTTCGCGCCGACGTCGACGCTGAAGAGCGACAGTCCGGTGACGAGCGCCCAGGCGATGAGGCACCACACCCACCAGGCGAGGTCGATGCCGAGGGCATCGTTCATCTGGAACGCGACCAACCCCCCGAAGAACCCGTAGATGGCCAGCTGGATCGCGATGTAGGCGACGAGGGAGACGAAGGCGCTGCCGACGCCCGTGGCGACACCCAGACCTCGACCGACGAACGCGAAGAACGCGCCGGTGTTGGTGACGTGGCGGCTCATCGTCGCGTAGCCCACGCTGAACAGCAACAGCGTCACGCCGACCGCGACGTAGGCCCCGGAGACAGCGGCGCCGTTGCCGAGGACGATCGCGACCGGCACGGCGCCGGTCATCCCGACCAACGGGGCGGCGGCCGCCACGACGAAGAACACGATCCCGGCGACACCGAGCCGGCCGTGTCGGAGCGCCGTCTCATGGGTCTCTTCGGGCGCGGGCTTCAACTGACTCACGGGGACACCTCTCGACACCGACCGGAGTTCGTAAGGGTACGAACGATTGTCGTAAAGAGTAGTGACGACGGGGGTGCTGTCAAGGGTGAACCCGAAGAAATGCCCATCGGACCTCCGCGCCGAGGGCAGCCTCGGCCCCTCCCTCGGGGACCATCGGGCCGGCGGTCAGCTCCGGGTGCGCTCGTGGGGGCCGTGCTCGCTGCGGGCGCCGCTCTCGGCGAGGTAGGCGAGCCGGCGGAGGGTCTCCGCGTTGCGACCCCGGAGCAACCGGTCCTCGAGCGGCCCGGGCACGAGGGAGACCGGACCGCTGACCGACCGCTCGTCCATGACGACCTCGGTCCGGCCGTCCCCGAGGTCGGTGCAGGTCAGCCGGACCTCACCCTCCCCGGCGGGCCACGCGCGGACCCGGAGGAGCATCTCGCGGGGTGGGTCGTACTCGATGACGCCGGTGTTGTCGCTGAGGAGAAGGGGCCAGGCGCCCACCGAGTGGTGGACCAGGCAGCCGGGGCTCGGGAAGTCCGCGTCGACGCGCCGGATGCGGGCGGCCCCGACGACCCAGGTGGCGTACGACCAGCCGTCCGAGAGGACGTCGAAGATCGCCTGCGGCGTGGCGTCCATCACCCTGCGGGTGCGGTTCATGCTCTCGACGCCCCCCGGTCCCGTCGTGACGGCGCGAGCGCCCGCAGCCGGCGGACCCGGGCGTGGGCGAGGGCGGCCCGGGCGGCGTTCGAGCCGCACGCCCCGTGGACGCCCCCGCCGGGGTGCGCCGACGCGGACCCGAGGTAGAGGCCCTCGACCGGGGTCTCGGCCCGGCCCAGTCCGGCGACCGGTCGGAAGACGAGCTGCTGGTGGAGGTTCGACGTCCCCCCGTTGAGTGCGCCGCCGACGAGGTTCTCGTCGCGCTCCTCGAGCTCGCGGGGGCCGAGGACCCGTCGGGCGACGACGCGGTCGGCGAGCCCGGGCGCGAACTTCTCGAGGCGGCGCTGCATCCGGTCGGCCATCCGCTCGGTGTCGTCGTGGTCCCAGACGCCGCGGATGCCCTCGCCCCCGGCGTCCCCCCTCACCTCCTGGGGGACGTGGGTGTAGGCCCACATCGACTCGGCCCCGCCGGGGGCCCGGGTCGGGTCCGCGGCCGCCATCTGCCCGACGAGGAGGAACGGGGTGTCGGGGACGAGACCCGAGGACATCTGGGCCTGCATGATCGCGAGGACGTCCGTGCGCTCGACGATGTGCACCGTCCCCGGGGTCCGCCGCGGCGGGTTGGTCCACGGGGCGGGCCCGTCGAGGGCCCAGTCGACCTTGATCGTCCCGGGGTCCCAGGAGAACTGGCGCATCTTCGCCCGCAGGCGCCCGGGGAGGTGCTCCCACGGGACGAGGCCCCCGTAGAGCGCGGGAGCGCTGACGTCGGCGATGACGGCCTGCCGGGCATCGACGACGTCACCGCCGGCGGTGCGCACGCCGACCGCCCGCCCGCCGCGGACGAGGACCTCCTCCGCGCGGGTCCCGCGCCGGATCGTCCCGCCGCCGGCCTCGAAGCGGCGCGCCATCGCCCGGGCGAGCATCCCGGCGCCCCCCCGGGGGACGGGGAAGCCGACGTGCTGGCCGAGCATCGTCAGCAGCCAGCCCATGAGGGCGGACCCGGGGGCGTCGACGGAGATGTCGGTGTGGGCGGCGTTGCCGGTGAGGAGGACCTTGCCGGCCTCGCCGCGGAACCGGTCGTCGGCCATCGAGCGCACCGGCGACAGGAGACTCCGGACGTAGGTCAGCCCGCCGGCCGCAGGGAGCCGGGAGAGGGCCGCGAGACCGTGCCTGACCGGGGGGAACGGGGTGAGCAGCGCACCGACGACCTGGTCGCCGATCCGGTCCCACTCGCGGCAGAGCTCGAGCCACGCATCCCCGTCCCCGGGGGTGAGGGCGTCGAGCCCGGCCGCCGTGTCCGCACGGTCCCGGTGGAGGACCGCCCAGTCGCCGTTCTCGAACGGGGTGCCCGCGACCGCGGGCGCGTGGACCCAGTGCAGCCCGTGTCGTTCGAGGTCGAGTCCGCGGATCGTCGGTGACGCGGCGGCGAGCGGGTAGAAGGAGCTGAACGTGTCGTGGACGTACCCGGGGGCGACGGTCGAGTCGCTGTGGACGGCGCCGCCGACATCCTCCCTGGACTCGAGGACGACGACGTCCCAGCCGGAGTCGGCGAGGAGGTTGGCCGCGACGAGCCCGTTCGGCCCGGAACCGACGACCACCGCGTCCGTGCTCACCAGCGCCTCCTCAGGCCTGGCCGATGTCGCGCAGGAGACCCTGGAACCACTCGACCGAGGGGTCGAAGGCCTTGCCGCCCGCGATCCGGTCGAGCTCGATGGCCCGCAGCTCGCCGTCCTTCTCCTCGTCCTCCCCGATGACCCCGGACCGGCCGGCGAGCCCGGCGTCGACGGCGACCTCGACGGACCGGGCGATGAGCTCGAGGTCGGCGGCGTTCGCGGCGGCCGACCTGCTGAAGTACCCGCTCTTCTGGACCATGACCTTCTCGGCGCCGAGCTTCTCGGCGAACCGCTCGGCGAACCATGCCCCCGGGTTGACCTTGTCGATCATGACGTGGCCGAACGGGTCCCGGGGGACCTCGTCGCCCGACGCCTCCATCTCCGCGACGACGTCCTCGACCCCGGCCCCCTCGGAGAGGAAGATCGTCACGTTCCCGATCTCGTCCATGACGGCGCGCAGCCGGCGCGCCTCCGCCTCGATGTCGAGGGGTCGCTCGGGGACGTGGACGGCGTGGACGTCCCACCGGCTGACGTCGTTGCGGATCCCCGGGAGGTACTCCTGCGCGCGGGCCCACTCGTGGTGCCGGAGGGCCGTCGCCGCCGCGAGCCATCCGCACTTGCGGCCCATGACCTCGTGGATGATGAGCATCCGGGGGTTCGACGTGTGCTCGGCGACGATGTTCCGGGCGAAGACCGCGCCCTGCTCGGCCGCCGTCCACGCGCCGAGCGACTGCCGGATCGGGACGACGTCGTTGTCGATCGTCTTCGCGAGCCCGACGACGGTGAGGTCGTGGCCATGCTCGCGCAGGTGCCGGGCGAGGTCAGCGGCCGTCGTGTTCGTGTCGTCGCCGCCGATGGTGTGCAGGACGTCGACGCCGTCTGCGGTGAGCTGGTCGGCGGCGACGGCGAGCGGGTCCTCCCCCGGGCGGACGAGCCCGCGCTCGACGAGGTCGTCGGCGTTGGTGAGCTTCACCCTGCTGTTCCCGAGCGGGCTCCCCCCGAACCGGTCGAGGACGTGGGCGCGCTCCCGGACGTCGTCGGTGATCTCGATCCAGTCCCCGGTGAGGAGGCCGGCGTACCCGTTGAGGTAGCCGATGATCCGCACGTCGGGCGCGACCTCGCTCCAGCGGCGGATGAGGCCGCCGACGGAGGCCGAGAGGCAGGGGGCGAGCCCGCCTGCGGTGAGCATGGCGACGGTACGCACGGTCATGGACGAACCTCCCGGGTCGAGTTGGCACTCATTGTGTCAGCGCTCGGCGTGACCCACACCACAGCGGCCACCCGGGACGGTCCGGAACCGGCGGAGAGCCCGCCGAACGCGGTCACTCGCAGGGGCGCTCGACGGTCTCCGCGGGCAGCGGCAGCGTGGGCGCCGGAGCCGGCAGCTCCTTCGTCCGGACGAGGCGGGTGAAGCCGTTGCCAAGGACGAGGTCGAGCTCGGCACCGGGACGGTCGTCCCGGGCCATCTTCACGTCGGGGAGCTGCTCCTGGAGGCGCTCCGCCGCGAGCTCGCCGTCGGGCCCGTACCGCAGGACGGCGACGGACTTGGGCAGGAATGCCTTCGCGGGGTCGTTGCCGACCTCGCCGAGCCGGAACCCGCGGGAGCGCAGCGTCGCCCCGACGGTCGTCGCGAGCCCGTCCCGGTAGGTCGTGTTGTAGACGTTCACGGTGATCTCGGACGGCTTGGGCGGCGTCGGCGGAGGCGCGGTGACGAGAGAGGTGTACCCGTACCCGATGAAGAGGTCGACGTTGGCCGAGTCCCGGCCGTCCTCCCACAGGGTCGACCCGGGGACCTGCTTGGCGACGAGGAGGGCATTGTCGAGTCCGCCCTTGCCGTAGTAGACGATCGCCGACTTCTTGATGTAGACGTCCTCCGGCGCGTTCGTCACGACCCCGATGGCGAAGCCGCGCTGCTCGAGCTGGCGCGCGACGTCGGCCCCCTGGCCGGCCGTCTCGTTCGAGTTGACGACGTTGAGGGTGAACGAGTCCCGGTCGGGGGCCGTGACGACGGTCGGGGTGCACGTCGGAGCCTCCGCGGAGTGGCGCAGCAGGCCGGTGCCGTACGCCGCGGCGATGCTCGCCGAGCCGAGGAGGAGGCCGGGGAGGGTGACGAAGACCGCGATCCGGCGCATCTGTCGCCGACGGTACGCCGCCGAGGGACCCTGGCTCGCGGTGGCCGGGCCCCCGCGGGCGGTCGCCGTCGCGTCGGCCCGTCCGGCGCCGGGGTCGGTGTTGCGGTCGTCCTGCTGTGGCCCCATCGTGGAACCCCCTTCGTGACGCACGTTTCGCGTGCGCCCTCATCGTGCACCATCTGTCACATTTGCCCCAGCACGGCACGTTGCCTTCATCACACTGTGACCAACCCGTGAACATGCTGACACCCACCCGCACGACGTCGGGCTCGGAGGCCCCACCGCCGCCGACCTCGCTCTCCTCAGACGTGCGTGGGCCCGGTGGCCCCGGTGAGCTCCCGCCCGACGAGCTCCGCCGTGAGAACCATCCCCATGGCCCCCCGGCGCAGTGTGTCCGCGCAGATGAACAGGTTCAGTGTATGCGGCTTTCCGGAAGCCTGGCGCAGCCGTCCGGCGAAGCGCGGGTCGGCGCCGACGGTGTCGACGGGGGTCGGGAACTCGCGCCCGTCCGGGTCGTCGAGCGCGACCACCGCGGGAGCCTCGACGAGGGCCTGCCGGGCCTCCCCGACGGCGATCTCCCGGGCGAACGTCGCGTACACCGAGACCGAGTGGGTCGAGACGACGGGCACCTGGACGCAGGTCGCCTCGACGTCGAGGTCGGGCGTCCCGAGGACCTTGCGGGTCTCGTCGCCGACGGCGACCTCCTCGCTCGTCCACCCCTCCTCGGCGAGCTCCCCGACGTGGGGGACGAGGTTCATCGCGAGCGGCGCCGGGAACGGGGAGTCGTCGGGCAGGGCCTCGGCGACCGTGGCCCGGATGTCCCCGGCGACCTGGCCGATCTGGCGGCGTCCGCCGACGGCGGCGAGCTCGGCGTAGAGACGCTCGATCCCCGGCTCGTCGGCGGAGGAGGCGGCGAGGAGCGCGGTGACGACGAGCCCGGTGAGCTCCCAGCCGGAGTTGAGGGCGTGGGCCGCGTCGATGAGGGTGAGCGTCAGCGGCCCGGGCATCGCGATGACCCCCTTGGGGCGGTTCCGGACCTGGGCCGGGTTGACCTCGGGCACGACGAGGGGGACGTCGGCGTCGGAGCGGTAGGCCCCGCTGTTGTCGATGACGACCGCACCCGCCCGGACGGCAGCCTCCACCCACCCGCGGGCCTGGGACGCGTGGAGGTTGACGAGGGCGACGTCCACCCCCTCGAGGGCCTCGGGGGTGAGGTCGCGCACCGGCCGATCCTCGCCCCGGACGGTCTGGGTCCGCGGCTCCCCACAGCCCGGCGAGAGCAGCCGGACCTCCCCCCAGAGGTCCTCGCGCATCCCGATGACGCGCAGCGTTGCCTCCGCCATGAGGCCGGTCGCGCCGAGGAGGGCGAGCGTCGGTGCGGGCGGTGCGGCGCCCAGGGGGCTCACCTGCCGGTGCCCCCGTAGACGACCGCTTCCCCCTCGGCACTGTCGAGTCCGAAGGCGGTGTGGATGGCCTGGACGGCCTCGTCGAGCTCGTCGGCCTGGGTGACGACCGAGATCCGGATCTCCGAGGTGGAGATCATCTCGATGTTGATCCCGGCCTCCGCGAGCGCCCTGAAGAACGTCGCCGAGACCCCGGGGTGGGTCCGCATCCCGGCCCCGACGAGGGAGAGCTTGCCGATCTGGTCGTCGTACTGGAGGGAGCCGAAGCCGACCGAGTCCTGGATCTTCCGGAGGGTCTGCACCCCCGTCTGCCCGTCCGCCTTGGGGAGAGTGAAGGAGATGTCGGTCCGGGAGCTCCCGGCCGCGGAGACGTTCTGGACGATCATGTCGATGTTGATCGCCGCCTCGGAGACCGCCGAGAAGATCTCCGCGGCCTTGCCCGGGGTGTCGGGGACCCCGACGACGGTGATCTTGGCCTCGCTGCGGTCGTGTGCCACCCCGGCGATGATCGGGTCTTCCACGGTCTCGTCTCCTTGCTCGGTGGTCGGCATGACCCACGTGCCCTCCTTCGTCGAGAAGGAGGAGCGGACGTGGATCGGCATGTTGTACCGGCGGGCGTACTCGACGCAGCGCAGGTGGAGGATCTTCGCGCCCGAGGCGGCGAGCTCGAGCATCTCCTCGGTCGTGACCCGGGGGATCTTCCGCGCGGTCGGGACGATTCGCGGGTCGGCGGTGAAGACGCCGTCGACGTCGGAGTAGATCTCGCAGACGTCCGCCTCGAGGGCGGCGGCGAGCGCGACGGCGGTCGTGTCGGACCCCCCCCGGCCGAGGGTGGTGATCTCCTTGTCGTCCTGGCTCACGCCCTGGAAGCCGGCGACGATGACGATGTGCCCCTCCCCGAGCGCCGAGCTGATCCTGCCCGGGGTGACATCGATGATCCGGGCCTTCCCGTGCGCGGAGTCGGTGATGACCCCCGCCTGGCTCCCCGTGAAGCTCCGGACGCCGTGGCCGAGGTTGTGGATCGCCATGGCGACGAGCGCCATCGACATCCGCTCCCCGGCGGTGAGCAGCATGTCCATCTCGCGAGCGGGCGGCAGCGGGCTGACCTCACGGGCGAGGTCGAGCAAGTCGTCGGTGGTGTCGCCCATGGCGGAGACGACGACGCAGACGTCGTTCCCGGCCTTGTGGGTCTCCACGATCCTGCGGGCCACGCGCTTGATGCTCTCGGCATCCGCGAGCGAGGACCCGCCGTACTTCTGGACGACCAGACTCACGATCTCTCCGTCGTTCGGGGGTGGCGGTGCCGACATTCTAGCGAGCCCGGCTCGCCGGCCGGACGCCCGCCGCCTGCGGGCGCCGCGCCGTGCCGTTCCCCTCCGGGGGTGGGACGCGGACCGGCTCAGCGTCGGCGTCGGACCGGCCTCCGCGTCAGGGGTGGAGGGCGTCGAACTCCGCCTCGGCGACGATGTCGTCGTCGGCGTCGAGCCGGACGTGGGCGAGGAGGCCCTGGAGGACCCGGAGCGACATCGCGGCCCGCTCGCCCCAGTCGGAGAGGTAGCTGAACTGCCACCACCAGAGGGCCTCCGAGGGGCGGCCCTCCCGGTGGTGGACGAGCCCGTGGGTGAGGGCCGCCGCGATGATCGCGAGGTCGTTGGACACCGAGCC
This sequence comes from uncultured Actinomycetota bacterium, assembly GCA_963783735.1. Classification (GTDB taxonomy): domain Bacteria; phylum Actinomycetota; class Actinomycetes; order Actinomycetales; family Dermatophilaceae; genus CAWDAQ01. The sequence continues at coordinate 270,173 of CAWAOO010000001.1, read as the reverse complement.
CCGGGTGACCTCGGTCGAGGTGACCGGGTCGACGAGGTCGACGTAGTCGTCGACGCCCTCGAAGAGGTTGGCGATCCCTTCGCGGACCGGGTCGACCTCGGGGTCGGGGCCGCTGTCGGGCTCGAAGCGCTCCTCGGGGACGACATCCTCGATCGCCCCGAGCCGGGCCCCCATGACGAGGACCTGGGAGACGGCGAGGAGGCTCATCGGGATCGCCGCGTCGGGCACCGAGCCCGAGGCGAGCTCGGTGACGGTGTCGAGGTAGCTCTGGGCGTGGCGTGCCGAGTCGTCGGCGAGCAGCTGGAGCTCGTCAGACATCGAGCAGTCTCCTTCCCTCGAAGGCCCGGCCGAGGGTGACCTCGTCGGCGTACTCGAGGTCGCCCCCCACCGGGAGTCCGGACGCGAGCCGGGTGACCCGCAGACCCATCGGCTTGAGGACCCGCGCGAGGTAGGCGGCCGTCGCCTCGCCCTCGAGGTTGGGGTCGGTCGCGATGATGATCTCGGCGACCTCGCCGTCGCCGAGACGGGCCATGAGCTCGGCGAATCGGAGGTCGTCCGGGCCGACCCCCTCGATCGGGCTGATCGCGCCGCCGAGGACGTGGTAGCGGCCGCGGAACTCGCGGGTCCGCTCGATGGCGACGACGTCCTTGGGCTCCTCGACCACGCAGATCGCGTGGCCGTCACGCCGGGGGTCGGCACAGATCCGGCACTGCTCCTCCTGCGCGACGTTGCCGCAGGTCACGCAGAAGCGGACCTTCGCCTTGACCTCGGTGAGCGCGGCGACGAGCCGCTCGACGTCGACGGCGTCGGCCTGGAGGAGGTGGAAGGCGATCCGCTGCGCGCTCTTGGGACCGACCCCGGGGAGTCGGCCGAGCTCGTCGATGAGGTCCTGGACCACGCCTTCGTACACGTCCGCAGCCTATGCCCTCGTCCGGAGGCCGCCGCCCGGGAGGGCGCGGACGTGCGCCGACCCGCTCACCCCGCGTCCGAGGGAGCGGCGTCCCGCAGGGCGGGGAGCAGCTCGGACTCGGCAACCTGGAGGAAGTCCTCCTGGCTCTCGTCGCCGACCTGGACGAGGGCGACGTCGGTGAACCCCGCCACCCAGAACGGGGCGACCGAGGCGACGATCGCGTCGATGTCCGGGCCGCACGCGATGTTCTCGGCGACGTCGTCCTCGCGGACGAACTGCGTCCCCGCCGCGAAGCTGCTCGGCATGGGGAGGACCGAGTTGACCGACCAGCCGCCGGCGAACCACCGGAACTGGGCGCGGGCCGTCTCGACGGCCGCGTCCTTGTCCGGTCCCCAGCAGATCGGGATCTGGCCGATCTTGCGGCTCGGCCCGTCCCGGGTCTCGTCCCACATCGAGACGAGCTCGGGCCTGGGCTCGACGGCGATGAGCGCGTCGGCGAACGGGGAGAACGCCTCGACCGAGCGCCGCCCCGAGACGGCCGCCCCGACCGGCACGCGGGCCTCGGGGAGGTCCCAGAGCTTCGCGGCCTCGACCCGGTAGTACTCGCCGTCGTAGTCGATGTGGTCGCCGTCGAGCAGCGCGCCGATGATCTCCATGGCCTCGACGAGGCGCCCGTGGCGCTCCTCGGCCATCGGCCAGCCCTGCCCGACGACGTGCTCGTTGAGGTTCTCACCGGAGCCGAGGCCGAGCATGAACCGCCCCTCGGAGAGGATGCCGACGGTGGCGGCCTTCTGGGCGACGACCGCCGGGTGGTAGCGCATCGTCGGGCAGGTGACGTACGTCATGAGCTCGATCGAGCTCGTCACCTGCGCGACCGCGCCGAGGACGCTCCACGCGTACGGGGCATGTCCCTGCTCCTCGAGCCACGGGTTGTAGTGGTCGCTCATCACCTCGAAGTCGAAGCCGGCGCGCTCGGCCGAGGAGGCGTGGGTGACGAGCTCACGCGGGCCGGACTGCTCGGTCATGAGGGTGTAGCCGAAGCGGGTCATCTGCTGCTCCTTGGCGGGGGGTCGGGCCCAGGGGACGGACGCCGTTGTCGCTCGTCCCCATCTACCCACAGCAGCCCGCGGGCTGCCACCGCGGGGGTCTCAGTCCTGCTGCTCGCCGATGACCTGGCCGCCGAGGATGCGCTCGACGACGGGCCGTCCGACCTCGCCGGCCTCGGCGATGTCCTCGTCGTCGACGCTGACCGCGCTGTCGTCCGCGGCCGGCGCCGAGTCGTCGCGGGCGGGCTCCTGCTCGACCCGGGCACGGGCCCGCTGCCACGGGCTCATCCGACCGGCCCCCGGGTCCGCCTGGGGGGCTGCGGCCTCCTCGGTCGCCCAGCTCGGCGCCGACCCGGGGTCGGACGGCGCGCTCGCCCAGTCCCCGGCCTCCGGCCCCGCCGGGGTGGGGTCGGCACCGGAAGGGCGGCTGCGGGTCGCCGCGCCCTCCTCGGGGGGGACCCCGGTCGTCGGGGCCGGCGGGTCCGGCGGCGGCGCCACGGGCGCCTGCTCGACGTCCTCGGCCGGCCGCGGCGCGTCGGGGCTCGCGACCCCCTCGACGCGGACGTCGATCCCGAGGGCGTCGACGAGGGCCTGTCGGACGACCTCGGCATGGACCCCCGAGCGGAAGGCGTTGGCCAGGCCGGTCGTCGAGAGGCCGAGGACGAAGCGGCGCCCGTCGTAGTCGACGACGTGGGCGTGCTCGGAGAGCAGGGTCCACGAGGTCCGCTTGAGGGCGAAGATCCGGGCGAGGACGTCGGGCCACGCCCGCCGGACCGCGGCGAGGTCGAGGCCCGCCGGCCCCGGGGCGGCGGGTGGGCGGTCGGCCCCTGCCGGGGCGGGCGCGCGGTCGGCTCCCGACGACGCGGCCGGCTCCGGGGTCGGCCCGGCGTCACCGCCGGACCCGGCCCCCGCGACGGTGTCCACCGGCGCCGGGGTGGGCGGCGCCGGGGTGGGCGGCGCGGACGTGGGCGGCGCGGACGTGGGCGGCGCGGACGTGGGCGGCCCCTCCGGCGCCCCCGCCCCGGGGCGGCCGGGCTCGGGCGCGGGCCGGGTGGGCCCCGACTGCGCGGAGGGGGTGGCGGACCCGCTCGGGACACCGCCGACGTCGAGCCGGCGCTCGAGGCGGTCGAGGCGAGCGGCGTACCCCGCCTCCCCGGCGGCGCCGGGGAGGAGGACCCGGGCGGCGATGAGCTCGAGCTGGAGCCGTGGCGCGGTCGCGCCGGTCATGTCGGTGAGCCCGGCGTTGACGACGTCGGCCGCGCGCGAGAGGGAGCCGGATCCGAAGGCCGCGGCCTGCTGACGCATCCGGTCGATCTGGTCCTCGGGGAGCCCTCGGAGGATCGAGGCCGCCCCGTCTGGCGTCGCCGCGACGACGATGAGGTCGCGGAAGCGTTCGAGGAGGTCCTCGACGAACCGGCGCGGGTCGAGCCCGGTCTCGATGACCCGGTCGATCTCGTGGAAGACCGCCGCGGCGTCCCCCGCCGCGAACGCGTCGACCGTCGCGTCGAGGAGCTCGGCGTCCGTGAACCCGAGGAGGGACGCAGCCCGCTCGTAGGTGAGGCCGTCCTCGCCCGAGCCCGCGATGAGCTGGTCGAGGACCGAGAGCGAGTCGCGCACCGACCCGCCCCCGGCGCGCACGACGAACGAGAGCACCCCCGGCTGGACGGCGACGCCCTCGCTCGCGCAGAGCTCCTCGAGGTAGTCCTGGAGGCGGGCGGGAGGCACGAGCCGGAACGGGTAGTGGTGGGTCCGCGACCGGATCGTCCCGATGACCCGGTCCGGCTCGGTCGTCGCGAAGACGAACTTCACGTGCTCGGGGGGCTCCTCGACGATCTTGAGGAGGGCGTTGAAGCCCTGCGGCGTCACCATGTGCGCCTCGTCGATGATGTAGACCTTGTAGCGGCTCTGCGCCGGGCCGTAGCTCGCCCGTTCCCGCAGGTCGCGGGCATCGTCGACGCCGCCGTGGCTGGCCGCGTCGATCTCGATGACGTCGACGCTCCCCGGTCCCCCACGGGAGAGGGCGACGCACGAGTCGCAGGCCCCGCACGGCGTCGGGGTCGGGCCCTGCTCGCAGTTGAGGCACCGGGCGAGGATCCGGGCACTCGTCGTCTTGCCGCAGCCACGCGGGCCCGAGAAGAGGTACGCGTGGCTGATGCGCCCCGTCCGCAGGGCCTGCATGAGCGGCTCGGTGACGTGCTCCTGGCCGATGACGTCGGCGAAGGTCTCGGGCCGGTAGCGGCGGTAGAGGGCGGTGCTCACGGGGGAGACCCTAGTCGCCGGGCGTGACAGCCGGGACGCCCCGGGCGCCGGGGCGGGGGCAGGCAGGGACCCCCCGCGCACCTGGAAGAGCTCACCGACCCTTGCTGCATTCCTGCCCTGGGGGAGTTGAGTGAGGTACCACCACGCGGGGGGCCGGTGAGCAGCATACGGGGACGTCCCGGGCCGCCGCGAATCCCTCCGACGTGGTGCAATTGAGCGGTGACCCGAGGAGGCCCCCGCGGCCGCTGCGCAGCCCCCGACCGGCAGCCCCGCCCGGCATGCCCGGAGCAGGCGTAGGCGGCCGGGGTGTCGGCACGGTTCGAGGAGCTCGCCTGGGGCGAGACCGACATGGGGCTTATCAGCCTGCGGCGGCGGGTCGACCCCGTCCTCGGCGAGGAGCTGTACGAGGTCAAGCTCGACGAGGAGTTCCTCATGTCGAGCCTGTTCACCGCGGCCGAGGTCGAGCTCGCCCGGATGGGGCTCGCCGAGGTCACCGGCACCGGACTCGACGTCGTCGTCGGCGGGCTCGGCCTCGGCTACACCGCCCGGACCGTGCTCGAGGACGACCGGGTCCGGACCCTCGTCGTCGTCGAGGCCCTCGAGGACGTCATCCGATGGCACCGCGACGGCCTCCTCCCCGAGGCCGCCGGGCTCGCCGACGACCCCCGGACCCGGCTCGTCCACGGCGACTTCTTCGCCGCCGTCGCCACGGCGGACGGGCTCGACCCGGAGACCCCGGCCCGGCGTTTCGACGCCGTGCTCGTCGACATCGACCACACCCCGAGCCACGTCCTCCACCCGAGCCACGCCGCGTTCTACACGACCGACGGCCTCACCGGCCTCACCCGGGCCCTGCGCCCCGGCGGGGTCTTCGGGCTGTGGTCCGACGACCCACCCGACCCGTCCTTCCGGGCCGTGCTCGGCGAGGTGTTCGACCACGAGGAGGCCCACGTCGTCTCCTTCCCCAACCCCTACACCGGCGGGGCCTCGACGAACACCGTCTACCTGGCCCGCTGACCGGCGCCGGGCGGCGGGCCGGGGCTCACTCGCGGGCGAGGAAGGAGTCGATGCCGACGTCGCCCTCCCGGAAGGCGTCGACGAACGTCGCGTGGTCGGCGCGGACCCGGTCGGCGTACCCGATCCCGAAGTCGGTCATCGCCTCGACGAACTCGGCCCTGCGCCCGTCGAGGACCCGGACGACGGCCTGCTCGACCTGGGCGTCGACGAGCGTCTGGTCGCTGTCCTCGTCGGAGGCGCAGTGGACCTTGGCCGTCGCCCGGCCGAGGGAGTCGACGAGCGAGGCGATGTCGTCGGGGTGGTCGATCGCGTCCCACTCGAGGTCGACCTCGTACGGGCTCACCTCGGAGACGACGTAGCCGACGCCGTCGAGGGTCGTGTGCCCGAGCAGCGGGTCGGTGTGGAGCTGGAGCGCCCGCTGGCTGACCACGGTCCGGTGGCCCTCGTGCTCGAAGTACCCCTCGACGCGCTCCGGGCTCGTGAACCGGCTGACGGCCGGGGTGTTGGCCCGCTTCATGCTGAGGACGACGTCGTTGTCGAGGGCCTCGCTGTAGCCCTCGACGAGGAGGGTGTACTTCGTCAGCCCGGCGCTCCCGATCCCGATGCCCTTGACCTGGGCGGCGTCGTTGACGCGGTAGAAGATGTCGCGGTCGAACCGCTTCGACGCCGGGATCGTCGCGAGGTAGTCGGTGAACGCGTCCTCGACCCGCTCGCGCTCCTCCGGCTCCAGGGCGCGCACCCCCGCGCCGGGCCGGAGCCGCCGACGGCCGTCCTCGACGCTCGAGAGCGTGTCGAGGAGGTCGACCCGGCTCGTGCACCGGGCCGCGGTGAGAAGGTCGAGCACGGGCCCCTCGGCGTTGCCGAGGTGGAGGGCGAACTCGTCGGAGTCGTCGCCCGCGGCGTACGCGTCGACCTGGTCGAGGTAGGCCGCGAGGTACCGGCCGGCGAGGTCGCGGACGGTCCGCTCCGGGAGGGCCTTGCGCCATCCGACGAGGGCGAGCCCGGCGACGAACCGCTTGACGTCCCACGTGAAGTGGCCGACGTACGCCTCGTCGAAGTCGTTGACGTCGAACACGAGCCGGCCGTCCGAGTTGAGGTAGGTGCCGAAGTTCTCGACGTGAAGGTCCCCGTGGACCCAGATCCGGGCGGTCTCGTCGTCGACCCACGGGTCGTTCTCAGTCGTGACGTCGGCGTAGAACAGGCATGCCGTCCCCCGGTAGAACGCGAACGGGTCGGCGGCCATCTTCCGGTACTTCACCCGGAACGCGTCCGGGTCGGCCTCCATGAGGTCCCCGAAGGCGTCGTCGAGGACCTCGAGGATGTGCTGGCGGCGGTCGGGGCGGGGTTCCATCCCGGCATTCGACCACACCCGCACCGGGCCCCCCCGGCCCGCGGGACGGGACAGGGGCCCCGTCGCGATCGCCGGGGCCCCTGTCGTCCGGGCGGAGGATGCGGGATTTGAACCCGCGAGGGGTTTCATCCCCAACACGATTTCCAATCGTGCGCACTAGGCCACTATGCGAATCCTCCAACGCAGGAGGCTACCCGAGGTCCCCGCCCCGGCCGAAATCGGGCGGCGTGAGCCCGTCGGCCCCGCCGCGCCCCCTGCCCGGGCGGGGCGCGGCGGGGTCGGCGGAGGTCAGGCGCCGCTCAGCCCGAGGGCCTCGTCCTCGATCGCCGCCTCGCGACGGGACTCCTCGATGTGCCGCTCGACATGGACGGGGTCGAGCCGGACCCACCACGCGAGGGCGTAGATGAGGGCCGAGAAGACGAGGGTGACGGGGATCGCCGAGCCGAAGTGGAGGACGGCCAGGCCGCCGCCGTAGTCACTCAGCCACGAGAGCAGAGCGAGGCCGGCGAGCCAGGGGAGGTACCACGACCCGGCACGCCAGTCCCATCGCTCGGTCCCGTGTCCCCTCCCGAGGACGATGAGGACCGCGAGGAGGGCGAACCCGAGGAGGACGCTGAGGAAGAGCTTGTAGTTCGTCTCCCAGCCGGTCCAGTAGACGATGAGGTTCGAGGACCAGAACCCGAGGAACGGGATGACGTGGCCGCCCGGCAGCCGGAACGGGCGCTCCTGGTCGGGGATCTGGCGCCGCATGGCCGCGAGGACGAGCGGGCCGGACCCGAACGAGAGGACGGTCGCCGACGTGATGAACCCGACGAGCTGCTGCCAGCTCGGGAACGGGAGGAAGAGGATGAGCCCGACGACGAAGCTCACGCCCATGCTCACGAGCGGGACGCCGCGGTCCGTCGTGCGGGCGAGCGCCGACGGGGCGTTGCCGTTGCGGCCCATGGCGTAGGAGATCCGCGAGGTCACCGTGATGTAGATGAGCCCGGTGTCGGCGGGCGAGGCGATCGCGTCGACGTAGAGCAGGACGGCGAGCCAGCCGAGACCGAGGATCGTCGCGGTGGCGGCGAGGGGGCCGAAGTCGTCGGTGAAGTTGAGCCGGGCCCACCCGTTCGAGAGGTCCCCGGGCTGGACCGCCCCGATGAAGGCGACCTGGAGGAGGATGTAGATGAGGCACGTGAGCAGGACCGACCCGATGACCGCGAGAGGGACGTTGCGGCGCGGGTTGTCGGTCTCACCGGCAAGCTCGATGCCCTGCCGGAAGCCGAGGTAGGAGAAGACGATCCCCGACGTCGCGATCGCCGTGAACACCCCGTGCCACCCCTCGGGCCGGAACCCCTCGGCGGTGAAGTTCGCCGTGTGGAACTGGGTGGCGAGGAACGAGACGATGACGATGGTGATGATCGCGAGCTTCCACCAGACGAGCGCGTTGTTGATCCGCGCGAACCACCGGATCCCGACGTAGTTGATGACGACGAAGGCCGCCATCGCGGCGACCGCGAAGACGAGCCCGAGCCCGGTGAGGGTGTGGACGGTACTCCCGTCGGCGACGGTCTGCCTCTGCGTGAAGGGCGCGTACTTCGTGGCGTACTGGAGCGCGCCCTCGACCTCGATGGGGGCGACGCTCATGCACGCGACCCAGGTGATCCACCCGGTGGTGTAGCTGGCGAAGGAGCCGAAGGAGATGTGCGGGAAGCGCACGACGCCGCCCGAGAGGGGGAACATCGTCCCGAGCTCGGCGTAGCAGAGCCCGATGAAGAGGATCATCACCCCGCCGAGGGCCCAGGAGATCACCGACGCGGGTCCGGCGGTCTGAGAGGCGTTGAGCGCCCCGAAGAGCCATCCCGAGCCGATGATCGACCCCACGCTCGCGAAGAGGAGCCCGACGCGGCCGACGTGACGCCGCAGGTCGTGCTCCTCTCTCGCCTCCGGCCGCACCGTCGTCGCCATCCCACGCCTCCCGGTCTCCGCATCGCTGACCGTGCAACGCTAGGCAGGGGGGGCGCCCGCGGTCGGTGCCAAATGTCACGTCCCGCCGGACCACCCGCCGCCAGCACTTCTTGCGCGCCGGGCCGCGCGAACCGGACACGCGCCGCTCGACCGCGGCCGGACGTGCAAGAAGTGGGTCAGTCGGCGAGGAGGTAGGTCGGGTGCCGGGGCAGGCCGTCGTCGGCCTGGAGCCGGGCGAGGAGGAGGGCCCCGTCGAGGGCGCCCCCGACCGGCGGGACGAGGGACCGGTCCTGTTCGGCGAGCCGCTCGGCCAGCGCATCGGCCACCGGCGCGCTCGCGAGCACCCCGCCCGTCGCGGTGAGGTCCCCGCCGACTCCGGCCCCCACGGCGAGGAGCGCGTCTGCGAGCCCCCGCCCCGCGGCGGTGCAGATCCCCGCGGCGACGGGGTCGGTGCGGGCGGCGGTCGTCACGCACGGGGCGAAGGACGCGAGGAGCTCGGGGGCGTCGCCGCCCGTCGTGACCCGGCGTGGCCACCCCTCGACCGGGCCGAGCCGGTCCACCCCCGCCTCGAGGAGCGCCGGGGACCCGCCCGGGAGCCCGTCGCGCGACCGCAGGCCTGCCCGGAGGCCCGCGAGACCGATCCACGCGCCGGAGCCGGCGTCGCCGAGGACGTGACCCCAGCCGTCCGCCCGCCGCCAGCGGTGGGCGAAGTCGGTCCCGAAGGCGACCGCGCCCGTCCCCGCCGCGACGACCGCGCCGGAGCGGACCCCCCCGAGGGCCCCGACGAGGTTCGCGACGGCATCGCTGACGACGGCGAGCCTGACGGGGCGCAGACCGCGGCGCACCTCCGCGACCACCGCCGCCGGGTCGGCGAGGGAGAGCAGGCCGCGCATCGCCCAGACGAGGGACCCGACCTCCTCGACCCCGGCGACGGCGAGCAGCCGGCGGGTGTCCGCGACGAGCGCGCCGACGTCGATCCCCCCGGGGGCGACCCGGGCGCCGGAGCCGACGAGTGGCTCGCCGTCCCCGACCCGGACCCGCAGGCCGGAGCCCCCGACGTCGACGGCGACGGCGGCGGCGCTAGCTCCGCTCATGGTGGCCGGCGACGGCCGCCCGGGTCTCGCTCACGGCCCGCTGGGCCCGGGGGAGGTCGTGCTGGGCGACGGCGACGAAGAGGCAGTCGACGACGGTGAGCGCGGCGATGCGGCTCGCCGTCGCGCCGGACCGCAGGGCGGTCTCGCGGGCCGCGGTCGTGAGGATGATGTCGACGTCGGCCGCGATGCTCGACCCGGGGAAGTTCGTCAGCGCGACCGTCGTCGCACCCCTGTCCTGGGCCTTGGCGAGCGCCTCGATCGTCTCCCGTGTCGTCCCCGAGTGCGAGATCCCGACCGCGACGTCCCCCGGCCCGAGGAGCGCCGCGCTCGTCAGGGCGATGTGGGGGTCGCTCCAGGAGAACGCGACGGCCCCGATGCGGTGGAGCTTCTGCTGGAGGTCGGCGCCGACGATGGCGGACGCCCCGATGCCGTAGATGTCGACGCGGCCGGCGGCGGAGATCGCCCGGGCGGCGGCCGTGAGGGCGGCACGGTCGAGCTGCTGGGCGGTCTCCTCGACGGCGCTCGCGCCGAGGAAGGCGATCTTGGAGATGATGTCGTCGACGGTGTCGTCGGCACTGATGTCGCTCGTCGCCGCGGTCGTCGTCCGGGGCTGAGCGGACTCCTCGGCGAGCCCGAGCCGCAGCTGCGGGTACCCCGGCAGCCCGAGCCGGCGGCAGAACCGCAGGACGGTCGTCTCCGAGGTCGCGGCGGCGACGGCGAGCTCGCTGATCGTCATCGCGGCGGCCCGGCGGGGGTCGGCGAGGACCTGCTCGGCGACCCGCTCCTCCGCCCGGGACAGGGACGGGCGCATGCCTCGGAGCCGGACGAGCAGCGGGGCGGCTCCGGGTGAGGCTGGGTCGGCGGCGTCCGCCGTGGGTGCCATGCCAACTAGGTTAGGTCCTCCGAGGGTCGTCCGGGAGGGTTGTCGCAGGTCGGCTCCCGTGTGCCCCGACCCCACGTCGGCCCCGGTCGGGGCGCCCTCCGGGGCGCCGTCCGCCGCGTCGGGCCGACCGCCCGTCTCACCGGAACCGCGAGGCGCTTGCCGGAGCGCGCCGACACGGCGAACATGACCGCCATGGGCAGCGGCGCGTACTCGACGGCATACGAGCAGAGCATCACCGACCCAGAGTCCTTCTGGGGGGCGGCCGCCGAGGCCATCGAGTGGGTGACCCCACCGGAGCGGGTCCTCGACGACGACCGACCCCCGTTCTACCGGTGGTTCACCGGCGGCACCCTCAACACGTGCTACAACGCCCTCGACCGACACGTCCGGGACGGCCGCGGCGACCAGGCGGCCCTCGTCTACGACAGCCCGGTGACGGGGACGTGCGAGACGTGGACGTACGAGGGCCTCCTCGACCGGGTGAGCCGGCTCGCCGGCGCGCTCGCGTCCCTCGGCGTCGGACGGGGCGACCGGGTGGTCATCTACATGCCGATGGTGCCCGAGGCCGTCATGGGGATGCTCGCCTGCGCCCGGCTCGGCGCCGTCCACTCCGTCGTCTTCGGCGGCTTCGCCCCCGCCGAGCTCGCCGCCCGGATCGAGGACGCCGAGCCCACCGTCATCCTGTCGGCGAGCTGCGGCATCGAGCCGACCCGGGTGGTGGAGTACAAGCCGATGCTCGATGCGGCGATCGAGCGGAGCGCCCACGCCCCCGACCGCTGCGTCATCCTCCAGCGGGAGCAGGCACCGGCCGAGCTCGGCCCGCGCGACGTCGACTGGGACGACCTCATGGCGAGCGACGCCGCCCGGCCCGTCGACCCTGTCGAGGTGGCCGCGACCGACCCGCTCTACGTCCTCTACACCTCGGGGACGACGGGCCGGCCCAAGGGCATCGTCCGCGACAACGGCGGGCACGCCGTCGCCCTCCGATGGTCGATGACGAACGTCTACGACATCGGGCCGGGGGACGTGTGGTTCACGGCGAGCGACGTCGGCTGGGTCGTCGGGCACTCCTACATCGTCTACGCCCCGCTCCTCACCGGGGCGACGACCGTCCTCTACGAGGGCAAGCCGGTCGGCACCCCCGACGCGGGCGCGTTCTGGCGGGTCATCGCCGACCACGGCGTCAAGGCGATGTTCACCGCCCCGACCGCGTACCGCGCGGTCAAGCGGGAGGACGCCGACGGCACCCTCATGCGCGGCCACGACCTCTCCTGCCTCGAGACGGTCTTCCTCGCCGGGGAGCGCCTCGACCCGGACACGTACGCGTGGGCCAGCGAGCGCCTCGGCGTCCCGGTCATCGACAACTGGTGGCAGACCGAGACCGGCTGGCCGATCGCCGCGAACCTCCGCGGGCTCGAGCCGATGCCCGTCAAGCCCGGGTCGCCGTCGGTCCCGGTCCCCGGGTACGCCGTCGAGGTCCTCGACCCGGCGGGGGGCCAGGTCCCGCCGGGGACCGAGGGAGCCATCTGCCTGCGTCTGCCCATGCCGCCGGGCACCCTGCCCACGCTCTGGCACGACGACGACCGGTACGTCGACAGCTACCTCTCCGCCTACCCCGGCTACTACCTCACCGGAGACGGCGGCATGGTCGACGAGGACGGGTACCTCTTCGTCCTCGGCCGCACCGACGACGTCCTCAACGTCGCCGGCCATCGACTCTCCACCGGGTCGATCGAGGCCGCCCTCGCAAGTCATCCGGCGGTCGCCGAGTGCGCCGTCATCGGCGTTGCCGACGACTTCAAGGGGCAGGTCCCCCGGGGCCTCGTCGTCCTCAAGGGCGGGGTCGACGCCGTGGCCGACGGGGAGCGGATCCGGGCCGAGCTCGTCCAGCGGGTCCGGGACGAGGTCGGCGCGGTCGCCTCGCTCCGGCACGTCGACATCGTCGACGGGCTGCCGAAGACCCGCTCGGGGAAGATCCTTCGCAAGACGATGCGGGAGATCGCCGACGGCAAGGCCCCGACCGTGCCCGGGACGATCGAGGACGCGTCCGTCCTCGACACGCTCGCTCCCGTCCTCCGCCAGCGGAGCTGACCGCCCGCCCGCCCTCGGTCCGCTCGCCGCGGCGTCTCACCTCCGGGCGCCCGAGTGGGGCCGGGCGCCGGCAGCCCTTATGGTGGCGCGGGTGATCTTCAAGGCCATCGGGGACCGTCGTCCCTACCCCGAGCACGGGGTGACCTCCGCCCGGGAGTGGTCCGAGGTCCCCCCGCGGTTGGTGCGCGTCGACGAGCTCGTCACGACGAAGAGCACCCTCGACCTGCGCAACCTCCTCGCCGAGGACTCGACCTTCTACGGCGACCTGTTCGCCCATGTCGTCGAGTGGGACGGCGCGCTCTACCTCGAGGACGGCCTTCACCGCGCCCTGCGCGCGGCGCTCCAGCAGCGCCCCACCCTGCACGCCCGCGTCCTCGTCCTGCGCTGAGGCCGGTCGTGTCGGAGGTGCGGGGCGAAGGGGGCGCCGACGTGGTCGAGGTCGACGAGGCGGCGACGGTCCGCGCCCGGAGGCGCCGCCGCCGGGCGGCGGTGACGCTCACCGTCCTCGTCGTGTTCCTCCTCGGCGCGTTCGCCACCGCCCTCGCCTACGTCCGGGCCGACGTCGCCTCGCCGTCCGCGCCTCCCCCGTCCTCGTCCCGGACGTGCCCCGCCGGGGGCGTCCCGCCGGGAAGGGTGAGGCTCAACGTCTACAACTCGACGGACCGCCGGGGGCTCGCCGCGAAGACCGCCAAGGAGCTCCGCCGGCGCGGCTACGCCGTGGAGAAGGTCGCCAACGACCCCCGGGGCCGGACGGTCAAGGGGGTCGCCCGGATCCGCTCGGGTCCGCGCGGACGGGCTCGCGCGGCGGCCGTCCGGCAGGTCGTCCCGGGCGCCCGGCTGTTCGTCGACCACCGCACGGGCACCCGCGTCGACCTCGTCCTCGGCCTCCGGTTCACCACCCTCGGCCCCCCGCCCGGGCGGGGGTGCCGGGGCGGCTGAGCCCGGCCCGGCGCGCCGGACGAGACGGTCCGCGGCCAGCCGCCCCGGGTAGGGTGACCCGCACCCGTCCCTCCAACCCGCCAGGAGCCGTGGCAGCCACCGCCGCGTCGACCGCGACGCCCCCCGCACCCGCGCCCCCGGCCGGTCCCCGCTTCCGCCCCGACGTCGAGGGCCTGCGGGCGCTCGCCGTCGGCCTCGTCCTCTGGTACCACGCCGGGCTCCCCCTCCTCTCCGGCGGGTTCGCAGGGGTCGACGTCTTCTTCGTCATCTCGGGGTTCCTCATCACCGGCCAGCTCGTCCGCGAGGTCGAGGCGACCGGCCGGATCTCCCTCCCCCGCTTCTACGCCCGCCGCGCCAAGCGGCTCTTCCCGGCGGCGGCGACGGCGCTCCTCGCGAGCGCCGCGCTGACCTGGGCGGTCCTGCCGAAGGTCCGGTGGCCGGAGTACGGCGGGGACATCGCCGCCGCAGCCGGGTACGTCGTCAACTGGCGGCTCGCGGCCCGCTCGGTCGACTACCTCGCCGAGGGGACCGAGCCGTCCCCGGTCCAGCACTTCTGGAGCCTCGCCGTCGAGGAGCAGTACTACATCGTCTGGCCGCTCCTCCTCCTGCTCCTCGCCGTCCTCATCCGCAGCCGCTCCCTGTCCGTGCGCCCCGTCATGGCCGCCGGTCTCGCACTCATCGTCGTCCCGTCCCTCGCGTGGTCCGTCGTCGCGACGGCGACGAGCACCGCCTCCGCGTACTTCGTCACGACGACCCGGCTCTGGGAGCTCGGGGTGGGCGCACTCGTCGCCGTGGGCACGGGACTGTGGGCGCGGCTCCCCCGAGCGGCCGCCCTCGCCGTCGGGTGGGCGGGGCTCGCGACGATCGCCGCCGGGGCGGTCCTGCAGTCCACGAGCACGCCGTGGCCGGGGAGCGCGGCCCTCGTCCCCACGCTCGGCGCGGCCGCCGTCATCGTCGCCGGGCAGACCTCCGGGCCGGCCGGGCCCGTCGCGCTCCTCGGGCTCCGGCCCGCGGTCTGGGTCGGGGGGCTGTCCTACTCCCTGTACCTCTGGCACTGGCCGCTCGTCGTCGCCGCCGGCTCCGCCCTCGGCGGCCTCGGGCCTCTGCAGGGGCTGGCCGTCGTCGTCGCCTCCGCCGTCCCGGCCTGGCTCACCCACCGCTACGTCGAGAACCCCTTCCGGTACTCACCCGCGGTCTCGCGCTCCCCCCGGCTCGCGCTCTCGCTCGGCCTCAACCTCTCCCTCGTCGGCGTCGCCGCCGGCCTGGCCCTCTCGCTCGCCGCGGGCGCGGGCGCGCCCGCCCCGCAGGCGTCCGACGTCCCGGGCGCCCGGGTCCTGGGGACGGGAAGCACGCCGACCCGGGTCCCGCCGCCCACGGCGCCGTCCGGCGCCGTCACGCCGAGCCCGGTCTCCGCGCGCGACGACGTGCCGCGCGCCTACGCGGACGGCTGCCAGGTGGGCCCGGAGAGCAGCACGGTCGTCTCGTGCACGTACGGCGACACGACCTCGGGCTTCACGGTCGCCCTCGTCGGCGACTCGAAGGCGCTCCAGTGGCTTCCGGCCCTCCAGCGGATCGGCGAGCAGCAGCACTGGAAGGTCGTCACGTACACGAAGTCGGCGTGCGCGTGGACGCCGGTGACGACCGAGCTCTCCGGCGGCGACCCGTACACGACCTGCGTCGCCTGGGGGAAGGACGTGCTCCGGCGGCTCACCGGCGCCGAGAAGCCCGACCTCGTCGTCACGTCCGGGCTGCGCAGCAGCGCGCTCACGGCAGCCGGGCCGGACCAGCCCGCCTTCGTCGACGGGTACGTCGCCTACTGGGACCGGCTCGGGCGGGCGGGTGTCCCCGTCCTCGCGCTCTCCGACTCCCCGTCACCGGGGATGACCGTGTACGAGTGCGTCGGCGAGCACCCCGACGACTACATGACCGCGTGCCGGTACGACTACGTCCGCAGCGCCGGGACCGCGGTGCTCACCGCCGCAGCGCGCAAGGTCCCGACGGCCGGCTTCGCGGACATGGACCCGTGGACGTGCCCGGGCGAGCAACGGTGTCCGCCCGTCATCGGGGGCGTCCTCGTCAACCGGCAGGGGTCGCACATCACGGCGACCTACGCCGCCTCCATCGCCGCCCCCCTCCAGCGCAAGATCACCGCCTTCCTCGACGCCCAGGACGTCCGGGTGCCGCGCGGCTGACCCGCGCCCGCCCCCTCGGCGGCGAGGTGGACGACCCGGCCGTCCGGGGCACGGCGGGGTCGTCCGGGGAATGCCGGCCGCGCGGTCCCGCGTTGTCATCGGGTGCGTCCCTCGGGACGCGGAAGGAGGCGCGATGAGCTGGTTCACCGAGGGGACCCTTGCCGAGCGGTACGAGCGTGCCCATCTCTTCTTCGACGCCGGGGACCACATCGGCGCGGCCAGGATCCTCACCGGGATCGTCGAGGAGGTCCCGGAGAGCACCGCGGCGCTCGAGCTGCTCGCGCGCGCCTGCTACCACTCGGCCCAGCTCGGGCGCGCCGAGCACAGCGCCCGGGTGCTCGTCGAGCGCGAGCCGGACAACGCCTACGCCCACCTCGTCCTCGGCCGCACCCTCCAGCGGCAGGGTCGCCGGGCCCAGGCCGAGCGCCACCTCCGGCTCGCGGCGGTCATGAGCGACTACGTCGAGCTCGACGAGCCCCGCGGCCCGCGTGGCACGGGCGCGGGGGACGAGGGGTCCCCGCCTCCGGCGGCACGCCCCGGGCCCTGACCGCGCTCCCGCTGCGTGCGAGCCGGGCCGCTACCCGGGCTGCCCGCCCTCCTCCTCGGGCGGGATGATCCGGATCCGGCGCGGCATCGCCGTACGGATGAGCGCCGTGCCGACGGCAGCCGCGGCGAGGGCGCACCCGAAGCGAAGGAGGGCGTCGTACACCGAGAGGTTGCCGTCGAGGACGAGCAGGGCGGCCGGCGCGAAGAGCAGGCCGGCCAGCACCACGCTCTGGCCGAATCCCGGCCCGGTCGGGGTGACGAGGGCCTCGACGCTCTCGTGCGTCGTCGGCGGGGCCTGAGGCCCCTCGGTCTCGCTCACGACGCGCCCCTCACGCGACGGCCGTCTCGGCGACGTCGACGGTCCCCGCGGTCGCGAGCCTCAGGTGGCCACCGAGCTCGGAGTAGGCGAGGACGGCGAGCTGCGGGACGCTCGTCTCGACGAGCCGGCGCACGGCCCGGCGCAGCGGCTGGGCGCAGACGAGGACGGGCTGGACGCCCCGGTCCTCGACCTCCCGGGAGACCCGGGCCGTCTGCGTCGCGAGCCGCTCGGCGAAGTACGGGTCGACGAGGAGGTGCCCACCGCCCTCGCCGCCGCGCAGCGACTCGAGGAGGCGCTGCTCGAGTCGGGGCTCGAAGGTGAGGACGTGGAGCTCGCCGCCGACGGCGTGCGAGGACGCGATCGCCGGGCCGAGCGCGAGCCGGGCCGCCTCGACGAGGCCGTCCGGGTCGGTGCTCACCCGCGCCCGGAGCGAGAGCGCCTCGAAGATCCGGACGAGGTCGCGGATGCACACGCCCTCGGAGAGCAGACCCTGGAGGCATCGCTGGACCTCCCCGAGGGTGAGCGGGGTGGGCGTGAGCTCCTCGACGACCGCCGGGTGGGTCGAGCGGACGGCGTCGACGAGGAGCTTGACGTCCTCGCGGCCGAGGAGCTCGTGCGCGTGCCGGCGGACGGTCTCGGCGAGGTGGGTCGTGACGACCGAGGACCGGTCGACGACGGTGGCGTCGAGCTGCTCGACGAGACCGCGCTGGTGCGCCGGCACCCACTTCGCCTCGAGGCCGAAGACCGGCTCCTGGGTGGGGGCTCCCTCGATGGCGGCGAGCTGGTCGCCGATCGCGAGGACCATCCCCGCGGGCGCCTGCCCGCGGGCGACCTCGACGCCGTGGAGGAGGATGGCGTACGTGTGCGGGGGGAGGTCGACGTTGTCCCGGGTGCGGACGAGGGGGATGACGATCCCGAGCTCCTGGGCGAGCTTGCGGCGGAGCGCGCGGACCCGGTCGAGGAGGTCCCCGCCGTTGCTCTCGTCGACGAGCCCGATGAGGTCGTAGGCGAGCTCGAGCTGGAGGGGCTCGACGCGCATGTCGTGGGCGAGGTACTCGGGACTGTCCGGCGAGAGCTCCTCCTGGGCGGCCACCGGGGTCGGCGCCTCCACCTCCCGGTCCTGCTGCGCCGGGAGCTGCCGGGCGATGAGCAGCGCCGCCCCCCCGACGAGGACGAAGGGGAGCTTCGGCAGGCCGGGGACGATGGCGAGTCCCATGACCGCGATCCCGGCGAGCTGGACCGACCGCCGCTGCTGGCCGAACTGGTGGAGCAGGTCGCTGCCCATGTCCCGCTCGGTCGTCGCCCGGGTGACGATGAGGCCCGTCGAGATCGACATGAGGAGGGCGGGGACCTGGGAGACGAGGCCGTCACCGACCGAGAGCAGGCTGTAGCGTTGGACGGCCTCGCTGAGGCCCTGGCCGTTCTGGACGACCCCGATGATGAGCCCGCCGACGAGGTTGACGAGGGTGATGACGATCGCGGCGATGGCGTCGCCCTTGACGAACTTCGAGGCCCCGTCCATCGCGCCGTAGAAGTCGGCCTCCGAGGCGACCTCGGCCCGCCGCTTGCGAGCCTGCTCCTCGTCGAGGAGCCCGGAGTTGAGGTCGGCGTCGATCGCCATCTGCTTGCCGGGCATCGCGTCGAGGGTGAACCGTGCCGCGACCTCGGCGACCCGGCCGGCGCCGTTGGTGATGACGACGAACTGGATGACGATGAGGATGACGAAGACGACGAGCCCGACGACGATCGAACCCCCGACGACGAAGTGGCCGAAGGCGTCGATGACCTTGCCGGCGAACCCGTCGAGGAGGACGAGCCGGGTCGCGCTGACGTTGAGCGCAAGCCGGAACAGCGTCGCGATGAGGAGCAGCGAGGGGAAGACCGCGAAGTCGAGCGGCCGGGTCACCGAGAGGCTGACGAGGAGGACGAGGACCGAGACGGTGATGTTGACCGCGAGGAGGACGTCGAGGACGATGCTCGGGAGCGGCACGACCATCATGACGACGATCGCGACGATGGCGGCGGGGATGCCGACCTTGCCGATCCGGCTGCCCATCACGCGGGCTCGCGGCGGCTGCGTCGGGGGCGGGTCGAGGCGTCCATGGCCCCCTCCCCATCGGCAGTCCGGTGGCCGTCCTGAGGCTTACGGCGGCCGGGACGGCCGACCCGCGGGGGTGCGCTAGAGAAGGACGGGGTTGCGGTGCAGCCCGGTCGTCACCCCGCGCCGCTTGAGCCCCATGACGAAGACGAAGACCCCCGCGACCGCGTCGTACAGCTCGGCCGGGACCTCCTGGCCCAGGTCGCACGTCTTGTAGAGGGTCCGGGCGAGGGGGATGTCCTCGACGAGGGGGAGCCGGTGCTTCGCGGCCTCCTCGCGGATCCGGGCGGCGATGACCCCGGCCCCCTTCGCGACGACCCGGGGCGCGCCCCGGCCGGGCTCGTACGCGAGCGCGACCGCGACGTGGACGGGGTTGACGACGACGACGTCGGCGTTGGCGATGTCGGCCATCATCCGGTTGCGGCTGATCTCCCGCTGCCGCCCGCGGAGCGCCCCCTTCTGGTGGGGGTCGCCCTCGGACATCCGGGCCTCCCGCTTGATCTCCTCCCGGCTCATCTTCAGGGTCTTGCCGATTCGGCGCCGCTCCATGACGTAGTCCGCGGCGGCGAGGAGCAGCCCGAGGGCGGCGACGTAGCGAAGGACCCCCACCGCGGCGTCGGCGGCCACCGCCGTCGAGGCGCCGAGGGACCACTGGCCGGTGTTCGTCACCTGCTCGGCGAGGCCGCGGACGACCCGGTACCCGACGACCCCGAAGAGGACGAACTTGATGAGCGTCTTCGCGAGGGTCCACGCCGCGTGCGCCCCGACGAGGTTCTTCAGGCCCTTGCCGACGTTGAGGGTCTCGAACTTCGGCTTGAAGCGCTTCGGGTAGACCCGCAGACCTCCCTGGACGGCGTTGCTCGCGAGCGCGGTGACGACCATGGCCGCGAGAAGGGGCAAGAGGAGCTGGAGGCTGTCGACGGCGGCGGAGCGGAGCGTCTCGATGGCGGCCGCCGGGTCGGGGTGGGTGATGACGGTCTCGAGGTCGCCGAGGAGCCCCCGGAAGAGGGTCGCCAGCCCCCGGACGACGTGCGGGACGAGGAAGGTGAAGACGAGGACGGAGGTCCACGCGCTGAGCTCCTGGGTGCGCGGGATCTTCCCGTCCCGCTTGGCCTCCTTCTGCCGCTGCGGGGTGGGCTTCTCCGTGCGCTGTGACTTGTCGCTCACCGCGTGCTCCCGAGCATCCCGGCGACGGCCGCCATGTCGTGGGTCGCCCGGTCGAGGAGGGTGCTCACGGCACCGGGGAGGAGGGCGAACGCCACCCCGGACAGCGAGATCGCCAGGAGGATCTTCACGGGGAAGCTGATGGCGAAGATGTTCAGGGTCGGGACCGCCCGGCTGACGAGACCGAGGGAGAGCTCGGCGAGGAAGAGGACGACGAGGACGGGGGCGGCGATCTGCACGGCCGCGGCGAGGAGCCGGCCGAGGTCGCCGCCGACGAGCCGAGCGAGGTCGCCGAGCGCGAGTGGCCGGAGGGGGAGGACCTCGAAGGTCGTCACGAGGCCCCGGACGAGGATGAGGTGGCCGTTGACGGCGAAGAGGATCGTCACGGCGAGGAGCTGCTGGATCCGGCCGAACATGCTGCTCGAGACGTTCGAGAGGGGGTCGTAGAGGCTCGCGAGGGTGAACCCGCTCGCGAGGTCGACGAGCTCCCCGGCGGCCTGGACGGCCGCGAGCGCGAGCTGGACGACGAACCCCAGCGCGAGGCCGACGGCGACCTGGAAGAGGACCGCCGCGAGGAGGGACAGCAGGTCGAGGCTCGGGACCGGCCCGGTGACGGACGGGACGACGACGAGCGCGAGCGCGAAGGCGAGCGCCGCCTTGACCCGTGGGGGGACCGCCCGGCTGCTGAACGGCGGTGCGACGGCGACGAACGCCGACATCCGCAGGGTCGCGAGGAGGAGGACGACGAGGGTGTCGGCGCCGAGCTGGGCGGTCATCGGGGGTCAGCCGTCGAGCAGCTGCGGGAGGAGCGAGAAGAGGTCGCGGGTGAAGGCGACCGCCTCGTGGAGCATCCAGTTCCCCCCGAGGAGGATGACGACGGCGACCCCGATGAGCTTCGGGACGAAGCTCAGGGTCACCTCCTGGACCTGGGTGACGGCCTGGACGAGGGAGACGGCGAAGCCGATGCCGAGGCTGACGAGGAGGATGGGCAGGGCGAGCTTCGCGCTGAGGATCATCGCCTGGAGCCCCAGGTGGACGACGTCGCTGTCGGTCATCGTGGCCCCCTCACTGGTAGCTCTTGACGAGGGAGGTGACGACGAGGCTCCAGCCGTCGACCATGACGAAGAGGAGGAGCTTGAAGGGCAGTGAGATGAGCGCCGGGGGCAGCATCATCATCCCCATCGACATCAGGGCGGAGCTGACGACGACGTCGATGACGAGGAACGGGACGAAGACGACGAAACCGATGATGAACGCCGACTTCAGCTCGGAGAGGACGAAGGCGGGGATGAGCGTCGCCGTCGAGACGTCCCCGGGCTTCGCCGGCGGCTCGTCGTTGCTCAGCTTGACCATCGTCGAGAGCTCCGCGGGACGGGTCTGCTTGAGCATGAACGTCCGCAGGGGCTTGATCCCCGCGTCGTAGGCCTGGGACTGGCCGAGGTCGCCCTTGAGGTAGGGCTGGATCCCCTGGCTGTTCACGTCGGAGAGGACCGGCGCCATGATGAAGAGGCTGAGGAAGAGCGCGAGGCCCGCGAGGACCTGGTTCGGGGGGATGCTCGCCGTCCCGAGGGCGTTCCGGGTGAGGGAGAGGACGACGATGATCTTCGTGAACGACGTGCAGAGGACGAGGATTGCCGGCGCCACCGACAGCACGGTGAGCAGGATGATGATGCTCACGGTCTGGCTGGGCTTGCCGAGGTTGGGATCGACGGCGACGGAGACGCCCGGGGTGCCGGGGGCGCCCGTCGAAGGGGTCGGCGCAGTCGGCGGGCTCGGCGGGCTCGGGGCCGCGAGGACCGCCGGGACGGGCGCGGCCGCCGGGGAGGCGACCGCGGTCTGAGCGGGGACGGCCGACCCGGGCGCCGTCACCGGGACGGCCGCGGTCGTGGAGGCCGGGACCGAGGCGGACGGGGTCGCGGTGGCGGTGGCCGCCCCGAGGCCGGTGACCGCGAGCGTGAGGAGCACCGCGCCGAGGAGGCTGCGGCCCGGGCGGCCCGGGAACGTCCGCCGGCTTGTGCCCTCAGCCACGGCGGGCGCCGACCCGGCCGACGACGAAGGCGGCGGCCGACCACGGCCAGCCCGTCGGGGTCGCCGCGGCGGCCTTCCGGCCGGCCCGGGTGCCGAGGTCGGGGACGGTGGCCGCCCCGAGCCCCGGGCGCTCCGGGCGCTCCGGGCGCTCCGGAGCAGCGACCTCGACGTCGTCCTCCCCGAGCTCGCGGAGGACGGCGACCGAGCGGTCGGTCACCCCGAGCACCATGACCTGACCGCCCACCTGGACGACCTGGAGCGAGGACCCCTTGCTCAGGGCACGTCGGGAGAGGACCTCCACCCGGACCGTGCTCTTGCCTCCGCGGAGCCCCCCGGCGCCGCGGCGGGCCGCGTACCGGGCGAGACCGACGAGGAGGGTGAGGACGACGGCGAGCGACACGACGAGCCGCAGCACCGCCATCGCGACCGAGGCGTCACTCATACGACGAGTCGGCCCTCGAGGTCGGGACCGACGACCTCGGTCACCCGGACGGCGAACTCGTCGTCGACGACGACGACCTCCCCGCGGGCGAGGAGGGTGCCGTTGACGAGGACGTCGACGGGGCTCCCCGCCGCCCGGTCGAGCTCGAGGACGACCCCGGGGGCGAGGGAGAGGACCTCCCGGACGGTCATCCGGGTCCGGCCGAGCTCGACGCTGATGCCCATCTCGACGTCGCGCAGGAGGTGGAGCCGGCGCGGGTCGACCTGGGCGAAGGGGGCCGCCTGGGCGAGCGGACGGAACGCGGCCGGCGTCTGGCCCGGGTCGACGGCCTCCTCGGCGACCTCCTCGGTGAGGGCGAGGGCGACGAGCAGACCCTCGTCGGCGACGACGGCGGCGACCCGCTGGGGCCGGTCCCCCGCGGGCCGGGCCACGGAGCCGACCTCGACCGGGCGCGCCCGCTCCGGGACGAGGTGGCCGACGGCGAGCGCCATCGTGTGGACGGACTCGGTGAGGACCTCTCCGAGGGCGTCGCCGAGCCCGTCGTCGCCGTCCGCACGTCGGGGAACGAGGAGGTCGAGCCGACCGGTGAGGGTGCCCTGGACGCGGACCGTCCAGGCCTCGCCCTCGGCGGCACCGAGTCGCGCCCACTCCGCCGGGGTGAGGATGCGGGCGGTGAGGTCGGGCCGCTCGAGGAGGTGCTCGGCGAGCTTGCTCGCGGCCTCGAGGAGAGCCTCGTCGAGCCGGGGGTGGGAGGCGTTCATCGGTTCCGTCCTTGGGTTAGCGGGAGCTCTGGGGCGACATCGAGACGACCTGGCAGGCGAGCCGCTTGCCGTGCGTCCCGGGCGTGGCGACGGCCACCGGAACGTCCGCCACGGCGACGAGCAGCGGCTCGTCGACGGACTGGTGCAGCGGGATGATGTCGCCGGGCGCGAGCGAGAACACCTCGGCGGAGGTCAGGCTGACCTCTCGGAAGGCGACCCGGACGTCGATCTCGACGTGCTGGATCGACTGCTCGACGAGGCGGGCCGACCCGTCGCGGCCGTCGGTGATCCGGATCGGCGTGACCTCGATGCTCGCGAGTGCCGGCTTGAGGGTCGACAGGGCGAGGCAGAGCGTCGCCGTCCCGGTCTCGGTGCCGAGGCGGATCTCGAACTCGGCGACGACGACGGGGTCGGCCGGAGACATCACCTGGAGCGACGAGGGGTCCGACTCGAGCAGGGTGAGCTCGGCGTTGACGAGGGCGATCGGCTCGAAGGCGTGGGTGAGCTCCTCGACGAGCTGGGGGATGAGGCCGCGGATGAGCCCCATCTCGATGTCGCTGAGCCCCCGGACCGGCTGCCCGGAGCCGCCGGGACCACCGAGGAGGCGGTCGATGACGCTCATGACGATGCTCATGGGGAGCTGGAGCACGCCCTGGCCGGACAGGGTGTCGAACCGGACCACCGAGCAGAGGGAGGGGCTCGGCAGTCGGCGGACGTACTCGGCGTAGGTCGTCTGGTCCACGGCGCCGACACTCGCGTGGACGACGGCGCGCACGGTGCCGGAGAGGACGGTCGCGATCTGCCGGGCGAAGGCGTCGTTGACGAGGTGGAGGACCCGGAGCCGCTCACGGCTGAGCCGCCCGGGACTCTGGAAGTCGTAGGACGACGGCGCGGCGCTCACGGTGTCACTGATCGGCAGCCGACGCCCCGAGCTGAGGGTTCCGACGGGAGAACGGGCCCTCCCCTCCTGGGGCCCGGCCTCCCGCCGGAGGATCTCGTCGGGCTCCCGGGCGGCGCGCGGCCGCCGGGGGCCCGAGTGCGCTACTGCATGACGAACTCGGTGAGGTAGACGCCCACGACCTCACCCGGGTAGCGGTGGCGCACCTCCTTCTCGAGGGTCGTGCGCGCGCTCGTCCGGCCGGCCGGGGTGAGGAGCTGGTCGTAGGTCTTCTTGCCGAAGATCCCGATCGCCGCGTCGCGGGCTCGGGCGCCGTTGAGGGGGTCCCCCCCGTGGCCGGCGGCGGAGTCGGCCGCGAGCTGGAGGGAGAGCCCGACCTTGAGGAAGTGCCCGTCGGCGAGGTTGAGCGTCAGCGGCTCGAGGTCGACGACCGGGCCCATCGGGACGGGCTCGGCGTGCGCGTCGCCCGAGCCGCCGCCGAGGACGAGGAACGCGCCGCCGCCCCCGGCGAGGAGGAGGACGAGGACGAGGACGAGGACGACCTTCTTCCTCCCCTTCGCCGGGGTCTGCGCGTCGGCGGCCGCGTCGGTGGGACGGATGTCGGTGGCGGTGGCCATGTCAGTCTCCTGGGGTTCCGGATGAGGCGGGGACGGCCGACGCGAGGACGTCGGAGCCGCCGAGCGGGTGGACGACGATGGCGACCCGTCGGTTGCGGGAGCGCCCGGCGGCGGTGGCGTTGCTCGTCAGCGGCTTCTGGTCGGCGTAGCCGGCCGCGGAGACGCGCGACCCGGCCACGCCCTCGTCGAGGAGGTAGTGGAGCACCGTCGTCGCTCGTGCCGTCGACAGCTCCCAGTTCGAGGGGAACCGTCCGGAGATCGGGACGTTGTCGGTGTGCCCCTCGATGGTGAGGGTGTTCGGCACCCGGCGAAGCGTCGGGGAGATGGCGGCGAGGACGCGCCGTCCCTCGTGGACGAGCTTGGCCTCCCCCACGTCGAAGAGGACCCGGTCGGTGACGATGTTGACGACGAGCCCGCCCCCGCGCATCTGGAACTCGACGGCACCGGTGAGGTGCTTGGCCGCGAGCGACTTCGCGATCCTGTCCCGCACCCCCTGCATGTCCTCGCGCTGCCGGGCGAGCCGTCGCTGGGCCGCGGACTGGGGCGCGGCGACGTTGAGGTCGGTCGGCGACGGCGCGGCCCCCGGTCGGGACGGGACGATCGGGTCCGGGGACGCCTGAGGGTCCGGCGCCCCGACCTGCCCGTCCGGGGTCGACCGCGGGCTGCCGTCGAGGATTCCCGTCGACGAGGTCACCGCCGCCGGCTCGCCGAAGTACTGCTCGAGTCCGGCGGAGAGCTGGAGGAGCTTCTTCTGGTCGACCTGGCTGATGGCGAACAGGACGATGAAGAGCGCCATGAGGAGGGTGATCATGTCGGCGTAGCTGAGGAGCCAGCGCTCGGCGTTCTCGTGCTCCTCCTCCTCGTGGTGCTCGGCCCGCTGGGAGCGGCCCCCCGGGCGGGTGCTCATGCCGCCTCGGGCGCCGAGGCGCCCGCTCCGGTGTCGTCCGGCTGCTCGGCGGAGAGGACGGCGCGCAGGCGCATCTCGACCACGCGCGGGCTCGTGCCCGACTGGACGGCGAGGACCCCCTCGAGGAGGAGCTCGAGGTGGGCGACCTCGAGCTCGCTGAGGCGCTTGAGCTTGTTCGACAGCGGCAGCCACATCGCGTTCGCACTCATGACGCCCCAGAGGGTCGCGACGAAGGCACCGGCGATGAGGTGACCGAGCTGCTCGGGGGAGTCGAGGTTGCCCAGGACGTGGATGAGGCCGATGACGGTCCCGATGATCCCGATGGTCGGCGCGTAGCCGCCCATGTCGGCGAAGAACTTCGCCCCGAGCTTGTCCTGGCGGCGACGGGCGGTGATCTTCGCCGAGAGGACGTCGGCGATCTCCTCCGCGTCGGTCCCGTCGACGGTCATCTCGATGCCCTGCCGCAGGAACGGGTCCTCGATCTCCTTGGACCGCTCCTCGAGGGCGAGGAGGCCGTCCCGGCGCGCGGTGTCGGCCATCGACACCATGAGCCGGACCGCCTCGTCGCTCTGCGGCTTCTTCGCCGTGAACGCCCGGAGGAGCTGCTGCATGACGACCTTGAGGTCGCCCATGAAGCCCCCCGCCATGGCGGCGCCGATGGTCCCGACGAAGACGAGGAGGAGGGGGGGAACGAGGATGATGGAGGTCGGGGAGGCCCCCTCGAGGATGAGGGAGGTGAAGACGGCGGCGAAGATCGCCGCGATGCCGACGATGGTCGCGAGCTCCATCTCAGAGCTCCGCGTCGGGGACCGCGTGCAGTCCGGCACGCCGTTCGGCCGGCATGGGGACCGCGTCGGCGGCGGCGAGCACCGCGGCCCGGTAGTCCCGGACCTCGCGGACGACCTCCTCGACCGTCTCGGTGACGACGTACCGCGTCCCGGCGACGAGGGTGATGATCGTGTCGGGTGTCGCCTCCACCCGTTCGATGAGATCGGGGTTGAGCGCGAAGCTCGTCCCGTTACGGCGCGTCACAGTGATCATGTGAGTCCATCCTTGGGTCACAACAGGCGCGACCATCCGTGGCGCGCACTGCTCCTATCGGCTGCCCCGGGGCGGTGATGAGGGGGATGCCGCGACCGACCGGGCCGGCGGCGGACGGAGAGCCGCGGCGGCCGCCGGCGGCCGTCCCTGCGACGGGACGGCCGTCCCGGTCAGCGCTTGAGGTTGACGAGGTCCTGGAGGAGCTCGTCGGAGGCGGTGACGACCCGCGAGTTCGCCTGGAACCCCCGCTGGGCGATGACGAGGTTGGTGAACTCCTGGGCCAGGTCGACGTTGCTCATCTCGAGGGTGCTGCCGGCGATGTGCCCGCGCCCGCCGGCGCCCGCGGCGCCGACCGACGCCTGCCCCGAGTTCGCGGTGCTCCGGTACATCGAGTCCCCGCTCTTCTCCAGCCCGGCCGGGTTGGCGAAGCTCGCGAGGGCGACCTGGCCGATCTTCTCGTTGAGGCCGTTGGAGAACACCCCGATGATCGTCCCGGTCGCGTCGGTCGTGAAGCTCTGGAGCTCCCCCATCGTCGCGCCGTTCTGGCTGCGGGCCGTCGCGCTGCTCTCGCCCGCGAACTGGGTGAGCGGGGTCCCGCCGCCGAGGTCGACCGACACGTCCACGGGGAAGGAGTACCCCGCGGCCGCGAGGCTCGCCCTGCTCATCGACATCGTCGGGGTCGTGAACGCCCCCGTGGCCGTGTCCCACGTCAGGGTCGTCGAGCCGACGGTCGCGGGGGCACCCGTCGAGCCGGGCACGGTGACGGCGACCGCCCACTGGTTGGCGCCGGACTTCGTGTACGTCGTCATCGCGGGGATCGTCTTGCCCTGGGCGTCGACGATGTCGATGGTGTGGACGACCGTCGTCCCCGTCGAGGCGTCGGCGGGGAGGTTGCCGCCGACGTCGACCGTCGTCGTCGCGGCCGGGGGGAGGACCTGCCCGACGGGAAGTCGCAGGCCCGAGGCCGGGGACGCCGTGTCGACCTTGCCGTCGACCGCGGGCCAGCCCTGGACGACGCCGCCCTGGGGGCTGACGAGGTTGCCGAGGGCGTCCACCGAGAACGACCCCGACCTCGTGTACATCGCCTGCCCGTCCTTGTGGACGACGAAGAACCCGTCCCCCTGGATGGCGAGGTCGGTCTCGCGTCCGGTCGACTGCATGCTGCCCTGGGTGAAGCTCGTCGTGATCCCGGCGACGCGGACCCCGAGGCCGACCTGGGCGGGGTTCGTCCCGCCCCGGCCCCCCTGCGGCGGCCCGGCGCCTTGGAGCGCCTGGCTCAGGGTGTCCTCGAAGAGGGTCTGGCCGGACTTGTACCCGGCGGTGTTGACGTTGGCGATGTTGTTGCCGATGACGTCCATCATCGTCTGGTGGCTGCGGAGCCCGGAGACGGCGGAGAACAGCGAACGGAGCATGGGTCAGTCCTTCGTGGGTGCGGTCGTGGAGGAGGTGCGGTCGGGCATGACCTCGGTCACCGCGGAGAGCGGCACCTCGGTGTCGTTGACGACGAGCGTCGGGGCGCCACCGGTGAGCTTGACGGCTCCGACGACGCCGGTGGCGGTCGTGCCGCCGGTCGTGTAGGTCACCCGCTGCCCGGTGAGCGCGAGCGCGCTCAGGCTCTGTTGCCCGGAGATGACCGACGCGTTCTGCTGGACGAGCTCGTGGAGGGTCTCGACCATCTGGAGCTGGGCGGTCTGTGCCATGAAGGCGGAGCTGTCGACCGGCTTGCTCGGGTCCTGGTACTTCAGCTGCGCGACGAGCAGCTTGAGGAAGGCGTCGCCGCCGAGGGTCGCCCCGAGAGGGGAGGTCGTCGAGCTCGTGCCCGCCGTCGCCGGGGTGCTCGCCGTCGTCGGGGTCGCGGGGTAGGGGCTGGGGGTGGATCCGACGGGAATGGTCACGGGCGGGCTCACATTCTGACGTCGAGGACGCCGTCGAGGGAGGAGGGGCGGGGGGCGAGGGGGCCCGGGTCGGGGACGGCGGTCGCCTGGCCGGGCCCTCCGGGCCCGGGGGCGGGCCCGCGGGCCGGACCGGGGTGGGCCCCGGTGTCGCGGGGGCTGCCGTCCGGCCCGCCGGACTGGACGTCGATGTCGGTCGCGGTGAGGCCCATCTGTTCGAGCTGGGAGCGCAGGTCGGCCGCCCCGCCCCGGAGGAGCTCGCGGGTCAGGTGGTCGCTCGCGGCGAGGTGGACGGCCACCTCGCCCCCGGAGAGGGCGAGCTGCACGCGGACCGCGCCGAGGTGCTCGGGCTGGAGGTGGAGGGTGAGCCGGTGGGTCCCGTCCGGGCCCTCGAGCAGCGGCGAGACGGCGGTGAGGATCTGCGCCTCGGGCAGCGGCACCGGCGGTGCCGGGACGGCGGGGGCGGCGGGGGCCGGGGCGCCCACCGCGCTCAGTGCGCTCGGAGCGACGGGGGCGACGGCCGGGGCGACGGCGACCGACGGGTCGACCGTCGGCGCGGACGCGGTGGCGGGGGCGGCTCCCGGCATCGGGGTGGTCGCCCCGAAGGCGTGCTCGGCTCCCGGCCCGGGGCTCGTCCCGGTGGCTGCCCCCAGGTCGGTCGCCGTCGCCCCGGTCCCCGGGCCGGCGACGGCGGGGGCGGTCACCGGCGCCGCGTCGCCCTCGGGGTGGGGCCGCGTCGGGGCCCCGGTCGCCGGCAGGTGCCCCGTCACGGAGGCCGGCGTCACGGAGGCCGGCGTCACGGAGGCCGGCGTCACGGAGGCCGGCGTCACGGAGGCCGGCGTCACGGAGGCCGGCGTCACGGAGGCCGGCGTCACGGAGGCCGGCGTCGCGGAGGCGGCGTTCGTCCCCACCGCGCCGACCGTTCCGACGTCATCGCGGACCGCCGGCGACGCCGCCGGTCCCGACGGGGTCCCGGGTGCCCCGGCGGAGGCCACAGGCACCGGGGTGTTCGGGAGGGCCTGCCCCGTCGCCGCCGGGTCCCCCGCCGACGCGTCTGTCGAGGAGGTCCCCTCCCCCCGCGTGGTCGCCGGGGCGGCCTCACCCGCAGAGCCGTCCCCGGCGGCCCGCCGGGACCGGCGACCCGTGGGTCCGGTGTCGTCCCCGGCGGCGCGGTCACGAGCGGGGTGGACGGGCCGTCCGTGGGCCCCGGCGGGGCGCTGCGAGCGGCTCGGGCGCTCGTCCCGGGCGCTCCGGTCCGCGCTGTCCGACCTGTCCGACCTGTCGGACCTGTCGGACCTGTCGGACCTGTCGGACCTGTCGGACCTGTCGGGACGGTCGGCACGGGCGTCGGGACGCCGGTCCTGCGAGGACCGGTCGATGCGTCGGTCCGCGTCGCGCAGGGCATCGTCCCGGGACCGCGAGCTCAGCGCCGCCTCGAAGTCGGAGCCACTCCCCCGGCTGCGTCCCGCCGTCGAGGGCCGCGGCGCGGGGGCCGCCGCGAGCGCGTTCGTCACGGTGCTCATGAGGTCTCCTGTGCGTAGGCGAGGACCCGCCGGACGTACTGCTGCGTCTCGGCGTAGGGGGGGACGCCGCCGTACTTCTGCACGGCGCCGGGGCCGGCGTTGTACGCGGCGAGCGCGAGCGAGGTCGAGCCGAACCGGTCGAGATGGTCGGCGAGGAGCCGGGCCGCGCCGTCGACCGCCTGGGCCGGGTTGCGCGGGTCGACGCCGAGGCCGCGCGCGGTCCCGGGCATGAGCTGCATGAGACCGATGGCCCCGGCCGGGCTCACGGCGCCCGGGTCGTACCCGCTCTCGGCCCGGGCGACCGCGCTGAGCAACCCGGCGGGAACGCCGTACTGCTCCGCGGCCCGGGTGAACAGGCCCCGGAGCGACGCGGGGACGTCCGCACCGAGCGGTCGGGTGCCTCCACTCGCCGCCACGGGGGCGGGGGCCGGGGCGCCGATGCGGCGGATCGCCGTCGGGGTCTCGTACACCGACTGGACCTTGACCTTCTCGCCTGCGTGCGGGGCGACGACCATCGTCCCGTGGCCGGCGTAGATCCCGATGTGGTCGACCGGGCTGCCGAAGGCGACGAGGTCACCGGGGCGGGCGTGCGCGAGGTCGGGCACGGCGGCCCCGGCACGGGCCTGGTCCGCGGCGACCCGGGGGACCGAGACGCCGACGTCGGCGAAGGCCCGCTGGACGAGCCCGGAGCAGTCGAGGCCCCGTTTGGGGTCGGTGCCGCCCCAGAGGTAGGGGACGCCGAGGTAGGCCTTCGCGGCGCCGAGGGCCCGGCTCCCCACGGTGCCGGCACCGGGGGTGGCTGCCGGGACGGAGCCCGCGGAGCGGGTCGAGGAGGCGCTGCTCGTCTCGGTCCGGCCCAGGGCCGAGACGAGCGCGGAGTCGAACGTGGGCGCGCTCGTCGTCGAGGACGTGGCCGCAGATGCCGAGGGGGCCGAGGCGCGCGCCGGCGTGAGCAGGGCGAACTGGCCCTGGATCGCCGCGACCCGGGCCTGGACACCGGCGATCCCGGTGAGGTCGGGGCTCACCGGCGGCGCCCCCGTCCGGCTGCGGCGCTCTCCTCGGCGGTGCGCTGGTCGGCGGCGAGACGCTCCTGGCGGCGGACGAGCTCGGCCCGGTCGACGAGCCGCTCGAGGGCCGAGGTCCGCGTCGCCGCCTCGGTGAGCGCGGCCCGTGCCCGCTCGCTCTCACCGGAGGCGAGGGCGTGTCGGGCCTGCGCGGTCACGAGCATCTCGGCGCGGGCCGCGGCGAGGGACCGGGCCGCGACGAACGAGGCGACGGCCTGGGTCCCGGTCGGGGCGTCCGCGGCGTCGTACCGCTCCCGGGCCGCGCGCGACTCACGCTCCGCGGCGAGCTCGGAGGCGACGGCACGCCCGTGGTCGGCCTGGCGCTGCTCCTCCTGGATCTGCCGGACCCGCAGGACCGAGCCGAGCCGGTCCGGACGGGCGCTCACAGGGCACCCGCGAGGGAGTGGAGGCCGGACCAGCTCGCGTCGAGGTCGACGTGCTCGTCGAGGTCCTGGCGGAGGAACCCGTCGATCGCGTCGGACTGCTCGAGCGCGCGGTCGACGACGGGGTTGCTGCCGGGAACGTACGCGCCGATCTCGACGAGGTCCTTGGCGTCCCGACGGGCGGCGAGCAGCCGGCGCAGCGACGTCGCGTCGGCCCGCTGGCCCGGGTCGGTGAGCGCCCGCGCCGCCCGGGACACCGACTCGAGGACGTCGACGCACGGGAAGTGGCCCGACGTCGCGAGGCGCCGGTCGAGGACGACGTGTCCGTCGAGGATCGAGCGGACCGAGTCGGCGATCGGGTCGTTCATGTCGTCCCCCTCGACGAGCACGGTGTAGAGGCCGGTGATGCTCCCGGTCTGGGCGGTGCCCGCCCGCTCGAGGAGCCGCGGCAGGAGTCCGAAGACCGACGGCGGGTAGCCGCGGGTCGCGGGCGGCTCGCCGGCGGCGAGACCGACCTCGCGCTGGGCCATGGCCACGCGGGTGACGCTGTCCATGGCGAGGAGGACGTCCTGGCCCTGGTCCCGGAACCACTCGGCGATCCGGGTCGCGGTGAACGCCGCCCGGAGCCGGACGAGGGCGGGCTCGTCGGACGTCGCGACGACGACGACGGCGCGGGCGAGACCCTCGGGGCCGAGGTCGTGCTCGACGAACTCGCGGACCTCGCGCCCGCGCTCGCCGACGAGGGCGAGGACGCAGACCGGGGCCTCGGTCCCCCGGACGACCATCGAGAGCAGGCTCGACTTGCCCACGCCGGAGCCGGCGAAGATGCCCATGCGCTGCCCCCGACCGCAGGGGACGAGGGTGTCGAGAGCACGGATCCCGAGTCCGAGCTGGGTGGTGATCCGGTCCCGGGTGAGGGCCGGCGGGGGGACGCCGTCGGTGCTGCACCACGTGACGTCCTCGAGCTCGGGCCCGCCGTCGATGGGCCGGCCGAGGGCGTCGACCACCCGGCCGACGAGCCCGGCACCGATGGGGACGGTGATCGGCCCTCCGGTGGCCGTGACGGTGGCGCCGCGTCGGACCCCCCGCAGGTCGGCCACGGGCAGGCAGCGGGAGTGCTCGCCGTCGATGGCGACGACCTCGGCGAGAACCGGCCCCTGGTCGCTCCACACCCGGACGGCCTCGCCGACGGCGACGTCGAGGCCGGAGATCTCGATGCTCACTCCGAGGGCGCGGGTGACCCGCCCGGCGACGACGGGCCGGGCCGCCCGGACAAGGGCGTCGAGGGGGACGCTCACTGGGCGAGCACCTCCCGGACCCGCTCGAGGGCGGCGTCGAGGCGGGCGTCGATGGTCCGGTCGCCCGCGTCGACGACGCAGCCGCCGACCTCGATGGCTGGGTCGGCGACGACGACGACGGTGCTCCCGGGGGCGAGGTCGGCGAGCGACTCCCCCGCGAGGGCGGCGTCGTCCGGGTTGAGCCGGACGGTGAGCCCCACCCCCCGAGGGGCCTCGGCGAGGGCCCGCTCGACGGCGTCGCGGGCCGAGCAGTCGGCGACCCGGAGGTGGTGGCCGACGAGGGCCTCGGCGATCTCGACGGCCATGTGCGCGGCGGTGGTGTGGAGGTCGGTGACGCTCACCGAGCGGACGGCCCGCTCGACGGCGACCTCGAGGGACCCGAGCAGGCTCGCCCACTGGGCCGCTCGCTCGGCGCGCTCGCGCCGGTCGTCCTCGGCGACGGCGCTCCCCCACGCGGCGTGCTCCTGCGCTGCCTCGAGGAGCCCGGCCTGGTACCCGGCGGTGTGCCCGGCCTCCCAGGCGTCGGCGCGGGCGGCGTCGATGCCGGCGCTGCCGCGGGCGCGGGTCCCGGGGCGGGTCCCGCCCGGACCGTGAACGGTCCCGCGCAGGTCCGCGGAGAAGCTCGCCGGGGTCGCGGCAGCCAGGCTGTCCCGCAGCAGGGCGGACTGCCGGCGGGTCTCAGAGGACGACGTCATCCTGGCCTCCCCCCCGCGAGATGATGATGTCCCCGGACTCCTCGAGCTGGCGGATGACCCGGATGACGCCGGCTTGGGCCTCCTCGACCTGCTTGAGCCGGACCGGGCCGAGGACCTCGATCTCCTCGACGAGGGCGACGCCGGCCCGCTCCGACATGTTCCGGGTGACCTTGTCGCGCACCTCGGCGGTGACGCCCTTGAGCGCGACCGCGAGGTCCTTGGCGTCGATCTGACGGAGGACGACCTGCATCGCCCGGTCGTCGAGGTGGAGGATGTCCTCGAAGAGGAACATGTGGGCGCGGACCTCCTCGGCGAGCTCGGGGTCGCGCTGCTCGAGGCCGGCGAGGATGAGCTGCTCGGTCGCCCGTTCCGAGCGGTTGATGATCCCGACGAGCGGGCCGAGGCCCCCGACGGCGCTGTAGTCGGCGCTCTGGACGAGGCTCGAGAGCCGCCGCTCGAGGTTCGCCTCGACCTGCTGGACGATCTCCGGCGAGGTCCGGTCCATGACGCCGAGACGGTGGGCGACCTCGGCCTGCATGTCCGGCGGCAGCCCGCTGAGGACGACGGCCGCCTGGTCGACGGCCATGTGGGCGAGGACGAGCGCGATCGTCTGCGGGTGCTCGTCCTGGAGGAAGGTGAGGAGGATCTTCGGCTCGACGAGACGGAGGAAGTGGAACGGGGTCTGGGCGAGCGACGCGGAGAGCTTGGCGAGGATGTCCTGCGCCCGCGCAGAGCCGAGCGTCGCGACGAGGAGCTCCTCGGCGAGGGCGAGGCCGCCCTGGACCATGTACTTCTGGGCCTGCGCCATGTCCTCGAACTCGCTGAGGACCCGCTCCTGGGTCTCGATGTCGGCGCCGTCGAGCCGGGCGATCTCGGCCGTGAGCGCCTCGACCTCGGTGTCCCTGAGGGCACGGAGGACCTTGGCGGACTCCTCCCTGCTGAGCTGGACGAGGAGGATCGCGGCCTTGCGCAGCCCGGTCAGCTCCTGGGTCTGGGGACTCACACCTTCTCCTCGGAGATCCAGCCGCGCAGAAGGCGCGCGACGTCGTCGGGGTTGTCGCGGGCGAGCTCGCCGATCGACTCGCGGCTGTGGGAGCGACCCTCGGCCCGGCGCTCGCCCGGGGACTCGAGGCGTGGCTGCTCGCTCGCGTCGAGGACCGCGTCGACGGGGGCGGGCGCGACCGGCGGCTGCACCCGGTAGACCTCGATCTCCCGGGGCTCCTCGGGGGCGGCCCGGCGGCGCGACCGCCGGAGCCCGATGAGGAGCGCGAGAAGGAGGAGGAGGCCGAGCCCGATCGTCTTCCCGAGGCTGATCATGCCGGCCCGCTTCGTGTCGGCCGCGGCCTGCGCGAGCTCGGCCTGAGCCGCCGTGGCGGCCGAGGTGTCGAACGCCATCGAGCTGACCTTGACGACGTCCCCCCGCTTCGCGTCGAGCCCGGCCGCCGCGGAGACGAGCGAGCTGAGCTCGGTGGGGTTGATGCTGCCGGAGGCGTTCGCGTCGAGGAGGACCGCGACGGAGAGCTTGCTCACCTGGCCGGGGGCCCGGGTCGTCTGCTCCTTGACCGTTCCGACGGCGTTGGTCTGGCTCCCCTGCTCCTTCGTGTAGTCCGTCTTGCCCGAGCCCGCGGTGCCGGTGCCGCTGCCGATGTTGTCCGGGCCGAGCACGCCGCCGACGGCGCCGCCGGCGCCCGTGTAGCTCTCCTTCGTCGTCGACGTCGTCAGCGGGACGGGCTTCTTGCCGGGGACGTACTGCTCCCGGTCGACCGTCTGGGAGTCGAAGTCGAGGGCGGCGTCGACCCGGACGACCGACCTGCCCGGGCCGACGACCTTGTCGAGCATCGACTGGACGCGGGCGGCGGTCGCGTCGGAGACGGCCTGGCGCTGGACCTCGCGAGCGTCCGCGCCGGCGGCGCCCCCTCCGCCGTCGCCGGCGGCGTTGAGGACCCGCCCCGAGGCGTCGGCGACGGTCACCTGGTCGGGGGTGAGCTTGGGGACGGCGCCGGCGACGAGGTTGACGACGGACTCGACGAGGGACGGCGGGAGGTCGGACCCGGGCGCGGTCTTGATGAGGACCGAGCCGGTGGGCTGGGCGGCGTCCGTCGTGAAGACGTCGTCCTGGGGGACCGCGAGGTGGACGACGGCGGCCTGGACGCCGTTGATCGACTCGATCGTCTTCGAGAGCTCGCCTTCGAGGGCCCGCTGGTAGGTGACCTTCTGCTGGAAGTCCGAGCTCGTCATGCTCTGGCTGTCGAGGAGGGAGTAGCCCCCGTCGCCGCTGTCGCCCGAGGGAAGCCCCTCGCCGGAGAGGGTGATTCGGGTCTGGTAGACGTCCGCCTGCGGGACGAGGACGGTCGTCCCTCCGTCCGCGAGGGTGTAGGGCTCCTTGGACTCGGCGAGCTTGGCGGTGATCGCCGCGGCGTCGGTCGAGCTGAGCCCGGTGAAGAGCGGGGCGTACGTCGGCTTCGAGACCCACGAGACGAACAGGGCACCCCCGACGAGGACGGCGAGGGCGGCGATCCCCGTGACGACCTTCTGCCCGGTCGTGAACCCCGCGAAGAGCCGGCTGGTCCGGGCGGCGATGGCCCGGGTGTCGAGCGCGCTCACATCTGCATCCTCATGATGTCGGTGAAGGCCTCAACGGCCTTGTTGCGCACGGCGACCGTGAGCTGGGTGGCGACCGCGGCCTCGTTGGCGGCGATCGTGTAGTCGTGGATGTCGGTGAGCTGTCCGGTGACCGCCTGGACGGCGAGCGAGTCGCTCTTCGTGTGCAGGGCCTGGAGCTTGTCGAGACCCTCGGTGAGGGCGTTGCCGAACTTCGCACTGTCGGCGGCGGAGGTCGAGGACGTCGCCGTCGTCGGCATGGGGGGCTGGACGGCGGAGAGCCCGGAGACCGGCGGGATGATCATCGTCAGCGACCCAGCCCGATCGCCTGCTGGTAGGCGGCCTGGGCCCGTTCGACGACGGCGAGGTTCGCCTGGTACCCCCGCTGGGACATGATGAGCTGACCCATCTGGTCGGCCATGTCGATGTCGGGCATCCGGACGTAGCCCTCGGCGTCGGCGAGCGGGTGCCCGGGCTGGTAGACGAGCTTGCCCTCGGCGCTCCCGTACTCGATGCCGCGGACCTGCACGCCGCCGGCGTTGCCGTAGTTCGCGGCGTCGGCGACGACGTACCTGGCCTGGAAGGCCCGGTCGCTCGGCGAGCGGACGTCGTTGACGTTGGAGATGTTGTCCGAGACCGCGTCGAGCCACTTGCGGTAGACGACGAGACCGGAGCCGGCGACGTCCATCGCCCCGAAGAGGCTCATCACGCGCTCCCGCCGGTGGCGATCCGCAGCCGCTGGAAGTGGTCGGTCATCGCCTGGACGCCGAGCTGGTAGGTCAGGCCGGTCTGGAGGCCGCTGAGGGTCTCCTCGTCGAGGTTGACGTTGTTGCCGTTCGCCCGGGTCGGCTCGAGGGAGCGCATCGTCGTCGGGGCTGCGGCCGCGGGGTCGCCCCCGTCGGCGACCGCCTGCATGAGGCTGCTCTCGAAGTCGACCTTGCCGGCGAGGAACTGCGGGGTCTCGATGTTGGCGACGTTGTCGGCGATGGTGCGCTGGCGGAGGGACAGGCCGGAGAGCGCCTGGCTGAGGGCGCGCGCCGTGCTGTCGCCGAGTGGGTCGATCATGGCTCTCCTGGAGGGCGTCCCGGCACGCCGAGGCGTGTCGGGAAAGACATCGGTGATGCCACGCGTCCTTGGCGGCGGAGGGCCATCCATGGCCTGTCCCCCCCATCGGCAGGGGGGTCGGACACCTGAGGCGCCCGGCCGGGGAAGTTCCCGGCGGCTCAGCTCAGCGGAGGAAGTCCATGAGGGAGGGCTGGATGATCCGCGCCGTCGCCCCGAGGGCGGCCTGGTAGGCGGTCTGCTGGACCTGGAGGTCGGTGATCGTCTTCGCGAGGTCGATGCCCTCGAGGGTCGACAGCCGGCTCGTCGCGGCGTCCGTGCGGGCCGTCCCCGTCGCCTGGACGGTCGTGAGGCGGTTGGTCCGCGCCCCGACGAGGGTCTGCGCCGAGCGCACCGCGTCGGCCGCCGTGTCGAGGGCGCCGAGGGTGGCGTTGAGGGCCGTCGCGTCGCCGGAGCGGAGCGCGCCGCTGATCCGGTCGAGGACGCCCGAGCCGGTCGGGTCGGAGGGGTCGGCGAACATCGTCGTGAACACCTCGCTCCCCGGGACGCTCACCGCCATCGCGCTCGTGTCGGCGTCGGCCGTGATGCTCCGGTTGACCGGCGAGCCGTTGCCGACGTAGGCGCCGGTGGCCGGGTCGAAGGCGACGGCGGTGTCCTGGGTCCCCGCGAAGACGGGACGGGAGAGGTACTGGGTGTTCGCGAGGTCGACGAGGCCGGCACGGAGCTGGTCCACCTCCTGCGCCATCGCGGCCCGCTCGGCGGGCCCGGTCGTCGAGTTGAGGCCGGCGACGACGAGCTGGCGCACCCGGTTCACCGACGTCGAGGCGTGGCTGAGCGCCTGGTCGGCCGTGCTGAGCCAGGCGAGCCCGTCGTCGATGTTCCGCGAGAGATGGGCGGACTGCTGCTGCTCGGCACGCAGGCGCATGGCGGCGACCGTGTCGACCGGCGAGTCCGAGGGCCTGGTGAGCCGACGGCCCGAGGAGAGCTGCTCCTGGGTCTGCTGGAGCCGGCTGAGGTTGCCCTGGAGCCCGGCCATGACGCGGCTGGTCAGGGTCGTGGGGGTGACACGGGTCGTCGTCATCGCTCGGGTCCTCGGTCCTCTGGTCGGGTCGTGCAGGGGGACGTCGTCGCCGCCGTCGTGGTCGTCACGCGAGTCGTCATCGGATCATCGAGAGGATCGAGTCGAAGGTCCCGTCGATGACGCTGACGAAGCGGGCGGCCGCCTCGTAGGCGTGCTGGTACGTCATGAGGTTCGTCATCTCCTCGTCCAGGCTGACGCTCGAGACGCTCTGCCGGGCGGCGTCGGCCTGGCGGAGCATCGTCCCCTGGACGTCGCTCCGGCGGGTCGCGTTCTGCGCGGCGACCCCGAGCCCGGCGACGACGTCCCGGTAGCGGGCGTCGGGCCCGGCCGGGTCCGCGAGGTGGGCCGCCATCGCGGCGGCGTTGTCCCCGTCGTAGGCCGGTGGCGCGGCGCCGGACGCTGCCAGGCCCCGGGGGTCGGTGAGGGCGACGGTGAAGCTCGCGGCGGTGCTGCCGCCGAACAGGGGGGACCCCGGTCCACCCGCGCGGTCGTAGCCCGCCGCCTGCTGGGCGTTGGCCGCGGTCGTGACGCCCGCGGCGACCCCGTCGAGAGCGGCCTGGTAGGAGGGGATCGTCGTGTTGACGGCGGTGAGGAGCCCCCCAGCGCTCCCCCCGGTGAGGGCGGCCGCGGCACCGCTCCCGGCCCAGGTGACGCCGACCGCCCCGGCGGTCCCGGGGAAGGCCCTCGGGCCGCTCACGGCGAGCGTGGCGCTCCGGGTCCCCGAGACGAGCGCGGTGCCGCCGATGCTCACGGTGACGGTGCCGTCCTGGATCCGCTGGCCGACGGCCCCGACGCTCTCGCCGAGGGCGAGGACGAGCTGGTCGCGCTGGTCGGCGAGCTCGCTCGCCGACGCCCCGGACGCCTGGGCGTTGCGGACGGCCTCGTTGAGCCGAGCGACCTCGGCGGCGGTCCCGTTCGCATCGGCGACGGTGGCGGCGAGCTCGGCGCGGGTACCCGACCACTGGGCGCCGAGCTGCCCGCTCACCTGCCCGAACGCGTCGGCGAGCCGTCCGGCCTGCTCGAGGAGCTGGGCGCGCGGGGCTGCCGACGTCGGGTCGTTGGCGACGTCGTGCCAGGCGTTCCAGAAGGACGAGAGCTGTGCCTGCAGGCCGGTGTCGCTCGGCTCTCCGAAGGCCGCCTCGATGCCGGCGTACGTCGTCCGGATGCTCGCCGCGCTCCCCTGGGTGCCGCGGAGCTGCAGCGCGCGGGCCTCGAGGAACTCGTCGCGGATCCGCTCGGTGCCGCGGACGAGGACGCCGTCACCGACGCCGGGGACGGAGCGGGAGAAGAGGGCGGGGACGGTCGAGCCGCCCTGGGCGACCTGGTCGAGACGCTGGCGCGAGTACCCGGGGGTCGAGGCGTTGCTGATGTTCTGTCCGGTCGTGTCGAGGCCCCGCTGGGCTGCGAGGAGCGCGCGGGCGCCGACGCCGAGGCTGGAGAAGCTCGACATCAGGCTCTCGCGTCCAGGAACGACGGCGTCGACGTCGTCCGGGTCGGCGCGCTCGGAACGGCAGCGATGTCGCGGCGGGTCGCGGCCATGCGGGCGGCCACCCGCGTGGCGAGGGCGTCGGTGCGCTGGCGCAGGCTCTCCACGCGCTCGCGCAGGTGGGCGGGCAGCGGGGTCACGGGGAGAGCGAGGGCCGGGCCGGGGACGGCGTCCGTGACGGTCCCGCCGTCGACGGCGCGCTCGGCCTCCTCGAGGGCCGTCGTCATCGCGGCGACGAGGGCCTCCCAGGTCGCGCTGCTCATGGCAGGGTCACGCCTCCCTGGGCGGCCTCGGTCCAGGCGTCGCGCAGCGGCTCGACGACCTCGATGCAGGCGGCGACGAGGGTGGCGTCCTTGGTGACGTTCGCCTGGATGAGCCGGTCGGTGAGGAAGTCGTAGAGGGCGGCGAGCGAGCTGCCCTCGGGCCAGGCGTCGAGGTCGAGCGAGGACGAGAGCTCGGCGACGACGTCCTGGGCGTGGACGAGGGCGCCGTGCGAGGTCTCGATGTCGCGCCCCTCGATCGCCGCGCTCGCGGCGTGGAGGTCCTTGACCAGGCGGTCGTAGAGCATGACGACGAGACGGGCGGGGGAGGCGGTGGCCACGGCGTCGCTCCCGTAGCGGCGGCGCAGCATCGCGGTTGTCGTCACGGCCTGGTCTCCTACTTCGTGCTCGTGTTCGGGGTGGGCAGGGAGGCGATCTGGCCCGCGAGCCACTGGCTGCGGGACTGGAGGGTGCCGAGCATCGTCTCGAGCGCGGTGTACTGCCGCTGGAGGGTCTGCTGCCGCAGGGTCATCCGGTCCTCGAAGTCGGCGATCTGGTGGGTGTAGTCGGTGACCCGCTGCTGCTCGAGGTCGATCTGGCCGGTGACGAAGCCGCCGTGCGGGTCGCTCGCGGCCTTCGCCGTGGCGGCGAGGCTCTGGGCCATCGCCGTGAGCGACGCGGTCACCCCGGCCGGGTCCTTGTCGTACGCGGCGAGGAACGCCTCCCGGTCGAACGTCACGGCGCCGTCGCGGGTGACCTGGACTCCGCTCAGCGACGGTGGCGCGGCCGCGGTCCCGATGACCCCGGTCGTCACCCGCTGGGCGAGGTCGCGGGCCATCGAGTTCCCGAGGAGGGCGCCGGCGGACTTCGTGTCGGCCTGGTAGCCGGACTTGCTCCCGATGTAGGAGAGGACGGAGTTCGCGGCGCCGACGAGCGCCTGCATCTTGTCGGCGATCCCGGAGGTGTCCTCCTTGACCGTCACGGTCACCGAGGTGCTCGGGTCCGCCTTGGCGGCGGTGATCGTCACCCCGGGGAGCAGGCCGCTCACCGAGGTCGTCGAGGAGACGACGTCGTACGCGCCCGGCCCGGTGCCGACGTGGAGGACGGTGTCGGTCCCGGCCTGGAGCTCGGCGGTCCCGCCGAGCCCCGAGAGCCCGGAGGGGAACGCGCCGGCGTCGAGCGTGATCCCGGTCGCGGACCCCGTGCTTGACGAGGTGAGCTGGAGGCGGTAGGCGTCGGCCGAGACCTGGATGGCGGCCGCCTTGACGCCGGCACCGGAGCGGTTGACCGCCGAGACGACGTCGGCGAGGGTCGCGTTCGGGGCGAGGTCGACCTGGGTGGCGGTGGCGGTGCCGGCGCGCACGCCCCCGGCGAGGGTCGCGCGGACGCTGTCGCCGTTGGCGCCGGCGAGGGTGACCTCGTCCCCGGCGGTGAGGCTGGACAGGGTCGTCCCGACCCCGTCAAGCTCGATGACGGCGTCGGTTCCGATCGCCACGGACGCGGTGTCGGTGAGCCCGAGGGCGGTGTTCGCGCTGGCGAGCCGGGCGGAGGCGGCGCTCCCCTCGTGGGTGGTGGCGAGGCTCAGTGCCCCGTCGGTCCCGACGCTCGCGGCGAGCGCTCCCCCGGAGGCGCGGGTCACCTCGGCGGCGAGCTGGGCCGTCGTGTACGAGCCGGCGGTGAGGGTGAACGTGCTCGCCGTCGGCGAGCCGTCGAGGTAGACGGAGATCGTGTTGTTCGTCGCGTCGAGGATCGTCGTCGCGGCGA
This sequence comes from uncultured Actinomycetota bacterium, assembly GCA_963783735.1. Classification (GTDB taxonomy): domain Bacteria; phylum Actinomycetota; class Actinomycetes; order Actinomycetales; family Dermatophilaceae; genus CAWDAQ01. Next base: position 228,511 of record CAWAOO010000001.1, on the reverse strand, counting down.
GCGAGGAGGTGCCGGTGAGGGTGGCCCCGGCCGACGCCTGGGCGACCGCCAGGGTGTGGGCGCCGCTCGCGAGGGCGCTCCCGGGCTCGACCCCGCGGAGCCCGATGGCGGCCGCGCCCGTGGTGAGGAGGAGGGGCCCGTCGGCGACGGCGGTCCCGGTCGAGGCGACCGTGCCGGTCGAGACCGCGGCAGCGGCGGTGGCGAGGCCCGTGACCGTGAAGGTCGTGCTGCCGGCGGTGGCGCCCGAGGTGGTGGTCGCGGTCGCGGCGGCGGTGTTCGACGAGCTCGCGGTCGTCGAGGCCCACGCGGAGGTCTGGGTGACCGAGTCCGGGGCGAAGGCGAGGGCGGCGGTCTGGAGGCTCGTCACGCTCGAGTTGAGCCCCTGGAGGACGGAGACGAGACTCTGGCTCGTGCTCTTGCCCTGGGTGAGGTAGCGCCCCGACTGGCGCTCGACCGCCATGAGGGAGGAGATGATCTGGGTGGTGTTCAGGCCGGAGACCAGGCCGTCGATCGAGGCCATCGCGGTGCCTCCTTCCTAGGAACCGGCGGAGCCGGGGCCACCGCCCCGGGGTGGGTTGCTGGGGACCCACCCCGGGAGCGGTGCGACGGACTCAGCCGAGCAGCTTGAGGACCGACTGCGGGGCCGAGTTGGCCTGGGCGAGCATCGACACGCCGGCCTGCTGGAGGATCTGCGACCGGGTGAACGAGGTCATCTCCTTGGCCATGTCGGTGTCGCGGATCCGGGACTCGGACGCGGACAGGTTCTCGGCGGCGACGCTGAGGCTGTTGATCGTGTGCTGGAGCCGGTTCTGCACCGCACCGAGGTCGGCCCGCTGACCGGAGACCGAGTTGATCGCCGCGTCGAGCGTGTTGAGCGCCGCGTTGGCGCCGGACTGGCTCGTGACGTCGATCGCGTTGGTGACGCTGAAGGAACCGTTGTTGGAGCCGTCCACGGCCGACTTGTCGAACGTGATGCCCGTGCTGCCGTCGAGCCAGGTGACGGCGTTGGCCGCGTAGTCACCGACCTTGTTCCCACTCGTGTCGAAGACCTCGCCGCTGGTGATGGTGAACGAGCCCTGGAGCGAGCCCGTGGCGTCGGCGACAGCGGCACCGTTGGCGGCCGTGGCCGTCGGGGCGGCGCTCGTGACGCCGAGGGTGGTGGCGTCCATGTTCGACACCGAGACGCTGATGTTCTGGTCGGCGTTGGCCCCGATCTGGAACGTCCCGTTGAAGGACCCGTCAAGCAGGGCCTTGCCGTTGAACTGGGTGTCGCTCGAGATCCGGTTGAGCTCCGAGGTGAGCTGGGTGACCTCCTTCTGGATCTGGGTGCGGTCGGCGTCGCTGTTCGTGTCGTTGGCCGACTGGACGGCGAGCTGGCGCATGCGCTGGAGGATCGAGTGCGTCTCGTTGAGCGCACCTTCCGCGGTCTGGATGAGGCTGATGCCGTCCTGCGCGTTGGACGTGGCCTGGTTGAGGCCGTTGACCGACGCCCGGAGCTTCTCGGAGATCGCCAGACCAGCGGCGTCGTCGGCGGCGCGGTTGATCCGCAGGCCCGAGGAGAGGCGCTCGAGGCTCGTCGACATCGTGTTCTGGGTGCTCGCGAGGTTGCGGTAGGCGTTCATCGCGGCGACGTTGGTGTTGATCTGCAGACCCATGATGGTTCCTCCTTGGATGGGGTCTCGGGCCGTCATCCGTGACGGCCCGTGTCGCTCCCGTCCTGGGGCGACACCGGTCCTATCGGGTGTCCGGGCCCGGGTCTGAGGTTTTCGGCGAGATTCTCGCCGGGACCTCGGGGAGCGGTCGGTCAGCGCCCCACGGCGCGGGGCGCGTCGAGGTCCAGGCCCGACGACGCGGCGGCGCGCGCGAGCGGCCGCGAGTTGTACGAGGCCCGGCTCGCGATGTCCGCGTAGTACGCGGCGCGGCGCCGGCCGGTGACGCCGGACGGCAGCTCGGGAGCGAGGTCGGGGTCGAGGTGGGCGTTGATCCCGTCCCGGAGCAGCCCGAGGGCCTCGGTCCGCATCTGGGAGATCCGGGACTCGGTGACGCCGAGCTCCTCGGCGACCTCCTTGACCGAGCGGTCCTCGAAGAAGCACGAGAGGACCACGGCGCGCAGCCGCTCGGGCAGGGCGGCGACGGCGGCCGTGAGGTAGGACTCGCGCTCCCGCTGGACGACGAGGGACTCCGGGGTCGCGGTGTCGCGGGGCATGAGGGCATCGAAGGCGTTGTCCTCGACGAGGGCGTCGAGTCGGAGGACGACGGACTGGTGGACGTCCTTGGAGAGCTTCTGGAGCTCCTCGTTGTCGAGTCCGAGGTGGGCCGCGATCTCCTCCTCCGTCGGCTCCCGCCGGAGCCGAGCGGCGAGGACGTCGTGGGCGGCGTCCCGCTCCCGGGCCCGGGTGCGGACCGAGCGACTCGCCCAGTCCATCGACCGGAGCTCGTCCAGCAGCGCCCCGCGGACCCGGCGGGCGGCGTACCGGGCGAACGGGACCCCCCGCTCCGGGTCGAACGAGCGGGCCGCGGCAGCGAGCGCGCCCATGCCGGCCGAGACGAGGTCGTCCGTCGACACGTGGGCGGGCAGTCGCATACTGAGTGAACGCACCTCATAGTGAACGACCGGAAGGTTCTCTCGACAGAGGCCCTCGAGGTCAACGAGCTCGGAAACGGCTGTGGGAATACCAATGGCGGTCACATAGGCGAAGTTATGGGGGCATAACCGGACATACCAGCCTAAATTGCCTACTCGACCCGTTCGGCCGTGGAAGATCAGCCAAACGGCCGATGCTCGCCCAGGAGGCTCGGCGGAGGGTACGCGGTCCGCGGCCCGCAGCCACCCACCGACACGCAGCGGCAGAACCCTCACGAACCCGCCCCCCGACCCGATGAGGAGACCGTGACGACGACCGCTCCCGATGGGGCCCGCGAGGCCTTCACGGACCTCTCCGACGCGCTGTGGCGCGTCCGCTCCCTCCTCGACGTGCTCGCCTACCGGATCGAGGTCGAACGCGCCCTCGTCGAGACCGGTCGCTCTGCGTGGGTGGTCCGGGCAACCGAGGAGATCGAGCACCTCCTCGCCCAGGTCCACAGCGCCGAGCTCCTCCGGACGATCGACACCGGGCCGGCCGCCGAGGCCCTCGGGCTCGCCGAGGACGCGTCGCTCGGCGAGATCGTCGCGGCCGCCCCCGCCCCGTGGGACCACGTGCTCGCCGAGCACCGGGCCGCCCTCCTCGCGGCGACCAGCGACCTCACCGACGCCGCCGAGGAGACCCGCCAGCTCCTCGCCGCCGGCTTCCGCGCCGTCCAGGACACCCTGGCCCAGTTCACCGGGGCGTCGGCGGCCGGGACGTACACCGCGACCGGCGCCCCGGAGGCGGCCTCCGTCCACCGACTCTTCGACCGGAGCACGTGAGAACCATCATGACGAGGATGACGCAGGACCCCACGACCGAGACGACCCCCGTCGCTCCCCCGACGAGCGACGACACCGTGGCGACGCGGGTCCACTTCGCCGCCGGCCTGGTCGGCTTCCCCGCGGCCCAGGAGTACGTCCTCACCGGCGGCGAGGGAGGCGTGTTCGAGCTCCTCCCCGTCGCCGAGTCCGACCCGGGGTTCGTCGTCGTCGCGGCGGCGGTCTTCTACCCCGACTACCAACCGGTCCTCGACGACGCGACCGCCGAGCGGCTCGACCTGCGTGGCGCTGACGAGGCACTCGTCCTCATCATCGTTACTGTGGGGTCGGACATCGGCGCGGCTCACGGCAACCTCTTCGCGCCCGTGGTGGCCAACACCAGGACCGGGTCGGCGGCGCAGGTCGTACTCAACGGTCAGGGGTTCCCGCTGCGGGCTTCGCTCGGGGTGACCCAGCCGTCCGGCTGATGCCGCACCCGTCGTCGAACCTGGCCCGCGGGCCAAGGAAGGAGCAGGGACGTGCTCGTGCTCAGCCGACGTCCCCACGAGAGCCTCCGCATCGGTCACGACATCACCATCACGGTGCTGGAGGTCAACGGCGACAAGATCCGGATCGGCATCGACGCGCCGTCGCACGTCGAGGTGCACCGGCAGGAGGTCTACGACGAGGTCCAGCGGGCCAACAGGGAGGCCGCGACGACGTCCGCGAGCGCGGTCGCCGAAATCGCCCGGGCCGTCGGGGAGCGGCCCCGACGGCCGGCCGCGGACCCGCCCGCGGACGGTCCCAGCCCGGCGGAGTGACCCTGATGGCCGACCGCCCGTGGCTCGCCGCTTGCCGCCAAGGGCCTCCGCGCGCCGGCCCCCGGTGGGACGATGGGGTTCATGCAGCGGGTTGAGGTCGAGGCGGCGCCGCTTGAGCAGCTCGCGTCGCTCCTCCCTCCCGGGCGGGCGCGACGGCTCGAGGCCGCGGCCACGGCGTCGCGGGCGCTCCTCGCCGGCCGGGTCGTGTGGAACGTCAACGCGACCGCTCACGGGGGCGGCGTTGCGGAGATGCTCCAGACCCTCCTCTCGTACGGGCTCGGGGCCGGCGTCGACACCCGGTGGCTCACCCTCGACGGCGACCCGGAGTTCTTCGCGACGACGAAGCGGCTCCACAACGCCCTCCACGGGGTCGAGGAGGACGGGACCGGGTTCGGCGCGGACGCGCGCGCCCACTACGAGGACGTGCTCGACGCCAACCTCGCCGACCTCGAGGCGGTCGTCCGGCCCGGGGACGTCGTCCTCCTCCACGACCCGCAGACGGCGGGGCTCGCGGAGGGCGTCCGGGCGACCGGGGCTCGGGTCGTCTGGCGCTGCCACATCGGCCGGGACGACCCGAACGCAGCCACCGAGGAGGCCTGGGCGTTCCTCCGGAGGTACCTCGAGCACGTCGACGCCCACGTCTTCTCGCGACGGGAGTACGTCCCCGACTGGGTTCCCGGACCCCGGGTCCGGGTCATCCCCCCGTCGATCGACCCGTTCTCGGCGAAGAACTGCGACCTGACGGACGGCGAGGTCGCACGGACGCTCCGCCGGGTCGGCCTCGTCGCCGGCCGGGGCGACGCCGACGACGGCGACCGGTCCCTCTCGTTCACCCGGCGGGACGGGACGGCCGGGACCGTCCGGCGCCACGCCGACCTCCTCGGCGGGACGGCCCCTCCCCCGCCCGGTGCGCCGCTGGTCGTCCAGGTGAGCCGGTGGGACCGGCTCAAGGACATGGCGGGTGTCCTCGCCGCGTTCGCCGAGCACGTCGCCCCGGCCCGCGACGACGTCCACCTCCTCCTCGCCGGCCCGGAGGTCACCGCGGTGAGCGACGACCCGGAGGGCGCCGAGGTCCTCGACGCCTGCCGGGCAACGTGGTCGCGCCTGCCCGCGCCGGTCCGGGACCGGTGCCACCTCGCGTGCCTGCCGATGGACGACGTCGACGAGAACGCCGTCATCGTCAACGCGCTCCAGCGGCACGCGACCGTCGTCGTCCAGAAGAGCCTCGTCGAGGGGTTCGGCCTCACCGTCACCGAGGCACTGTGGAAGGCGCGTCCCGTCCTCGCGAGCGCCGTGGGTGGGATCCGGGACCAGGTCGTCGACGGGCGGGACGGGATGCTTCTCCCCGACCCCCGCGACCTCGCGGACACCGGCCGCCGCCTGCGGCTCCTCCTCGACGACCCCGGGCTGCGCGACCGACTCGGCCGCGGGGGCCGCGCCCGGGTCCGGGTCGACTACCTCGGGGACCGGCACCTCCTCCAGTACGCCGCGCTCTTCGCCGACCTCGTCCGGGCCTGACGTCGTCCGGGCCGCTCCCCGCCCCGCACTTCCTGCCCGGCGGTCCGGGCAAACCGGACGCTGCGGCGTTCGACCGCGGCCCGACGCGCAAGAAGCGGGGTGCCCGGCGCCCGAGGTCCGGAGCCGGCGGGTCAGAGCACGAGCTCGGGCTTGACCCGCTTCGGCCTCCAGACCCGCTGCCGTCGGGCGGCCACCGCGGCGAGCCCGACCGCGGCCACGAGGTAGCCGGCGAGCACGAGGCAGTCGCGCAGGACGAGGGAGCCGAGGCCGCCGTACATGAGCTGGCGCAGCCCGTCCACGGCGTACGACATCGGCAGCACGTGGTGGAGCGGGTGGAGCGGTTCCGGGATGGTCTGCCAGGGGAACGTCCCCCCGGCGGTGACGAGCTGGGCGACCATGAGGACGAGGCCGAGGAACTGGCCGGGGACGCCGAACCACGCGTTGAGGGCGTGGACGATCGCGACGAAGGTCGCCGAGAGGAGCACGAGGAAGGCGACCGTCGACAGCACGTCGACCGGCATGATCCGCAGGCCGAGCAGCACCGTCGTCGCGAGCAGCGCCATCTGCGCGACCCCGACCAGAGCGGGCGTGAGCCAGCCGCCGACGGCCACCCGCAGTGGCGTCTGGTTCGCGGCCGTGGCCCGGGCCGAGAGCGGGCGGACGAGGAGGAACAGGACGTACGCTCCGATCCAGGCGGCCAGCGAGAGGAAGAACGGCGCGAGACCGGCGCCGTAGCTGCCGGCGCTGGCCTGCGAGACGTCGTCGACCGCGACCGGGTCCCCGATCGTCTGGGCCAGCCGGGTGCGGGCGGTCGCGCCGACGGCGGGGAGCTCGTCGACGCCCTCGCGGAGGCCGTCGCGGAGCTCGGCCGCGCCGCCGTGCAGCCGGCCCAGCCCGTCCTCGAGCCGGTGCGCCCCGGCCGCGAGGCTGCCCGCACCGGTGTCGAGATCGCGCGCCCCGGAGGCGAGCTCGCCCGCGCCCGCATCCGCGGAGGAGACCGAGTCCACGAGCGCCGGCGTGCTCGCCGCCAGCCCCTCGGTGCCGTCGGCGACCTGGTCCGCGCCGCCGGCGAGCCGGTCGAGCCGGGTCGAGGCGTCCTCCACCCGGGCGTCCGCGTCCGCGAGCGGGGCGCCCGCCGTGTCGTAGGCGCCGAGGAGCTCCTGCTGCTGCGCGTCGGTGAGGCCCTGCTCGGCCATGAGCGCCTTGAGCTGACCGCGTGCCTCGAGGTAGCGCTGCTGGGCGTCGGCGGACGCGGCGGCGGCCTCCCGGCCTGTGGCGGCGATCTCGGCGTTGCCGTCGGCGACCCGGCGGGCTCCGTCGGCGAGCCGACGGGTCTGCGCGGGCAGCGAGGAGGTGGCGTCGGAGAGCGTGCCCAGGCCGGCCGAGAGCCGGTCGGCGCCACCGGCCAGGGCACCGGCGCCCGTGCCCAGCCTGTCCGCGCCCCCGGCCAGGTCGTGTGCGCCGGACTGCGCCGTCGCCGCGCCTCGGGTGAGCGCCCCGGCGCCGTCGGCAGCGTCGACGAGGCTCGTGCGCGTCTGGCTGACCCCGAGGAGGAACCGGGTCGCGGCCTGCGTGCTCACCCGCTTCGCGAGGGCGTCGCGGACCCCGTCGGTGACGTTGTCGGCGATCGTCGTCGACAGGTAGGAGTTCGCGTCGTTGGTCGTCATCCGCAGTCGAGCCCGGCGGGGGTCGAGGTCGGCCGTGCTCGTCAGGGCTGCGGAGAAGCCCCGGGGAATGGTCAGCGCGAAGTCGTAGGTGCCGTCGCGGACGCCGTCCTGCGCCGCCGCGGCGCTCACCTCGTCCCAGTCGAAGTCATGGGTCGAGACGAGCTCGCCGGCCACGTCGGCCCCGGCGTGCACGCGGGTCCCGTCGGGGGCCCGGGCACCCGTGTCGTCGACGACGAGCGCCGCCGGCACGCGGTCGAGCCGGGCATAGGGGTCGTGGTTGGCGTAGAGGTAGAGCCCCCCGTAGAGGGTCGGGACGAGAACGACGGCGACCAGAGCCAGCCGGGGCAGCCGGCCGGCGGTGACCCGGCGAAGCTCGGTGAGCGCGATGCGCAAAGAGGTCACGCGTCCTCCTCGGATCCGATGGTGGTCGTGGGCAGGGCGAGCGGCGGGGCGGTCGTGTGGCTCGCGGTGACGAGGACGCCGTACCCCTCGACCGCCAGCGCGGCGAGGCAGGGCAGCCAGTCCCCCGGGTGGCCGCCGTGGCGCTCGGGAAGGGTCAGCACGAGGAAGCGGACCGCGGGCCGCTGGGCGGCCAGCTCGGCGAGCACCCGGGTGCGGTCGGGAACCGGGACGTCCTCCATCCGACGGCGCGCGAGGTGGCCGAGGTCGCGGTCGGCGAGCCAGCCGCGGACGGCGGACCGCCCGGCCCGGTGGCGCCCCATGGCCAGCTCCTCCCCGACCGTCGTCGAGAGCGGGACGCCCGCGTCGGGCTCGCTCACGCCCGGGACGTCGACGAGGGCGACCGCGCCCTGGAGGGTGGCCGCGTCCCGTCGGGCGCCGAGGCGCACCGTCCCCGAGTCGAGGCGCAGCCGACCCGCGAGCGCGAGCGCGAGCGCTGTGTGGCCGTGGCCCGGGTCGCCGACCGCGGCCCGCAGCTCCCCGGGGGCCAGCGCGAGGGACGTCCGGGGAAGCAGCACCCCGCGGGTGCCGGTGGCCGCGACGCCGGTGGCGGTGAGCGTCTCGGCGCGGGTCATCGCTCGTCCACGAGGGCCTCGACCTCGGCGGACGGGACGCCGAGGGCGCGGAGCACCGACCGGGTGGCGACGGGGGCGGCGGCACCCTCGGCGAGGTCGCCCCGGGCGACGGCGTCGAGCAGACCCCACTGCATCGCGGTGATGAGGTGGGACGCGGCCACCGGGGTGGCCTCCGCGAGATCGAGTCGCGCCGCGGCCGCGCCGAGCAGGTCGACGAGGCGCTGCCGGACCTGCTGGAGCGAGCCGGCAAGCTCCTCGCGGGCGGCGGGCAGCCGGGACAGCGGGCTGAGCGGGTGGTAGCCGGCGGCGAGCGAGGAGGTGGCGTGGACGAAGCGGGCCAGCGACTCCAGCGGGTCGTCGGCGTCGGGGACGGCCGCGAGCCGCTCGGTGACCTCGGCGGCGACGTCGGCCGCCAGAGCACGGACGAGGTCGTTCCGGGTGGGGAAGTGGCCGTAGACCGTTCGCCGGGACAGCCCCGCACGCCGGGCGATCTGTTCGACGCTGCCGACCTCTGGGCTGCTGCTGAGGACCTCGAACGCGGCCCTGAGGATGGCTCGACGGTTCGCGACGGCGTCGGCGCGCGGGGCGGGAGGTGTCATGCGCCGAGTCTAGACCACAAACTGCACACGTCTGTGCAAATTAGTAGCCGGTCGGGGCCCTGGGGCACCCGGCAGGCCGGGTCCGCCGAGAACGCGACGACGCCGCCCCGTGAACCCGGCTTCGGGTCACGAGGCGGCGTCGCCGGGACTCTCGTCTCTCAGGCTCCGGACTCTCGTCCGCAGCCCCGGGCGGTGGCGGTGGGATTTGAACCCACGGAGGGCAGAACCCTCACACGCTTTCGAGGCGTGCTCCTTAGGCCGCTCGGACACGCCACCGCCGAGAAGGCTACTAGAGCGGTCGACCTGCCCGAAATCCGCGGTCAGGACGCGTACGCGACCCGCCCCACGCCGAGGACGTCGCTCCCTCGGTGACGGGTGACGGCGACCTTGGGCCGGTCGGCGCTGTTCGGGGACCCCGTCGACGGTGACCCGCTGGAGCCTGTCCGCGGAGCCGGTTCGACGACGTGGAGGGTCGCGAGATCGACCCGGTCCCGGCGGTGCGCGACGTCCTCCGGGACGCCGCGGTCGCCCCTGCGAGCCCGCCCGCGTCGTGCGACCTGTCGCAGCGGGACGAGCCCTGCCTGGCAGCTGCGACGTGGACGGCCACGTCGACGCCGCCGGCGTTGATCTGCTCGACCACCCCCGCAGCCGGTTGACCGGGTCCTGGCCGTGCGGGAGGTCGCCGACGGCGGCGCCGGCCGGGTGAATGCCCGGCTACCCCTGCGCCGCGCGACGCTTGCGGACCTGCCACGCGGCGACGGCCACGAGGGCGACCGCGGCCACGACGGCGGCGGCCCCGCGACCGAGCCACGACTCGACCCGGTGGTAGGACTGCCCGGCGAAGAACCCGAGGAGGACGACGGTCGCCCCCCACGTCGCGCCGCCGACGAGGTTCCACGGGAGGAAGGTCCGGTAGTGCATCCGCGCGGCCCCGGAGAGCGCCGGGGTGACGGCGCGGAGGAACGCCGTCCACCGGGCGAGGAAGACGGCGACGCCGCCCCGGTCTCGGAGGACGTCGCGGGCCCCCTCGACCTTGTTCCGGTGACGGTCGAAGACCCGGTGGTCGAGGATCCGCGCCCCCCAGACCCGCCCGATCTCGTACCCGATGCTGTCGCCGACGACGGCGGTGACGATGACGACGGCGAGAACCGCGACGAGCGAGGTGTGCCCGAGGCTCGCGGTGACCCCGCCGATGATCGCCAGGGTCTCGCCGGGAAGGACGAACCCGACGAAGAGCGCGTCCTCGGCGAGGACGACGGCCCCGACGGCGACGTAGACGAGCCACGGAGGGGCCCCGAGGACGGCGTCGATGAGGGACGTGAGGAGGGCGGACACACGGGGAGTCTCCCAGCACCGTCTGGGCGTCCGCTGGGCGCGGGCCGGGCCCCGGTCAGCCGGGTCGGCGGTCGGCGAAGAAGTCGAGGAGGAGGGTGGAGCACTCCTGCTCGAGGACGCCGCCGACGACCTCGACCCGGTGGGTCGCCCGCCGGTCGCGGACGACGTCCCACACCGACCCGCACGCCCCGAGCTTGGGGTCCCACGCCCCGAGGACGAGCCGGGGGACCCGGGCGAGGAGGAGCGCCCCGGCGCACATCGGGCACGGCTCGAGCGTGACGACGAGGGTGCACCCCTCGAGCCGCCACGTGCCGGTCCGTCGGGCCGCGTCGCGGAGCGCGACGACCTCGGCGTGCCCGGTCGGGTCCCCGCAGGCCTCGCGGACGTTCCACCCCTGCCCGACGACATCGCCGACCGCGTCGACGACGACGGCCCCGACGGGGACGTCACCGGTCCCGGCGGCCCGTCGCGCGAGGAGGAGGGCGCGCGCCATCCACCCGACGTACGCGGGGTCGACAGCGACGCCTCCGGTTCCGGCCACGCGGTAAGTTTCCCCCATGCGCGTCCACCTCGCAGACCACCCGCTCATCGCCCACAAGCTGACGTACCTGCGCGACAAGCGGACCGACTCGCCGACCTTCCGGCGGCTCGCCGAGGAGCTCGTCACCCTGCTCGCCTACGAGGCCACCCGGGACGTGCGGACCGAGCCGTTCAGCATCGAGACTCCGGTCGCACCGACGACGGGGATCAAGCTCTCCTCCCCCAAGCCGCTCGTCGTCCCGATCCTCCGCGCCGGGCTCGGGATGCTGGAGGGGATGGTCCGGCTCCTCCCGAGCGCCGAGGTCGGGTTCCTCGGGATGCTCCGCAACGAGGAGACCCTCGAGGCGATCACGTACGCCAACCGCCTCCCGGACGACCTCTCCGCCCGACAGTGCTACGTCCTCGACCCCATGCTCGCCACCGGGGGGACCCTCGCGATGTCGATCCGCTACCTCGCCGAGCGCGGCGCCGACGACATCACCGCCGTCACCCTGCTCGCCGCCCCCGAGGGCCTGCGGGCCGTCGGGGAGGAGATCGCCGACCTCGACGTCCCCGTCCTCATCGTCACCGGCGCCATCGACGAACGGCTCAACGAGCACGGCTACATCGTCCCGGGGCTCGGCGACGCGGGCGACCGGCTCTACGGGGTCGTCTGACCGGACGGGGCGCACCTCCCCGGCGCGCCACCGCGAGCCGCCCGCCGTCGTCGGGCACACTGATGATGGCGCGTTATGGCCTGCGCCGCCCCCGCCCGCCCCACCCCGACACCGACCCAGCCGCGACACCCTCGAGGAGACACGACATGCCGCCGCTGAAGAAGATCGTCTGGTGGCTCGTCGTCATCTTCGTCCTCTACTCCATCCTCACCTCGCCCGACAGCGCCTCGGCGATGGTCGGCAACGTCTGGGACATCCTCGCCAACGGGGTCCAGAACATCGGTCGGTTCTTCGACAACCTCCTCCGCAACCGGTGACCGAGGGGCGATGACACCCGCCTCCGGGGTGCACAGCAAGGACCTCGAGCGCTACCTCCTCGACGGCGAGCGGATCGTCACCGCGGTCCGCTCCCACTGGGCGCTCGTCGCCCGGCCGGTCGCCCTCGGCATCCTCGGCCTCGTCCTCGTCGTCTGGGTCGACGTCAACGCCCCCGCCTCGGCGGGCAACGGCGTCAGCGTCCTCTGGCTCGCCTGGCTCGTCCTCGCCGGGTGGGTGACGTGGCGCCTCCTCGAGTGGCGGCGGGACTGGTTCGTCGCCACCGACAAGCGGTTCCTCATGTTCTACGGGTTCGTCACCCGCAAGGTCTCGATGATGCCGCTGCGGAAGGTCACCGACATGACCTACCAGCGGACCGTCCCGGGTCGGCTCCTCCGCTACGGCAAGTTCGTCCTCGAGAGCGCCGGGCAGGACCAGGCGCTGAGCGAGATCAACTACGTCCCGAACCCGGACGCGAACTACCGGGCGATCTGCGCGGAGATCTTCGGCGTCGGCGGGACCGACCCCGACGAGGACGAGGAGTACACGCGCTCCGACGACGAGCCGCCGGCGGCGCCACCGGACCGCCGGGGCGCCGGGCCGCGGTCGCTCTACCGCTCCCCCGACCTCGTCCCCGACGAGCGGGACGCCGACACCGGCCCGCTCCCCGTCCACCGCCCCCGCAGGGACTGACCGGCCCGCTCAGAGGGCCTTGATGATGTCCTCGACCCGCTCCTTGGCGTCGCCGAAGAGCATCCGGCTGTTCTCCTTGAAGAACAGCGGGTTCTGCACCCCGGCGTACCCCGTCGCCATCGACCGCTTGAAGACGACGACGTCGCGGGCCTTCCACACCTGGAGGACGGGCATCCCGGCGATCGGGCTGCCCGGCTCCTCGGCGGCGGACGGGTTGACGGTGTCGTTCGCCCCGATGACGAGGACGACGTCGGTCGCGGGGAGGTCGTCGTTGACCTCGTCCATCTCGAGGACGATGTCGTAGGGGACCTTCGCCTCGGCGAGGAGGACGTTCATGTGCCCGGGGAGCCGGCCGGCGACGGGGTGGATGCCGAACCGGACCTCGACCCCCGCCGCCCGGAGCTTCGAGGTGAGCTCGGCCACGGGGTACTGCGCCTGGGCGACGGCCATCCCGTACCCCGGGGTGATGACGACCGAGCCGGCGTCGCCGAGGAGCTCGGCGACGTCGGCGGCGTTCGTCTCGCGGTACTCGCCGTAGTCCTTCTCCTCGCCGCTCACGGCGCCGTCGCTGCCGAAGCCGCCGGCGATGACGCTGACGAACGAGCGGTTCATCGCCCGGCACATGATGTAGCTGAGGATCGCGCCGGAGGAGCCGACGAGGGCCCCGGTGACGATGAGGAGGTCGTTGCCGAGCATGAACCCGGCGGCGGCGGCCGCCCATCCGCTGTAGGAGTTGAGCATCGAGACGACGACGGGCATGTCACCGCCGCCGATCGAGGCGACGAGGTGCCACCCGAAGGCGAGCGAGATCGCCGTCATGAGGGCGAGCGGGAGGAGGGACGGGGCGGCGACGAACCACACGAGCAGGGCTGCGGAGGCGAGGACGGCGACGAGGTTGAGGGTATGCCGCCGGGGGAGCATGAGCGGCCGCGAGGAGATCCGGGCGCTGAGCTTGAGGAACGCGACGACCGACCCGGTGAAGGTCACCGCGCCGATGAAGACGCCGAGGAAGACCTCGACGAGGTGGACGCCCTCGCTGGCGACCTCCCCGGGGTCGAGGTAGGAGTTGTAGCCGACGAGGACGGCCGCGACCCCGACGAAGCTGTGCAGCATCGCGACGAGCTGCGGCATCCCGGTCATCTCGACGACCCGGGCGCGCCAGAGCCCGATGGCCGCACCGATGGCCATGGCGGCGACGATGAGCACCAGCGTCGTCCCGGCGCCACGCGCGCTGTCCCGGACGGCGAGGACGACGGTGGCGACGAGGGCGAGGGTCATCCCGACGACCCCGAAGACATTGCCGCGCTTGGCCGACTCGTGCCGCGAGAGGCCGGCGAGGCTGAGCACGAAGAGGACGGCGGCGACGATGTACGCCGCCTGGACGAGTGACTGGGTCACGAGGGCTCAGCCTTTCCGGAACATCTGGAGCATGCGGTTGGTCACGGCGAACCCGCCGAAGATGTTGATGCTCGCGACGACGACGGCCACGAAGGACACGGTCGAGATGACGAGGCTCTCGTTGCCGATCTGGAGCAGCGCCCCGACGAGGATGATCCCCGAGATCGCGTTCGTCTCCGACATCAGCGGGGTGTGCAGGGCGTGGGCGACGTTGGAGATGACGTAGAACCCGACGATGACCGCGAGCACGAAGACGGTGAAGTGCGCGAGGAACTCCGCGGGCGCGACCGCGGCGACGACCCCGAAGGCGAGCGCGGCGAGCCCCATGCCGACGTAGGCCCGGCGCGGGTCGCGCTCCTTCGCCGACGGCTTCTCCGGGGGCGGCGCGCTCGCCGCCGGGGCCGGCGCGGCGGAGACCTGGACCGGCGGCGGGGGCCAGAGGACCTCGCCGTCCCGGACCACGGTCATCCCCCGCTGGACGACGTCCTCGAGGTCGAGGACGGCCTGCCCGTCCTTGCCGGGGGTGAGCAGCTTGAGGAGGTTGACGACGTTCGTCCCGTACAGCTGCGACGCCTGGGTGGGCAGCCGGGCGGGGAGGTCGGTGTAGCCGATGATCTTCACCCCGTGGTCGGTGACGACGAGCTCGTCGGGGACCGACCCCTCGACGTTGCCGCCGTTCGCCGCGGCCATGTCGACGACGACGCTCCCGGGCCGCATCGTCGCGACCATCTCCGCGGTGATGAGCCGGGGCGCCGGCCGGCCGGGGATGAGTGCGGTCGTGACGACGATGTCGACGTCGGTCGCCTGCTCGGCGTAGAGGGCGGCGGCCCGGGCGTCGAAGTCGGCGGTCGTCTCGCGGGCGTACCCGTCGGCCGACGGCGCGGCGGGCTCGTCGAGGTCGACCCGGAGGAACTCCGCCCCCATCGACTCGACCTGCTCGCCGACCTCGGGGCGGGCGTCGAAGGCGCGGACGATCGCGCCGAGGCTGCTCGCGGTGCCGATCGCCGCAAGCCCGGCGACCCCGGCACCGACGACGAGGACCTTCGCCGGGGGGACCTTGCCGGCCGCGGTGACCTGGCCGGTGAAGAAGCTCCCGAACTCGTGGGCGGCCTCGATGACGGCCCGGTAGCCGCCGATGTTCGCCATCGAGCTGAGGACGTCGAGGGACTGGGCCCGCGAGATCCGGGGCACGGCATCCATGGCGAGCGCGGTGACGCCCCGCGCGGCGAGCCGCTCCACGAGGTCGGGGTCGAGGGCGGGGGCGAGGAGCCCGACGAGGACCTGTCCGCGGTGGAGCCGGTCGACCTCACCCGCGGTGGGCGGGTTGATCTTCGTGACGACGTCACAGGCCCACGCGTCGTCCCGGCCGCCGACGGTCGCGCCGGCGGCGGCGTACGCGTCGTCGTCGTAGCTCGCCGCCCCCCCGGCCCGGGTCTCGACGACGACGTCGTACCCGAGACCGACGAGCTGGGCGACGGTCTTCGGGGTCGCGGCGACGCGCGCCTCCCCGGGCCGGGACTCCTTCGGTACGCCGATCCGCACGCCTGCTCCTCGTCTCGCCGGGCACTCCCCCGCGGGGGGCGGGGCCGCGCGGGCCCCGCCTCACCGGTCACAGCGAAACCTAGGGCCTCGGAGCGCCTCCGCGCGAGGGGAGGTCCACGGTCGGGGCTCAGCCGGTGGAGCTCCCGCCCCGGTCGGCGTGCGGGACGGGCCGGCCGAAGCTCCCGCGCTGGTAGTCCTCCATCGCCTGGACGAGCTCGGCCCGGGTGTTCATGACGAAGGGGCCGGCCCAGGCGATCGGCTCGCGGATCGGCTGCCCCCCGAGGACGACGACCTCGAGCCCGCTCGCGTGGTTCGACTGCTGGACGTGGGCCGCGGAGAGCCGCAGGGCGCCGCCGGCACCGAGGACGGCGAGCTGGCCGGCCCCGATCGGGGTCTGGCTCGGCCCGACGAGGCCGTTGCCGCTCATGACGTAGACGAGGGCGTTGAAGTCCCGGCGCCACGGCAGCACGAGCTCGGCGTCCGGGGCGACCGTCGCGTGGACCATCGCCATCGGAGTGTGCGTCGAGCCCGGCCCGGTGTGCCCGGCGACGTCCCCGGCGATGACCCGGACGAGCGAGCCGCCGTCGGCGGACGAGAGGAGGACGACGGAGTCGGACGTGAGGTCCTGGTACCGGGGGAGGGTGAGCTTGTCCGAGCGCGGGAGGTTGACCCAGAGCTGGAGTCCGTGGAAGACCCCGCCGCTGACGACGAGCTCCTCCGGCGGGGCCTCGATGTGGAGGATGCCGCTGCCGGCGGTCATCCACTGGGTCGCGCCGTTCGTGATCGTCCCACCGCCCCCGTAGGAGTCCTGGTGGTCGAACGTCCCGTCGATGATGTACGTCACGGTCTCGAACCCGCGGTGCGGGTGCCAGGGGGTGCCCTTCGGCTCGCCGGGGGCGTAGTCGACCTCGCCCATCTCGTCCATCATGACGAAGGGGTCGAGGAGACGCAGGTCGACCCCGGCGAAGGCCCGCCTGACGGGGAACCCCTCCCCCTCGAGCCCGCTCGGGGCGCTCGTCACCGAGCGGACGGGGCGCTGGGCGGTGTCCGGGGCGAGGCGCGGGACACGTGGGAGGACGGTGAGGTCGGGGACGGTGACGGCGGGCATGACGATCCTCCTGATGATTTCTCATTCAATCATCCCGTGGAACGTCTGGCGGGCGGCCGGCATTCCGCGGCCGGCATTCCGCGGCCGGACCCGCGACGCCCGACCGACGGCTGGTGGGCCGGAGTCTCAGGTCCGGCGGAAGCCGCTCCGCTCGGCCGCCTCGGCATCGGTGAACCACACGTCGACGGGGAACGTGGCGTAGGCCGGGCCGCCCGGCTCGTCGTACGTCATCGACGCCCGACTGCCCTTGACGGGGTGACCGAGGGGCTGGGCGCCGTCGTCGAGAGGCGCGGCAGACCCGACGCCGTAGCCGCCGTCGCGGACGAGACCGAGGTCGTCGCTCACCCGGTGCGGGGTCGGGTCGGTCTCCTCGGCGGCGGGGCCGTCCTCCGACCGGGGGTCCGTGACGGCGCCCGGGTCCTCGTGGGCGGCCGGGAGGGCGCCGGTTTCCTCGGCCTCCCGGCGGTCGCGGTCGGCGAAGAGGGTGTCGCCCGCGAGGTCGGGCTCGTCGGCCGGGCGGAGCCGCTCCTCGTGCGCGGCGCGCTCGTCGCCGGCCTCGACCTCCCGCGGCTCGGCCCCGGGGGCGGGCCGGGCGGTCCGGGCGCCCTGGGCGTCCGCCTCCGCACGCTGGGACTCCTCCCGCCGTGTCCGGGCAACACGCAGCGCCAGCCAGGCGATGACGAGGACGACGACGACGATCGACAGGCCCTTCATGGGGTTCCTCCGCATCGGGGTGGCCGGGGACGGCGTGGTGGGACGGGTGGCGCCGCGGCGGCGACCGGCCGACGCCGCGGACCCGACCCTACTGTCCCGGGCGACCCGTCCTGCGGGCCGCGCGTCGAGGAGTTGCCCGCGGTCACCCGCCGAGCCCGAGCTCGGTGACCGACTCGGCCCGCATGTCGACCTTCCGGACCTTCCCGGTGACCGTCATGGGGAACTCGTCGACGACCTTGACGTAGCGCGGGATCTTGTAGTGGGCGAGCTTGCCGGTCGCGAACTCCCGCAGGCCCTCGGCGGTCAGCGGCGCCGCCCCGTCCTGCATCTGGACCCACGCGCAGAGCTCCTCGCCGTACTTCGCGTCGGGGACGCCGATGACCTGGGCGTCGAGGATGTCGGGATGGGTGTAGAGGAACTCCTCGATCTCGCGCGGGTAGACGTTCTCCCCGCCCCGGATGACCATGTCCTTGATCCGCCCGGTGATCTCGACGTACCCGTCCGCGTCCATGACGCCGATGTCGCCGGTGTGCATCCACCCGTCGACGAGGACCTCGGCGGTCTTCTCGGGCTGCTCCCAGTACCCGAGCATGACCGAGTACCCCTTGGTGCAGAACTCCCCCGGTTCGCCGCGTGCCACGGTCTCGCGCGAGAACGGGTCGACGATCTTGATCTCGAGGTGCGGGCAGACCCGCCCGACCGTCCCGACCCGGCGCTCGAAGGAGTCGTCGGTCCGGGTCTGGGTCGAGACCGGGGAGGTCTCGGTCATCCCGTAGCAGATCGTCATCTCCTCGATCCCGCTCGCGATGAGCTTCTTCATGACCTCCGCCGGGCACGGCGAGCCGGCCATGATCCCCGTCCGCACCGAGGAGAGGTCGTAGCCGTCGAAGCCGGGCAGCGCCCACTCGGCGATGAACATCGTCGGGACGCCGTAGAGGGAGGTGCACCGCTCGCCGTCGACCGCCGCGAGGGTGGCCGCCGGGTCGAAGCCGGGGGCGGGGATGACCATGGCGGCGCCGTGGGTCGTGCACGCGAGGTTGCCCATGACCATCCCGAAGCAGTGGTAGAAGGGAACCGGGATGCACACCCGGTCGAACTCGGTGTACCGGCACACCTCGCCGACGAGGTAGCCGTTGTTGAGGATGTTCCGGTGGCTGAGGGTGGCGCCCTTGGGGAACCCGGTCGTCCCGGACGTGTACTGGATGTTGATCGCGTCGCCCGGGTCGAGGCCCGCCCGGACCTCGGCGAGCCGGTCGGCCCCGACCTCGTCGGCGCGGGCGAGGAGGGCCTCCCAGCCGTCGGTGCCGAGGAGGACGACCCGGCGCAGGTCGGGGCAGGACCCGCGGACCTCCTCGACCATGGCCGCGTAGTTGCTCGTCTTGAACCGCTCCGCGGCGACGAGATGGCTGATGCCGGCCTGGGTGAGGACGTACTCGAGCTCGTGGGTCCGGTACGACGGGTTGATGTTGACGAGGATCGCCCCGACCTTGGCGGTGGCGTACTGGACGAGCGTCCACTCGGCGCAGTTCGGCGCCCAGATCCCGACCCGGTCCCCGGTCACGAGCCCGTCGGCGAGCAGTGCCCGGGCGAGGGCGTCGACCCGGTCGCTGAACTCCCGGTAGGTCCACCGGATCCCCTGGCTGACGTCGACGAGGGCGTCCCGGTCGCCGAACCGGGCGGTCGTCGCGTCGAGGTTGTCCCCGATCGTCTCCTCGAGGAGGGCCGGCTCGGTCTCCCCGACGGTGTGCGAGAGCGCCGGGTCGGGGGTGGGTACGGGCATCATCGTCCTCCTGCGTCGGGTCCGCGGCTCGTGCCGCGTCCCCATCCCACCGCGTCGCAGGCGGGTCCACAACCTCCGGCACTGGCGATAGCGTGGCCCCTGATGAGCGCCACCCTCACCGCCACCGACCTCGCCGCCGGCCACGGCGCGCGGGTCCTGTTCTCCGGGCTCGGCCTCGTCGTCGCCCCAGGGGACGTCGTCGGCCTCGTCGGCCCGAACGGCGCCGGCAAGTCGACCCTCCTGCGGCTCCTCGCCGGCGAGCTCGCGCCTGAGGAGGGCGCCGTCGCGCTCTCCCCGCCCGGGGCGAACGTCGGGCACCTCCCACAGGAACCCGACCGGCGCCCCGGGGAGAACGTCGCCGCCTTCCTCGCCCGCCGGACCGGGGTCGCCGGCGCCGCCGGCGCGATGGAGGGGGCCGCCGCCGCCCTCGCCTCCGGGACCCCCGGCGCGGACGACTCGTACGCCTCGGCCCTCGAGGCGTGGCTCGCGCTCGGCGGGGCCGACCTCGAGGAGCGCAGCGCCGCCGTGTGCGCGAGCGTCGGTCTCGGGACCGACCTCGCCGCCCCGATGACGGGCCTCTCCGGCGGGCAGGCCGCACGTGCCGGGCTCGCCGCCCTCCTCCTCTCCCGCTACGACGTCCTCCTCCTCGACGAGCCGACGAACGACCTCGACCTCGACGGCCTCGAACGGCTCGAACGGTTCGTCACCGGGCTCCGCAGCCCGGCCGTCGTCGTCAGCCACGACCGCGAGTTCCTCGCCCGGACGGTGACCCGGGTCGTCGAGCTCGACCTCGCCCAGCAGCGGGTCGGCGTCTACGACGGGGGGTACGAGAGCTACCTCGCCGAGCGCGCGGTCGCCCGCCGGCACGCCCGCGAGGCGTACGACGCGTACGCCGACACCCGTGCCGGCCTCGAGCAGCGCGCCGCCATGCAGCGGAGCTGGATGGCGGCCGGGGTCCGCAACGCCCGCCGGAAGGCGCCCGACAACGACAAGATCGGGCGGCGCTTCCGGGCGGAGACGAGCGAGAAGCAGGCCGCCAAGGCCCGGCAGACCGCCCGAATGATCGACCGGCTCGACGTCGTCGAGGAGCCCCGCAAGGAGTGGGAGCTCCAGATGAGCATCGCCGCGGCGCCGCGCTCGGGAGCGGTCGTCGCCTCCGCGGCCGGGGCCGTCGTCCGGCGGGGGGCGTTCACGCTCGGCCCGGTCGACGTCCAGGTCGACTGGGCCGACCGCGTCGTCGTCGCCGGGCCGAACGGGTCGGGCAAGACGACCCTCCTCGGCGCCCTCCTCGGGCGGGTCCCCGTCGACGCGGGTCGGGCCGGCCCCGGGTCCGGGGTGCGGGTCGGGGAGGTCGACCAGGCACGCGGCCTGTTCCTCGGGCCCGAGCCGCTCGCCCGGGCCTTCGGCGCCGCCGTCCCGGACTGGCCCGACGCGGACGTCCGGACCCTGCTCGCGAAGTTCGCCCTCACCGCCGACCATGTCCCGCGGCCGGCCTCGTCGCTCTCCCCCGGCGAGCGGACCCGGGCGGCCCTCGCCCTCCTCCAGGCCCGGGGGGTCAACCTCCTCGTCCTCGACGAGCCGACGAACCACCTCGACCTCCCCGCGATCGAGCAGCTCGAGCTGGCCCTCGACGCCTTCACGGGGACCCTGCTCCTCGTCACCCACGACCGCCGGATGCTCGACGGGGTCCGTGCGACCCGGCGCTGGCACCTCGAGGGCGGCCGGCTCACCGAGGACTAGCCCGACCTGGCGCCCGGGCACGGCGGACCGTCAGCTCGTGACGTCCTTGCTCCCGAACCGGGCCCAGGCCATGAGCCAGAACACGACGGCGTAGGCGAGGTCGACGAGCAGGCCGCGGACGACGTTGTCCCAGAGAATCGGGTCGCGCAGGAGGTCCCCGAACGAGAGCCACTCGTGGATGAGCAGCCACGGGTGCAGCCACCCGAGCTGGGGGACGGCGTCGAGGATCCACATGAGGATGTTGGCGATCATCACCGCGATGGCCGCGGCGATCGGCTGCTCGGTGAGGGAGGAGATGAACAGCCCGATCGCGGCGAGGCCGGCAAGGCCCGCGGACAGGTAGAGCATGACGAGAACGAGCCGCCAGGCACCGGCCCAGACCCCGATCTGGGTGCCGGACAGCGTCGTCATCGGGCCGGTCCCGAACAGCGCGATCCCGGCGACCGCGCCCGGCACGGCGACCGCGCTCACCCCCCAGAGCGCGCCAGCGCACAACGACGCGTACTTGACCGCGAGCAGGCGGGTCCGGTCCACGGGCACGGTGAGCAGGTAGCGCAGCGTGCCGATGTTGGCCTCACCGGCGATCGCGTCCCCCGAGAGCATCGCCAGCGCGAGCGGGAGGAACATCGTCATCTCCACCCCGAGGGCGGCCAGGGGGACGAAGAGCCCGTTCGAGGTGATCGCGTCGAGGAAGCTCGGCCCACCGCCGGTGCCCGGGCTCGAGACCTTGACCGCGATGGCCATGATGACCGGGACCGCGGCGAGCACGAGCAGCCCGGCCTGGTTGCGCCGCCGCCCGCCGATGAGGCGCAGCTCCGAGCGGAACAGCCGGGTGGACCACCACCGGCGCCGGTCCAGCCTGCCCTCGGCGGACACGGTCGCCGACTCAGCCACTGACATCGAAGCCCTCCCCCGTCAGCTCGACGAACCGGTCCTCCAGGCTCGGGGTGTCGACCCCGAAGCCGCGCACCCCGACACCGTCGCGGACGAGCGCGGCGACGACGTCCTCGGGCCGCAGGCCCCCGAGCCGGGACCGGACGCTCGAGGCGGTGAGGGCGACCTCGGTGGCGCCGAGCCCGGCGAGGGTCCGGGCGGCGCCCCGTGGGTCGGCGGTGTCGACCCGGACGGTGGCGACGTCCTCGCCGCGGACCTCCCCGACGGTGCCCTGCGCGACGAGCCGTCCCTCGCGCATGACCCCGAGGTGGGTGCAGACCTGCTCGACCTCGCCGAGGAGGTGGCTCGAGACGAGCACGGTCGCGCCGTCCGCGGCGAGCGAGCCGATGAGGGTTCGCACCTCCCGGGTGCCCTGCGGGTCGAGGCCGTTCGTCGGCTCGTCGAGGACGAGGAGGTCCCGGGGCGCGAGCAGGGCGGCTGCGATCGCGAGCCGCTGGCGCATCCCGAGCGAGTACGCCCGGTAGCGCTTGGACGCCGCGGCGAGCAGGCCGACCCGGTCGAGTGCGGCGTCGATCCGCCGGGCGCTCGTGTGGGGGTCGGCGAGGAGGTCGGCGGCGTCGAGCCGGGCGAGGTTGGACCGGGCGGACAGGTAGGGATGGAATGCCGGTCCCTCGACGAGCGACCCCACCCGGTGGAGCGCCTCCCCGGAGCGCTGCGGCACCGGCAGCCCGAGGAGGGAGCGGGTCCCGGCCGTCGGGGTGACGAGGCCGAGGAGCATCCGGATCGTCGTCGTCTTGCCCGACCCGTTCGGTCCGAGGAACCCGTACACGGCGCCGGTCGGGACGGCGAGGTCGACGTCGTCGACCGCCGTCTGGTCTCCGAACCGCTTCGTCAGGCCGCGCGTCTCGACGGCGAGCCCGGGCGGCGCGAGCACCGGTGCGGGGCGTGCGGGGGCGGTCGTCGTGCTCACTTCGCGAGCGCCGCGTACAGGCTGTCCGGCCTGACCGCGCCGACGGCGACCCGCCCGTCGTCGGTGATGACCGCGGAGAAGAGGGTGCCGTTGAGGAGCCGGCCGGACCCCCAGTCGCCGGAGACCTTCGGGAGGGCGCGGAGCGCCTGGGCGAGCTGGGCGGTGCCCTGGTCGGACCCCGACCTCGCCGGACCGGCGGAGGTCAGCCCGGGGACGCGGGTGACGACGACGCTGCTCCAGCCGGAGCCGACGACCGTGGGCTCGGCCCCGGTGCGCCGCGCGGCGCCCGCGGGGCCGCCCTTGGAGCCGTCCCCGTCCCGGGCCGGGCCACGAGCACCCGTCGTCAACGGGCCGCCCTCGGTGACCTTCGTCCCCGGTGGGGGGTTGAAGTCGAACCGTCCCGCGTCCGGCATCGTGAAGTCGACCGAGCTGAAGCCGACCTCGAACGCCGGGGTCGTCAGCCGGGTCGAGAACACCTGGACGCGGAGCGGGACGTGGGTGCTCGCGTCGACGGCGATCCGGACCCGCTCGACGAGGCTGCCGGACTCCTTCGGGGCGAGGACGAGCTCGTACGCCGGTCGTCCGGCGACCGTCGCGGACCCCGTCGTCGAGACGGTCGTCGTCGGGCCGACGAGGGCGAGCGCCCGGGCGGCCGCGGCCTCTGGGGTCGCGGGCAGGTCGGAGGGCATCGGGGGCGGGTTCGTCGACCCGGCGTCCTTGGGAAGGACCCGGTGCTCCGCCGTCTTGTCCTGGCTCGACCAGACCCAGACGTCGGGGCCGTTGCGGATGACGTCGGACTCGCCGAGGCTTCCGACGAGTGCGAGCCGCTGTCGGCTCACCCCGCCGTACCAGACCCGCCACATGTGGGTGCCCGAGACCATCGACGTCAGCGACGAGGAGCCACTCGAGGAGCCGGACGCCCCGCCCCCCATCCCGGGGATCTCCGGGAGCCCGAGGTCGGAGGTCTGGACGACGGTGCCGGAGAGCCCCTCGACGCGCGCCTTCTGGACGTCGACGAGGAGCTGCTCGGCCGAGACCGGTGGGAGGTTCGGGTCGGCGCTCGCCGAGCGGCCGGCGACGAACGACCCGCCGGCGACGAGGGCGACCGCGGCGACCGGCGCGGTCCAGCGCAGGGCGGGGCGCTCGTCGAGGATGCTCATGGGCCCATCGTGACGCCCATGCACTGAGAACGCTCTGAGAAGCCGCGCCCAGCTCGCCCGCCGTCCGCCCGCCCGCGCTCGATTGCGTCCGCGCGTTCGGCACCATGGCAGCCAACCGCGCGGACCCAGCGCGGGGCGACTCCGGGACGTCCGCGCGTTCGGCACCATGGCAGCCAACCGCGCGGACCCAGCGCCGGGGGCGTGCGAGGGTAGGACCGTGCGACTGCTCGTCATCGAGGACGAACGCCGGATGGCCGACGCCCTCGCCCGCGGCCTCGAGGCCGAGGGCTTCGTCGTCGACGTCGCGGCGGACGGCCCGAGCGGTCTCGATGCGGCCCGGTTCGGGGAGCACGACGCCGTCATCCTCGACGTCATGCTCCCGGGGATGTCGGGGTACACCGTCGTCCGGACCCTTCGCGAGGAGGAGAACTGGGTCCCCGTGCTCATGCTCTCGGCCAAGGACGGGGAGTACGACGAGGCCGACGGGCTCGACTACGGGGCCGACGACTACCTCACCAAGCCGTTCTCGTTCGTCGTCCTCCTCGCCCGGATCCGCGCGCTGCTGCGCCGGGACACCGGCCCGCGACCGGTGCGGCTCGAGGCCGCGGGCGTCGTCCTCGACCCGGCCACCCGGCGGGTCGAGGTCGACGGTCGCGAGGTCGCCCTCTCGCCCCGGGAGTTCGTCCTCCTCGAGGCCCTCCTGCGGGCCCACCCGCGGGTCGTCTCCAAGGACTCCCTCCTCGACTCGGTGTGGGGGGAGGCCGGCGAGGGCGACCCCAACCTCGTCGAGGTGTACATCAGCTACCTCCGTCGCAAGCTCGGGCGCGACCGGATCGAGACGGTCCGGGGTGTCGGCTACCGGGTGGCCCGGTGAGGCTGCTCCCCCGGCTCGGGAGGCTGAGCATCCGCTCCCGCCTCATGGCCATCGGGGTCACCGGCGTCACCGCGGCCCTCCTCGTCGGCGGGCTCCTCCTCTACGCGACGATGTCGACGGCCCTCACCCGCTCCGTCGACGACGAGGCCAGGGCAGGCGCGCGGAGCGTCGCGGCCCTCGTCGGGACCGGCCGCCTTCCCGACCCGGTCCCCGTGTCCGGGTCCCAGGTCGTCCAGGTCCTCGACGCCGCCGGGCGGGTCGTCGGCGGGTCGGCCACCGCCGACCGACTCACCCCGCTCGTCACCGAGGCGGAGCGCGCCCGGCTTCTCGACGGCGCGACGGTGACCGTCCCCGGGTACCGGGCCGCCCGATCGGGCGAGCTCCGGGTCGCCGGCCTCGGGGTCGGCACGGGGTCGGGGCGTCTCACCGTGGTCGCGGCGGTCCCCACGGCGGACCTCGAGACGAGTCGGAGGGTCCTGCGGGTGCTCCTGCTCGTCTTCTTCCCGCTCTTCGTCGCCGCCCTCGCCCTCGTCTCGTGGCGGGTCATCGGCGCCGCCCTGCGGCCCGTCGAGGAGCTCCGCCGGGGGGCCGAGCTCATCGGGGCCGGGTCGAGCGCCGCCGAACGGCTCGCCGTCCCCCCGACCCGGGACGAGCTGAGCGCCCTCGCGAGGACCCTCAACGGGATGCTCGACCGGCTCGCCGCCGCCCGGGCCCGGCAGCGGTCGTTCGTCGCAGACGCGGCCCACGAGCTGCGCAGCCCGCTCGCGACGATGCGCACCCAGCTCGAGGTCGCCGACCGCCTCGGCGACGGCGGCGGGCTGCCCGGGGACCTCCTCCCCGAGGTCGACCGGCTCGCCGGGCTCGTCGAGGACCTCCTCGTCCTCGCCCGGGTCGAGGACGGGCGGCTCACCACCCGGGTCGAGGACGTCGACGTCGCCGACCTCCTCGCCGACGTCGCCCGGCGCCGCGGCGGGGCCCGGGTCCCGGTCACGGTGCGGCCGGTGGCGTCCCGGTCGCTCGGTGCCGGGGTCACCGTCCGGGGCGACCGCGCCCAGCTCGTCCGAGCCGTCGGCAACCTCGTCGACAACGCGGTCCGGCACGCAGCGACCGCGGTGACGCTCTCGGTCCGCGCGCTGCCCGCCCTCGTCGAGGTCGTCGTCACCGACGACGGGCACGGCGTCCCCGAGGAGGAGCGCGAGCGGGTCTTCGAGCGGTTCGCCCGGCTCGACGAGGCCCGCGACCGCGACTCCGGCGGCAGCGGCCTCGGCCTCGCGATCGCGCGGGAGCTCCTCCGCGTCGGCGGCGGCGCGATCCGCCTCGAGGACGCCGGGCCCGGCCTGCGGGCGGTCGTCACCCTCCCCCGCGCGGGGCGCGGCCCGGGCGGCCCGCACCGGCGATGATGGCCGCGTGACGACGACCCGCGCCGCCCGGGTGCGGCTGAGCGACCGTCGGTCCGGGCGGGGCTAGGCCCGGCCCGAGCGGACCGTGTCGAGGGCGTCGCCGAGGGCGCCGAGGAGCAGCTCGACCCGCTCGGGGGTCGCGTTCGGGCCCATGAGCCCGATCCGCCAGACCGAGGAGGCGTAGGGGCCGGCCCCGGCGCCGATCTCGACGTCGTGCCGCTCGAGGAGGACCCGGCGGACCGCGGCCGAGTCGACGTCGCCGGGCACCCGGACGGTCGTCAGCTCCGGCAGCCGCGAGCCGGCGGCGGCGAACAGCTCGAGGCCCATCGCCTCGAGCCCGTCCTGGAGGAGCCGGCCGGACTCCTCGTGCCGGGCGATGACGGCGTCGAGGCCCTCGTCGAGGATGCGGCCGAGCCCGGCGTGGAGGCTCGCGACCATCGCCGTGGGGGCGGTGTGGTGGTACGTCCGCCCGCCCTGGCTCTCCGGTCCGACGTACCCACCGAGCAGGCCGAGGTCGAGGTACCACGACCGCGGCCGCTCGACCCGCCGCGCGAACGCGCGCTCGCTGATCGTGAACGGGGCGAGGCCGGGGGCGACGCCGAGGCACTTCTGGGTGCCGGCGTACCCGATGTCGACGCCCCAGTCGTCGGCGCGCAGCTCGATCCCGCCGATCGACGTGACCGCGTCGGTGAGGAGCAGGGCGTCGCCCTTGAGGGCGCCGAGCGCGGCGATGTCGGAGCGGGCACCGGTCGAGGTCTCGGCGTGGACCGCGGCGATGACCGTGGGCGAGGGGTGCGCGGCGGCGACCCGTTCGGGGTCGACCGGCGTGCCCCACTCGTGCTCGACGCGGACGACGTCGGCGCCGCAGCGTGCCGCGACCTCGCACATCCGCTCCCCGAAGAGGCCGTTGACGGCGACGACGACGACGTCCCCGCCGGAGACGGTGTTGACAAACGCGGCCTCCATGCCCGCCGAGCCGGTCGCGCTGAGCGGGAGGGTCCTGCGGTTGTCCGTCCCCCAGACGACGCGGAGCCGGTCGCAGGTCTCGTCCATGATCCGGAGGAACTCGGGGTCGAGGTGCCCGAGGAGCGGCGCGGCGAGCGCGGCGGTCGCCTCGGGGTAGGCGTTCGAGGGCCCGGGCCCGAAGAGGCGCCGCCCGGGGAGGGCGGTCGGCGGGGGCGGGGCGATGGGCTGGGACATGCGGTTCCTTCCGGGGAGGGGCGCGTGCGGGTCGGGGTCAGAGGACGGCGCCGGGGTTGAGGATCCCGAGGGGGTCGAGGGCGTCCTTGACCCGCCGGGTCAGGGTCATGACGTCGTCGCCGAGCTGGGCGGGGAGTGCGGCCCGCTTGAGCCGTCCGACGCCGTGCTCGCCGGTGATCGTCCCGCCGAGCTCGATGGCGAGGGTCATGACGGCTGCGAAGGCCTCCCCCGCCCGGGCGACCGACCCGGGGTCGGCGGCGTCGTAGACGATGACGGGGTGGGTGTTCCCGTCGCCGGCGTGGGCGACGACGGGGATCTCGACGTCGCGCTCGTCCGCGATCGCGGCGATGCCGCGCAGGAGGACGGGCAGGAGCGGGACGGGGACGCCGACGTCCTCGAGCAGGAGCGAACCGCGGCGCTCGACGGCGGGGAACGCGGCTCGGCGCGCGGCGGCGAAGAGCTCGCCCTCGTCGGGGTCGTCGGTGACGAAGCACTCGGTGGCCCCCGAGTCCCGGAACACCCCCGCCATCGCCTCGGCCTCGGCCCGGCGGGCCTCTCCCGGGGCGTCGGTCTGCGCGATGAGGAGCGCGCCGGCGTCACGGTCGAGGCCCATCGCCCGGTAGTCCTCGACGGCGTTGATGCTCGCCCGGTCCATGAGCTCCATCATCGAGGCCCGGAAGGTCCGCCCGACGGCGACGACGGCGTCGGCGGCCTGCTCGACCGTCGGGAAGGTCGCGACGAGGGTCGCGGCCGGGGGCGGCGGGGGAAGGAGCCGGAGGACGACGCGGGTGATGACCCCGAGGATGCCCTCGCTCCCGACGAACAGGCCGAGCAGGGACAGCCCGGCAACGTCCTTGACCCGCGGGCCGCCGAGCCGGACGGACGTGCCGTCGGCGAGGACGACGTCGAGGCCGAGGACGTAGTCCCGGGTCACGCCGTACTTGACGCAGCACAGGCCGCCGGCGTTCGTCGCGACGTTCCCGCCGACCGAGCAGATCTCGAACGACGCGGGGTCCGGCGGGTACCAGAGCCCGACCGCCGCGGCCGCCGCCTTGACGTCGGCGTTGAGCGCGCCGGCCTCGACGACGGCCGTCCGGGTGTCGGTGTCGACCTCGATGGCGCGCATCCGGTCGAGGCTGATGGTCAGGCCACCCTCGACGCTGAGCGACCCCCCGGACAGGCCGCTCCCCGCGCCGCGCGGGACGACGGGGACGCCGTGCTCGGAGGCCCACCGGACGGCCGTGGCGACCTCGTCGGCCCGACGCGGGCGGACGACGGCCAGCGGGGCTCCCGCGCCCTCGTCCTGGGTCCAGTCCCGGCGGTAGGCCTCGACCGAGTCCGGGTTGGTGAGGACGACGTCGTCCCCGAGCTCGGCGAGGAGCAGGTGGAGCGGCACGACTGAGGTCACCCTCCGCAACCTACCTGCCCCGTCCCCGGGGGATGGCGACCGGCGGAGGGGTGCCCGATGATGGGCCGATGGGACGACGGCTCCGGTTCACCGGCGAGATCGCCGGCGTGGGGAGCACGAGCGGCGTCCGCGTCGTCGTCGGGCGGTGGGCGTCCTCCCCGTTCGGGGCGTTCGCCGACGTCATGGTCGAGGACGCCGCGGGCCACCGGGTCCTCCTCGCCCCGAGCCGCGCCGTCGCCGACCTCGTCGGCTCGACGTACTCCTTCGACGAGGTCCGGGTCGTCCCCGTCGAGGTCCGCCTCGTCCCCGTCGCAGCCGGCCGCGCCCCGGCCGCGGGGTCGGGGACGCGGTGGGAGGTCACGGCGGGGCCGCTCGACCTCACCCTCGACATCGGGGGCCGCACCGCCCTCGGCCGGCTGCTCCGGCTCGTCCCCCCGCCGCTCGCCCGGCACCCCAGGTGGACCGCGGTGACCGACCCCGCGGCCCGGCTCCTCCTCCGCGGGGTCCGGACCCGGGGCTCGGCGGGCTCGGGGCGGCGGGAGCACTACGGGGCGACCGACCTGCGCGCCGTGACCGGCCTGCGCGGGCGGCTCCACGGGGAGCAGCTCGGCGACCTCGCACCGGTCGACCCGCCCGCGCGGTTCGGGTTCGGCTCGACCCCGCCCCGGCCGGGCGTCACCGCCCTGACGACGACGGTCGAGCTCGACGACACGAGCCGGACGATGCCTGGACGCGACCCTGCCCGGGCCCCTGCTCCTGAGAGACTGGGAGTCATGCGGCCGATCACCCAGTCCACGAAGCTCCAGCACGTCCGGTACGACGTGCGCGGGCCGATCCTCGTCGAGGCCCAGCGGCTCGAGGCCGAGGGACACCGCATCCTCAAGCTCAACATCGGCAACCCGGCGCCGTTCGGGTTCGACGCCCCCGACGCCATCCTCCAGGACATGGTCCGCCACCTCCCCCGCGCCCAGGGGTACAGCGACTCCAGGGGGATCTACTCCGCCCGGACGGCGGTCGCCCACTTCTACCAGGAGGAGGGCCTCACCGACGTCACCGTCGACGACGTCTTCATCGGCAACGGCGTCTCCGAGATGATCTCGATGGTCCTCCAGGCCTTCACCGACAACGGCAACGAGATCCTCGTCCCCGCGCCCGACTACCCCCTGTGGACGGGGGCGGTCGCCCTGGCCGGCGGGACGCCCGTGCACTACCGGTGCGACGAGTCGGACGGGTGGAACCCCGACCTCGCCGACATCGAGGCGAAGATCACCGAGAACACCTACGGCCTCGTCGTCATCAACCCGAACAACCCGACCGGCGCGGTGTACTCCGAGGAGGTCGTCAAGGGGCTCGTCGACATCGCCCGGCGGCACGACCTCGTCCTCTTCAGCGACGAGATCTACGAGAAGATCCTCTTCGACGGGGCCACCCACCGGCACACCGCGACCTACGCCGGCGACGACGTCCTCTGCCTGACCTTCAGCGGGCTGTCGAAGGCCTACCGGGTGGCCGGGTTCCGCAGCGGCTGGGTGTGCATCACCGGGCCGCGGGAGCGCGCGGCCGACTTCCTCGAGGGGCTCACCCTCCTCGCGAACATGCGGATGTGCGCGAACGTCCCCGCCCAGCACGCGATCCAGACCGCGCTCGGCGGCTTCCAGTCGGTCAGCGACCTCATCCTGCCCGGCGGCCGGCTCCTCGAACAGCGGGACGTCGCCTACGAGCTCCTCTCGAAGATCCCCGGGGTGTCGTGCGTGAAGCCGCAGGGCGCGCTCTACTGCTTCCCGCGGCTCGACCCCGAGGTCTACCCCATCGTGGACGACGAGGCGTTCGTCATCGACCTCCTCCGGAGCAAGAAGATCCTCGTCACCCACGGCACCGGGTTCAACTGGCCGGACCCGGACCACTTCCGGCTCGTCACGCTCCCGAGCGTCGACGTCCTCGAGGAGGCGATCGGCCGGATCGCCGACTTCCTCGAGAGCCGCCGCGTGGCCTGACCCGGGAGGTCGATCCCGGATCCGGCGTCACCGGTCGCCACCGAGCACGCCTCCACCACCGACGCGTCGAGCTCGTCGGTCGACCCCGGCAGGCTCAGGTGAGGCTGGGGAGCGACGTCGGGCTCGCGCTCGTCCCCCCCGAGGAGGTGCTCGACGAACCGGTCGGCGGGCGCGTCGACGAGTCGCCGTCCCCGCCACGCGGACCGTGCCCACCGTGCCGTCCGACGCCCTCCTCGTGGTCGGGTCGGACGCCGTTGACCATGTCGGTCACCCGCGCCGTGAGCGAGGTCGTCATGGCGTCCGCCTGCGCCCGGGTGAGGTGCCCGTTCTTGACCGCGGCGGCGACCTCGGACTTCGCGGCGTCGACCATGGCCGTGACGACAGAGCTCACCTCGACGCCCTTCTCCGTCGCGACGGCCGCGATGGTCCTCCCGCCCTCGAGGCTCGTGCGGAGCCCCTCCGGGGTCACCCCGAGGGCCTTCGCGGCGGCGTCCCACGTCGCCCGGGCGCCGGGTGGGCCGAACCTGTCGCCGGCGCCGTCGTGCCCGCGGGCCGGAAGCGCCTCGTCGAGGGTCGAGGCGACCCTGTCGGCCTGGGACCGGGTGAGGGTGCCGTCCTCGACGAGGCCGGTCAGCGCGTGCCTGATCGCGGCGAGCCGGCTCGTCACCGGGTCGGCCGAGGTCGCGGCGGAGGCGGGGGTGACGGCGACGGCGGCCCCGACGGCGCCGGTGACGAGGGCACCGGTGAGAACGAGGCTGGCGGTGCGCTTGCGCATGGTGTCTCCTGAGAGCTGGGGAGTGGGGTGCCCCCACACTCGCCGTCGTCCGTGTGCGGACGGTGTGGCGACCCTGTGGATCGCCTGGGGTCCGGCGCGCTCGGTCGCCCCGTCCTCGGCGGTCCCGTGCCGGACCCCTCGGCGCCGGTCACCGCTGGTCCCCGACGTCGACACCGGTGAGGGGCACCGACCGGAACGCGGCGAGGCGCTCGGCCTCCTCGCCGACCGACGCCCGGACGGCGGGGGACATCCGCCCCCACGGTCGGATGGCGACGGTGAACCGCGCGCCCGCCTTGCGAGGTCGCCACGTGCCCACGATCTCACCGTCGACGAGGACCGCCCCCGGCCGGCCGAGCACCGGCCAGAGCTCGGCTGCGTGGGCGGCGTCGGGGACGAGGGTGTCCCGGTCCCGGGCCTGGAGGAACAGGTCGAACGGGCCGAGCAGGCGGGTGCCCGTCCCGTCGCCAGCGCCGAGGGCCGGGAGGTCGGCGGCGAGCAGCGAGCGGCCCTCGCCGGCGACGTCGACGGCGACGACGTCCTCGGGCCAGTGCGCCCGGACGTCCCGGACGGGGGCGTCGAGGTAGGCGGCGACCTGCCTCGGCGTGGCCGGACCGAGGAGACGGAGGGAGGCGCGGACGAGGTCGAACCGCTCGCCCGGGGAGACGGCCTTCCGGAAGCCGGGGATCCGCCGCAGGACCGGCGGAGAGGTTCCTGGGCTGAGCTCGAGCCCGGCGCGGACGGCGGCCAGCCGGAACGGCATCTCGTAGGGGTGCGTCGCGTGGCACCGTCGGCAGAACCGGAGGTAGGGCGCGGGCAACTCGGCCGCGAGCCGGGTCGAGAGCTCGCCCTTGACCGTCGGGCGGGTGACGACGGCCCGCATGTGCGCGGCGACCTCGTCGAGGGCGGCGAGGCACCCGATCCCCGCGGCCCGGAGCGGTCTCGACGCGTCGAAGATCCGCTTGCCGGCGTCGGCGTCGGAGAAGGGCTCGACCGCGGCGGCCACCCTCCCGACGTCCGGGCGCCGGTAGAGGTGGGGGGCGCCGCGCACGGTCCAGAGGAGGACGGTCTCCTCCGGGGAGAGGGCGGCGACGTCGACCCCGCGGACGGCGAGCGCCCACCGGGCCCCGTCCGGCCCGGTGTCCTGGACCCCGATGTCGAGGACTGCCGTGTCGGCGAGCGTCCCCCCGTCGCGGTCGAGCTGCTGGGCGCGGACACGGAACCCCAGGACCTCCCGCAGGTCGACCATCACCCAACGGTACGGCGCCGCTCGATCAGCGCGGGTCCTTCGCCCCGCTGCCCGACGTGGCGGCACCCCCGAGGTCGGGGTTCAGTCGTCGTGCCCGTGCCCGTGCCCGTGTCCGCAGCCGCAGGACTCCCGGTGGATGAACCGAGGCGGGAGCACGACCGTCTGCGGTGGTCGCTCC
Source organism: uncultured Actinomycetota bacterium (assembly GCA_963783735.1). Classification (GTDB taxonomy): domain Bacteria; phylum Actinomycetota; class Actinomycetes; order Actinomycetales; family Dermatophilaceae; genus CAWDAQ01. The sequence goes on along the minus strand of CAWAOO010000001.1, from coordinate 195,567 downwards.
TGGTCCTTCAGCCGTGCGAGGAACAGGCGGGCGGCCTCCGCCCCGATCTGCTCGACGGGCTGGGCCATCACCGTCAGTCGCGGGTGGAACAGGCCCGACCACTCGAAGTCGTCGAAGGAGACGAGGGCGATGTCGGCGGGAACGCTGAGTCCGAGGTCGTGCAGGCCCTGCATCGCTCCGACCGTCATCCGGTTGTTGCCGGCCACGATGGCCGACGGGGGCTCGGGGAGTGCCATGAGCTCGTGGACGGCGCTGCGTGCCGGTTCGGCGTCGCTCGCGCCGGGGGCCGTCAGCCGCGGGTCGAACGGCAGGCCGCGGCGCTCCAGCCCGAGTCGGTACCCGGCCAGTCGCTCCGAGGTCGTGCTCAGGCCCTCCAGCCCGCAGACGATGGCGATCCGGCGGTGGCCGTGCGAGGCGAGGTGCTCGACCAGCCGGCTCGTGGCCTGCTCGTTCTCCACCCCGACCTGGTCGAATGCGTCCGAGACGAGCCGGTCGACGAGGACGGTCGGGAGCCGCTGCTCTCTGAGGTACCGGAGCGCCCTCTGGTCCGGGTCGCCCGAGGGGGCGAGCACGTACCCGTCCACTCTGCGGGAGTGCAGTGAGCGGATCACCCTGAGCTCCTCCTCCGGGTCGTCCTTGGTGTCGGCCAGCAGCAGGAGGTAGCCGGCGGCTCGGAACTCGGACTCGAGGATCTGGACGAGGCCCATGAAGTACGGGTTGGAGATCGCCGAGATCGCCAGGCCGATGGTCCTCGTGCTGGCCGTCGCCAGGGACCGGGCGACGGTGTTGGGGGAGTAGCCCGTCTCCTCGATGGCGGCGAGGATGCGCCGCCTCGTCTCCTCGGCCACGAAGCGCGTCTCGTTGAGGACGTGCGACACCGTCGTGGTCGACACCCCGGCCCGCGCGGCCACGTCCGCCATCGTCGACATCAGCCCGTCCCTTCACGCCGCCCGACGCCCGCGTGCGCTCAGGCATGGCTCAGGTTAACCGGGCCCGACGGGCCGGGGCCGTCCGAGACCGTGAAGGCGACCGCTTGCGGCAAGCGCTTGCGTCGCCCTAGTGTGACCGAGACCACAACGGAGCGACGGTGAAGTGACGTGACCGAGGACGAGGTGCTCGACGAGGCGGTGGAGCGCGCGAGGAAGCTCGCCGTTCCCGGCACCCGGCGCCTGCTCGGCATCGTCGGACCACCCGGCGGGGGCAAGTCGACCATCGCCAACGCGGTGGTGGAACGGCTGGCCCCGTCGGCCTGCTACGTCCCGATGGACGGCTTCCACCTGGCCAACGCCCAGCTGGACCGTCTCGGGCGACGCGACCGCAAGGGCGCGCCGGACACATTCGACGCGGCGGGCTACGTGGCCCTCCTCCGCCGTCTGCGCACCCCGGACACGACGGTCTACGCTCCCGCGTTCGACCGGAAGCTCGAGGAACCCGTCGCGGCCGCCATCGGGGTGCCGCCGGAGGTCCCACTCGTCGTCACCGAGGGCAACTACCTGCTGCTCGAGGACGGTCCCTGGGACTCGGTGCGAAGCCTGCTGGACGAGGTCTGGTACGTCGAGTCCGACGAGGACACCCGTCTCGATCGGCTCGTCCAGCGTCACATCGACTTCGGGAAGCCCCCCGGTGCGGCCCGGGACTGGGCGCACGGAAGCGACCAGCGCAACGCCGAGCTGGTCGCGAGCACGCGCCACCGCGCCGACCTCGTCGTCCACGTCCACCCGCGCGATCCGGTCGGTGACCCCGGCCACCCGGGCCCCGGCCCGGCCGCGAGCTCGGAGGGGGCCCGCACGACCCCCGCCGAGCCGCCGGAAGATGTCCAGCAGGGCCCAGGGTCACCCGAACCGCATGACCGTTCGTGAGGTCGCTGACCAGGAGCTCGAGAAAAGAGGAGCAACAGATGCGTCGCACCCCCTACCGCCCCACCCGCACGGCCGTCACGCTGGCGGTGACGCTGACCGCGCTCGGCGCCGCCGGGTGCAGCACGACGCGCTCGGCGCCCGCAGCCGGGAACAACGACGGCGAGGTGAAGGTGGGCCTCGTGACCAAGACCGAGACCAACCCCTACTTCGTCAAGCTCCGCCAGTCGGCGCAGGCCGAGGCCAAGAAGCAGGGCGCGAGCCTCGTCGCGCTGGCCGGGAAGTTCGACGGTGACAACGCCGGCCAGGTCACCGCCATCGAGAACCTCGTCCAGCAGCAGGTGGACGGGATCCTCATCACCCCGAGCAACGCCAAGGCGATCCTCAACGCGATCAAGGACGCCCGGGACGCCGGGGTCGTCGTCATCGCGCTGGACACCGAGACCGACCCACGTGACGCCGTCGCCGCCACGTATGCGACCGACAACGAGCAGGCCGGGGAGACGCTGGGCAAGTACATCCACGCGCGCCTCGGTCAACGCAAGCCGAAGGTCCTCATGGCCGACCTCGACCCCAGCTCGACCGTCGGCGTGCAACGGCACAACGGGTTCCTCAAGGGCATGGGGCTGACCGACGGCAGCAAGGCGATCATCGGCAGCGCGCTGACCCAGGGCGACCAGAGCAAGGCGCAGTCCGCGATGGAGAACCTCCTCCAGCGTGTCGGCAGCAAGGTCAACGTCGTCTACAACATCAACGAGCCGGCGGCCCGCGGCTCCTACCTCGCCCTGAAGGAGCGCGGACTCGCCGGTGACGTGCTCGTCGGCGCCATCGACGGGAGCTGCTCGGGCGTCAAGGACGTGGCCGCCGGCAAGTTCGCCGCCACCGTCATGCAGTTCCCCAAGAAGATGGCCGAGCAGGGGGTGGACGCCGTCGTGAAGTACGCCAAGGACGGGACGAAGCCGTCCGGCTTCATCAACACCGGCGACACGCTCATCACGGACAAGCCGGTCGACGGCATGGAGTCCCAGGACACGACGTGGGGCGCCGCCCAGTGCTGGGGCTGAGCAGATGACTCCCTCCAACACCTCGTCAGAGAAGCCGGCCGCCTCCGGCGGCGACCTGTCCACGCGGACGCTCCACGCGGTCGAGCGACGGTTCGCGCAGACCCCGGCGCTCGGCCCGGCCGCGGCCCTCCTGTTCGCCATCGTCGTCTTCTCGGTGGGCAGCGACACCTTCCTGAGCATCGACAACTTCTCGTTCATCGTCCAGCAGTCGCTGGTCATCGCGACGCTGGCGCTCGGGCAGACCCTCATCATCCTCACCGGCGGGATCGACCTGGCGAACGCGCTCATTGCCGTCCTCGGCACACTCGTGATGACGAAGGTCACCCTCGACGGCGTCCCGGTGAGCATGGGCCTGTTGCTCGGCGTGATCGTCTGCGCGCTCACGGCGTCCGTCTCGGGGGTGCTCGTCTCGAGGCTGCGGCTGCCCCCGTTCATCGTCACGCTCGGGATGCTCACCGTGGTCACGGCGGTGGCGAACCTCTACAGCTCGGGCACGACCTGGGCCGTGCCCAGCGGGCTGCTCACCGTGATGGGATTCAAGTTCTACCTCTTCGGACGCGTCGAGCTCACGGTCGGCATGGTCGTGGCCGCCACCCTCTTCGTCCTCGTGTGGGCGGCACTGACGCAGACCGCGTGGGGGCGCCACGTGTACGCGATCGGCAACGACGCCGAGGCAGCGCGTTTGAACGGCATCAACACGAGACGGACGCTGCTCAGCGTCTACGCGCTGGCCGGCAGCATCTACGGCGCGGCGGCCTGGCTGTCGCTGGGCCGCACCCCGAGCGCCGACCCCAACGCCTACCAGCTCGGGAACCTCGAGAGCATCACCGCGGTGGTCATCGGGGGGACGAGTCTCTTCGGCGGCCGAGGTGGCGTGGTGGGGACCGTGGTCGGCGCGCTCATCGTCTCGGTGCTGCGCAGCGGGCTCACGCAGATGGGCATCGACTCCAACTACCAGAACCTCGCGACCGGCATCCTCGTCATCGCCGCCGTCGCCTTCGACCAGTTCACCCGTAGGAGGTCAGCATGAGCAGCGCGCCCACGCAGGAGCGTGCCGAGCCGACCCCGGTACTCTCCGCCACCGGGCTCCGGAAGAACTACGGACACGTCACTGCCATCGACGGGGCCGACTTCGCCCTCTACCCCAAGGAGGTGCTCGCGGTCGTCGGCGACAACGGGGCGGGCAAGTCGAGCCTCATCAAGGCGCTCACCGGGGCCCTCGTTCCGGATGCGGGAACGGTGGAGATCGAGGGCAAGCAAGTGCGCTTCACCTCGCCGCACGAGGCTCGCGCGGCCGGCATCGAGACCGTCTACCAGACCCTGGCGATCGCACCCGCCATGGACATCGCCTCCAACCTCTTCCTGGGACGCGAGATCCGGCGCGGGGGGCTTCTGGGCACGCTCCGGATGCTGGACCGCGGGGCCATGCGCGATGAGGCGAAACGCCAGCTGGACGCCCTGGGGATCGGCACGATCCAGGACATCACGCAGCTGGTGGAGACGCTCTCCGGCGGTCAGCGGCAGGCCGTGGCCGTCGCCCGCGCCGCCATGTTCGGCAGCACGGTCGTCATCATGGACGAGCCGACCGCCGCGCTGGGCGTCCGCGAGACCAAGCACGTGCTCGACCTCATCAAGCGCATCAGCGCACGAGGCCTGCCGGTGGTGCTCATCAGCCACGACATGCCTGCCGTGTTCGAGGTCGCCGACCGCATCCACGTCCACCGGCTGGGGCGCCGCGCCGGTGTGGTACGCCCCGGCGACGTCTCCATGTCCGACGTCGTCTCCTTCATCACCGGCGCCGAGGAGGTGCCCGTCTAGGACGCGTGAGTGCTCGCGGTCGAGGACGGTACCGGGCGTGGCGAGGAGGCCTCCCTCCCCCCGGGGCAGGGCACCCCCCGCCGCGCGGCACGCCTCGCCCCGGCTACACCGGCACCGGCCGGGGGGCGATGACGCCGGGGGCAGCGACGACCCTCACTCCGGAGCCGGAAAGGTCGATCGGATGGCGCGAGCGAGGTCGTCCTGCGAGACGTCCCCGCCCCCGCGGGCACCGACGGCGAGCCCGAGGATGTAGGACCCGACGGGTGCCATCGGCCGGGCGAAGCCGTGGGCGATCTCCTTGGTCAGGCCGTGGATGCCGGTCACGTCGACGTCGCGAGGGTCGACGCCGACGGCCCGGCACGCCTCGACGATCCAGTCGTGCCACCGCTGCTCGGCGGCGCCGAGGTCGCTCATCGTGATGCTCTCCTTCTCGGGGCTCTCGCCGCGCGGCGTGGCGGGGGTCACTTCTTCTGCAGCTCGGGGCGGTCCCACCCACGCTTCGGGGCACGGGTACCGGTGGCGGTCCCCGGCCGTTCGTCGCGGGAGCGGTAGACGACGTACGGGCGGGTCAGGTAGCCGACGGGAGCCGAGAAGACGTGGACGAGACGCGTGAACGGCCACATCGCGAAGAGCAGGAGCGCCAGCAGCGCGTGCAGCTGGAAGCCGATCGGCGCACCGGCCATGAGCTCGGGCTTCGGCTGGAGGAGGAAGATGCTGCGGAACCACGGGCTGACACCCTCGCGGTAGTTGTACTCCCCCCCGAACTGGAGGAGGCTCCCGGCGACCGTGTTCCACATCCCGAGGACGATGACGGAGCCGAGGACCGCGTACATGACCTTGTCGTTGACCGTCGTCGCGCTGAAGACCGGCCCGGTGGTGCGCCGACGGTAGACGAGGATGACGAGCCCCGCGACCGCGGCGAGCCCGGCGGGGATGCCGCCGGCGAGCGCGAGCACGTGGTACCCGAGCGGGCTCAGGCCCAGGGCGTTGGTCCACACCTGGGGGACGACGAGGCCGATGACGTGCCCGGCGACGACCCCGAGCATCCCGAAGTGGAACAGCGGGCTGCCGATCCGCAGCAGCCGGTCCTCGTAGAGCTGGCTGGACCGGGTCGTCCAGCCGAACTTGTCGTAGCGGTAGCGCCAGACGTGGCCGACGACGAAGACGGCGAGGCAGACATAGGGCACGATCACCCAGAGGAACGTGGTCATCGAGGTCCTCCTACCGGGATGGTCGGGCCGAGAAGCGCGCTCGTGTCGGCCGGTTCGGGCCGGGGGTTGAGGCGGGGGTCGATGGCGTACGGCTCGAGCCCGACGTCCTCCTGGGGCGGGCCCTCGGCCACGAGCCGGAGCAGGGCCTGCTCGTCGTCGCCGTCGAGCTCGGGAAGGGTCGCGCGGAGACCCTCGACGGCGGCCAGCCACGGCGAGCCACGGCGCTCCAGGGCGGCGCGGAGCAGCTCGACCGCCACCCGGTGACGGGTCAGCAGCGCCCACGCGGTCGCGGGGTCGTGCGCGGCACCGAACTCGAGCACGACACACAGGTGGTCGGGCAGCTCGGAGTCGGTGTCGAACGCGACGCCGGCCCGGCGGTAGGCCTGTTTGAACTCGACGAGCGCGACCCCGCGGCGGCGGGTGTCCCCGTGCGTGACGTACGTGAGGTGCAGCGAGCACCGGCGGGTCACGTCGAAGGTGTCGACGTACTCGCGCTGCAGCTCGCCGAGGTCGGCGCCGGCGACCGTGTCGAGGGCCGTGAGCAGGTGCTCGCGGGGGCCACCGGGCAGCGACCCGACGACCTCCCGGAGCATCGGGACCCGGGCGGCGAGCACGTCGTCGGGGTAGTCGAGCAGGAGCGAGACGACCTGCCACGTGGCGGCCAGGGCCCAGTCGTCGAGGGCGGGGGTCGCGTCGCGGTGCCGTCGCCACCTCATCGCGACTCCTCCCGGGCACCGGGCGGCGTGTCGTCGCCGCGAGGGAACAGGCCCTCCGGCATCCCGATCCCGTCCCAGTTGAGCAGGTTGACGCGGCCCTGCCTGCTCCCGCCCCCGATGAGGGCGTTGTCGAGGCTGTCGGCCTGCTGCCGGTTCTTGAGCATCTGGAAGTTCTCCACCGCCACCGGGACGGGGCGCCCGGACCCCTCTCCGAACACGGCCTCGGGCTGGTCGTAGGAGCCGACGGGACAGTCGGTCGCGAGCTCCTCGAGGGCGTGGGCCTGCTCGGCGTGCGCCGTGGGGATGACGTACCGCTCGTCGTACTTCGCCAGGGCGAGGAGGCGGAACATCTCGTACATGTCCTCCCCCTCCATGCCGACGGCGGCAGGGATCTCGTCACGGGGGTCGCGCCCGAGGTTGATGTCGCGCATGTACGAGCGCATTGCGGCGAGCGTGCGGAGCACCCGGTCGACGGGGGCCACGTCACCGGCGGTGAAGAGCCCGGCGAGGTACTCGACCGGGATGCGCAGCGCGTCGATGGCCCCGAAGAGGTTGTCCCGGCTCTCGGCGTCGCCGCCGGAGTCCTTGATCGCGTCGACGACGGGGGAGAGCGGGGGGATGTACCAGACCATCGGCATCGTCCGGTACTCCGGGTGGAGCGGCAGCGCGACCCTGTAGTCCATGACCAGCTTCTTGACGGGGCTGCGCCGGGCGGCCTCGACCCAGTCGCCGGGGATGCCGGCCCGCTCGGCCTCGCGCCGGACCTCGGGGTCCTCGGGGTCGAGGAACACCCCGAGCTGGGACTCGTAGAGGTCGGTGTCGTCACCCGCCGAGGCGGCCTGGAGCACCTTGTCGGCGTCGTAGAGGACGAGGCCGACGTAGCGCAGCCGGCCCACGCAGGTCTCCGCGCAGACCGTGGGGATGCCGACCTCGATGCGCGGGTAGCAGAAGGTGCACTTCTCGGCCTTGCCGGTCTTGTGGTTGAAGTAGACCTTCTTGTAGGGGCACCCGGTGATGCACATCCGCCAGCCGCGGCACCGGTCCTGGTCGACGAGGACGATGCCGTCCTCGCTGCGCTTGTAGATCGCCCCGCTCGGGCAGGACGCGGCGCAGGACGGGTTGAGGCAGTGCTCGCAGATCCGGGGCAGGTAGAACATGAAGGTCTGCTCGAACTCGAGGGTGACCTTGTCCTCGATCCCCTTCAGGACGGGGTCCTTCGCGGCGTGCTCACGGGAGCCGCCGAGGTCGTCGTCCCAGTTGGCGCTCCACGAGACGTTGATCGGCTTGCCGGAGATGAGCGAGTGCGGCCGGGCGACCGGGAAGTCCTTCTGCACCGGGGCGTTGAGGAGGGTCTCGTAGTCGTAGGTCCACGGCTCGTAGTAGTCGTGGATCGAGGGCATCTTCGGGTTGCTGAAGATGGTGGCGAGCTTCTTGAAGCGCCCGCCGGCGCGCAGCCGGAGCCGGCCGTTCTTCAGGACCCACCCGCCCTGCCACTCGGCCTGGTCCTCGTAGCCGCGGGGGTAGCCGAGACCGGGGCGGGTCTCGACGTTGTTGAACCACACGTACTCGGTGCCGGCCCTGTTGGTCCACGCCTGCTTGCACGTGACCGAGCAGGTGTGGCAGCCGATGCACTTGTCGAGGTTCATGACCATCGCCATCTGTGCCATGACGCGCATGTCGCTGGGGCCTCTCTCGTCTCGCCGGGTCAGTACTCGACGGGGGTGGTCCGCCTGCGGATCATCGTGACCTCGTCGCGGTTGTTGCCGGTGGGACCGATGTAGTTGAAGAAGTACGCGAGCTGCGCGTACCCGCCGATGAGGTGGCTCGGCTTCATGAGGATCCGGGTCAGCGAGTTGTGGATCCCGCCGCGCCGGCCGTCACGTTCGGTGAGGGGGACGTCGATGAGCCGGTCCTGGGCGTGGTGCATGTAGACCGTCCCCTCGGGCATCCGGTGGGACACGATGGCACGGGCGGCGACGACGCCGTTGCGGTTGACCGCCTCGACCCAGTCGTTGTCCCGCACCCCGATCTTGTCCGCGTCGCGGTCGGACAGCCAGATCGCCTGCCCGCCGCGGGAGAGGCTGAGCATGAAGAGGTTGTCCTGGTACTCGGAGTGGATCGACCACTTGTTGTGCGGGGTGAGGTACCGCACGGAGACGCCGAGCTCGTTCTGCTCGCCCAGGGCGGTCTCGCCGAAGAGCTGGGTCATGTTGAGCGGCGGCCGGTACACCGGCAGCGCCTCGCCCATGCCGAGGATCCAGTCGTGGTCGAGGTAGAACTGCTGTCGCCCGGTGAGGGTGTGGAACGGCTTGAGCCGCTCGATGTTGATCGTGAACGGGGCGTAGCGCCGTCCGCCCGACTCCGACCCGGACCACTCCGGCGAGGTGATGACCGGCACCGGCGCCACCTGGGTGTCGGCGAAGGTGATCTGCTTGCCCTCGTGCTCGGCGGAGAGGTCGCGCAGGACCGTCCCGGTGCGCTTCTCGAGGTTCGTGAAGCCGACGGTGGCGAGGTGCCCGTTGGACACGCCGGAGAGGTGGAGCATCGCGTCGGCGACGTGGATGTCGGTCTCGAGCCGCGGCTGCCCGTCACCGGCGCCGCCGCGAGCGACACCGTTGCGCTGGCGGAGGATCCCCACCTCCCGGGTGGCGTCGTACGGGACGCCCTTGGTGACCATGCCGACCTTCTCCAGCAGCGGCCCGACCGAGGTCATCTTCTCGTGGACCGCGGCGTAGTCGCGCTCGGCGACCGCCAGCGCGGGGAGGGTCTTGCCGGGAACCGGCTCGACCTCACCCTTCCGCCAGTCCTTGACGACGCCGTGGACGGTGGCGAGCGCCTCCGGGGTGTCGTGCCACAGGGGCTTGGCGACCACGTCGCGCCGGGTGCCGAGGTGGTCGGCCGCGAGCTCGGAGAACCGCTGCGCGATGGCCTTCCACGCATCCCAGTCGGTCCTGGCCTGCCAGGGCGGGGAGATGGCCGGGTTGAAGGAGTGGATGAACGGGTGCATGTCCGTGGTGTTGAGGTCGTGCTTCTCGTACCACGTCGCGGCCGGGAGGACGACGTCGGAGAAGAGGGTGCTGCTCGTCATCCGGAAGTCGATCGTCATGAGCAGGTCGAGCTTGCCCTCGGGGACCTGCTCCGGCCACGCGATGCCGGCCGGGCGCTTCTCGGGCGGCGCCTGCCTGGCCGTCACCGCGCTGTCGGTGCCGAGCAGGTGCTTGAGGAAGTACTCGTTGCCCTTGGCGCTCGAGCCGAGGAGGTTGGCCCGCCAGAGGCTGAGGACGCGGGGGTGGTTCTCCTCGGCCTCGGGGTCCTCGATGGCGAACTTCAGGGCGCCGGACTTCAGCTGTTCGACGACGTAGTCCGCGGGCTCCATGCCGGCGGCCTCGGCCTCGTCGGCGAGCGCGAGGCTGCTGCGGTCGAACGTCGGGTAGCTCGGGGTCCAGCCGAGCCGCACCGACTGGGCGAGCAGGTCCATGACGCCCTTGCCGGCGAAGACGCCCGTACCGGCGTCGACGTCGTCGGCGGTGAAGGTGTCGTAGCGGTACTGGCTGGTGTTGACGTACCAGTACGCCGTCTGGTTCATGTGCCGCGGCGGGCGGTGCCAGTCGAGCGCGAAGGCCAGGTGCTGGAACCCCATGAGCGGACGGATCTTCTCCTGCCCGACATAGTGCGCCCACCCGCCGCCGTTGCGGCCCTGGCAGCCGGTGATCGTCGTGAGGACGAGCATCGCGCGATAGATCTGGTCGGAGTGGAACCAGTGGTTGGTCCCCGCCCCCATGAGGATCATCCCCCGGCCCCCGGTGTCGATCGCGTTCTCGGCCCACTCGCGGGCGAGCCGGACGACCTGCTCCGCGGGGACGCTCGTGATCTCCTCCTGCCAGGCGGGGGTGGCCGGGATGGAGCGGTCGTCGTAGCCCTCCGGCCAGGCGCCGGGCAGGCCGTCTCGGTGCACCCCGTACTGGGCGAGCATGAGGTCGAGGACGGTGGTGACGAGCCGGCCGCCGACCCGTCGGACGGGCACGCCGCGCACGACGTGCTCGACGGCCCCATCTGCGGTGTCGAACCGGGGCAGCACGACGGGGACGGTCTCGGTCGCGGTGTCGAACAGGCTGAGGACCGGCTCGATCCCCTGGAGGTCGAGGTTCCACCTGCCCCAACCCTCCTCGCCGTACCGGAAGCCGACCGACCCCTGCGGGACGGCCACGTCGTCGGTGCGCCCGTCGAGGAGGACCGGCTTCCACATCGCGTTCTCGGAGGTGGCCTCGGGGACGTCGAGGTCACCGGCGACGACGTACTTGCCGGGCCGGTAGGCCGAGCCGTCCTCGGCGGCCACGCCGTGGCTGTCCTCGTCGAGGGCGATGAGGAACGGCAGGTCGGTGTACCGCTGGTTGTAGTCGGTGAAGAAGGGGACCTGCCGGTCGACGAAGTACTCCTTGAGGATGACGTGGCCGAGGGCCATCGCGAGGGCGCCGTCGGTGCCCGGCTGGGCGGGGACCCACTCGTCGGCGAACTTGACGTTCTCGGCGTAGTCCGGCGCGACGGCGACGACCTTCTGCCCCCGGTAGCGCGCCTCTGTCATCCAGTGGGCGTCCGGGGTGCGTGTCATCGGGACGTTGGAGCCCCACATGATGAGGTAGCCGGCGTCCCACCAGTCGCCGGACTCCGGGACGTCGGTCTGGTCACCGAACATCTGCGGGGAGGCGTTGGGGAGGTCGGCGTACCAGTCGTAGAAGGAGAGCATCGGGGCGCCGATGAGCTCGAGGAAGCGAGCACCGGAGGAGTACGACACCGGGGACATCGCCGGGATCGGGGAGAAGCCGGCGATGCGGTCCGGGCCCCACCGCTTGACGGTGTAGACGTGCGCGGCCGCGATGATCTCGACGACCTCGTCCCAGCTGGAGCGGACCAGCCCCCCCTTGCCGCGGGCCGACTTGTAGCGGCCGGCCTTCTCGGGGTCCTGGACGATCGAGGCCCACGCGACCACCGGGTCCCCGCCGACGGCCTGCTTGGCCTCACGGAACATCTCGAGCAGGACCCCGCGGACGTACGGGTACCGGACCCGGGTGGGCGAGTAGGTGTACCAGCTGAAGGCGGCACCGCGCGGGCAGCCCCGGGGCTCGTACTCGGGCCGGTCGGCACCGGTGGAGGGATAGTCGGTCTGCTGAGCCTCCCAGGTGATGATGCCGTCCTTGACGTACACCTTCCACGAGCACGACCCGGTGCAGTTGACGCCGTGGGTGCTGCGCACGACCTTGTCGTGGGACCAACGGTCGCGATAGAACGCGTCGCCGGAACGGCCGCCCTTGCGGTGCAGCGCCCGCTTGTCCTCGGACACCTCCGCGGAGGTGAAGAAGCGTCGCGTGCCGACGAGCGCCTCGGTCAGTGGTCCGTCGAGTCCTGCGGTGCTCATCGGCGCTCCTCGGGCAGTGCGGGTGTCGCGGGACGGAACGACGCCGTGGCCCGGATCAGGGCCAGGCAGCGGGTCTGGGTGACGAAGGGCTCGAGGGTGACCTCTGCGCCCGGCTCACCCAACCGGCGCATGGACTCGGCGATGAGGCCACGGTGCACACCGCACACCACCGCGGTGTTGGACCGGGCCAGGTCGAGGAACGGGCAGTCACTCAGCTCGACACGGGCCGTCCGCCCGCCCTCGGAGGTGGACAGCTCGGGCTGGTACCCCCATGCCTCGAGGACGTTGACCACCTCGCCAACCCTAGCCAGCCAGGCGCCCTGCGTCTCGGCAGGACGGGGGTCGGCCGGCTCGGGGACGTGCTCGCGCGCCCAGCGCCGGCCCGCTTCCTCGGGGGTGACGGCCGCGCCGGCCGTCGACACGGCCATGGCCTCGGCGAGCAGCGCGGCGAGCAGGCCGAGGGGGCGGTCGGTCACGGCCCGGCCGGGCGCCCGGGCCCCGAGGGAGTAGAGCTTGCGCGGTCGTCCGGCGCCCTCGTGCCGGTGGAAGTCGGCCCGCAGGACGCCGCCCGCGACGAGCCGGTCGAGGTGGAACCGCACGGTGCTCACGTGGAGACCGACGTGTGGGGCGAGCTCGGCTGCCGTCATCCCCCGACCGCCCCGGCCCCCCGCCTCCAGGGTCTCGACGAGAACGCGACGCACCGGCGATGCGAGCAGCGCCGCCGCGTCGTAGTCGTCCGTCGCCGGCATGGTGAGCCTGTTCGTCGTGGGACGTTTGGAGGATGAGTGTGCGTCATATAACCACACCCTCGCGGGACGGGGGAAGCCCGGAACCCCGGCGTCCAGCTCGTCACCCGACTCCCGGCGCGGCGGCCGGAGAGCCTCCACTACGCCGCGTAGTTTGACGCAGCCACCCGGGGTGGGTGTACGGTGCAGCCGGCAATATTTGGAGGAAGACGGTCGCTCAAATGGAGAGACGCGATGGGCGAACCCACGACCGCTGCCGTGCCGCCGAGCGCGTCCTCGGGAACGCCCCGCTGCGGGGCCGGGCGGGTGCTCCGACCGGCCACCATCGCCCTCACCCGCGTGTTCGCCGCGTCGGCGACGTCCGGGACCCTCGCCTGGCTGCTGCTCGTCATGGCCGCGGTCCCGTGGTTCGGCAGGCCCACCGGCGACCGGGTCCCCGGTCGGTCGGCGAGCGTCTCCTCGCAGCTCGGGCCGCTGCGGATGCTGCACGCTGAGTGCCCCGGGCTCGCCCGGCAGCTCGAGGCCCCCGTCACCGCCGCGGTCGCCCGCTGACCGCCCACACCACCAGGAGTACCGACATGAGCAGCACGACCACGCCCGGGGGCTGGCTGACGGCCTGGGACCCCGAGGACGAGAAGACCTGGGACACGTCACTCGCCTGGCGCACCCTGTGGATCACGACGTTCTGCCTCACCCTCGCCTTCGTCGCATGGTTCCTGCCGAGCGCGATCATCCCCAAGCTCAACGCGCTCGGCTACGACTTCACCAGGGACCAGCTCTACTGGATGGCGGCGATGCCCGGCCTGGCCGCGGGACTCTTCCGGCTGGTGTGGATGGCCCTGCCGCCGATCATGGGGACCCGTCTGATGGTCTCGCTGACGAGCCTGCTCCTCGTCGCCTCCACCCTCGGCTGGGGAGTGCGGGTACAGTCGCCGACCGCTCCCTACTGGGAGCTCATGGTCCTGGCCTTCCTCGCGGGCATCGGCGGCGGCGCCTTCTCCGGCTTCATGCCGAGCACCTCGTACTTCTTCCCGCGGAGGCTGCAGGGGACCGCGCTCGGCCTGCAGGCGGGCATCGGTAACTTCGGGGTCTCCCTCGTCCAGCTCCTCACCCCGTACCTCATCGCCCTCTCGGCACTCGCGGTCTTCGGTGGCAGCCAGCAGCTGGCGGCGCCCGGCAAGCAGCCGAGCACGGTGTGGTTCCAGAACGCGGCCTTCGTGTGGATCCCGCTCATGGTCATCGGCGCGATCCTCGCCTGGACGATGCTCCGTTCGGTGCCGGTCAAGGCCAACCTCCGCCAGCAGTTCGACATCTTCGCCAACCAGGACACCTGGTGGATGACCGTGCTGTACATCATGACCTTCGGCACCTTCTCCGGCCTGGCCGCCCAGTTCGGCCTGCTCATGGCCAACCTCTACGGCAGCGGCAACAGCGACATCGTCCAGGGGGCCGGCCCCGGTGCCACGCTGCTCGTCGAGGGATACGCGGTACCCGACGTGGTGAAGTTCGTCTTCCTCGGCCCGCTCATCGGGGCCGGTGCCCGCGTCGTCTTCTCCCCGCTCACCGACCGGATGGGCGGCGCGAGGTGGACCCTGATCTCCGGCCTCGGTCTCGTCGCCTCGATCGCCTACACGATCCCGGCCCTGACCCCGGACGTGTCCTCGGCGGCGTCCCTGGAGGGTGGCTTCCGGCACTTCCTCTACGGCATGCTCGCGATCTTCCTCTTCAGCGGCATCGGCAACGCCTCGACGTTCAAGCAGATGCCGATGATCTTCGAGCGTCGTCAGGCCGGCGGGGTGATCGGCTGGACCGCCGCGATCGCCGCCTTCGGACCGTTCTTCTTCGGTATCGGCGTCACCACCCTCGGACCGGTCGCCTTCTACGCCGTCGGCATCGCGTGGGCCGTCATGTGCGTCGGCATCACGTGGTGGCGCTACGCCCGTCCGGCGGCCCCCAAGCCCAGCTGACCCCCGACCCGGCTGCACTGCGGACCCGCCGCTCCGGCGGCGGGGCCGCACCGCGTCAGGGCCACTCGAGGTCCGCGAGGTCGGCCGGGGTGTCGACGTCGCGAGCCGCGCTCCCGCGGACCCGCACCGTGGCGTGCGAGAGGGACAGCAGACGCTTCGCCGGTACGTCCCGGGCGGGTCGGGGCAGGATCGCCCGGACCGCGTCGGTCCGGTAGACCGCGAGGAGCGGGTTCGCGTGGCCGTCGCCGTCGACGGCCACCGCGCCGTCCACGACCCCGGGCTCCCCGAGGGCAGCCACCAGCTCGGGCAGGGCCGCCGCTGCGTGCGGCATGTCACCCGCGACGACCGCGACGAGCTCGGTGCGCACGACCGCGACCCCGGCGGCGACGCCGGCCAGCGGGCCGCCGTCCGGGGGGTCCTCCGCCGTCCAGGTCACCTCCCGCGCCACCCCCCGCGGGGCACCGACGGCCACGACCGCCCAGCCCGGCGTCAGTGACCCGAGCAGGTGGTCGAGCACCGTGCTCCCTCGGAACGGGGCGGACAGCTTGTCCGAGCCGAACCGGCGCGACCGCCCGCCGGTGAGCACGAGGACGGTGACGTCGTTACCGGGGAGGGCGCGGTGACGACCGGGATCTGCGCAGCCGGCCGCGGGGTCACTCATCGTGCCTCGACCGTGCCGGACGAGGCGAGAGCGGGCAGGGTGAGCACGCAGGCCCCCGGCAGCGCGAAGGGCCGCAACCCCACCCCGAGCGGCTCACCCCCGAACGCCGCGTACGCCCCCTCGGCCAGCCCTCGGTGCACCGCACAGACGACGTCCGGGTGCCGGCTGGCGGCGTCGAGCAGCGGGCACGTCCGCAGCAGCACCTCGCCCTCGTCCGCGGCCTCGTCACGCCGCGGCGCCCGGTCCGGCGAGAAGCCGAGGCGGTCGAGGAGCTCGACCACCGCGCGGTCCGGGTCCGCGTGGCCGGTGCCTCCGCCCGCCAGGCCCGCGGCCCACGCCCGGCCGACGGCCCGGGCGTCGCCGCCGGGGTCGCCACCGCCCCCGGCGAGACGGTCGGCGAAGGCCGCCGCGAGGGCGATGTACTCGTCCGCCACCGCCTGCCCCGAGCGGACCGCCGCCCGACCGGCGTCGGTCGCCACGAACCGGGTCGCCGGACGCCCGCGTCGTCCGGACGGCGGCTCGGGCGCCGCGGCCGCCAGGCCGGACACGGTGAGGGCCGCCAGGTGGTGACGCACGGTGTTGGGGTGCCCTCCCAGCACCCCGACGAGGTCGGCGACCGCCACCCCGCCGTCGGTGGCCCGGCCCAGGGCCTCGAGCACGCGACGGCGCGCAGGGTCGAGATCCTGCGCAGCGTCGTCCTCCGGGGGCGGGGTTGGTGCCGGACCCAGCGAAGGAGTATTTTTCACATGGTCATTGTAGGAAACCCCGAGGCCGGAGGCCACCCCATGCACGAGCGCACCGAGATCCCCGTCACCGCGACTCCGGAGGGGCACACCTGCGGCTGCGGGGACGCCGCGCACGGCGACCCCGAGCTCGACGTGCGCGCCGTCCCGCACGCCATCCGCCACGCCACCGTGTTCGGCGCCCTTGGCGCGATCCCCGCAGGAGGGTCGCTCGTCCTCGTCGCGCCGCACGACCCCAAGCCGCTGCTGGCCCAGATCGCCGAGCGCGAGGGCCCGGTGACCGTCACCTACCTCGACGAGGGACCGGGGGCCTGGCGCCTGCGGATCACTCGCGCCTGACCCGGACGGAGGAAGCCCCCGTGTGCTCGTACTGCGGATGCGAGAGTCTGACGGTGGTCGGCCGCTTCATGGCCGAGCACGTGGAGATCATCAACGCCTGTGGTGATCTGCGGCGCGCCTGCACAGGCGGTGACACGGACGTGACGACGACGCAGGCGGTCGAGCGTCTCCGGGCCCTCCTTCGTCCGCACACCGGGGCCGAGGAGGCCGGGATGTTCACCGTCCTCGCCGAGGACCCCGAGTTCACCGCGCACGTCCGGTCCCTGTGCGTCGAACACGAGACCCTCGAGGCCATGCTCGCCGAGATCGGCAGCGGCCGGACCGCGGCGATGGAGGCCCTCGAGCGGGCCCTGCGCCGCCACATCGACCGGGAGGAGAACGGGCTCTTCCCCGCCGCGGCCATCGCCTTCTCCGGCCCGGAGTGGGACCGCGTCGCCGCCCTCACCCCGCCTGCCGGGCCGACCTGAAGGGCGGCCCGGCAGGCCGACTCAGGCACGCGAGTCCCCCGGGCTCGCCGGGAGGTGCCGCCCCGGCGCCCACCGGCAGGGCACGGTGTCGCAGACGAGACGTGATCCGGCCGCGGATCCCCCGCGGCAGCGGGTACGGCGCTCTCGGGGCGGTCAGGGGGCGTGGAGCTCGGCCTCGAGCCTGTGTTTCAGCCCCGTCCAGATCCTTCGTTCCAGGCGTCGGCCCAGCGGCCCCACGGCGGGGCCGAGCAGCCGGAGCCATCCCCTCGGCTGCACGTGCCAGTCCCAGGCCATCACCGTCGCCCCAGCCTCGGTGGCGAACGTCAGCGTCCCCGAGGTCTCCATCATCGCGCTCGTGGTGTGTGAACCCACTCGGTGAGGCCGGTCGAACTCGGTGAGCTCCACGAGCATGTCCATCCCGGCCCTCCCCATGTGCGCGAGGAACCGCGTGCCCGCTCCGATGGGCTCCGGGGTGAGGAGCTCGACCTCTGTCATGGCTGGGTTGAACGACGGCTCGCAGCGCGAGTCGACGGCCGTGTCGAACACCCGCCAAAGCGGCGCCTCGATGCGGATCTCCCCCACGATGTGGGTCATCTCGTGACACTACCGCCGTACCGGCCCCGGCGGTCAGGGGAGTCGACGGGGCTCAACCTGCCGAGCCGCAGTCGCGCTGTTCGCTCGGCCGAGCAGGGCAGCGCGACGTCGTCCTCGGGCGACGCGGGCATTGACGAGAGTGCTCGCGCACGGCTCACGAGTGGGTCGCTGGACGGATCGGGCCCTCACTTCCACCGGTGGCCGTGCTCGTGGGGGTGGTGGTGGCCGCCAGCGCCGGGCCTGGTCGGCGGGGTCGTGCGGCCGGTGCGGTCGCCCGCCCCGTCGTGCGCCGGTCTGGGCCGCGCCCGTCGGGGACGACGAAGCCCCCGACCGCGTTGCCGCTGGCCGGGGGCTCGTCGCCTGTCTCAACACAGAGCGCGCCCGAAGGGATTCGAACCCCTAACCTTCTGATCCGGGGTCTGCTGCAGGATCGGGTGACAGGTTGGGTCACGCAGCCTGAGTGGCTGGCGTGGTCATGATGGTCTCGTACTCGATGGGGGTCAATCGGCCAAGCGCGTCTTGTCGACGGCGGCGGTGATAGGTCCTCTCGATCCAGGTCACGATCGCGATCCCGCAGTTGTTCGCGGGTGGCCCAGGGCTGGCGGTTGAGGACGTTCTTCTGGAGCAGGGAGAAGAAGCTCTCCATGGCGGCGTTGTCGCCTGCAGCACCGACTCTGCCCATCGATCCGACCATGTCGTGACGGCCGAGAGCGCGGACGAACTTCCTGCTTCGAAATTGCGGTCGCGGGCTGGGCCGGGTCACCCAGTCGGACGCCGTCCTCACGGTCGGCCTTCGCCAGCCAGTTGTTCAGACACGACTCGCTGATCCCGAAGTCCTTCGCGATCTGCTTCAGAAGGACCCCCGGCTCACGGCTCCGGGCAACCCGGATCACGTCCTCGCGGAACTCCTTGGGATACGGCTTCGGCATGGTGCACATCCTCTCCCGCGGCACCTCTCAGCACCGCAGCGACGTGTCACCTATCCATGCAGCAGACCCCCGTAGGCACGCCAGGGGCCCGAATCGACGCGAATCAAGATGTCTTGTTCCGACAGCCAGGACGACGTTTCCGCAGGTCAAGTGCCTTGTGGCGTCTCAAGTCGGCGTCGGGCGCATTGTTACGGTTTCGACAACCACAACCGAAGTTTGGGGCCAATTTTGGGGCCCACGGGTGACGGCCTCGGCGGCAGAATATTGGTCTCAGGAGGACCTGGCGATGGCAGCCCTGACGGCCTCGACCATCACCGGCAGGTCGCGGTCGACAGTGCTGCGCACGATCGCCGGCTCGACCAGGAGGTAGCCGTGCGCGATGCGGTTGCGCATCCCCCACATCTGGTTCCAGACATCCCCGAACAGGGCCTTTCGGTCGGCGTCGCTGAGGCCTGACAGCGCCTCGATCCCCGCCGAGAGCCGCATGCAGATCGCGTCGATCGTCTTCTGGTCTGACAGGTCGCCGGAGCCGTAGTCGGCCACGACCTCGAAGTGCGCCATCGCCTCCTGAAGCACCTGCGTCGGCTGCTTGCGCCTCACAGGGGCACCGCCTCGGCCAGGGCCCGGTCACGCAGCGCGGGGCGAAGCGAGCTCTCGGGAACCAGGTCTACCGGCAGACCCACCACAGCGGACACCTCGTCCTCAAGTCGACCCAGCTCCATCAGGCTCAGCGGCCGGCGCATGACGAACAGGAGGTCGACGTCCGATCCCTCGACGTCGTCCCCCCGAGCCACGGAGCCGAACACGCGCACCTGCTCGCCACCGGCGTCGTGGACCAGCCGCAGGATCTGGGGTCGTGCGGTCCGTAGCCGGCGAGCCAGCGGCGTAGTGCCGTGGAAGCGCAACAAGCGGGACACCTCGGGCTGACTCCTCCCGATCTGCTCGGCAATCTGGGCCTGTGTCATCCCCGCCGCGGCCGCATCGCGCACCGCCCGCACCAGTTCGTCCCTGGCATGGCGAACCGCGGCATCGCTCTGCCGAGCCACTTGAGCCAGCCTCACGCCCATGACCCAACTATAGCAAGTGCTATTGGTTCTTGAAAGACAGCACCTACCGTCCACCAGAAACGTCCGCCCTTGCTGATGGAGGTTGAACCATCCGCCCGAGGGCTCAGAGTTCGTTCTCTTGGATGACGCCGTCCTTCATGATGAACCGCACGTCGTCAGGCGGCGCCGCGACGTGGACCGTAATCTGCGTGGCTTGCCTCCGCTGGCGTCGATGCGGGCCCTGGGATCCCGTCCCGCTCCGCCGGCAGGGGCGCAGCAGGGCTAGCATCCCCCCGTGGTCGAACGGGAGCGCAGCCGGTTGTCTTCGTGGGCACGGGCCTTCGTCAGCCCCTCGGGCGAGCCGGCGCAGTGGGGGCTGGTCCGGTTCGCGATCGTCGGTCTGGCGTTGGGGCTGGCTTTGGAGCTGGCGGTCGACACCTGGCAGATCGCCCTCCTACCAGCCCTGACGGCCGGCCTCGTGGCGGCCACGGGCGCGTCGGGCCCGTCGGCCATCGCCATGCGGGTCGCCGGGTTCGCGGCGGTTTCCACCGTCGTGCTCGTGTCGTTGGGCTTCCTCGCCAGTGGCCGCCCCTGGCTGGCAGCGCTCCTCATGGCGGGTGTCGCCGTGTTCACCTCCGCCGGCTTCGGTGCGGGGCCCGTGGGTGGTGCCGTGGGCATGCTGGGGACGCTGGCCTACGTCCTGGCGCTGGTCATCTCCACGGCGACGTCCGCGCGCGAGAGCGCGACCCTGGCGGAGGTGGTGGTGCGGGTGTCGGCTGCGGCCGCCGTGGGGTGGGTGGTGGTAGCGGTCGGCTCACGGTGGCGTGAACGCGGTGCCCCGGCCCCCTCCCCGGCGCTGGGCGTCCCGCCCCCTTGGCAGCCGATCTGGCAGTCGGTGCGCACGATGGACGTGCACGCCCGTGACGGCATCCGTCGCGCGCTCCCGTTGGCGGTCTGCGCGTTCTGGTACTCGTGGTCCGAGGACCACGACGCGCTGTGGGTGTTCGTCTCGGCCATGGCCGTGCTCCTGCCCACGGGTAAGAGCACTCTCGAGGCAGCGGCGGTGCGGGTGCTCGCGACGCTCATCGGCGTGGGGGTGGTGGGCCTGGCCGCGGGCTGGTTCCCGATGGGCGTGCTGGTCGCGATCGCGGTCGTGGCCTTCCTGCTCGGACTGGCCTACACGCCCGCCTACCCGGTCCTTGCCGGAGCGGCCTCGGCACTGGCCGTCGTCGTCCTCGTGGGGGCACCCGCGGGCGCGGTCGAGTCCGCAGCCTCCCGCCGGCTCATCGACACCCTCATCGGCGCCGGCCTCGCCCTCGCCTCCACCTACCTGCTCTGGCCGAGGGACGCGCCCGACGTGGAGGCCTTTGAGCCGGTGGAGCCCGCGACGTGATGGCCCGCCGCCTGGTGGAGCTGGATGCGACCGCCCGTCGTCGTGAGATCGTGACGACGATCCTCTCGCTGGTGGTGACGTGGGCCGCACTGATCGGCGCGTACGCCCTGATCGGCTCCCCCAGGCACAACGCCCGGACGGCGCTCGGCATCGTCGTCGGTGGTGGGCTCCTGCTGGGCGCATCGCTGAGCCGTCAGCTGCGCCAAGTCGTCGTGGCCGACATCCCCGGGTTGCGCGCCGTGCAGGCGCTGGGGGCCTCGGTGGTCCTGTTCCTCGTGCTCTTCGCCAGTGCCTACCTGGCACTCTCGGCCGACTCCTTCAGCCGGCCGCTCAACCAGGTGAGCGCGCTCTACTTCACGATCACCGTGTTCTCGACCGTCGGGTTCGGCGACATCACGCCCGAGACCGACCCGGCGCGCATCCTCGTCGCGGTGCAGATGCTGCTCGACCTCGTGCTGATCGGGCTCATCGTGCGGTCCTTCGTCTCCGCGGTCCGCGCCGGGCTGACGACCGGCGGCGACGAGGACGACGACGCGTCAACGACGGACGGCGTAGCCGGGGCTCAACCGGGCTGACTCGCGTGCGCAGGCCCCACGGAGCCGGAGCGTCAGGTCAGCCAGGGGCGGCCGCCGTCGGGGGGAGCGGCCCGGAGCCCTCCGGTGGGTCCGCCTCGGCCCCCGGCGTGGTCGCGCTCCGTCGCTGGGCGCTCCGTGGCCGCCCGCTGTACTCGGCGCGCGCCACTCGCTCCTCGAGCTCGGGCAGCAGCTCGTAGCGGTTGCCGCAGATGTCGAGCAGGCACGTCCGACCCGAGACGTTGTCCTCACGTCCCCAGTGTCAGCCCACCCGACAGGAGCCCCACGCGGTGAATTTTGGGGCCCATTTTGGGGCCCAAGCCGTGTCAGGCACCGTCCGGATGCCGGGCACGAGTAAGCCCCCGACAGCGTTTCCGCTGGCCGGGGGCCCGTCGTCTGTCTCAACACAGAGCGCGCCCGAAGGGATTCGAACCCCTAACCTTCTGATCCGTAGTCAGATGCTCTATCCGTTGAGCTACGGGCGCCCGTCGCTCCGCCGTGGCGGTGCAACGACGGCACACGATACCTGCTCGGCCTCGCTGCGGAAAATCACGCCTGCCTTGGCCACGCGGACGCTGTGAGGAGTCTCACCTCAGTGCGGAATCGCTTGCACGGTTTCCCCTCCCCTGACAGGGGCGTACGGTGACCGGACCACACCTGTTCACCAATCGGACGGCGGCGTCCGGCCGTGACGGGTGATGACCACGGTCAGGGGGCGCCGCTGCCTCCTGGGGGCGAAAGGGATCGACTGCTCATGACGACCGAGACGACGCCGACGAGGACCACCGACTCCGGGGGCGGGGGCACCTCCCACCCCGGGCTCCAGCGCTGGGTCGACGAGGTCGCGACCCTGGCGACCCCCGACCGTGTCGTCTGGGTCACCGGCTCCGACGAGGAGTGGACCGAGGTTACCGACCGTCTCGTCGAGGCGGGGACGTTCGTCCGCCTCGACGACGCGAAGAAGCCGAACTCCTTCTACGCCGCCTCCGACCCGACCGACGTCGCCCGCGTCGAGGACCGGACGTTCATCTGCTCGCGCGAGGAGAAGGACTGCGGGCCGACGAACAACTGGATGGACCCGGAGGAGATGAAGGCCCGGATGACCGACCTCTACCGGGGGTGCATGCGCGGGCGGACGATGTACGTCATCCCGTTCGTCATGGGCCACCTCGAGGCCGAGCACCCGATGTTCGGGGTCGAGATCAGCGACTCCGAGTACGTCGTCGCCTCGATGCGGGTCATGGCCCGCTGCGGCTCGAAGATCCTCGCCCGGATGGAGGAGCTCGAGGCAGACTTCGTCCCCGCGCTGCACTCCCTCGGGGCCCCGCTGGCCGAGGGCGAACAGGACGTCCCCTGGCCGTGCAGCGACACGAAGTACATCGTCCAGTTCCCCGAGGAGCGGGCGATCTGGTCCTACGGCTCCGGGTACGGCGGCAACGCCCTCCTCGGCAAGAAGTGCTACTCGCTGCGGATCGCCTCGGTCATGGCCCGCGACGAGGGGTGGCTCGCCGAGCACATGCTCATCCTCAAGCTCGTCTCGCCCGAGCAGCAGGTGTACTACGTCGCCGCCGCCTTCCCGAGCGCGTGCGGGAAGACCAACCTCGCGATGCTCAAGCCGTCGATCCCCGGCTGGACCGTCGAGACCCTCGGTGACGACATCGCGTGGATGCGCTTCGGCGAGGACGGCCGCCTGTACGCCGTCAACCCGGAGTTCGGCTTCTTCGGCGTCGCGCCGGGGACGAACGAGAAGACCAACCCCAACGCGATGCGGACGATCGAGCAGGGCAACTCGATCTTCACCAACGTCGCGCTCACCGACGACGGCGACATCTGGTGGGAGGGGATGGAGAACCCGCCCGCGCACGCCCGCAGCTGGAAGGGCGAGGACTGGACCCCCGACTCCGACGAGCTGAGCTCACACCCGAACAGCCGGTACTGCACCCCGATCCGCCAGTGCCCGATCCTCGCGCCCGAGTACGAGGACCCGCAGGGCGTCCCGATCTCGGCGATCCTCTTCGGCGGCCGCCGCAAGACGACCATCCCGCTCGTCACCGAGTCCCGGGACTGGATGCACGGGACCTTCATGGGCGCCACCCTCTCCTCGGAGACGACGGCGGCCGCGACCGGCCAGGTCGGGGTCGTCCGGCGGGACCCGATGGCGATGCTCCCGTTCATCGGGTACAACGCCGGCGACTACTTCGGCCACTGGATCAGCGTCGGCAAGGACGCGGACGCGACGAAGCTCCCGAAGATCTTCTACGTCAACTGGTTCCGCCGGGACGAGGACGGCGGCTTCCTCTGGCCCGGGTTCGGGGAGAACAGCCGGGTCCTCAAGTGGGTCATCGAGCGGATCGAGGGCAAGGCGGCCGCGGTCGAGACCCCAATCGGGCACGTCCCCACCCCGGAGTCGCTCGACACCGAGGGCCTCGAGATGAGCGAGGCGGACCTCGAGGCCGCGCTCGCTGTCGACCCCGAGGAGTGGAAGGCGGAGGTCCCGCAGATCGAGGAGTGGTTCGCGAAGTTCGGCGACACCCTCCCGACCCAGCTGCGGGTGGAGTTCGACAACCTCAAGGCCCGCCTCGGCGTCTCCTGACCCCCCCTCCCCCCGACGTGGTGCGCAGCCGGCCGCGTCGGTGTCCGGTTCACGCCCGTTGACGTGGCCGGCCGAGCACCACGTCGGGGCGCGGCGGCAGAGGGCCACAGGCGGCTCACAGGAAGTCCACAGGGAACCCGCTGGTTCTCCCAAGGATGCAGGCGTTCACTCCAGTCATGACGAAGTCGACCGCCTCCTCCCCCGTCCCGCTGACGCGCATCGACGGCTCGCCCGTCCGCGTCCTCGTCGTCGACGACGAGGACAGCCTCACCGACCTGCTGTCGATGGCGCTGCGCTACGAGGGGTGGGAGATCCGCGCTGCCTCCTCCGGGTCGACCGCGGTCCGGGCCGCGCGCGAGTTCCAGCCCGACGCCGTCGTCCTCGACATGATGCTCCCGGACTTCGACGGCATGGAGGTCCTCCGGCGCCTGCGGTCCTTCGACGCCTCCGTCCCCGTCCTCTTCCTCACCGCGCGGGACGCCGTCGAGGACCGGGTCGCCGGCCTCACCGCGGGGGGCGACGACTACGTCACGAAGCCGTTCAGCCTCGAGGAGGTCGTCGCCCGGCTGCGGGCGCTCATGCGCCGGACCGCCGTCGTCACCGAGGCGTCCTCCTCGATCCTCGTCGTCGGAGACCTGACGATGGACGAGGACAGTCACGAGGTCACCCGCGGCGGGACGTCGATCGCCCTCACGGCGACCGAGTTCGAGCTGCTCCGGTACCTCATGCGCAACCCGAAGCGGGTGCTCTCCAAGGCCCAGATCCTCGACCGGGTGTGGAACTACGACTTCGGCGGCCAGGCCAACGTCGTCGAGCTCTACATCTCCTACCTCCGCAAGAAGATCGACGCCGGTCGCGCGCCGATGATCCACACGATGCGGGGCGTCGGCTACGTCCTCAAGCCGGCGGGATGAGGGGCCCCGACGCCCTGCTGGCGTCGCTGCGGCCCTCCGGGTGGCCGCTGCGGACGAAGCTCGTCACGTCGGTCCTCGCGCTCTTCCTCGTCGTCACGGCGACGACGGGGACGCTCACCGTCCTCGCGCTCCAGCGTTCTCTCACCGCCCAGCTCGACACCGACCTCCTCCAGGTCGCCCAGCGGGTCGACCGGGACGGTGACGGCGACCACCTCGGCGCCCAGCCCCCGGAGTACGGGGTTCCGCCCGGAGGCGGCAACCGGGTCCTCCGCGTCGTCCTCGACCACGGGAGCGCCACCGTCAACCAGGCCGTGACGACGAACAACACCTACGGCTCGCTCTCGTCCGAGCAGCTCCGCGAGCTCAGCGCCGCCGGACTCGACGGCACCCCGAGCACGGTCCGCCTCGGCGGCGACATCGGCGAGTACCGGCTCGTCGCCACCCGGACGCGAGGGGGGGAGACAGCCATCACCGGGCTGCCCGTCACCGGGGCGACGGAGACCGTCGGGCGGCTCGCCGTCTTCGTCGCCCTGGGGGCCGGCCTCGGCCTCCTCGCCGTCGCGGCCGGAGGCACCTACCTCGTCCGGCGCAACCTCGCGCCACTCGACCGGGTCGCCGCGACCGCCGGACGGGTCTCGCGTCTCGAGCTCGACTCCGGCGACGTCGCGCTCGCAGAGCGCGTCCCGGCCCGGTACACCGACCCCCGGACGGAGGTCGGCAAGGTCGGGCTCGCGCTCAACTCGATGCTCGACAACGTCGACGGGGCGCTCCGGGCCCGCCACGAGAGCGAGACCCGCGTCAGGCAGTTCGTCGCCGACGCCTCGCACGAGCTCCGGACCCCGCTCGCCTCGATCCGGGGGTACGCCGAGCTCTCGCGCCGCGAGCGCGAGCCGGTCCCCCCGACGGTCGCGCACGCCGTCGGGCGGGTCGAGTCCGAGGCGCTGCGGATGCAGGGGCTCGTCGAGGACCTCCTCCTCCTCGCCCGGCTCGACGCCGGCCGACCGCTCGAGCAGGCGACGGTCGACCTCTCGCTGCTCGCCGTCGACACGGTGAGCGACGCGAGAGCGGTCTCCGCCGACCACCGGTGGGAGCTCGACCTACCCGAGTCCCCCGTCGAGGTCCGCGGCGACCGGGAGCGGCTCCACCAGGTCCTCGCGAACCTCCTCGCCAACGCCCGGACGCACACGCCGGTCGGGACGACGGTGACCCTCCGGGTGCGCCCGGGCGCCGAGCACGGGCGCCCGGTCGCGACGGTCGCCGTCGTCGACGACGGTCCGGGTGTCCCCGAGGGCCTCCAGCCGCACGTCTTCCACCGGTTCACCCGGGGGGACGACTCCCGCAACCGGTCCTCGGGGAGCACCGGGCTCGGCCTGTCGATCGTCGCCGCCGTCGCCCAGGCCCACGGCGGCCGGGTCGAGCTCGAGAGCGACCCCGGCCGGACGACCTTCACCGTCGTCCTCCCCCGCTGACCACTGGTGCGGTAAGTCACTCCCCGCCCCGTGGACGGACGCGACGAGACCCCCGCGCCGAGGTGGGCGCGGGGGTCTCGTCGACACTGCGGAGGCGGAGGGATTTGAACCCTCGATGGGGTGTTAAGCCCCAA
Organism: uncultured Actinomycetota bacterium; assembly: GCA_963783735.1. Classification (GTDB taxonomy): domain Bacteria; phylum Actinomycetota; class Actinomycetes; order Actinomycetales; family Dermatophilaceae; genus CAWDAQ01. The sequence continues at coordinate 168,922 of CAWAOO010000001.1, read as the reverse complement.
ACCCGCTTAGCAGGCGGGCGCCATAAACCGGACTAGGCGACGCCTCCCGAACAGCCCGCACAGGCTATCCGGGACGGGGCGCCCGGAGCAAAACCGGGTCCCGGCGGCGAGCGGCGCCGTCCCCGGACGACGACGCGGCCCCCCCGGCGAGGCCGGGGGGGCCGCGTGCGTCAGCGGGTCAAGGCGACCCGCGGAGATCAGATCGGGCGGACCCGGTCAGCCTGGGGGCCCTTGGGGCCCTGGGTGACCTCGAACTCGACCCGCTGCGCCTCGTCGAGCGAGCGGTAGCCGGAGGAGTCGATGGCCGAGTAGTGAACGAACACGTCGGGGCCCCCGCCGTCCTGGGCGATGAAGCCAAAGCCCTTCTCAGCGTTGAACCACTTAACGGTGCCCTGTGCCATGGGGTGAATCTCTTTCCTGTGTAGCCACGAGGATGGCGCCGATTGCGCCATCCCTGGCTGCAGTGGCCAAACCCCCCACAACTGACGGGACATGCCGCCGTGAGACAAAACAGCCCGCTCTGTGAGCGGGCATTCTTCGACCTGCGAGGACCTGCTTGCTGCAACCGGACACGACGCTAGCACGCGTAGGGGCCGATCGACGGGTCGGCCCACAGATATCCGTCCGATCACCGGGATCCGGCCCCCCGCGGACCGGCCCCGCGCTCGGAGCGAACCGGCGCGCGGTCGCCGCGGATGGTCGCCACCATGTCGAGGACGCGCCGGGTGGCCCGGACGTCGTGGGCGCGGAAGACCGTCGCCCCGAGCCACGCCGACACCGCGGTCGCGGCGAGCGAGCCCTCGAGCCGCTCGGTCGGGGGGAGGTCGAGGCTCTCGCCGACGAAGTCCTTCCGCGAGATCGCCTGGAGCACAGGGAGTCCGAGCGCGACGACCTGCGGCGTGCTCCGCAGGAGGGTGAGCGAGTGCACCGTCGTCTTCCCGAAGTCGAGCGTGGGGTCGAGCAGGATCCGGGAGTCCGGGACGCCGGCGGCGCGGGCCCGGTCGGCGCCCTCGGCGAGGGTCCGCACGACGTCGGCGACGACCCCGTCGGGCTCCGGCGGGTAGCTGACGTCGACGGGGTCGGTCCGCGGGGGCAGCCCCCCGGTGTGCGAGATGACGATGCCGGCGCCGATGTCGGCGGCGACCCCGGTGAGCTCGGGGTCGTGCCCGGCCCACGTGTCGTTGACGAGGTCGACGAGGCCCGCGGCCGCCCGGGCGACCTCGGAGCGCCACGTGTCGAGGCTGAGCGCGAGGTCCGGGTACGTCGTCCGGGCGAGCACGAGGAAGGGCAGCACACGGGCCTTCTCCTCCTCCGCACCGACCTGCTCGCCCTCCTGCCCGGCGCGGACCCCGCCGACGTCGACGATGTCGGCGCCCTCGGCGACGGCCTCGACGAGGGCGCGCCGGGCCTGGTCGAGATCGAGGTGGCGGTTGCCGCTGTAGAACGAGTCCCGGGTCCGGTTGACGATCGCCATCACCGCCGGGCGGGACGCGTCGTAGCGACGGCCGCGGAGCACCAGCGGTGCCGGCGTCGCGGGCACGCCGGCAGGACCACTCACCACACCATCGTCCCATCCCACCCGGCATCGCCAACATCATCCGGCTCGTCGGGGGGACGGTCAGGCGGGCAGGTCGTACCCGGACGCGGTGTTGAGGATGGTGGCGAACATCAGGTACATCAGCCACAGGCCGGTCACGACGTGCGCGAGGCCGAGCAGCCGCTCGAACGCCTCGATCCCGAGACCGACGAAGAACTCGGTGACGTACACCGCCGTCAGGCCGAGGAAGAGCAGCCCCACCGGCCAGGCGCCGGCGCCGAAGAAGACGACCATGCCGGCGACGGAGATGGCGAGGAACGCCACGGACATGCCGGCGTTGGTCCGCGGGTCGTTGCCCTGCAGACGGTTCCAGCCGAGCGCGAACCAGTGGATGCCGTAGGCGGTGAACGCGACCGCGGCCATGTAGAGCGCCGGGTCGTTCGTGAAGACCTGGAACCACGTGAGTCCGACGAAGAGGATGATGCCGGTGACGAACTGGCACAGGCCGGGCAGGAAGATCCCCCAGACCCCGCTCGAGCGGTCGACCGCCCGGTCACGCGCTGGGAAGCCGAACAGCTCCTGGGGGCCCCAGATGAGGTATCCGGCGCCGAGGCCGAAGAAGCCGAGAGCGACCGGGAGAAACGGAGACTGGTCGAAAGACATGTTGTGTCACCTCCGGGTGTGGATATCCCACACCTACCCGGACGGCGGGCACGGACTCCCGCAGCCCCTGCGTGCGCCGCAACCGATACACGGTCGTGACCTCCCGTGACCTCGCCCGGACCCCGGAGACGAGGACTTCCGGACCCACGACCGTGGGCCCGGAAGCCTCCGGTACCGCGAGCAGCGCGTGGCGGAGGGCGTGGGATTCGAACCCACGAGGTGGTTGCCCACCTAGCGGTTTTCAAGACCGCCTCCTTAGGCCACTCGGACAGCCCTCCCGGAGTCCCGCCATTGTGCCGCACCCGGGTGCCCCCGCAGCGGCCCCTCCCCGGGCCGCCCCGCCCGGGGTGAGGAGCCCTCGCCGGCGGTCAGCGGATGAAGCCCCGGACCCGGACGAGCTCCTCCACGTATCCGCGGGTCGAGACGGGGATCGTCTGGACCGGGAGCCCCGTGCGGGGCGCCTGGACCATCCGGCCGCCGCCGGCGTAGATCGAGACGTGGTGGACCGAGCCGTTCCGGGCGAAGAACATCAGGTCCCCCGGCCGCCGGTCGCGCCCGGCGGCGGCACCCCGCACGGCCTGGGCGTCGGCGTCCCGGGGGATCGTCACCCCGTGGACGGCGTAGTCGAGCGAGGTGAGCCCCGAGCAGTCGAACCCGAAGCCGGAGCGGCCCGCCCAGAGGTACGGCAGGCCGGTGAACCTCGTCGCGGTCCGGACGACGTCCCGGCCGGTCCGCGGGAGCGCGGGCGTGGACGGCGTCCTCACGAGGACCTTGCTGTAGTGGACCCGGCGACGCAGCCCCGAGGGGGCGACGACACGCACCCACGGGCCAGTCCGCCCGAGCACGGGCAGCCGGGTCCCGAAGCTCAGCTCGGTGACGCGCCTCGGCACCGCGGAGTCGGTCCGCATCCAGGTGACTCGGGCGGACACGGTCGCCACCCGGCGGGTCGCCGTCGGAGGCCGGGGCACGAGCTGCGCGGCAGGGACCCACCCGGGGTACCCGCGGCGGTCGAGCGGCGTCGGCTGGTCCGGGACGACGACCCTGACCCAGGAGCCCGAGCGGGCGGTGACGACGACACGGTCCCCCATGAGCACCTGGGTGTCGGCCCGGCCGACGAGACCGAGGCGGTCGCGCGTCGTCATTCTCGCGAGCCAGCCGCGCACGCCCACGGGGTTGGCGAGCGCGGGCCGGTCGACGGCGCGAGGGGACGAGGGGGACCGCCACAGGGTCGCCACCGACACAGCCACCCAGGCCGACCGTCCGACGACGACCCCGACCGTCCCGGCGGCGGACGCGGCCGGTACGGCCGGTGCGGAGGCCCACGCGGGCGCCGACGCGGAGGCGGGCGTCCCCACTGTGAGCGCGGCCGTGGCGACGAGGGCGGCGGCGAGCCGTCGGGGTCGCGCGGCGAGGGGTCTCGTCATGTCGTGGCCTTCCGCGAACGTCGTGGGTGTGGCCCCGCGGCACGTCGACCGGGCCCCGGGGCACCACCTGGGAGTATCGGCAGGCGAACCCGGTTCCCAACCGTTCCCACCGGCGACCGTCCCGAGAACGCCGACGACTCGTCCTCGACCCGGGCCCGCGAGAGAATGGCCGGGCGGGGAGTGACGGGTGCCCGCGGACGGGGCGACCGGGTGGCGGGACGGAACCGGGGAGAGGGAGGTGCGGGATGGGCGGCGAGGAGGCACCCGAAGGCCGTCGACGGGGGGTCGACAGCTACCGCCGCGGCGACGAGCCCGACGCGGACCGGCTCGACCGGAACTGGAACGAGCTCCTCCAGGAGCTCCGCGTCACCCAGACCGGGGTCCAGATCCTCACGGGGTTCCTCCTCGCGATGCCGCTCCAGTCACGCTTCGGGGGGCTCGACGAGTTCTCCCGCCGGACCTACGTCGTCGCCGTCTCCCTTGCCGTGCTCGCCACCGGCCTGCTCATCGCCCCGGTGAGCATCCACCGGATGACGTTCCGGCGTCACCGGAAGGAGACGATCGTCCTCGTCGGGGACCGGCTCGCCCGGCTCGGCCTCGCCGTCCTCGCGCTCGCCGTGACGGCGGTGACGACACTCATCTTCTCCGTCGTCCTCGGTCGCGGGGCCGGGCTCGCCGCGGGCGGGGTCGCGGCCGGCGTCTTCACCGTGCTCTGGGGCCTCGTCCCCCTCGTTCTCCGTCGCCAGCCCCGAGGCTGACCGGCTAGGGTCGAGCCGACACGACGAAAGGAACCACGATGGGCAAGTTGTCCTTCCTCGCCGGGGCGGCCGCCGGGTACGTCCTCGGCGCCCGCGCCGGTCAGCAGCGCTACGAGCAGATCAAGCGCCAGACGACCAGGCTCTGGTCGAGCGACCCCGTCCAGACCAAGGTCGGCGACGTCACCGAGGCGGCCCGGACCAAGGCCGCCCCGTTCGTCGCGGACGTCGTCGGCGACGCAGCCAAGTCCGCCGGCAAGAAGATGCGTTCGGCCACGACGAAGGACGAGAACCTGCCCGAGACCCTCCACCGGGGGACCGACGGTCGGCTCCACGCCGACACGACCGGGTTCGGTCCCGGACCGGGCAAGCTCCCCTAGGGACGCGGCCCGGACGTATCAGGGACCGCGCTCGGCGCTCTTCCTCGGTGAACGACCCGTCACTAGGCTGGGCAGCGGCACTCGCGTGCCGCTGCTCCGCCCCCGAGGAGGTCAGATGCCGGCCCAGGACTTCGGAGGTGGGCGCGCGGTCCCGTTCCGCGTGCTCGACCCCGTCACCGCGGTCCGGGCCCCGGGCGGCGCACCGCCCGCGCCGACGCTCTACGCCGGTGAGCGGCTCCTCGTCGACGGCCGGCTCGGCGGGGGCGCCGACGCGGTCCTCGCCCGCCTCCGGCCTCTCCTCGCCGAGCTCGGTCTGGACGCCGAGCCCACCGAGGAGGCGTGGGGGCTCGCCAAGCGCCTTCCCCGCGAGCTCGACCGCGAGACCCGCGAGGTTCTCGAGAGCACGTGGGTGACCCCGGTCGACCTCCTCTCGACCAGCCCCCGTCCCGCCCCGCCGCCGGACGCCTGGACGGTGCTCGAGCACGTCCGGTCCATCGACCCCGGCCTCGCCGGGCAGGTGGGCCTCGACCACGTCCTGCGGGCCTGCCCGGGGTTCACGGGGATCGGGTACTGGGACGGGATCGGGTACTGGGACGGGATCGGGTACTGGGACGGGATCGGCACCACCTCCCCGAGCGAGTACGGCCGGCCGGGGAGCGGCGGCCGGATGCCGGTCACGGTCCGGCTCGCCGACCCTGCGGGGACCGCACCGGAGGTCCCCCGGGCACCCGTCGTCGCCGTCCCCGACACCGGCATCGGGCGCCACCCGTGGTTCGACGGGAGCGCCGGGGTCGTCCGGGGCGTCACCTTCGCCGGGATCCCCGTCGGCGGACCCGACGCCGACGCCGGTGCGGGGGTGAGCGACGAGCTCGTCGGGGGTCTTGACCGCCTCGCCGGCCACGGCACCTTCATCGCCGGACTCGTCCGCCAGGGCTGCCCCGTCGCCCGGGTCCTCCCCGTCCCCGTCATGACGACCGACGGGGTGGTCCAGGAGAGCGACCTCCACGCGTGGCTCGCGCTCCTCCTCCTCCGGCACGTCTCCGGTCAGGTCGCCGGCGACCCGGAGCGCGTCGTCGACGTCCTCTCCGTGTCCCTGGGGTACTACAACGAGGCACCCGAGGACGACCTCACCGACCGCAGGTTCGCCCGGCTGTTCCGCCAGTACGGCGCCCACGGGGTCCTCGTCGTCGCCGCGGCCGGCAACGACGCCACCCGCACGCCCCTCCTCCCGGCCGGGTTCGCCGGGGCCCCGGGCGGCGGCCCGCCCACCGGGCACGAGCGCGGGGTCCTGCCCGTCGCCGCCGTCGGGGCGCTCAACCCGGACGGCCGCACGGTCGCCCTCTTCTCCAACGCCGGGGACTGGGTGAGCTGCTACCGCGCCGGGGCCGCAGTCGTCAGCACGCTGCCGACCCGCTTCAACGCCGCCGCGGCGCACTCGGCGGAGGTGACCGTGGACCGGCAGGAGCGCGCGACGATCGACCCCGACGACTACCGCAGCGGGTTCGGCGTGTGGAGCGGGACCTCCTTCGCCGCCCCCGTCCTCGCCGCCGCCCTCGCCGGTCGCCTCGCAGGCGACCCGGGGGTCGCCGACATCTCCCCGGCCGCGATGCTCACCCGCGGCTGGGCCGCCCTCGAGGGGGAGCTGTCGTGGACACGCCCGTGACGCAGACCCCGGGCCTGACCGTCGCCGCCCCGGGCTCCCCGCCCGCACCGCCCCCGGAGACGCTGAGCGCCCGGGCCGGGAGGGCCTTCGCGGCGTACCGGGGCGGCGACCGCACCGAGCTGAGCACCCTCGTCGACCTGCTCACCCCCGTCCTCTGGCACACGGCGCGGGCACAGAACGCCCCGGCCGAGGTCGCCGAGGACGCCGTCCAGACGGCGTGGCTGCGACTCGTCGACCACGCCGACCGGATCGAGCAGCCGGGCGCCGTCCTCGGCTGGCTCGTCGTCACCGTCAAGCGCGAGACCTGGCGCCTGCTGCGCGGCCGCGGCGGCCACGTCGACCTCGACGCCCTCCCCGAGCGCCCGGCCCCCGGTCCCGGGCCGGAGGGCGAGGCCGTCCTCACCGAGCGGCAGGCCACGTTGTGGGGGCACGTCCGAGCCCTGTCCCCCCGCTGTCAGGAGCTCCTGCGGATCGTCGCGTTCGCGGACCGCCCGGACTACCGCGCGATCTCGCAGGCCCTCGGGATGCCCGTCGGGAGCATCGGCCCGACCCGGGGACGGTGCCTCGAGAAGCTCCGGGCCGCCCTCGGCGCCGACCCACGGTGGGCCGAGTCATGAGCGATGGTCGCGACCTCCACGGCGGCCCCGACGGTGACGGCGGCACGGGCGAGCTCGACGGCGGCGACGCCGGGATCCTGCGCGTCCTCCGGGCGGTCCACGAGGCCACGGACCCGGTCCCCGCCGGTCTCGGCGACCGGGTGAAGTTCGCCCTCACCGTCCACGAGCTCCACGCCGACGTCGCCGAGCTCATCGACCTCCCCCTCGCGGCGACCCGGCAGGAGGGGACCGCGCGGACCGAGACGGTCACCTTCGGGCACGGTCCGCTCAGCCTCATGGTCGACGTCGGCCCCGCGGGCCCCGGCCACGCCCGGCTCGACGGGTGGGTGACGAGCGGGGGCGCCGAGGTCGAGGCGGTGACCCCGGACGCTCGCCTCACGGCCACCGCGGACGCCCACGGCCGCTTCGTCCTCGCGCCGGTCCCGCTCGGCCCGGTGTACTTCGTCGTCCGCGCCGGCGGGGGCGCCCGCCCCGTCGTCACCCCGAGCATCGAGCTCTGAGACCGGGCGGACGCCGTCGCCACCCGGCCCGCCGACCTCTCCAGCCTCCTCGACCGGGTGGCGGTCCTCCGGCGGCACGGGGTCGCCGAGAACTCCGCCGGCCGGCCCGCCGTGGCGGTCGCGCAGCTGCGGGCGGCCCTCGGCCTGCTCGACGGCGCCGCCGAGCCCGCCGCCGAGGTGGGGCCCCTCGCCGGGGACCGCGCCCGGACGGGCGGTGCGGATGCGGCATCCCCCACGGGCGACGTCGGCCGGCTGCGGTTCCGCGTCCTCCTCAGCCTTGCGGTCGCCGAGTTCGAGCTCGGCGGACTCACCGCCGCCGACCCGGTCCTCGACGCGGCCGCGGTGCTCGCCCGCTCCCTCCCCGACGACCGGCTCCTCCCACAGTGGCACTGCCAGCGGGCCCTCGTCCGCGGACGGAGCGGGGACCGGGCGGGCGCCCGGGCCGACCTCGACGCGGCCCTCACCCGGCCCGACGCGTTCACCCCCGCGGAGCGGTGCTCGACCCTGCTCAACCTCGGCATGCTCTGGGCCGAGGACGACGGCGCGCGCCGCGCCGTCGAGCTGTTCCGCGAGGCCGGCGAGCTCGCCGAGACGCACGGCCTGGCCCGGCAGCTGTTCATGGCCCGGCACAACGAGGGGTACGCCGCGTACCGCGTCGGCGACCTCCCCCGGGCCCTGGCCCTGATGGACCTCGCCGAGGAGGTCGGCGCCGACGTCTCCCGGGCCCCCGCGCTCCTCGACCACGCCCGGGTCCTCCTCGAGGCGGGCCTGCTCCGCGAGGCCGACGACCTCCTGGACCGAGCCGTCGCCATCGGGGCCGACCGGACCCAGAGCCAGGTCGTCGGGGAGGCCCTGCTCGAACGGGCCCGAGGACGGCTCCTCCTCACCGACCACGACACCGCGGCCGACCTCGCCGGTCAGGCCCGCGCCCACTTCCGCGAGCGCCGTGCCCCCGCCCTCGAGGACCGGGCTCGGCTCGCCCTCCTCGACGTCCACCTCGCGCGGGGGGAGGCGAGCAGGACCGTCCTCGAGGAGGCCGGGCGGCTCGCGCTCGAGGCCTCTCGCCGCGGCGACGACGACCTCGCCGCCCAGGCCCACCTCGTCGGGGCGGAGGCGGCGCTCGCCGTCGACGACGAGGGCGCCGCCGGGGCCCACATCCGGCTCCTGCCCGTCACGCCGCCGACCCAGCTCCGGTCGACCCTCCGGCTCGCCTACGTCCGCGGCCGGGCCGCCGTCGCCGCCGGTGACCCGGCCGGCGCACGGCGCACGGTGCGGGCCGCCGCCCGCGACCTCGCCCGCGGTCAGGCCGCGAGCGCGAGCCTCGACCTGCGGGCGGCCCGAGCCCTGCACGGGGTCCGGCTCGCCCGGCTCGACCTCGACCTCGCGATGCCCCGGGGGGTCCGCGAGGTCCTCTCCGCGCTCGAGCGCTGGCACGCCGCGACGAGCCGCCTGCCGGCGGTCCGCCCGCCCCTCGACGCCGAGACGGCGGCCCTCTACGAGCGCCTTCGCTACCTGCGCGACCGGCGGCGCGAGCACCCGGACGCCGAGGCGGCCGAGCGGTGGCGTCATGACGCCGACCGGATCGAGCGCCGGATCCGGTTCCGGGACTGGACCCACGGAGACGCTGCCGGGCCCGGCACGGCTCGTTCCCGGCCCCTCGGGGACGGGCTCCCGCCCCCGGGACGCATCTCGACGGCGGCGCTCCACGGGGCCCGGGACGCCCTCGCCGAGCACGGGCGGGACCTCCTCTGGTTCTTCCCGCACGCTGGTGCGCTCTGGGCGCTCACCCTGTGGGTCGGGCGCGGCTCCCTCCACCGGGTGGCCGAGCTCGGGGCCGCCGAGGAGCTCACCCGGCGCGTCCACGCCGACCTCCGGGCCGCCGCCCGCCACGACCTCGGTGGGCTCGCGGCGGCCGTCCGGGGGTCCCTCGACGCCGGGCTCGAACGCGCGGACGCCGAGCTCGTCCGGCCGTGCGGCCTCGGCGACCGGCCCCTCGTCCTCGTCCCCTGCCGGGCGGTCGCGAGCCTGCCGTGGGCGATGCTCCCGTCCCTGCGGGGGGTCCCCCTCACCCTTGCCCCGTCGCTCACCGCGTACACGACCCGGACGTCCGCGACCCCCTCCCGACCGCCCGGTCCCGGGGGGCCGCCGCGGGCCGCCGTCGCCGTCGGTCCCCGCCTCGGCCGCGCCCGCGAGGAGGGCGACGCGGTTGCCCGCACGTGGAGAGCGCGGGGCGTCGAGGTCACGAGGACGTCGACGGGTGCGGGCCTCGTCGACGCCCTCACCCGACCCGGCCTCGTCCACGTCGCCGCCCACGGGAGGCACGAGCCGGACAGCCCCCTGTTCTCGACCCTCCTCCTCGACGACGGTGTCCTCTTCGCCCACGAGCTCCAGCCGCGGGGCATCGCCGCCGAGACGGTCGTCCTCTCCGCGTGCGACGTCGGGTCGGCCACGGTCCTGCCGGGCGAGGAGTCGCTCGGGATGGCCGCGGCGATGCTCTCGCTCGGCGCGGCCTGCGTCGTCGCCGCGCTCTCCCCCGTCCCCGACATCGTCGCGGCGGACGTCATGACCCGGTACCACGCCGCGCTCGCCGCCGGGCAGCCGACCGACGAGGCGCTCGCGGCCGCCCAGACGGGCGCCGACCCGCTCGCCGGGACGTTCGTCGCGACCGGGGGGACGAGACGGCTCGCCGCGCCAGCGAGCCGCGGGGACCCGCTCACGCGGCTCCGATGAGGGCCGCGGGCCGGTGCTGACCGTCAGACGAAGACCGCGGTCAGATGAAGATCGCCGGGTCCCGGAAGAGCGACTCGTACGGGTCCTCCCCCGGGGCCTCGGGGAAACGCACGCGGGCGGGTACCCCGGTCGCGACGGCACCGCGGGGGACGTCCTTGACGACGACGGAGTTCGCGCCGATCTGGGCGTCGTCGCCGATGTTCACCGGACCGAGGATCTTCGCCCCGGCTCCGACGACGATGCGGTCGCCGAGGGTCGGGTGCCGCTTGACCCGGTTGAGGGAGCGACCACCCAGGGTGACCCCGTGGTAGAGCATGACGTCGTCGCCGACCTCGGCGGTCTCGCCGATGACGACGCCGACCCCGTGGTCGATGAAGAACCGTCGGCCGATGCGGGCGGCAGGGTGGATCTCGATCCCAGTCGTCGCCCGGCTGAAGTACGCGACGACCCGGGCGAGCGGACGGGTCCTCCGCCGCCGCCAGAGGGCATGGGCGACGCGGTGGAGCCAGATCGCGTGCAGCCCGGCGGAGGTGAAGAACAGGACGGTCCGGGACGTCGCCGCCGGGTCACGGGTCTTCGCGGCGGCAAGGTCCTCGAGGACCTGGCCCCGCAGGCCGGGAACCGTCGAGGGGGGCTCGACGAGCGCCATCGGGGTCACCACCATCAGTCGACGAGGTCGGCGAAGAGGATCGTCGAGAGGTACCGCTCCCCGAAGCTCGGGATGATGACGACGATCGTCTTCCCGGCGTTCTCGGGGCGACGAGCGACCTCGTCCGCCGCGGCGAGCGCCGACCCGGAGGACAGCCCGACGAGGAGCCCCTCCTCCCGGGCGGCCCGGCGTGCCCACTCCACGGAGGTCTCCGCGTCGACGTCGATGACCTCGTCGTAGACGTCGGTGTCGAGGATCTCCGGGACGAAGTTCGCGCCGATGCCCTGGATCTTGTGCGGGCCCGGCTGGCCGCCGTTGAGGATCGGCGACTCCTGCGGCTCGACGGCGATGACCTGGACGCTCGGCTTGCGCTCCTTGAGGACCTGGCCGACCCCGGTGATCGTCCCGCCGGTGCCGATGCCGGCGACGACGACGTCGACCTCGCCGTCGGTGTCCGTCCAGATCTCCTCGGCGGTCGTCCGGCGGTGGATCTCCGGGTTGGCCTCGTTGGCGAACTGGCGGGCGAGGACGGCACCCTTCCGCTCGGCGACGATGGCCTCGGCCTGCTCGACGGCGCCCTTCATCCCCCCGGCTCCCGGAGTGAGGACGAGCTCGGCGCCGTATGCCCGCAGGAGGGCGCGTCGCTCCTTGCTCATCGTCTCGGGCATGGCGAGGACGACGGTGTACCCCCGGGCCGCGCCGACCATGGCGAGCGCGATCCCCGTGTTGCCCGAGGTCGCCTCGACGATCGTCCCACCCGGCGTCAGCTCGCCGGACGCCTCGGCGGCGTCGACGATGGACACCCCGATCCGGTCCTTGACCGAGCTCGCCGGGTTGTAGAACTCGAGCTTCGCCGCGACCGTCGCGTCGCTGTCGATGATCCGGTTGATCCGGACCAGGGGGGTGTTCCCGATGAGCTTCGTGACGTCGTCGTGGATGCGCACGTGGGTTCCTTCGTCTGGGTTTCCGCGATGGCCGGGACGGCCGCGACGGTCGCCGGGCACACCGGCCTTCTCTCGAGTGGCAACCCACGCCATCTTATGACTATTCCAACACCGCGTTATCCGCCCCGGCAATGCCCGGCGGCCCTCCGCCCCGACGTCCGGAGGCGACGGGCGTCACACGTGGGTATGCAGCCGCTTACCCATCACTAGACTCCCCGCATGTCCGTGCTCCAGATCATCGCGCTCGCCGTCAGCGTCGCCGTCACCGTCGTCGCCGTGGCCCTGTTCGCGCAGACCGTCAGCCGGTTCGTCAGCCTGTACCGGGTCGGGCAGCCGGACGGGACCCGGACCGGGGAGAAGGGCGCCCGGACCGCGACACTCCTGCGGGAGTTCCTCGGGCACACGAGGATGTCCCGCCTACCGGTCGTCGCGGTCGCGCACTGGTTCACCATGGTCGGCTTCGGGGTCCTCTTCTTCACCCTCGTCACCGCCTTCGGCCAGCTCGTCGAGCCGTCCTGGGCCCTGCCCCTCCTCGGCCACTTCCCGCCGTACGAATGGGTCACCGAGGTCTTCGCCTGGGGCGGTCTCCTCGGGATCCTCACCCTGATGACGATCCGGCAGCGGCACCACCCCCGCCGGGCGCCGGGGGAGCACGGACGGACCTCCCGGTTCTTCGGGTCGACGTTCTGGCAGGCGTACGTCGTCGAGCTCGTCATCCTCGGGGTGACGCTGTGCGTCCTCGCCCTCCGCGGGCTCGAGCACGCCCTCGACGCGTCGACCGGCGGCGGGTGGGCGGGCGCGCTCCACTACCCGCTCACCGGGTGGCTCGGCGCCCTCCTCGACGGACTCGGACAGGGCGCGCTCGAGAACGCCATCGTCGTCGTCGCCGCCGTGAAGATCGTCATCTCGTTCACGTGGATGATCATCATCGCCCGCACGCCGACGATGGGCGTGGCCTGGCACCGGTTCCTCGCCTTCTTCAACGTCTTCCTCAAGCGCCACCCGGACGGTCGGACCTCCCTCGGGGCCGTCCAGCCGATCACCGTCGACGGCACGGTCTTCGACTTCGAGAACATCGAGGAGATGGACGAGGACGCGACCCTCGGCGTCGGCGCGGTCGAGGGGTTCACGTGGAAGGGCCTGCTCGACTTCTCGACGTGCACCGAGTGCGGCCGCTGCCAGAGCCAGTGCCCCGCGTGGAACACCGAGAAGCCGCTCTCGCCGAAGCTGCTCGTCATGGCCCTGCGGGACAACGCCGACGCCAAGGCGCCGTACCTGCTCGCTCCGGAGGCCGACCGCGACGGGCTCCTCGAGCGCGACGAGTCCCTCGCGGCCACCGTCGGCGCCCCGCTCGTCGGCGACACCGGGTACGACGGGGACGCGCGCGCCGCGTACGCCCCGCACGGACCCGACGCCGTCATCGACGCCGACGTCCTCTGGTCGTGCACGACGTGCGGCGCGTGCGTCGAGCAGTGTCCCGTCGACATCGAGCACGTCGACCACATCGTCGACATGCGGCGGTACCAGAACCTCATCGAGTCGGCCTTCCCCAACGAGCTCGGCGGGCTGTTCAAGAACCTCGAGAACAAGGGCAACCCGTGGGGAATGGGTGCCAAGGCACGGCTCGACTGGGCCAAGGGCCTCCCGTTCGACGTCAAGCAGGTCGGCGCCGACGTCGAGTCGCTCGACGAGGTCGACTACCTGTTCTGGGTCGGCTGCGCCGGCGCCTACGAGGACCGGGCGAAGAAGACGAGCCGGGCGGTCGCCGAGCTCCTCGACACGGCCGGGGTCTCCTTCGCCGTGCTCGGGGACGGCGAGACGTGCACCGGGGACTCGGCGCGCCGGGCCGGGAACGAGTTCCTCTTCCAGATGCTCGCCCAGCAGAACGTCGAGACCCTCGGCGAGGTCGGGGCGACGAAGATCGTCGTGACGTGCGCCCACTGCTTCAACACGATCAAGAACGAGTACCCCCAGCTCGGCGGCCACTACGAGGTCGTCCACCACACCCAGCTCCTCAACCGGCTCGTCCGGGAGAAGCGGCTCGTCCCCGTCGCCCGGCCGGGCGAGGCGGACAGCAAGGACGTCGCCTCGACGGCCGAGACGGTGACCTACCACGACCCCTGCTACCTGGGGCGGCACAACAACGTCTACACCCCCCCGCGCGAGCTCATCGGCGCCCTCCCCGGCGTCGAGCTCACCGAGATGCCCCGGCACGGCGAGAAGTCGTTCTGCTGCGGGGCCGGCGGGGCTCGGATGTGGATGGAGGAGAAGCTCGGGAACCGGATCAACCTCAACCGGACCGACGAGGCCCTCGCGACCGGCGCGCAGCGGATCGCCATCGGGTGCCCGTTCTGCCGGGTCATGCTCTCGGACGGGCTCACCCAGAAGCAGGCCGAGGGCCAGGGGGAGGACGTCGAGGTCGTCGACGTCGCCCAGATGCTCCTCGCCGCCGTCCGCCGGGGGCAGGAGGGCGGCGGGGACGCCGTCGAGGCCGCCGAGCCCACCCCGGACCCGGAGCCGGCTCCGACGAGCTGAGCCGCCGCTCCCGGGGCGCACCTGCGCCCGGGGGGCTAGTCGGCGAACATCGCGAGAACCTCGTCCCGGCTCACGTCGTCGAGGCCGGTGTGCTGCCAGCGCGGCGCCTTGTCCTTGTCGACGAGCTGCGCGCGCACCCCTTCGACGAAGTCCCCGCCCTTGAGCAGTGCCGTCCCGATCCGGAGGTCCTGGGCGAGGACCTCGCGCAGGGTCGGCATCCGCGCGGCGCGTCTGATGGCCTCGAGGGTGACGGCGACCGAGAGCGGGGAGCGGGCCGACATCGCGTCGGCGGCGGCCCGGGCGCGGGGGTCGGGGTGCTCACGCAGGCGCCCGAGGATCTCGACGGGGTCGTCGCCGGCGTAGCAGGCGTCGACCCACTCGCGCTGCCCGGCGAGGTCGCTCTCCGGGGCCCGGTCCCCGACGGAGGCCTCGACGGTCTCGCCGGCGGAGACCCTCGCGAGGAGCCCGCCGACCTCGGCCGAGGGCACGAGGGTGTCGGCGAGGCCGACCGCGACCGCGTCCGCCCCCCCGACGGTCGACCCGGTGAGGGCGAGGTGGGTGCCGAGCTCTCCGGGAGCCCGGGAGAGGAGGTGGAGCGCCCCGACGTCGGGGAAGAACCCGATGATCGTCTCGGGCATCGCGACCGTCGACCGCTCGGTGACGAGGCGCAGGTCGCAGTACGCGGCGACGCCGACCCCGCCCCCCATGACGATCCCGTCCATGGCCGCCATCGTCCGGGCCGGGTGCTCGGCGATCTCCGCGTCGAGGTCGTACTCCGCGCTCCAGAACGCCACCGGCCCCTGCGACCCCTCGAGGGCGGACTCGCGCACGGCCCGGACGTCCCCGCCCGCGCAGAGTCCCCGCTCCCCGGCACCCTCGATCGTCACCGCCTCGACGACGCCCGCCCACTCGCGCAGCTGCTCGCGCATCGCGCCGACCATGTCGAGGGTGAGGGCGTTGATCGCCGCGGGCCGGTTGAGGAGGACCCTCCCCGCGACCCCGTCGCGGGCGAAGAGGACGTCGGGGGTGTGCGCGGGGCGGGGGGCGAAGTCCGTCATGACGTCACCTTCGCACGCGCACGGCTGCGACCGCGGCGCGACCGTCAGCCGTGGTCGGCCATGAGCGTCGCGAGGCGGGCGCGGGAGGAGATCCCGAGCTTGCGGTAGATGTGGGCGAGGTGGGCGTCCACGGTTCGTGGCGAGAGGTGGAGGTCCTCGGCGATCTGCCGGCTCGTCAGGCCCGTGGCGACGAGCTCGGCGACGGTCCGCTGCGCGGCCGTCAGGGACGACAACGGCGTGTGCGGCTCGCCCGACCCGGTCGTCGTCGCGACGGCGTGGGCGACCGCCTCGAGCGCGGGGGCGCGGAGCCGGCCCCGGGAGACCCACCCCGCAGGCGGGTCCCGGGGGGCACCCGCCACGAACGCGATACCGGGGCGGGGATGGCGAACGGCGCCATGGGCGGTCCTCAGGGCCCGGGCGGCCGCGGCACACGGCCGGCCGGCCGGGTGGCCGAACCGGGTGAGCAGGACGGCGAGGCCGTCGAGTGCCTCCGCGGCCCGGAGCGGGAGCGGGCACTCGGCGGCGCGGCGGAGGGCCTCGAGATAGGTCGACAGGGCCTGACCGGGATCCCCGCACCGCAGGAGGGTGTCCCCGAGGAGGAGCCGGGCGTCGACGGCGTCCCGCCCGAGCCGGCCCGCGTCGGCGAGGGCGACGAGCTCGGCGGCCGCGGCGGCCGCCTCCTCGCACCCCCCGTCCGCGAGGACGTCCCGGGCGTCCTGGAGGAGGACCCCGATCCGGACCGCCCACGGCAGGTGCTCGCGGTCGACGTCGAGGGCGGCCGGCTCCCCGGTCACCTGCCGCACGAGGGTGTCGGCGAGGAGGGCGACCCGGTCCTCGGCGTCGGCGGTCGCGTCCTCGCGGACGGCCCGGGCGCCGGCGGCGGCCTCCCGGACCCTCCCCTGCTCCCAGGCGATCCGGGCGCGGAGGATCCGGGCCGCCGTCCCGATCCACCGCTCCGGTTCGGGGGCGTCGTCGAGGATGGCCGGGAGCAACGCCTCGGCCTCGGCGAACTCGCCCCGTGAGACGTGGACGTCCATGAGTGTCCGGCGGCTCTGCCGGGTCGCGTACCCGTCGGCGCCGAGGGCGACCGCCCGGCGCGCCTCCGCGGCGGCCGCGTCGAGCTCACCCGCGTCGAGGTGCATCTCGGCGCGGATCGAGGCGGTCCGCGCCTGCTCGAGCCGAGGGTCGCGGGCGACCCGGGCGTGCTCGTCGGCCCGGTCGAGCAGTCGCATCCCCTCGTAGCTGCCGCGGACCTCGGAGGCGCTGATGCCCGCGCGACGGGCCAGCTGCGCTCCGACGTCGGCCGGGCCGTCCCCGCTCGCGAGGGCGATCTCGAGGACCTCGAGGGCCTCCCTCGCCCGCATCGCGGTGTAGAGCGAGCCGAACGCCCGGTTGGCGAGCCGGTACCCCTGGTCGCGCGTCGCCGGGTCGGAGCACGCGGCGGCGACCGCGGCCCGGACGACGGGGACGTCGGGGAGCCACGGGGCGTCGGCGGCGCCGGCGTGCGGGTCCCCGGGCAGGACGCGTTCGGCCCAGTCGATGAGCAGGGCGGGCATCCGGGCACGGTCCGCGGCGGTCGCGTGCCCGGCCGCCTGGGCTCGGATGGGGGCGAGCATCGCGAACCGGCCGTCGGGGAGCACCTCGACGAGGTGGCGCCGGGCGAGTGCCCCGGCGATCGGCGCGGCGTCGGCGGGGTCGACCTCGGTGACGGCGGCGAGGGCGTCGAGCCCGGCCGGGGAGCCGAGCAGGGCGAGCCGCCGGAAGCAGCGCTGCTCGACGTCCCCGAGGAGGGCGTAGGACTGCTCGACGGCGTGCGACGGCGACGCGGCCGGGGCGACGTTGGGCACCCCGAGGAGGGCGATCTGGGCGGCGAGCTGGGTGAGGACGAGGGGGAGGCCGCCGCTGGCCTCGATGAGCCTGCGGACGCGCGCCTCGTCGGCCGGGAGGTCGGGCGGCCGCCCCCCGCCGGCCTCGACGCGGGCGACGAGCAGGTCGAGGGCGGGGCCGCTCAGGGGCTCCTCCGGCCCCGGGACGGGGAGCGGGTCGACGCGGACGACCCGTTCGAGCGGCGACTCCGCCGTCGTCAGGGCGGTGACGAGCACCCGCGTGCCCGTCGTTCGGGCGACGAGGTCCTCGACGACCCTCCCGAGCCCCTCGTGGGCGACGGACGCCCCGTCGAGGACGAGCAGCCGGTCGGTCCCCTCGAGCACGCGTGCGAGCGTCGCGGCGTCATCCTCCCCGGGGGCGGGGGTCACCCGCAGGGCGTCGAGGCACGACGCGACGACGGCGGAGGTCGTCGCGACGTGCTCGAGGTCGACCCAGGTCGCCGCGGGGTGGGCCGCCGCGACGGCGCGCCCGAGCACGCTCTTCCCCACACCCGGCGGCCCGGTGAGCGTGACCCAGCGCTCGGCGGCGACGGTCGAGGTCACGAGGGCGACGAGCTCACGTCGTCCGACGACCACATCCACTCCTGAAGGCTAGCGAAGGAATGCCACGTCAGACGGCTGACATCAGTGATTTTGCGGATGCGCGGGAGGCGGGGACCGCGGGATCATGTTGACGGGCTCACGCACTCGCCAAGGGCGCGACCCGCGCCCGACGGGGGACGCCGGGGAGGGGCGGCGTCCCCCCGTCGTGACCCCACCGGGGCCACGACCGCCCCGTCAGCCGAGCGAGTTCTCCGTGAGGAACTGCCGGGCGACGTCCTTGGGGTCCTTCTTGTCGATGTCGGCGGCCTTGAGCAGGTCCGAGAGCTTCGCTGTCGTCAGCGCCGCCGAGACCTTGTTCAGGGTCTGGGTCACCTGGTCGCTCGCCTTGTCCTTGACGATGAGCGGCACGACGTTCTGGGACCCGAAGAGCTTCTTCGTGTCCTGGAGGGAGACGAAGTCGTTCGCCGGGATCGCCGGGTCGGTGCTGAAGATGTTCGCCGCGTCGACCTGGCCGTTCTTCAGCGCCTGGACGAGCGCCTGGCCCTTGAGCGCGCGGAAGCTCCCGAAGTCGACGCCGTACACCTTCGCCAGACCGGGCACGCCCTGCTCACGGGTCTTGAACTCCGGCGGGGCCCCGAGCGTCATGTCCCCGGCCTTGCCCTTGAGGTCGGCGACCGTCGTGAGGTCCTTCGACTCCGCCGTCGCCTTCGTCACCGCGATCGTGTCGACGTCCTCGGCGGCCGACTTCTCCAGGACGGTGAGGTTCGCCGGAAGGAGGTCCTTCAGGGCGGTGTAGACCTCCTCGGGGGCGGTCTTCGTGAACGACTTGTCGTAGTAGATCGCGAGGGCGCCGGTGTACTCGGGGATGAGGTCGATGGAGCCGTCCTCGAGGGCCTTGAGGTAGATCTCGCGGGAGCCGATGTTCGTCTTCGTCGTCGCGTCGACGCCGTCGGCCTTGAGGGCGCCCGCGTAGATCTCGGCGAGGACGACGCTCTCGGAGAAGTCGGCCGAGCCGACGGTGAGCGTGCCGCTGCCGGAGGCCCCGGCCGAGGACGACGAGGACGCGAGCGGGTCGCCGCTGCTTCCCCCGCACGCGCTGAGGCCGAGGACACCGGCGGTGACGAGGGACAGGGACAGGGTCAGGCGCTTCATGGGAGCTCTTCTCTCTCGGGTTCCATGGGGCGGGACTCGGGTCTGGCTCGTTGGGGTCGACCGCTAGGCCGCGGTGCGCGGTCTGGCCGCGTCGGCCCCGTCGTCGGTGTCCTCGCGGTCACCGGAGGTGCCAACACGACGGCGGCGGCGTTGCTTCCCGGTGAGCCCGGGCGAGACGACGACACGCTCGCCCGCCGACATGAGGAGGTCGACGGCGAGTGCGAGGAGGGCGACGAGCACGGCACCACCCGCTGTCACGGCGTACTCACCCGCGGCGAGCCCGTCGATGAGGTACCGGCCGAGGCCGCCGAGGCCGACGTACGCCGCGATCGTCGCCGTCGCGATGATCTGGAGCGTGGCCGCCCGAATCCCGGAGAGCAGCAGCGGCAGGGCGCACGGGAGCTCGACGCGCAGGAGGACCTCGCCTCCGCGCATGCCCATCCCCCGGGCGGCGTCGCGGGCGGCCGCGTCGACCGACTCGACCCCGGAGTAGGTCCCGGAGAGGACCGGGGGGATGGCGAGGATGACGAGGACGATGACGCTCGGCACGACGAAGGCGAGGTCGCCACGGATGTACGGCCCGACCCAGAGGGTGATCGCGAAGAGGAGCCCGAGGCTCGGGACGGCGCGGAGCGAGTTCGCGACCGAGACGAGGGCACGCCCCCGACCCGTGTGCCCGACCCAGAGTCCGAGGGGGACGGCGAGGAGGCAGGCGATGGCGAGGACGATGAGGCTGTAGCCAAGGTGCTGCTCGACCCGGGCCGGGATGCCGTCCGACCCGCTCCACGACGCCGGGTCGGTGAGGAACTGCCAGATCCGGGGAATCACGCGCTCGCCCCCTCGGCCCGCCGCCACGGGGTGAGCACCCGGGTGAGGAGCTGGATGAGGACGTCGAAGGCGAGCGCGAGGAGGATGCACGCGAGGATGCCGGTGAGGAGCTCGTCGGGGATGTTCCGGTTGAACCCGTCGGTGAGCAGGTCGCCGAGCTGCGGCACCCCGATGAGCGAGGCGACGCTGACGATGCTCACGTTGCTCACCGCGGCGACCCGCAGCCCGGCCGCGATGACGGGGACGGCGAGCGGCAGCTCGACGGTGGCGAGGCGGCGCACCGCGGTGTACCCCATCGCCGTCGCCGACTGCTCGACGTCGTCGGGGACCGCGGAGAGCCCGTCGACGACGGTGCGGACGAGGAGCGCGAACGTGTACACGGTCATCGCGACGACGACGTTGGCCGGGTCGAGGATCTGGGTACCGATGATGAGCGGCATGAGGATGAACAGCGCGAGCGAGGGGATCGTGAAGAGCAGCCCCGAGGTCGCGACGAGCGCGGGCTGGGCCCGCGGGGCTCGGCGCCCGGCCCACCCGACGGGCAGCGCGACGGCGAGGCCGACGAGGAGCGGCAGGCCGGCGTAGAGGACGTGCCGCCAGGCGAGGTGACCGATCTCGCCGGCGTGGTCGAGCGCCCACTGCATCAGGGCGCCCCGCCCGTCGACCCGGGTGCGGGCGCCGCCGGCTCCTCGAGGTGCTCCTCGAGGGCGCGCGCCCCGTCGTCGTCGCGGGCCTCGGGACGCTCGAGCGACTCGATGGCGTCGAGGACCTCGGGGGCGCGGACCGAGCCGACGAGGCGCCCGTCGTCGTCGACGACGATGCCGCGCCGGCTCGGGGAGGAGAGCGCGGCGTCGAGCGCGTGCCGCAGGGGGCCTCCGGACCGGGCGAGCGTCCCCCCGAGGGCGAGGACCTCGGCGGCCACCGGTGCGGTGAGGCGGGCGGGTTCGACCCAGCCGAGGGGCTCCTCCCGCTCCCCGGTCACGAGGAGCCACGGGTCAGCGGTCGCGCCCCGGGCCTCGTCGGGGGTTGCGCCGAGGTGGACGAACGGCTCGTCGCGGAGGTTGAGGTCGGCCGCGACGAAGCTCAGCGCGCGGTAGCCCCGGTCCCGGCCGACGAAGTCGGCGACGAAGTCGTCCGCGGGGTGGGCGAGGAGGTAGGACGGCTCGGCGACCTGGGCGAGCTGGCCGCCGACCCGGAGGACGGCGACCTGGTCCCCGAGCTTGATCGCCTCGTCGATGTCGTGGGTGACGAAGACGATCGTCTTGCCGAGCTCGGCCTGGAGCCGGAGGAACTCGTCCTGGAGCTGCTCGCGGACGATGGGGTCGACCGCGGAGAACGGCTCGTCCATGAGCATGACCGGCGGGTCGGCCGCGAGCGCGCGGGCGACGCCGACCCGCTGCTGCTGGCCGCCCGAGAGCTGGCTCGGGTAGCGCCGGGCGAGCTCGGGGGCGAGCCCGACGACCTCGAGGAGGTCGCGCGCGCGGGCAAGGGCCGCCTTCTTGTCCCACCCGAGGAGCAGCGGGACCGTCGCGACGTTCCGCTCGATGGTGTGGTGGGGGAAGAGCCCGCCGTGCTGGATGACGTACCCGATCCCCCGGCGGAGGTCGGCCGTGTCCATCGTGGCGGTGTCGCGGCCGTCGATGGTGATCGACCCGCTCGTCGGCTCGATCATCCGGTTGATCATCCGCAGGGACGTCGTCTTGCCGCAGCCGGAGGGTCCGACGAGGACGGTGATCCGGCCGTCGGGCGCGCTGAGCGAGAGGTCGTCGACCGCGACGGTCCCGTCGGGGTAGCGCTTCGTCACGCCATCGAGTCGGATCATGCCCCCCAACCTAAGGGGCGTCGTGGGGGGCGGCCGTTCGGCCAGGTCACAGCCCGGCAACAGTCGGGCCCTCCGGGGAGGCCACGCTTCGGGCGCACACTGGTCCGATGGAGCGCGTCGAGGACGGGTGGCTGAGACGGGACAGCGCCGCCGGTCGCGGGGCCCTCACCGCGGTGACGCTCGGGTCGGCGGTCGCCCTCCTCGACGGGACCGTCGTCAACATCGCCGTCCGGACGATCGGGGCGGACCTCGGCGCCTCCCTCGCCCAGCTCCAGTGGGTGCTCAACGGGTACGTCCTCAGCCTCGCCTCGCTCGTCCTCGTCGGCGGCGCCATCGGGGACCGGGTGGGCCGGAGGCGGGCCTACCTCGTCGGGGTCGGCTGGTTCGCGGCGGCGTCGGCGCTCTGCGCGCTCGCCCCGAGCCCGGGGATGCTCGTCGCCTTCCGCGTCCTCCAGGGGGTCGGCGCCGCCCTCCTCACGCCGGGGGCGCTCGCCGTCATCCACGCGAGCTTCCGCCCCGCGGACCGGGGCGCCGCGATCGGGACCTGGGCGGGGACGTCGGGGATCGCCGCCGCGGTCGGGCCGTTCCTCGGCGGCTGGATCATCGACGTCGCCGGGTGGCGCTGGGTGTTCGCGATCAACCTCCCGCTCTGTGTCGCCGTCATCCTCCTCACCCTCCGGTGCGTCCCGGAGACCCGCGACGCCGGGGCGACCGGACGCTTCGACCTCCCGGGGGCAGGGCTGGCCGTCGTCGTCCTCGGCGTCCTCACGTGGGCGTTCACCGCGGCCGGCGGGGGCTGGACCCCCCTCGTCGTCGCCGGCCTGGCCGTCGCGCTCGTCGCCGGGGCCGGGTTCGTCGTCCGCGAGCGCCGGGCCCGCCACCCCCTCGTCCCCCTCGGGCTGTTCGCCTCCCGGGTGTTCTCCGCGGCGAACGTCATGACCTTCCTCGTCTACGGGGCGCTCGGCGCCGTCCTCTTCCTCCTCGTCCTCCAGCTCCAGGTGACGGCAGGCTTCAGCCCGCTCGGGTCGGGCCTCGCGACGATCCCGATCACGGTGACGATGCTCCTCCTCTCGCCACGGTTCGCGGCGCTCTCCGGCCGGTCCGGCCCGCGCACCCTCATGGCGCTCGGGCCGGTCCTCTGCGGGGCCGGGGTCCTCCTCCTCGCCGGGGTCGACGCGCGGTCGGCGTACTGGACGGGCATCTACCCCGGCCTCCAGCTCTTCGCCGTCGGGCTCGCCATGCTCGTCTCGCCGCTCACCGCGACCGTCCTCGCCGCGACCCCCGACCGGTACGCCGGGGTGGCGAGCGGGATCAACAACGCCGTCGCCCGGGCCGGCTCCCTCCTCGCCGTCGCGGCCCTCCCCGCGGCGGTCGGGCTGTCGGGGGCCGACTACGCCGACCCGACCGCGCTCACCGCGGGGTACCGGCTCGCCCTGTTCGCGTGCGCCGCCCTCCTCGTCGTCGGCGGCGTCGTCAGCTGGTTCGGGATCGCCCCCGGGCCGGTCGACGCACCGGGGGCCGGGGCGCCGCCGTCAGCGTTCGAGGAGCGCGGCCGCGAGGAACCGGGCGGGCTCGCGGTGCCAGAGCCGGGCGCGCAGGAGCATGGCGTGGGTCGCCCACGGCACCGGCCGGTACCGGACGTCGGCGCCGCGGACGGCCATCCGCTCGGCCATCGCGGCGGTCGCCCGCGGGCTCGTGATCCGGTCGAGGGTCCCGTGCATGAGCAGTACCCGCAGTCCCGGGCCGCCGAGCGCCCGGTCGGTCCGCTCGACCCACGGGGCGAGGGCGACGAGGGCGGAGACGTCGGGGGCCTCGGCGAGGTGAAGCGCGACCCGTCCCCCCATCGAGTGGCCGAGGAGGGCGACGGGGAGGCCGGGGTGGCGGGCGCGGATCGCGGCGAGGGCGCCCTCGGCGTCCCGGACGGGTGAGCGCTCCTCCCCGTTCCACCCGCGGACGGTGTCGAGCAGCCGGACGACGGCGAGTCCGCCCCCGCCGGCGCGGGCGACGGCCCGGGCGAACGGGACCATCCGGAAGACCGCAGGGTCGCGCCACCTGGCGGGCTCGTCGCTGCGCTGCCGACCTCCGTGGAGGACGAGGACGACCCCGCGGGGACGGTCCGGCTCGGAGGTCCACGCGAGCCGGTCGGAGCGGGCGCCGAGCTCGGGCCCCGGCCCCCCGGCCGTCCCGGCGCGGCCGGCCTCAGACATCGGAGCGGTGGAAGTTCTGGAACGAGCGGCTCGCCGTCGGGCCGCGCTGGCCCTGGTAGTGCGAGCCGTACCGTGCGCTCCCGTACGGGTTCTCCGAGGGCGAGGAGAGCCGGAAGAAGCACAGCTGCCCGACCTTCATCCCCGGCCAGAGCATGATGGGCAGGGTCGCGACGTTGGACAGCTCGAGGGTCACGTGGCCGCTGAAGCCCGGGTCGACGAAGCCCGCGGTCGCGTGCGTGAGTAGCCCGAGCCGCCCGAGGCTCGACTTGCCCTCGACGCGGGCGGCGAGGTCGTCGGGGAGGCTGATCGTCTCGAGGGTCGAGCCGAGGACGAACTCGCCCGGGTGGAGGACGAACCCCTCGCCGGGGTCGACCTCGACGAGCCGGGTGAGCTCCGGCTGGTCGGCGGCCGGGTCGATGACCGGGTACTTGTGGTTGTCGAAGAGCCGGAAGAACTTGTCCATCCGCACGTCGATGCTCGACGGCTGGACCATGCGCGGGTCCCAGGGGTCGAGGACGACGCGGCCGGCGTCGACCTCGGCGCGGATGTCGCGGTCGGAGAGGAGCACGGGCCCAAACTACCCGGCGACCGCGGCGCGACCCGACGTCGGTGGGAGGGTCCGACGGGCCCGATGCCTCTCGGAAGCCGACCGGGGGACGCGGGCGGCTCGGTTCGCCGGGGGTGGTCGTCAGGGGCTGGGTCGTCAGTTAGACTTCCCGTCGCACGCTCCCCGGGGAGCGTGCGCGCCGGTGTAGCTCAATGGTAGAGCGCCAGCTTCCCAAGCTGGACACGCGAGTTCGATTCTCGTCACCGGCTCAGACGAGCAGCCGCAGGTCGGGGGGCCCTCTGTGCGCCCCGATGAACGAGCGCCGGGCACGGCGCGTGGTGGACGCAGTACCCGGACACCGACCCGAGGTGCAGCCCCGGCAGCTCCCTGCCGCCATGGCTGCCGACCACGAGCAGGTGCGCTCCCGCAGCCTCCTCGACGAGGGCCAGCCCCGGGCTCTTGCCGACGATCACCTTGCGGACGGGGACATCGCCGACGCCGCTCGCCGCCTCCTTGAGGACCCTGTCGATGACCTCCTTCGCCCTCAGCTGGTAGTCCTCCTCCGTGGAGGTGGGCGTGAGGTAGGTCCAGACCGACTTCGGCTGCTCCCACGACATGACCGCCGTGCCCCCCGTCCCACCGACCTGCGCCTCCGGTGACCCCTCATCCGCGCCGAGGGCCGGACGGCGGTTGGGCCGCGTCCAGCCGCCGGGCCTGCGTCGTCACCGGCTGCGTCGGTGGCGCGCGAGCGGCGGGCGCAGGTCGAGCCGCTCGACGTCGCCGGCGAGCAGCTCGATCTCGCGGATCCGGTCGTCCTCGACGGTGAACGCGAAGACGACCCTGACCGCCCCGCGCACCGACCACACGGCCGCCGCAAACCCGTCGAGCTCGATGAGGCGGGCGGCCTGGGCCCGCCCGGAGAACATCCGCGCCACCTCGTCGGCGCCGGAGAGCCGAACCGGTGACCCCATCGCCACGACGTCCGCGTCGGCGGACATCACCGCCCCGGGATGGAGCAGGGTGAGGAGCCGCTCGAACCTGCCGTGGCGGGAGGCGTCGAGGAACGCCTCGACGACCTCGCGCTGGCGCGCCCGGTCGACCTCGACCGCGCCCTCCTGCCCGCGCACCCGCCGACGTGCCCGGCTGGCGAGCTGGCGGCAGGCGGCGCTGCTGCGCCCGAGCGCGGGGGCGATCTCGTCGAAGGAGAGCCCGAAGAGGTCGTGCAGGCA
This sequence comes from uncultured Actinomycetota bacterium, assembly GCA_963783735.1. Classification (GTDB taxonomy): domain Bacteria; phylum Actinomycetota; class Actinomycetes; order Actinomycetales; family Dermatophilaceae; genus CAWDAQ01. Next base: position 143,253 of record CAWAOO010000001.1, on the reverse strand, counting down.
GAACGCGAGCCGCTCCGCGGGGCCGAGGGTGTCGAGGACGACCATGAGCGCGCGCCCGACCGCGTCGGCCCGCTCGGCCTCGGCCGCGGGGTCGGTGCCGAGGCCGACGGCGACGCCGGGGCGGGCGGGCTCGTCACCGACGAGGTCCTCCCGCCGGGAGGCCCGCGCGCGCAGCTCGTCGAGGCAGATCCGCGAGAGCACGGTGGTGAGCCATCCGGGCAGGTTGTCGACCGCCGAGACGTCGCTGCGCTCAAGGCGCAGCCACGCCTCCTGGAGGGCGTCGTCGGCCTCGTGCACCGACCCGAGGAGCCGGTACGCCACCGCGTGCAGGTGGGGACGCTGCTTCTGGAAGACCCGGGTCGCGTCGTCCATCGCCGTCACGTTCTCCTCGGTCGGTCCGTCATACCTTCGACGACAGAGCGGTCGCCGATGTGACCGCCGCACCCTGAGGAGACGAACATGAACCCCACGATCCGCAGCCTCGTGGTCCCGGTGACCGACCTCGACGCGGCCAAGGCCGTCTACACCGCGTTGCTCGGCGCCCCGCACACCGACGAGCCCTACTACGTCGGGTACGACGTCAACGGCTTCGAGGTCGGCCTGGCCCCGGGCGACGGGACGGGTGGACCGGTGGCCTACGCCGACGTCGAGGACCTCGACGCGACCCGCGCCACCCTCCTCGCGGCGGGGGCGACCGAGCGCAGCGCGCCGCGCCGGGTCGCGCCCGGGTCGCGGGTGTGCGTCCTCGTCGACGCCGACGGCAACCCGGTCGGCCTCCGCGGCGCGTAGCCGACGCCCCCCTCGACCGGGGCGCCGGAGGGTGGCCTCGGGGGACGGTCAGGTGACCGGGTCGCACGGGACGCGTCCCCGCCGGACGGCCGCGACGAGGGCCGCGTGGTCGCGCTCGGTCTGGTCGGCGTACGCCTGCGCGAACCGGGACATCGCCCGGTCGACGTTGTCGCCCTTGCCGACGTACCCGGCGATCATCGAGGCCCCGCTCGTGCGCGCGTGGCCCTTGGCGAGGAGGCGGCCGCAGACACCGGCGTAGTCGGTCAGGGCGGCGCCGTCGAGCGCGTCGACGGCGATCGTCCCCTTCATGTTCCGGAACTGCCGGACGTAGAACTGCCGCCGCTGGACGGTCGCCCACCCGAGGAGCGGGTCGCTGACGGTCTGGAGGGCCTGCTGGTACTCGACGACGCGCTGGCCCTGGTGGGCGTGCCACGCCGAGTCCCCGTGGACGAACGGCGCGATCACCGACCGTCGGGCCTGCTTGAGCTGGAGGAATACGACGTCGTCCGGACTGCTCCCCTCGCAGAGGGCGACGTACGCGCGCAGCCCGACGCTCCCGACGCCGACGACCTTGTGGGCGGCGTCGACGAGCGTGTACCCGCTGAGGACCCGCCGCCACTGAGTCGGGAGGGTCTCGAGGTACCCGTCGAGGGCCTCGGCCAGGTGGTCGAACTCGGCCTCGTCGAGCCGCGTGATGAGCGGAGGGGACTCGATGATCCGCCGGCCCCCCACGTGCTCCTCGGTGAGCTTGGGCAGCGCCCGGTCGCTGACGTTGCCGCGAGCCTTGCGGGCCGCCCGCTCGATCTCCGCCCGGAGCGACTTCTCCCCCGCGGTCTTCCGCAGTCGGTCGACGTCGAGGCGGTCGAAGGCGCGCGCGAGGAGGGGCTGCTTCGCGAGCCACCGGACCTGCTTGCGGTACGTCCGCACGCAGGAGGCGACGGCGTCGCGGCACTCGTCCTCGCTCGCGGAGTTCTGCCGCCCGGCCACCCAGATGCTTGCCGCGAGCCGGCGGAGGTCCCACTCCCAGCTGCCGGGGTGGGCCTCGTCGAAGTCGTTGAGGTCGATGACGAGGTCCCGCTCCGGGGAGGCGTAGAAGCCGAAGTTCCCGAGGTGGGCGTCGCCGCAGACCACCGGGCGAATGCCGGTCGTCGGGAGGTGGCCGAGGTCCTCGGCCATGACGACCGCGGTCCCCCGGAGGAACCCGTACGGCGAGGCTGTCATCCGGCCGACCCGCACCGGGACGAGCCAGTCCACCCGTCCCTCGTGCGAGGCGTTGATCTGGTCGACGACGTCGGGCCGGTCGTCGGGCGGGTCCCAGATCCCCAGCTCGGAGCGGGGGACCCGGCCGCGAAGCGCCTTGCCGAGCGCGTGCCGCTCCGACCGCGGGGTCGTCTCCCGGCGCAGCGAGGCGTAGACCTCGCCGTCCACGGCGGGGAGCACCACATGGCCCCGGGCCACCCTCGACGCGCCGCTCACGCCCTCACCGTACGCCCACCCGGGAACGTGGCGTCCGCCACATCCGCCTCGCGGCGGCCCCGAACGGCTTGCCTGACCGGTACCGCGAGTACCAGTATTTCTCCGACAGCTACTGAGCGGACGCTTACCTCGTCCGAGTCTGGGAGGACCCCCATGGGCCACTACAGGAGCAACCTGCGCGACCTCGAGTTCACGCTCTTCGACGTCCTCGGCCGGGACGAGGTCCTCGGGTCGGGCCCCTACGCCGACGTCGACGCCGACACGGCCCGCGAGATGCTCAAGGAGGTCGCCCGGCTCTGCGAGAACGAGCTCGCGGAGAGCTTCGCCGAGGCCGACCGGACCCCGCCCGTCTTCGACCCCGCGACGCACTCGGTGACGATCCCCGAGGCGTTCAAGCGCTCCTACCGCGCCTACCTCGACTCCGGCTTCTGGGCGGTCGACGTCCCCGGCGAGCTCGGCGGCACCGTCGTCCCGCCCTCGCTGAAGTGGGCGATGTCGGAGATGGTCCTCGGCGCGAACCCGGCCGTCCACCTGTACGCCGCCTCCTTCGCCTTCGCGAAGATCCTCTACCTCCTCGGGACCGAGGAGCAGCGCACGCTCGCCCGCTGGCTCGTCGAGAAGCAGTGGGGCGCGACGATGGTCCTCACCGAGCCGGACGCCGGCTCCGACGTCGGCGCCGGCCGCACCCGGGCGGTCCCGAACGGCGACGGCACCTGGAACATCACCGGCGTCAAGCGGTTCATCACCTCGGCCGAGCACGACATGGCCGACAACATCATCCACTTCGTCCTCGCCCGCCCCGAGGGTGCCGGGCCGGGAACGAAGGGGCTCTCCCTCTTCGTCGTCCCCAAGCACCACGTCGACCTCGAGACCGGCGAGCTCACCGGCCGCAACGGGGCGTACGTGACGAACGTCGAGCACAAGATGGGGATCAAGGTCTCGACGACGTGCGAGGTGACCTTCGGGGACGGGGAGCCGGCGGTCGGGACCCTCCTCGGGGACGTCCACGACGGCATCGCCCAGATGTTCCGGGTCATCGAGAACGCCCGGATGATGGTCGGGACGAAGGCGATCGCGACCCTGTCGTCGGGCTACCTCAACGCCCTCGAGTACGCCAAGGAGCGGGTCCAGGGCCCGGACCTCACCCAGATGACCGACAAGAGCGCCCCCCGGGTGACGATCACCCACCACCCGGACGTCCGGCGCTCCCTCATGCTCCAGAAGGCGTATGTCGAGGGGCTGCGGGCGCTCGTCCTCTACACCGCGGCCCAGCAGGACGTCGTCGACCAGGCCCACCTGCGGACCGGGTCGGAGATCCTCGAGAAGGACAGCGCCGCCGACCTCGCCAACCGCCTCAACGACCTCCTCCTCCCCATCGTCAAGGGGCTCGGCTCGGAGCGGGCGTGGACGCTCCTCGGCACCGAGTCCCTCCAGACCTTCGGCGGGTCCGGCTTCCTCGAGGACTACCCGCTCGAGCAGTACGTCCGGGACGCGAAGATCGACACCCTCTACGAGGGGACGACGGCGATCCAGGGCCAGGACTTCTTCTTCCGCAAGATCATCCGGGACAAGGCCCAGGCCCTCACCCACCTCGCCAACGAGGTCCAGGAGTTCGCCAAGGACCTCGGCGCCCAGGGCGGCCGGCTCGACCGGGAGCGGGAGCTCCTCGGCGAGGCGCTCGAGAACGTCCAGGGGATCCTCGGGGCGATGGTCGACGAGCTCATGCGCTCCGACCCCCGTCAGGAGGGCGGTGACGTCACCCGCCTCTACGCGGTCGGGCAGAACACGACCCGGCTCCTCCTCGCGGCCGGCGACCTCGTCGTCGGGTGGCTCCTGCTCCGCCAGGCCGCGGTCGCCCGGGAGCGGCTGGACGCCCTCGGGGACACCGGCGGCCTCGACGCCCGGGCCCGCAAGGACGCCGACTTCTACACCGGCAAGGTCGCTGCGGCGTCCTTCTTCGCCCGGACCGTCCTCCCCCGGCTCGCCGCCGAGCGGGCCATCGCGGAGACGACGGACACCGCCCTCATGGACGTGCCCGAGTCGGCCTTCTGAGTCCGGGGACGTCGGGGCCGGCCGCGGTGGCGCGTCCGGCCCCGCCGTCAGCGGGCGTCAGTCGGCGTCGTCGCCGCGCTCCCCGTCCGGGGTGGCGCCCGAGTCGCGGTGCTCGACGACGGTCCGGTGGGTCGTGTTCGCGCGCTGGGCGTTCATGACGAGGCCGACGACGATCGACAGGGCGCCCGCGGCGAGGAGGATCCACCCGACGGTGTCGACGTTGGCCCCGATGAGGCTCTTGTCGAGAGTCGTGAAGCTCGCGACCGCCCCGAGGACGATGAGGAGGATGCCGAGACCGAGACCCATGGGGGATCCTTTCACCGGGGCCGTGCGGGAGCACGGCTCGCCCGACCGACTCTAGCGCCACCCCTCCTGACCTGCACAAACACGTCCAAGGATACGGCGAGCGCAGTCCCGTCGGCCCGCCCGGACGCTCAGATGCCGCGGAGGTCCAGGTCGAGCACGGCGGGGGCGCCGTCGGCGAGGAGGACCGGCACCCCCCAGTCCTGCTGGTAGAGGTGGCAGGCCGCGTGCTCGGGGACCTCGCCGGTGGCCGGGTCACCGTCGCAGGCCGCGGCCCGGACGCTGACGTGGAGGACCCCGTCGCCCACCCGCTCGTCGAGGACGAGGTCCCGGGTGAGGCCCGGGGCGGCGCCGGCACCCGCACGCAGGAGCGCGTCCGGGGTCGCGGAGACGACGAGCCGGGTCGGGTCGCCCCACCGGTCGTCGAGCTTCTGCCCCGCCGGCGGGGTGAAGGCGACCCGGAGCCGCACCGCGCCGGGGGCGACCTCGGTCCGGGGGCGCTGGGTGCGGTGGGCGAGCCCGTCGACCCGGGCGGCCCGCTCGGGGAGCGGCACCCGGCTGAGGCGGTGCGCCGTCGACTCGACGACGACGAGGGTGACCGGCCCCGCGCCCGCGTCGACGAGCGCGTCACTCGGCTCCGCGAGGCCCTCGGCGAGGGTCGACACCTCGTCGGCGAAGGGGTCGTAGCGGCGGACGGCGCCGTTGTAGGTGTCGCTCACGGCGACCGAGCCGTCCGGGAGGACGGTGGCGCCGAGCGGGTGCTGAAGGAGCGCCCCGGACGCCGGCCCGTCCCGGTGGCCGAAGTCGAAGAGGCCCCGCCCGACGTGGGTCGCCACGTCGTACCCGGACGTCACCGACCGCAGGGCGGAGGTCTCGGCGTCGGCGACCCAGAGCGTGGCCCCGTCGGGGGAGACCGCGAGGCCGGAGGGCTGGGCGAACCACGCCTCGCCCCCCGGCCCGTCCCGGAGACCCTCCGAGCTCGTCCCCGCGACGACCTCGACCCGCCCCTGCGCCGGGTCCGCGGCGAGGTCGAGGGCCCAGAGCTGGTGGACCCCGGCCATGGCGACGACGACCCGGCCGTCGAACCACGCGAGGTCCCACGGCGTCGAGAGGTCCGCGTCGAGGGCCGGTCCCCCGCCCGAGCGCTCCCGGAGCTGGCGCCCGGTCCCGGCGACGGGGCGCAGCTCGCCGCTCGCGAGGACGAGCCCGAGGACCCGGTGGCGGACGCTGTCGGCGACGAGGACGTCGATGCCGATCGTCGCGGCGACGCCGGCGGGCAGGGCGAGGACGCCCTGCGGCTCGGTGAGGACGCCCGGCCCGCCGTACCGGCCGAGCTCGGTCGTGAGGTCGGCGGCGAGGTGGACGACCTCGTCGTGCGAGGTGTCGCTGAGGACGACGCTCCCGTCCGGGAGCGCGGCGAGCTTGCCGGGGTACCGGAACCGGCTCGTCGGGGGCGGCGGCGGGACGTACGGCGTGTCCCCGCGACGCAGGGTCCCCGCGGCCTCGTGGGTCGCGACGAGCTCCTCGACGAGGCTCCCGAGGCCCTCGGCGTGGCCCTCGCCGGACATCGACGCGACGACGTACCCCTCGGGGTCGACGACGACGAGGGTGGGCCACGCCCGGGCGGTGTACGCCGACCACGTCGCGAGCTCCGGGTCGTCGAGGACGGGGTGGTCCACGTCGTACCGCTCGACGGCGGCGGCGAGGGCCTCCGGGTCGGCCTCGTGCTCGAACTTCGGGGAGTGGACCCCGATGACGACGAGCTCGTCGGCGAAGCGCTCCGCGAGCGGGCGGAGCTCGTCGAGGACGTGCAGGCAGTTGACGCAGCAGAACGTCCAGAAGTCGAGGAGGACGACGCGACCGCGCAGGTCCGCGAGCGAGAGGCGTTCGCCGCCGGTGTTGAGCCAGGCGCGGCCCGTGAGCGCCGGGGCGCGCAGGCGGGGGCGGGTCGGGGTTGTCCTCACCCGGGACGCAACGGCCCGGGCGGTGGTCGGCATTCCCGCGTCCGCCGCCGCGGCGGGGAAGTGCCCGGGGGGTCGCGGTGTTGCACCGCCCATGCGCCCCACCGACCACCGCGTCCCGCTCTCCGTCCTCGACCTCGCCCCCCGCTCGCAGGGGATGTCCCCCGCGGACGCGCTCGCGGCGAGCACCCGGCTCGCCGGGGACGCCGACCGGCTCGGCTACCACCGCTACTGGATGGCCGAGCACCACGGCAGCGAGGCGTTCATGAGCTCGGCGACGGCCCTCCTCCTCGGCCACCTCGCCGAGCACACCGACGGGATCCGGCTCGGCTCGGGCGGCGTCATGCTGCCCAACCACGCGCCGCTCATGGTCGCCGAGTACTACGGCACCCTCGCGACGCTCCACGGGGACCGCTTCGACCTCGGCCTCGGGCGGGCCCCGGGGACCGACCCGCTCACCGCGGCGGCGCTCCAGCGCGGGGACGGCCAGCTCGACCGGTTCGCCGAGGACGTCCTCGACCTCGTCCGCTACCTCGGCCCGCCCCCGCAGGACGGCACCCGGCGGGTCCGGGCGATCCCCGGCGAGGGGACGGCGGTCCCGCTGTGGATGCTCGGGTCCTCGACCGGGGGCGCCCAGGTCGCGGCCGCGCTCGGGCTGCCGTTCTCGTTCGCGTCCCACTTCGCGCCCCGGCAGCTCGGCGAGGCGCTCGAGGTCTACCGGTCCGGCTTCCGCGCGGACGCCCCGACCGCGCAGGTCGACCGCCCGACCGTCATGGCGGGTGTCAACGTCCTCGTCGCCCCGACCCGGGCCGAGGCCGAGCGCCTCTTCACGACCGCCCAGCTCATGGCGGCCCGGATCCGCACCGGGCGCCCCGCGCCGCTCGACCCCCCGGTCGACGACGTCAGCGCGGTCCTCCCCGAGGAGCTCCTCGGGATGATCGCCGAGGGCCAGGCGGTCCGGGCGGTCGGCCCGGCCGACGACGTCGTCGCCGAGCTCGAGGGCTTCGTCCGCCGTCACGACCTCGACGAGCTCGTCGTGACGACGTACACCCACGACCCGGAGATGCGCCGGCGCTCGTACGCCCTGCTCGCGCAGGCGTGGGGGCTCGCGCCGCGCGCCTGAGCGCTCGGCCGCCGCGACCGACCGGTCAGAGCCGCCGGTCGCCGAGGACGGGGAAGGCCTCCCGGGCGCGGGCAACGTCGCCCGGGTCGATCTCGACGCTGAGGACCTCCTCGTCGTCCCCGGCCTCGGCGATGATGTCGCCGGTCGGGGAGACGACCTGGGAGCGCCCCCCCATCTCGAAGCCCACGTGGGTCCCCGCCGTGTTGCACGCGAGGACGAAGGTCTGGTTCTCGATCGCCCGGGCCCGGCCGAGGAGGCTCCAGTGGCCGACCCGGGCCATCGGCCACGCGGCGGGGACGACGAAGGCCGAGACCCCGGAGTCGAGCTGGGCCCGGTAGAGCTCGGGGAAGCGGAGGTCGTAGCACGTCGAGAGCCCGAGCGTCACCCGGTCCTCGGCGGGCGCCGGGGGGACGTCGATGGTGACGAGCTCCTTGCCGGCCTCCATGAGCTTCGGCTCCCCGCTCCCGAAGCCGAACCGGTGGATCTTCCGGTACGACGCGAGGAGACCACCGTCGGGTCCGAAGACGATCGAGGTGTTCCACAGGTCGCGCCCCTCGGGTCCGCGGACCCCGTCCCGTCCGCGCTCCACGATCGAGCCGGCGTGGACGACCGCCCCGATCTCGGCGGCCACCTCGGCCATCGCGACCGCGACCGGCCCGCGGACCGACTGCGCCCGGGAGGCCCAGGCGCGGTAGTCGAACCCGCCCATCGGCCACAGCTCGGGGAGGACGACGAGGTCGTGGCCCCGTTGCGCGCGGACGAGGTCCACGACCCGCGCGGTGCGCTCCCTGGGCGACTCGTCGTCCCCGTAGGCGAGCTGGATCAGGGCGACCTTCATCGACGTCCTCCTTCGGTGCTCCGGGCTGCCCGGCGGGCGAGCTCGGCGTTGTACGCGACGAGCTCGGCGTCACCGTCGCGGTCGGCCTGGCGGTCGCGCCGGGCCGTCTCGACCCGGTCGCTGCGTACCCATTGGAACGCAACCATGAGCGCGAGGGCCAGGGTGGGTACCTCCCCGATCCCCCACGCGATCGCGCCCCCGGTCCGCTGGTCGGCGGCGAGGTCCCCGACCCAGGGCAGGTCGATGACCTCGAAGAAGCCCGGCGCGAGAAGGGCGTTGCTCCCGGTGAGGACGACCCCGAAGAACGCGTGGAACGAGATCGTCGCGAACAGGATGACGAGGAGCATGAGCGGGGGCCACCGCCGCGGTCCCGGGTCGGACCCGACGAGGACCCAGACGAAGAGGTACCCCGAGAGGAGGAAGTGGACCGTCATGAGGACATGCCCGGTGTGGGTCCTCAGGGCGAGCTCGAAGAGCGGGCTGAAGTAGAAGACGGCGAGACTGAAGAAGAAGATCACGGCCGCGACGACGGGGTTGGCGAGGACCCGGAGGAACCGGGAGTGGACGAGCCCGAGGAGGACCTCGCGGGGGCCGAGGGTCTTGTCCCTGCGCGCGGGCAGCGCCCGGAGGGCGAGGGTGAGGGGGGCCGCCGGGACGAGGAGGAGCGGGACGATCATCGCGACCGTCATGTGCATGACCATGTGCGCGGAGAAGAGGACCCGGCCGTACACGCCCGGGGCGCCGCTCGTGGCGTAGGCGAAGACCGCCCAGCCGAGGGTCCACACGAGCGGGCGCCACAGCGGCCACGCGTCGCCGCGCCGGCGCAGCCGCCGCGTCCAGGCGAGGTACACCCCGACCACGGCGACGGCGACGGCGAGCCAGAGCCAGTCGACGGTCCACGCCTGCCACCAGGAGCTGCCGGTCAGCGGGCCGGGGTCGTCGTACCCGGAGAGCTCGTAGACCATCGACGACGGCGGGGCGAGGGCGTCCGCCGACGGGGACGGCGTCCGCGACAGCGCCACGGCCGCCCCGAACGCGACCCCCATGAGGACGACCTCGACGACGGCGAGCCGGACGAAGGCGGTCACGTCGGTGGCGTCCCGGACGAGCCGCCGGACGGCGTGCCGTCGCTGCCGCCACCCGAACACGCCGAGGACGGCGACGGCGAGGACCTTGACCGCGAGGATCGCCCCGTACGCCGAGACGAGGTCCGCGGGCGCCGCGACGGCGAGCCATGCGGCGAGCAGGCCCGAGCCGAGGATCGCGCCGTAGCACCAGCCCGCGAGGACGGAGTACCGCGCGACGGTGACCCCGAGGTGGGTGCCGAGGTCGCGGCGGAGGGCGACGAGCGCGAGCAGACCACCGACCCACAGGGTCGCGGCGAGGAGGTGGACGGCGAGGGCGTTGACCCCGGTCATGTGGTCCCGGCTCGTCGCGGCGTGGCCGGCGAGGGCGAGCGGGAGGATCGCGGCGACGCCGAGGGCCGCGGCCCACGCGAGGCCACGACGCCGTGAGACGACCCGGGCGGCGGCGGCGACGAGGACGACGACGGCGGTGCTGAGCACCTGGGCCCGTGTCGTGTCGAGGGCGAGGGCGAGGGCCCGGAGGTTGGACCAGTAGGCCGGGTCGGTCACGGCGAGCCCGGAGAGGTCGGAGAACCCGAGGAGGAGGCCCGCGAGTCCCGCGACCGCCCAGACGAGCCCGGTGGCGGACGCGAGCCGGGCGGCCCGGACCCGGCGCGCGGTCCGCGTCGTCTCGGGGGCGAGGAACCCGCCGACGACGAGCAGTCCGACCGTCGTCGCGGCCGCGACGTCGTGGACGAGCCGGACGAGCGGGATCGACCAGCGGACGAGCGGCCCAGGGTCGCCGAGCACGTACGGGGTGGCGGCCCCCCCGAGGCCGACGGCGAGCGCGGCGACGACGAGCCCGACGCCGCCGATGAGCAGCATCGGCGGCAGGGGTCGCTGCGCGCGCGGGAGCACCGTCATGCGACAAGCGTAAGTAGGGTGTGTCCATGCCCCTACACCCGGCAGCACCAGAGGACCTCTCCGACCTCATCGACGCGTTCGCCCAGGCGGGCCAAGCCGTCATCGATCTCGGCCGTGGGTGCCGCGAGGCGGACTTCGAGAAGCCGACCGACTGCCCGGGGTGGACCGTCAAGGACCAGATCTCGCACGTCGTCGGGGCCGAGCTCGGGATGACCGACGCGACGCCGCGCGAGGTCGAGGTCCCCGACTACCCCCATCTCCGGGACGAGGCGGCGCGGCTCCGGGAGCGCCCGGTCGAGCTGCGCCGCCCGACGCCCGGACCCGACGTCGTCCACGAGCTCGAGAACATCCTCGACCACCGGCTGACGACCCTGCGCCGCCCCGACACCTCCCTCGACGACGTGGTCCCGAGCCCGTCGGGTCCGCAGCGCCTCGGCGACGTCCTCCCCATCCGGGTCATCGACCTCTGGACGCACGAACAGGACCTCCGGCACGCCCTCGGGCGGCCGGGCAACCTCGACTCCGGCGGTGCGGCTCTCTTCGTCGCCACCGTCTTCCGCCTCCTGCCGCGAATCGTCACCAAGGACGCCGGCATCCAGCCCGGGCACTCGGTGATCCTCGACGTCACCGGCCCCGTCGTCGGGCGCGCGGGCGCCCGGGTCGAGGTCGTCGACGACCGGCCCCGGGGGGTGCCGCTCTTCAGCGGGCAGGGACACGACGCCGTGCCCGGCGAGGACTGCACGACGATCACGCTCTCGACGGACGCCCTCGGCCGACGGGCGGCCGGCCGCGGGGGCCTCGACGACATCCACTTCACCGTCGACGGGGACGGGGAGATCGCGCGGAGAGTCCTCGAGGCCCTGCCGATCACTCCCTGATCCCCCTGCGTCCGCGGCGTCTGTCGCCACCGCGCGGAACCCGCGGACGCAAGCGGGGGCGAGACCGGACGCCCGCCGTGCGTCCGCGGCGTCTGTCGCCACCGCGCGGAACCCGCGGACGCAAGCGGGGGCGAGACCGGACGCCCCTTGGTCGGTCGGGTTTGCTTGTACCCCGCAACCAACCTTATAGTTGCGTTCGGCAAGCAAGTATCTGGAGGCCTCACGTCATGGGAACCGACCCCCGCACGGCGAACGAGTTGGCGGACCACCTCATCGGGCTGATCAAGCTCATGCACACGGTGCGCCAGCACGTCCCCCGCATCCACCCGGCGGTCGACCCGATCGCCTACCCGCTCCTGTTCAACCTCGACCGCGAGCCGCGCCGGGTCTCCGGCCTCGCGGACTGCGTCCACTCCGACGTCTCGACGGTGAGCCGTCAGGTCTCCACGCTCGTCACCCACGGCCTCATCGCCAAGGTCCCCGACCCCGAGGACCGGCGCGCCCAGGTGCTCACCCTCACCGAGGCCGGGAGCGACCTGCTCCGGGAGGTGCACGCCCAGCGGGGCCTGTGGTTCCAGTCCCTCCTCGCCGACTGGGACGAGAACGACGTCGAGCAGTTCACGGGCTACCTCGCCCGGCTCTCCCGCGCAGTCGAGGACGCCCGCGCGGCCTACCTCCAGCCCACCCCTGAACCCACCACGGAGTCCGTATGAGCACCACAGCGACGGCATCCCCGGAGTCCCCGCTCACCCACAAGCAGATCGTGACGATCCTCGTCGGGCTGATGATGGGGATGTTCCTCGCCGCCCTCGACCAGACCATCGTCGCGACGTCCATCCGGACGATCGCCGACGACCTCCACGGCCTCGACCAGCAGGCCTGGGCGACGACTGCCTACCTCATCACCGCGACCCTCTCGACCCCGCTGTACGGGAAGCTCTCCGACATCTACGGGCGCAAGGTCTTCTTCTCGACCGCGATCACGATCTTCGTCACCGGCTCGGTCCTCTGCGCGTTCTCCCAGTCGATGACCGAGCTCGCGTTCTTCCGGGCGTTCCAGGGCCTCGGCGCCGGCGGGCTCATGTCGCTCGCGCTCGCCATCCTCGGCGACATCGTCCCTCCCCGGGAGCGGGCCCGCTACCAGGGCTACTTCCTCGCGGTCTTCGGGACCTCGAGCGTCCTCGGCCCGGTCATCGGCGGGTTCTTCGCCGGTGCCGACACGATCCTCGGGGTCACCGGCTGGCGCTGGGTCTTCCTCGTCAACGTCCCGTTCGGCATCGCCGCGCTCGCCGTCGTGAGCAAGACCCTCCGCCTGCGGCACACCCGGCTCGAGCACCGCATCGACTGGTGGGGTGCGCTCGCCCTCGCGGTCGGGCTCGTCCCCCTCCTCATCATCGCCGAGCAGGGACGGGACTGGGGCTGGGCCTCGACGAACGCCCTCGTCTGCTACGCCGTCGGCCTCGTCGGCCTCGTCGCCTTCTTCCTCGTCGAGAGGGCCATGGGCGCCGAGGCGCTCCTCCCACTGCGCCTCTTCAGGAACCGCACGATCGCCGTCGCATCGATCGGCGGAGTCCTCCTCGGCATGGCGATGTTCGGCGGGCTCGCCTCGCTGCCGCTCTACCTCCAGATCGTCAAGGGCGCCTCCCCGACGGAGGCGGGGCTGCTCCTCCTCCCGATGACGGCCGGGATCATGACCGGCTCGATCGTCGCCGGGCAGGTCATCGCCCGGACCGGACGGTACCGCCGCTTCCCCCGGATGGGCGTCATCCTCCTCCTCCTCGCCCTCTTCACGTTCCACTACGTCCACGCCGACACCCCGCTGTGGCAGACGATGCTCGTCATGGTCGTCTTCGGGGTCGGGCTCGGCTTCAACATGCAGCCGCTCACCCTCGCCGTCCAGAACGCCGCCCCCGCCAGGGAGATCGGCGTCGCGACGTCGACGGCGACGTTCACCCGGCAGATCGGCGGGACCATCGGGACCGCGGTGTTCCTCTCGGTCCTCTTCAGCACCGTCCCCGGCAAGATCCAGGCCGCGATGGACCGGATCGTCCCGACGTCGTCGTTCCAGGCGGCCCTCAAGGACCCGGCCAACGCCGAGTTCGCCAAGCAGATGGCCGCCGCGAACCAGGCCGGGACGAGCCGGAGCCAGGCGACCGGCGTCCTCTCGGACTCGTCCTTCCTCACCGGGCTCGACCCCCGTCTCGCCCGGCCCTTCCTCGAGGGCTTCTCCAACGCGATGGACGTCGTCTTCCTCTGCGGCGCGGGGGTCATGGCGGTCGCCGTCGTCGTCATGTGGCTCCTTCCCCACGTCGAGCTCCGGTCGGGCTCGGCGTACTCCGAGCGCGGCCAGGAGGACGCGGCCGACGCCGCCTCCCGGGAGCAGGCCGCGGCCCGGGCCTGACCTGACCCGGGGCCGCGGCGGCTCGCCGCCGCCGGGCACACCGGCCACGGTGTGCCCGGCGCCCCCCGGGCCTCGGTCAGGGCAGGACGGTGTTGTTCCGGTGGAAGACGTTGTCCGGGTCCCAGCGGCGCTTGACCTCGCGCAGTCGCTCCCAGCTCCGGCCGTAGCCGGCCCGGACGCGGGCCTGCGAGTCGGCCCGGTCGCCCTCGACGTCGACGAAGTTGAGGAACTCTCCGTCCAGCGCGTGGGGCCTGACCGCGTCGTCGACGTCGCGCGCCCACTGCCGCCCGAGCGCGTCGTCGGCCGGGTCCTCCCAGGCCGCGCTGACGACGACCTGGTAGCGGGCCTCGCGGTGCGGGAACGCGGTGGCGTCGGGGTGCACCCGGTTCATCGCCCCGGCGTAGCCCTCGATGGACACGTTGAACCACGGCCGCGGCGGGTCGGCACCGAACTCGTCGACGGCCTCGAGCACGCGGTCGTCGAGGTCGCGGAGCATGGCACCCTTCCAGTAGTAGCGCCGGCCCGGGGGGAACAGGACGTCGTTGGCGCAGTTCCACACCGGGTAGGGCATCCGGTCGGCCATGACCATGACGGGCGAGCCGAACTCGAGGATGGGTCGCACGACCTCGTCGTCGTCCTCCGGGTCGCCCGACCAGCAGAACGGGATGGCGGCGACGCGCGCCCCGTGCTCCGGCTCGGCCATGAGGCCGCAGTACGCCCCGAGCTCGTCCGGGGCGGTGTCGGTGAGCTCGCGATAGAACTCGAGGACGGCGGGCGCCGCGTCGGGTGGGTGGGCGACCATCCCCGCGTAGACGGTCGGTTGCGGGTGGAGGGCGAACTCCAGCGACGTCACCACCCCGAAGTTGCCGCCACCGCCGCGCAGCGCCCAGAACAGGTCGGCGTTCTCGTCCTCGCTCGCGGTGACGACCTCGCCCTCCGCGGTGACGAGGTCGACCGAGATGAGGTTGTCGCTCGCCAGTCCGTGCTTGCCGACGAGCCAGCCCACCCCGCCACCGAGGGTGAGGCCCGCGACCCCGGTGCTCGAGATGACGCCGCCGGTGGTCGCGAGGCCGAACAGCCCGGTCTCCCGGTCGACGTCGGCCCAGCGGGCCCCGCCGCCGACCCGAGCCCGGCGTCGGGCGGGCTCGACCCGCACGCCGCGGAGGCGGTCGAGGTCGAGCATGAGCCCACCGTCGGTGCTCGCGTAGCCGGCGACGTTGTGCCCGCCGCCCTTGACCGACACCTCGAGGCCGAGGTCCCGGGCGGCACGCAGGGCGGTGACGACGTCCGCGGGGCCGCTCGGGCGGACGACGAGGGCGGGCCGGGTGGCGACCATGCCGTTCCACAGGTCGAGGGCGGCGTCGTACCCGGGCCCGCCGGGGAGCGCCACGGTGCCGCCGAGGGCGGCCCGCAGGTCGGTGACGGGGTCGGGGGCGGACGTGGAGGTCGGTTCGCTCGTGGTCATCGGGGGGCTCCTTCCACCCGGGGCTGACCCTCCGACCCTGCCGCGCCGGGCCCGGGTCGCGCATCGATGAACTCCCCTAGGTCCTCCCTCGATCCGCCCCGGGATGTGGTCCCCGCCCCGCCGGGCCGGGCCCGGTCGAGGCCACCCGGCCGGACGCGCCCGGCTCCACGCCGAACACCTGCTCCGGGTGGCGCAGCACCCACGCCGTGGCCTCCGCCCGGTTCCGCAGCCCGAGCTTGGTGAAGACGCCGTGCACGTGGTGCTCGACGGTCTTGCGGCTCAGGTAGAGCCGGGCGGCGACCTCGGGGTTGGTCAGGCCCTCGGCGAGGAGGGCGAGTACCTCCTGCTCGCGCGGCGAGAGCGGGCCGCCCGCCCCCGGGACCCGGCGGACCGTCCGGACCCCGAGCCGGCGAAGCACCCTGAGGGCCCGGTCGGCGTCGGGACCAGCACCGAGCCGGTCGCAGGTCTCGAGGGCGGCGCGGGCGTCGGCCACTGCGGCGCCGGGGTCGGCGTCCTCGAGGGCCTCGGCGAGTGCGAGGTGGGTCAGCGCCCCCTCGAGCGGTAGCCCGAGTGCGCCGAACGTCGCGAGCGCCCGCTCGAGGTGGCGCCGCGCGGCCGGGGTCTCCGCGCGGGCGGAGTGCACCCGGCCGAGGGCGGCGTCCGTCCGTGCCCGCGCGACGCTCCGGCGGTCGCGGCCCGCGACCCCGCGGGCCATGGCGAGCGCCACCTGGCTCGCGTCGGGGACCCGGTCGAGGTCGAGCTCGGCCCCGGCGAGCAGCTCCGCCGTGGCGGACCAGTCCGGTGCCGACACCGGCAGCCCGTCGAGGGCCCGGCGGAGCACGGTCGCCGCAGCCGCCGGGTCACCGCACCGCAGGTGGAGCGCTCCGCGGGCCCGCGCGGTCACGGCGAGCTCGCCGTACCCCACGAGCAGCTCGGCGGCCCCGTCGAGGTGGCCGCGCGCCACCTCGAGCTCGGCGAGCGCGGCGAGGGCCTCGGCGTACATGGCCCGCTCCGCCGTCCGACCGACGCGGAGCGCCTCACGCAGCTCCCGCTCCGCGGCCGGCCAGTCGCCAGTCGCGAGCAGGACGCGGCCGTAGTGGGCCCGGCACACCGTGTACATGTGCAGGCCGCCGTAGCGGCGGGTGAAGTCGTCCGCGGCCCGGACCCACTGGGCCGCGTGGGCCGCGTCGGTCACCCAGCAGCAGCACGTGACGCTCCGGCACCCGGTGAAGACGACGGTCTCGGGCCGGCGGCTCTCCCCTGCGAGCGCGCCGGCCATCGCCTCGTCGAGGAGCTCGACGCCCTCCTCGGCCCGGCCGGACAGGACGAGCGCGGTGCCGAGCTCGCTGAGCGCGCACAGCTCGAGGTCCGGGTCGCCCCCGGCCCGGGCGACCGCGAGGGCCTCGCGGGCCGCGGGCGCTGCCGCCGCCGGGTCGGGGAGGTCGTTCGCGGCCACGGCACGGCACAGCGAGACCCATCCGGTCAGCGAGCCGAGGCCGGCCTGCTCGACGACGGCGGCGAACCGGTGCAGCCAGCCGCGCGACGCGGCGTGGTTGCCCAGGCTGGCCCGGTAGAGCAGGCAGAGGCTCATCGCGGTGAGGGCCGCACCCGCCGGGTCCGGCCGGCGCCGGAACGCCGCGTACGCCCGCTCCTGGGCGTGGACCGCCCCTTCGGTCTCGCCGAGCCACCACAGGGCGCTGCCGAGCCCGGCCCACGCCTCGGCGTCGGCACCCGCGGCCAGCGCCGCCTCGCCGGCGGCGCAGGCACTCGCCCAGTCGCCGCGGCCGAGGGAGTCCTCCAGGTCGCGGAGGGAGGCGGCGACGTCGACGGCCACGCCTTCCAGTATGCGTCGCCACCGGAGCCGCGAGGAAGGTCGTCGCGGGACGGGGGCGCCCTTCCCAAGACCCCGGGAGTGAGGCACGCTGGGCTCGAGGCAAGGACGGTGGTCATGGACGGTCGCGCCGCGGCCCCGCGCGCCGACGGCGGCGGGACGGGCCGGAGGTCTGCCGTCGCGGTCTCGGCCGGGGACGACCCGGTCGCCCGGGCCCGGGAGCTGCGACGCCTGCACTCGTCGTGGTCGGCCACCGACACCGTCCCCGACCAGGTCCGCGACGTCATCGCCCGCGCCTGGCGGCGCCAGGCGGAGGCCCCCGCGCCCCGCACCGCGCCGGCCCCCCGCGACCCGGTCGGGGGGGAGGAGGTCGCCCGGCGGCGGGCGGAGAACGCCGTCCTCGCCGCCGCCGTGCCGACCCTCGAGCGCACCCTCCTCGACGTCGCCGTCGAGGCCTCGAACGAGCTCGTCGTCTGCGACGCCGACGGCGTCGTCCTCTGGCTCAGCGGTCCCGGACGGGTCCGCCGGAGCTCGGAGCGCCTCGGGTTCGTCGAGGGGGCGTGCTGGACCGAGGAGGCGGTCGGGACGAACGCCCTCGGCACAGCCCTCGCCGACGACGCCGTCGTCCAGATCTTCGGTCCCGAGCACTCCCGCGAGGACCAGCACCCCTGGGTGTGCACCGGCTCGCCGATCCACAGCTCCCGGACCGGCCGGGTCGTCGGCGCGGTCACCCTCTCCGGCCCCCTCCGCAGCGCCCACCCGCACACGTTCGCGCTCGTCGCGAGCGCGGTCCGGATGGCCGAGACCCTCCTCGAGCAGGAGCACCGGGAGGAGCTCTCCGCGCTCGCGGCCCGGGCGACGGCGGGGCTGCGCGACTCCGGCGGACACATCGTCGTCGACGACGCCGGCTGGGTCGCCGCCACGGAGGGGATCACCGTCACCGGCCGGCTCTGGGTCCCGAGCGGGCTCCAGGAGGGCACCGTGTGGGTTCCCTCGCTCGGCCACTTCGACGCGGCGCCGACCGCCGGCGGCTGGGTGCTCCGCCCCCTCACCGGCAGCCGCCCCCGGCTCGAGCTCCACCCGGCGCCGCCGGCGCGCCTCCTCGTCACCGGACCGGACGGCCCGGAGGAGGTACCGCTCACCGCGCGGCACACCGGGATCGTCGAGGTCCTCGCCCGTCACCCGGACGGGCTGAGCGGCAGGGAGCTCGCGTCGCTCGTCTACGGTCGCGCCGGCTCGACCGTCGCCGTCCGCGCGGAGGTCTCCCGACTCCGACGCACCCTCGGAGGCCTGCTCGGGACCAGGCCGTACCGCCTCACCGCCCCCTGCACGGTCGTCCCGTAGCGGCGCCGGCCACCCGGGGTGCAACGTTCTGCAACCCTCCCGCGGGTGGTCCGGGTCGTCCTACCGTCGCCGCAGGCACGTGCCGGCGACGAAGGAGTGCGCGATGACGGACGAGACCCCCACCCCCGAGGACCGGGCCACCGGCTGGCTGTCGGCCTTCGGTGACGCGCTCGCGACGGGAGACCCCACCGCGGTCACCGAGCTCTTCGGCGACGAGTGCTACTGGCGCGACCTCGTCTCGCTGACGTGGAACCTCCACACCGCCGAGGGCCGCGCGGAGATCCGCGACATGCTCGACGCGGTCGGGACCGACGCCTGGCCCCGCGACCTCACCCTGACGAGCGCGAGCGAGGCCGACGGCGTCGTCGAGGCGTGGTACCGCTTCACCAACGCGACCTTCCGCGGCACCGGGGTCGTCCGCATCCGCGACGGCCGGGCGTGGACCCTGCTCTCCTCGGCGCAGGAGCTGCTCGACCATCCGGAGCCCGCCGGACCTCGCCGGGAGCGCGGGGCCGTCCACGGGACCGGCGTCGGCGGCGAGAACTGGCTCGACCGGCGGACCCGGCAGCAGGAGACGTTCGGGACGCAGGAGCAGCCGTACGTCCTCGTCGTCGGCGGCGGCCAGGGCGGCATCGGGCTCGGGGCCCGGCTCAAGCGGCTCGGGGTCCCCACCCTCGTCATCGACAAGCACCCGCGCCCGGGGGACCAGTGGCGCAGCCGGTACCACTCGCTGTGCCTGCACGACCCCGTCTGGTACGACCACATGCCCTACCTCCCCTTCCCCGAGCACTGGCCGGTGTTCACCCCGAAGGACAAGATGGGCGACTGGCTCGAGCACTACGTCGGCATCATGGAGCTCGACTACTGGTCGGACACCGAGGCGACCTCGGCGAGCTTCGACGAGGACAGCCGGTCGTGGACGGTGCACGTCACCCGTGCGGGCCGCGAGCACGTCCTCACCCCCACCCACCTCGTCCTCGCGACCGGGATGTCCGGGATCCCCAACGTCCCCGAGATCCCGGGCGCGGAGACCTTCCGCGGCGAGCAGCACCACTCCTCCCAGCACCCGGGCGGCGCGCCGTACCGGGGCAAGAAGGCGCTCGTCATCGGCTCGAACAACTCCGCCCACGACATCTGCGCCGACCTCTGGGAGAACGGCGCGGACGTGACGATGCTCCAGCGGTCCACGACCCACATCGTCCGCTCGGAGTCGCTCATGACCGAGGTCCTCGGCCCGCTGTACTCCGAGGAGGCCCGGGCGAACGGGATCGACCACGAGACCGCCGACCTCGCCTTCGCCTCGATCCCCTACCGCGTCCTCCCGGACGCCCACCGCCCCGCCTTCGACACGATCCGGGAGCAGGACGCCGCGTTCTACGACCGGCTCGAGAGCGCGGGCTTCATGCTCGACTTCGGCGACGACGACTCCGGCCTCTTCCTGAAGTACCTCCGTCGCGGCTCCGGGTACTACATCGACATCGGCGCCTCCGACCTCGTCGCCAAGGGCGACATCCGGCTCGTCGCCCCGGCCGTCATCGAGCGGATCACCGAGGACGGGATCCGGCTCGAGGACGGCACCGAGCTCGAGGCCGACGTCATCGTCTACGCCACCGGCTACGGCTCGATGAACGGGTGGGCGGCCCGGCTCATCTCCCAGGACGTCGCCGACCGGGTCGGCAAGTGCTGGGGCCTGGGGTCGGCCACGACGAAGGACCCGGGCCCGTGGGTCGGCGAGCTCCGGAACATGTGGAAGCCCACCCGGCAGGAGAACCTCTGGTTCCACGGGGGCAACCTCCACCAGTCCCGCCACTACTCGCGCTACCTCTCCCTCCAGCTCAAGGCCCGCCTCGAGGGGATCGACACCCCGGTGTACGCGATCCCCGAGACCCACCACACCTCCTGAGAGGCTGAGCCATGAAGGCAGTGCGCTACCACGGCAACCGGGACGTCCGGCTCGAGGAGGTCCCCGAGCCCGAGGTCGCCCCGGGGTCGGTCAAGGTCGCCGTCGAGTGGTGCGGCATCTGCGGCACCGACCTGCACGAGTACGAGGACGGCCCGATCTTCTGCCCGACCGTGGGCCACCCCCACCCGGTCACCGGGGAGACCGTACCGCTCACCCTCGGCCACGAGTTCGCGGGCGTCGTCGCCGAGCTCGGCGAGGGCGTCACCGCGTTCGCCGTCGGCGACCGGGTCGTCGTCGAGCCGTCGATCGCGTGCGGGCGCTGCCCGTACTGCGCCGAGGGCCGGTACAACCTCTGCGTCGTCGGCGGCTTCATCGGCCTCTCGGGGGGTGGGGGCGGCTACGCCGAGCTCGTCGTCGCGCCGGCCGAGCGGGTCCACGCCCTCGGTGACCTCTCGACCGAGGTCGGCGCGCTCGTCGAGCCGATCGCGGTCGGGTACCACGCCGTCCGCAGGTCGGGGATCGTCCCCGGACAGACCGCCGCCGTCTTCGGCGCCGGGCCGATCGGGCTCGTCACCATCGCCTGCCTCCGGGCGATCGGGGTGGAGCAGGTGATCTCCGTCGAGCAGTCGACGATCCGCAAGGCCAAGGCCCCGGACGCCGGAGCCACCTCCGTCCTCGACCCCACGGCGGTCGACGTCGCCGCCGCGGTCCGCCGGGCCACCGAGGGCCTCGGCGTCGACGTCGCCTTCGAGTGCGTCGGCCTGTCCCCGGCGCTCCAGGCCGCCCTCGACGCGACCCGCAACGGCGGCACCGTCGTCAACGTCTCGATCTGGGGGCACAGGGCGGAGATCGACATGTTCGGCCTCGTCATGCGCGAGCTCCACCTCATCGGCACGAGCGCGTACTGCGGTGACCACGAGGCCGTCATCGCGCTCCTTCGGCAGGGGCGGATCGAGGCGGAGCAGTTCATCACCGGGCGGATCGGGATCGACGAGATCGTCGACCGGGGGTTCCGGGAGCTCATCGAGAACAAGGACGAGAACGTCAAGATCCTCGTCCATCCCTGACTCCGGGCGGCGGCGCGCGGGTCTGACCGCGCCGCCGCCCGGCCCCACGAGCCGTGCCCGCACCGGCACCGGCACCGGCACCGCGGGCCGTGCGGGCACCGCGGGGCGGGGGACCACTCAGCGGGCGGAGGCGGCACCGAGGAGGGCGGCGAGACCGAGCGCGCTGCGCGGGTCGTACGCCCCGCGCCAGAGACCCCCGTGCGCGGCGGCGTACGCCTCGTCCTCCCACGGGTGCGCGCGCGCCGGAGCGCCGGTCCGCAGGTCGTGGACGAGCTTGGCCGCCATGAGGGTGTTCGACGTCGCCGGCTCGAACACCTCGATCCCGAACCGGTGCGCGCCCGCGTACGCGGCCGCGAGCGCCCGGCTCTTGAGCACCGACCGGGTCCGGGTGGGCGGGGCGACGGTGAACGAGACCGTCGCGCCCTCGGCCCGGGCGGTGCTCGCCCGCCACCGCTGGAGCCGCTTCGCGAGGAGGTAGTTCGGTCCCTGCTGAAGGACGACGCTGTCGTTGAGGCCGGGGCTGACGCCCGGGACGTAGTTGCGCCGGAGCAGGCGGCCGCCGCTCAGCGTCCGCAACGGCACCCGGAGCACCCGGCTCACCCGGCGGGTCGCGTACGCCTCGACGGACGCGGCGACCGCCTCGTCGGGGACGGCGAAGACGTCGGTGGGGGTGGCGAGGCCGGCGAGGGCGACGTCCGCGCGGCGGGCCCGGACCCGCTCGGTGAGGGCGTCGACCGCGACTCCGACCCGGACGTTCGTCGCGCCGTCGGCGTAGACGTAGTTCCCGAGGACGAGCGGGCCGGGGAGCGACTCGACCCACCCTGCGACCGCCGGGAGGTCGTGGAGGACGTCGGCGCCGGCACGGTGGGCGAGGTCGCCCCGGCCGGGACGGGCCGGGAACCGGAGGGTGCCGGCGTACCGGTCCGCGTTCGCCAGGAGGGGGGACCACAGCTCGGGGCGGGGGAGGTCGACGGCGGCGACGGCGGCGCCCCACCGGAGCAGGGAGCGCAGGGGCCCCATCTCGGCGGCCGCACCGAGGACGACGACGGTGAGATCGTCGAGGTCGAGCCACTCGGGGTGGGCGACGACGTCCTCGACGACGTCGGCGAGGCCGGGCTCGACGACCCCGCGAGCCACCCAGTCCGCGAGCTGCCGGCGCAGGACGTCCCCCTCGAGTCGCTGCCCGCGGTAGGGGAGGACGAGCCGGTTCTCGCGCGCGCCGCCGCCTCGGACGGTCTCGGTGACGAGATCCGGCGTGACGAGGTCCCGCGGGGGGAGGTCGAACGCCGCGGCCAGCGGCTCCTCGGCGCCCTCCGGCCCGGCCCAGCGCATCCGCTCGTGGACGGACGCGAGGCCGGCGGCGGCGATCCCCCGGGCGGACTCGGCGCTCGGGAGCCCGGCCTCGACGAGCCTCCGGAAGTGCGGGAGGTAGCCCTGCCGCCACGACGTCTCCCGCTCCGCGGCGGTGGCCCCGACGGGGTCGACGTCGCGGAGGGCGTCGGCGACGACGGCCCGCCCCGTCGCCGAGGTCCTCCGGCGCCCCTCGACGACGGGGAAGACGACGCCCGTGTGCTCGCTCATCCGGCCGGGGTCAGCCCCAGACGAGGCCCCGGGCGGGGTCCTCGAGGATCGCGGCGACGTCGGCGAGGAACCGGCTGCCGAGCTCGCCGTCGACGAGCCGGTGGTCGAAGGACAGGGCGAGCTGGGTCACCGACCGGGGCTCGATCGTCTCGGCCCCGTTCGGGCCGGTGACGACCCACGGCATCCTCCGGACCGTCCCGAACGCCATGATCGCCGACTCGCCGGGGTTGAGGATCGGCGTCCCCGCGTCGACCCCGAACACCCCGACGTTCGTGATCGTCATCGTCCCGCCGCTCATGTCGGCCGGCGGGGTGCGGCCCTCCCGTGCGGTCGCGGTGAGCGCGCCGATCCCCTCCGCGAGCTCGCGCAGGGTCATCGTGTCGGCGTCCTTGACGTTCGGGACGACGAGACCGCGCGGGGTGGCGGCGGCGATCCCGAGGTTGACGTAGTGCTTGACGACGATCTCCTGGGCCGCCTCGTCCCACGCGGCGTTGACCTCCGGGTTGCGGCGGGCCGCGATGCACATCGCCTTCGCGAGGACGAGGAGCGGGGTGACCTTGACCCCCTCGAACTCGCGGTCCCGCTTGAGCCGCGCGACGAGGTCCATCGTCGCGGTGACGTCGACGGTGACCCACTCGGTGACGTGGGGGGCGGTGAACGCGGAGCCGACCATCGCCTGCGCGGTCATCTTCCGCACGCCCTTGATCGGGACCCGGGTCTCGCCGCGCTCCCAGGGGGCCCGTGCGGGGCGCCCACCGTCGCTCGGGGCGCCGGCACCGGCGTCGCCGTTCGCGTGCGCCTGGACGTCGTCGCGGGTGATGACGCCGCCGTCGCCGGACCCGGGGACCGACGCGAGGTCGACGCCGAGGTCCCTGGCGAGCCTGCGGACCGGGGGCTTGGCGAGCGGGCGTCCGGCGGACCCGGTCGGCGGGGCGTCCACCCGGGTCCCCGTGGCGGGGGCCGCGGGGGCCTCGTCGGCCGGCGGGCTCGTCGCCCCCGCCGGGACCGTCTCGGCCCGAGCGTCGCCCGCGCCGGTCCCGGGCGGGGCGACCGGGGCCGCCCTGCGGGGACGACGCTTGGCCTCGGTCTGCTTGACGCCGTAGCCGACGAGGACGGCCGTCCGGCCAGTCGACGTCGTGCCACCGATCTTGCCCTCCTCGGTGTCGGCCTCGCCGCCTTTCGCGCCCTGCGCGGCGGGCGCCTCGGCGGGCGCGGGCGCCGACCCGCCGGCGGTGTCGATCGAGATGATCGGAGTGCCGACCTCGACGGTCGCCCCCTCGTCGACGAGGAGGGACTGGACGGTCCCCGCGAACGGGACGGGGAGCTCGACGAGGGACTTCGCCGTCTCGATCTCGACGACGATGTCGTTCGTCCTCACGGTGTCGCCGGGCTGGACCTTCCAGCTGACGATCTCGGCCTCGGTGAGGCCCTCACCGGGGTCGGGGAGCTTGAACTCCTTGGTGGTCACGGGCGGACACTCCTTGGGACGTCGGGGCGAGGCGTCAGTACGCGAGGGCGCGGTCGACGCCCTCGAGCACGCGGTCGAGGTCGGGGAGGAACTCCTCCTCGAGCTTGCTCGGCGGGTAGGGGACGTTGTAGCCGCCGACTCGGAGCACCGGGGCCTCGAGGTGGTAGAAGCACCGCTCGGTCACCGCGGCCGCGACCTCGGCCCCCAGCCCGAGGCTCGTCGGCGCCTCGTGGACGACGACGAGCCGGCCGGTCTTCTCGACCGACGCCGCGACGGCGTCGACGTCGAACGGCGAGAGGCTCCGCAGGTCGATGACCTCGAGGTGCCTGCCCTCCTCCTCGGCGGCCTGGGCGGCCTGGACGCACGTCTTGACCATCGGGCCGTACGCGACGAGCGTGCAGTGCTCGCCCTCGCGGACGACGGCGCCGTCACCGAGGTCGAGCGGCGTGCCCGACTCGTCGACCTCGCCCTTGTCCCAGTAGCGACGCTTCGGCTCGTAGAAGAGGACCGGGTCGTCGGTCTCGATCGCCTGCTGGACCATCCAGTACGCGTCGTGGGGGTTGGAGCAGGCGACGACCCGCAGGCCGGCGGTGTGGGCGAAGTACGCCTCGTTCGACTCGCTGTGGTGCTCGACCGCCCCGATGCCGCCGCCGACCGGGATCCGGATGACGATCGGGAGGGTGACCTTGCCGAGCGACCGGGCGCGCATCTTGGCGACCTGGCTGACGATGTGGTCGAACGCCGGGTAGATGAAGCCGTCGAACTGGACCTCGACGACGGGCCGGTACCCGCGCAGGGCCATCCCGATCGCCGTCCCGACGATGCCCGCCTCGGCGAGCGGGGTGTCGATGACCCGGTCCTCGCCGAAGTCCTTCTGGAGCCCCTCGGTGACCCGGAACACGCCGCCGAGCTTGCCGATGTCCTCCCCCATGAGGACGACCTTCGAGTCGCGTTCCATCGCGCGGCGCAGGCCGGCGTTGATGCCCTTGGCGATTGTCGTCTGCATCGGTCAGTTCGCCCCTTCGAAGCCGGACTGGTAGGCGAGGAACTCGGCGCGCTCCCGGGTGATGGTCGGGTGCGCCTCGACGTACACGTGGTCGAACATCTGCGTTCCCGCGGGGTCGGGCATGCTCAGGCAGCCCTCCCGGAGCCGGACGGCGAGCTCGTCGCCCTCCCGGTCGACCGCCTCGACGAAGTCGTGGCCCATCTTCCCCTCGCGGACGAGGTAGCTCTTGAACCGCTCGATGGGGTCACGGTGCTTCCACACCTCGACCTCGGCCGAGACCCGGTACTTCGTCGGGTCGTCGGAGGTCGTGTGCGCCCCCATCCGGTACGTGAAGGCCTCGACGAGCATCGGCCCCTGGCCGCCCCGGGCGCCGTCGAGCGCGTGCTTGGAGACGGCGTACACCGCGAGCACGTCGTTCCCGTCGACCCGGACGCCGGGGAACCCGAAGCCCCGGGCCCGCTGGTAGAGCGGGATGCGGGTCTGCCGCTCGCTCGGCTCCGAGATCGCCCACTGGTTGTTCTGGCAGAAGAAGACGACCGGGGAGTTGTTCACCGAGGCGAAGACGAACGCCTCGTTGACGTCCCCCTGGGCGGAGGCCCCGTCGCCGAAGAAGGCGATGACGGCGGCGTCGCGGTCCTCGTCCCCGGTGCCGACGTCCCCGTCCCGCTGGATCCCCATGGCGTACCCCGTGGCGTGCAGGGTCTGGGCGCCGATGACGATCGTGTAGAGGTGGAAGTTCTTCTCGTTCGGGTCCCAGCCGCCGTGGTTGACGCCGCGGAAGAGCCCGAGGAGGTTGAGCGGGTCGACGCCGCGGCACCAGGCGACGCCGTGCTCGCGGTACGTCGGGAAGGCGTAGTCCTGGGGGCGGAGCGCGTGCCCGGCGCCGACCTGGGCGGCCTCCTGGCCCAGGAGCGAGGCCCAGATGCCCAGCTCGCCCTGGCGCTGGAGGGCGGTCGCCTCGGCGTCGACGCGCCGGATGAGGACGAGGTCCCGGTAGAACCCGCGGAGCTCCTCGTCGCTCAGGGCCTCGACGTAGCGGCTGTACTCGGGGTGCTGTTCGGTGTCCACCCGCTCGCCCTCCGGGGTGAGCAGCTGGACCATCTCGGGCCCCCCGTCACCGACCTCGGGCGCCGGGGCCGTCAGCCGGGCGAGGTCGGCCGTGACGGCCGCGTCTCCCTCGGCTGCGACGTCGTTGTCGCTCACAGTTGCTCCCATCCTCCGCGGGCAGCGGGGTCACCACGCCCCCGGTGTCGGGCCGGGGCGTTGGGGGGTGTCACCCCGCCGTCGGCCCCGGCGGCTCCTCGCCCGGCCCTCGACGGGTGGGCTCACGTGCACCGTGTCGGGGCTAACGTACCGGGGCCTGCTGGAAATCTCACATCCCGGGACGGGGTGTTTGCCCACGTCGTTGCGCCCGGCCCCGGCCGGGACGAGGATGGGCGGGTGAGGACACCCCGCCCGCTCGTTCCCGCCGCGCTCGGCGCGCTCGTCCTCCTCGGGGCGGGATGTTCGACCTCCGGCGACGAGGGGGGACCCGCGGTGAGCACGACCGGCAGCACCTCGACGGCGTCGCCGCCGGGGACCTCCGGCACGTCCGGCGGGTCGGGCACGTCCGGGACGTCGAGCCCGTCGTCCCCGGTGGAGGACCCGACGACGTCGGGGTCGACGGGCCCACCGGGGTCCCCGAAGGCCCGGACCGTCCGGGGGACGGTGTCGGAGGGGGTCGAGGCCGGCTGCCTCGTCTTCACGCCCGACACGGCGACGACGTCGGGGACGTGGGTGCTCGTCGGCCGGACCAAGGGCCTCCGGCCGGGCGACTCGGTCATGCTCCGCGGTCGGCTGCTCGAGTCCGGGGCGACGACGTGCAACGAGGGCCCGCCCTTCCGGGTCGACGAGGTCGTCACGCCCTGAGCGCCGGGCCGCGCGCCCACCGCGCCTCCCCGCCCCCTCATCCCGGCGTCAGGGGGTGACCGTCCCGACGACGACCGAGCCGGTGCCGAGGACGGCGCCCTCGGAGGAGAGGACCTGCACCTGCCCGAAGAGCCTCCGTCCGGCCGCTGCGTCCGCGTTCGCCGTGAGCTGCCCGGTGACCGTCGTCGACGCGCCGCGGTCGAGGGTCGTCGAGGTCGCGGGGACCGCGAGCCGTCCGAGCTCGGGGGAGAAGAAGACGTCGAGGTAGTCGTAGTCCGTGCTCCCCGACGGGACCTCGTAGGCGTCGACCTGGACGGTGTACGTCCCGGCCGCCGGTCCGAGCAGGGTCACCGACTCCTCCGAGTCCCCGTCCGCCGACTGCCCGACGACGGCGCCGGAGGCGTCGAGGACATAGAGGTCGAGGTCGGCACCGACGTCCGAGGGGCTTCCGATGGTCGCGGTGAACTTCGACGCGCCCTCGGGCACGGCGACGGTGAACTGCTGGGTGTCATGGTTGGCGATCGTCCTCCGGGCCGACACCGAGCTCCCGAGCGGTCCGCCCTCGGGCTGGACG
Organism: uncultured Actinomycetota bacterium; assembly: GCA_963783735.1. Taxonomy (GTDB): domain Bacteria; phylum Actinomycetota; class Actinomycetes; order Actinomycetales; family Dermatophilaceae; genus CAWDAQ01. The sequence goes on along the minus strand of CAWAOO010000001.1, from coordinate 115,297 downwards.
GTGACCTCGCCGAAGGTGTTCGTCAGGGTCCAGCTCACCGGGCTGGCCTCGCCCTTGGGTGCGGCGGGGATCGTCTGGGTCGCCGGGGCGACGGTGACGCCCTGCGCGGCCGCGACGAGCCGGAAGGGGTTCTCGAGGAACGGTGACGTCCGGCGCGCCTCGACCTCGAACTCCCAGATCCCGGGCATCGGGTCGGCGTAGCTGCGCGAGGTCGGCTTGCACGTCCTCGGGTCGCTGAAGTTCGTGAAGCAGACGAGCGAGGACGTCGACTCGACGGGGACGCCGTAGGGGTTGAACCCGATGAAGCGGACCTGGCTCTTCGTCGCGATGCCGCTGAGGTTGAGCTGGAGGGCCTTCGTCCCCTCCGGGACGTCGACGAAGAGCTTCGTCGTCCCGTTCCGGTCCACCGACCCGGACGTCGACCGGGCGAACCCGGGGGCCGCGAGCTCCTCCGCGAGGACGACGGTGACGAGGACCCGCGCGTCGACGACCGCCGTCCGCGGGTCGTCGACCTGGAGGATCGCCGAGTGGGCGCCCTGCACCCGCGTCCGCGCCTTGACGGTGACCGTGACCGGCTTGCCCCTGGGGAGGTCGACCGAGGTCCGGGTCAGCCGGAAGGTGCCGTCGTCGCCGACGAGCCGGAGCCGGTGTGGGACCCGGCCGGAGGCACCCGAGGTCCGCGTGATGGTGACCTTGTACGTCGAGGTCTTCCCCGCGCGCTGCCCGCCGTGGCGAGCGTCGCACCGGTTGTAGACCCCCGGGCCCTGCCCGGGGGTGGCGAGGAAGTCCGAGATCGGCGTGCACACCGGGGCCGTCACGGCGTAGTCCACCGATGCGGGCCGGCCCCGGAGGATCCTCCACGCCGCCGGGACGTCCATGAGGCCGTTCCCCTGGGCGATCGCCTCGATCCCGCGCTCGAAGTCCGCACCGGTGTCGATCGCGTCCCGCAGTTGCCGGGGGGTGATCGGGGTGTGGGTGGCGAGCCCGGCCGAGAGGAGGAGCGCGGCGCCACCGGCCGCCTGCGGCGAGGCCATCGACGTGCCGTTGAACATCGCGTACCCGATGGGGAGCGTGTACCCGGTCTCGGGGACGCCGGGGTGGTCGAGCCACCGGGGCACGGTCGAGACCGCCGACCCCGGGGCCATGATGTCGGGCTTGAAGCCCCCGTCCTCCCGTGGCCCGCGCGAGGAGTAGTTGTGGAGGCTCAGGGGGGCGCGGACGACGCTGCCGTAGTTCGCGAGCCACGTCTCCTTCGTCACCGAGGAGGCGACGGAGATCGCGTCCGTCGCGACCGACGGGTCACCGACGGTGTTGACCCCCGGGCCGCTGTTCCCGGCGGAGATGACGATCTGGACGCCGTACTCCGAGATGAGCCGGTCGTACAGCCGGGCCCGGGCGTTGTTGCCGTCGTTGAGGGCGGGCAGGCCGCCGATCGACATGTTGACGACGTCGACGCCCCGGTTGGCGACGAGGTCGACCATCCCGTCGGCGAGGGCGGCGGCGGTGCAGCCCCCGCCCCACGTGCAGGCGCGCGCCGAGACGAGCTTCGCACCCGGGGCCTGGCCGTCCATCGCCCCACCGAAGAGGCTGTGTCCGGCCGCGATCCCCGCGACGTGCGAGCCGTGCGCGTCCTCGACGATCCCGATGTTGACGTAGTCGGCCTTCTGCCCGACGTACTGCCCGCCGTAGGGGCTGAGGTCGACGTTCTCGCGGTACTGGACGACGAACGGCATCGACTCGACGACGGCGGTCGCCGGGTTGTCGGTGCCGAAGTGGCCGACGTCGTGCTTCTCCCTGTACGGCCGCATGAGCTCGTCGGCGCTGAAGACGGCGTCCTGGTTGGCGTCGACCCAGATGTCGTGCGTCCTCGCGTCGTAGAGGACGCCGAACTTGTCCGTCGTGTCGCCGTCGCGGTTGACGTCCCCCGCGGGCTCGGACCCGGCGGTGATCGACTCGGAGAACCGGTTGACGAAGTAGTCGCCGGCCTTCGGTGCGGTCCACGTCGTCCCGGCGTACGCGAACGTCGGCGACGCCGTCACCGACGTGAGCATGGGGCGCCACGTCCCGTCCCCGTCGAACACCGGGTCGGTCTCGGTCACCCAGTCGACGATCTTCCGCTCCCCCGTCGACGTCGTCTGGAGCGCCGGGTGGTCGAGGTCGACGCCGGAGTCGAGGATGCCGATGGTCACGCCGCGCCCGTCCCACTCCGGGTGGGCCGCCGTGAAGTCGACCGACCCGGTGTCACGGGTCGGCAGGTAGGGGTTGTCGTTCGGGGTCGCCGGGCCCGGGCCGCTCACCGCGGTGACCGCGCCGCCGCCGGCGCCCGTCACCGACGGGTCGGGCAGGGGGACCGACTCGTTGAGGTCGACCGCGAGGACCTTCGCGTCGCCGGCGACGCGGGTGACCGCCCCCGTCGGGACGCTCGCCCGGACGTACCCGACCCGGTCGTTGACCGTCGCCGTGTAGCCGCCCGCCGCGGTGACGGCCCGGGCGACCTCGCTGGTCGCCCCCTTGTCGGTCGCGACGAGGATGGTGACCCGTGCGGTCCCCTTCTGCTCTGCCCGGGCGAGGAGCTGCCGGTCGTGCGAGCCGAGCTTGTCCCGGCCCTGGGGCTTCTTGATCTCGGTCCGGTCGAGGCGGGCCCGGGGGGCCTTGTCCCGGGGAACGCCGGGGCCCCCCGGGTCGGCAGCGGCCGTCTGGGGGACGGCCCCGAGGATCAGCCCGGCGAGCGCCACCGCTGCCACCGTCGGGGCGCCGTGGCGCGCCATGCGTCGTCCGCTCACGCGAGAAGTCCTTCCTCCGGGCCGGGCCCCGTCGCCGGGCTGCGCGGGAGGGCTCCCCCCCGGCCTCCGGACAGTCTCACGACAGCGACGGGCGCCCGCCAGTGCCGGAGGGTAAGGAAATCGCAAAGAAACCCGGTCAGCGGCGGGTGAGGAACGATTCGGCGACCTCGAGGAGCCGGTCGTTGGCCTCGGGCTCGGCGATCGTCGCCCGGGCGCCGTCGTTGCCGTAGGGGCGGACCATGAGCCCGGACTCCTGGCAGGCCGCGGCGAACTCCGCGGTCCGCTCCCCGAGGGGGAACCAGACGAAGTTCGCCTGGGTGTCGGGGACCTGCCAGCCCTGGCCCCGGAGGGCCCCGGCGACCCGGGCGCGCTCGGCGACGATGGCGTCGACCCGCTCCTGGAGCTCGTCGTACCGCTCGAGCGAGGCGAGCGCCGCCGCCTGGGCGAGGCTGTTGACGCCGAACGGCACGGCGGTCTTCCGCAGAGCGGTCGCCACCGGCTCCGCCGCGACGGCGTACCCGACGCGGAGGCCGGCGAGTCCGTACGCCTTGGAGAACGTCCGCAGGACGACGACGTTCGGGTGCTCGCGGTGGAGGGCGATCGCGTCGGGGGCGTCCGCGTCGGTGACGAACTCGACGTAGGCCTCGTCGACGACGACGAGGACGTCCTCCGGCACCCGGGCGAGGAACGCCGCGAGCTCGTCGGCGGTCACGGACGGGCCGGTCGGGTTGTTCGGGGTGCAGACGAGCGCGACCTTCGTCCGCGGGGTGACCGCCGCGGCCATCGCGGGCAGGTCGTGGCGGGCGTCCGCGGTGAGCGGCACCTGGACCGACGTCGCCCCGGCGAGCGCGACGACGATGGGGTACGCCTCGAACGACCGCCACGCGTAGACGACCTCGTCGCCCGGGTCGCACAGCGCCTGGACGATCTGGCCGAGGACACCGACCGACCCCGTGCCCGTCGCGATGTGGGTCACCGGGACACCGACCCGCTCGGCGATCGCGGCGGTGAGCACGGTGGTCGCCATGTCGGGGTAGCGGTTGACCTCGGCGGCGGCCGCCGCCACCGCGTCGAGCACCCCCGGGAGCGGCGGGTAGGGGTTCTCGTTCGAGGAGATCTTGTACGGCGTCACTCCGGCGGGGGCGGCGGCGGGCCTGCCCGGGGCGTAGGCGGGGACGCCCTCGAGAGCCTTGCGGAGGCGGACGGCGGGGGTGGGCTCGCTCATGGCCCTCACTGTAGGGCGCCACCCTCCCGGCCCGAGGGGGCCTCCCTCAGCGACCCCCAGCGGCCGTGGGCCGGCCGTCGGCGACCGTCAGCGGCCGTCAGCGGCCGTCAGCGGCCTCGGCCTTCGCCGTCGGGGAGGAAGATGTTGAGGAGCATCGAGACGATGGTGATGACGACGGCGCCGAGGATCGCGTCCCAGAAGAAGTGGTCGATCCGGAAGCTCAGCCCGAGCGGGACCGACAGCCACGCCGTGAGCTCGAGCATGAGGGCGTTGACGACGAAGGTGAAGAGCCCGAGCGTGAGGATGATGAAGGGGAAGGCGAAGAACGTCGCGATCGGCTTGACGACGGCGTTGACGAGGCCGAAGACGGCCGCGACGAGGATGACGGTCGCGAACTTCGACCCGAACTTCCCCTCGCCGAGGTGGATGCCGGAGATGAAGAACGCGGCCACCCAGAGCGCGGCGGCGTTGACGCCGATCTTGATGAGGATGCTCGCCATGTCGTCATCCTGACAGACCACGCGTTCCGGACGGCCGACGTTGGGCGACGTGCCGCGAAGTTGTGACGTGCGGCCGCAACCTGCCGGTTCCTCCTGTGGCCGCGGGCCGGCCACGGGAGGGGGAGCCGGCCACCGGCACCCGGGCCGGGCCGCGGGGTCAGACGTGCCGGCGGCTCGTGATGACCCGGAACCGCCCGGCGACGAAGGCGGCGTCGGTGTACGCCGAGTTGGCCGCCGGGTTGGCGCCGGTGCCGTGGTAGTCAGAGAACGCCGCGGTCTGGTTGACGTAGACCCCGTCGGTGAGGTTCTCCGAGAGCGCGACGCCGGCCTCGGCCGCCGCCTCGCGGGCGGCCCCGAGGACCTCTGCGGACGTCGAGTACACCGCGGCCGTCATCGCCCCGTGCTCGCGGGTCGTGTCGGCGAACTGGGCCAGCGCCTGCTCCGTCGAGTCGACCCGGACGAGGAAGGACACCGGGCCGAAGCACTCCCGCGCGTACACGTCCTCGCGGGAGGCGTCGACGGCCACGAGGCCGGGGGCGCGGACGACGGCGTCCGGCCAGGTCGGGTGCTCGACCCGGCGGGCCTCGCGGACGACGGTGCCGCCGGCCTCCTCGGCGAGCGCGCCGAGGGAGACGGCGTTCGCCCGGACGCCGTCGTTGACGGTCGCACCGAGGACCTCGACGGCCCTGGCGTCCTCGCCCGTCAGCGCCTCGATGGCCCCCGAGAGCCGCTCACCGAACTCGTCGAAGCCGACGTGCCCCTCGTCGGTGTCGACCCCCCCGGTGGGGACGTAGACGTTCTGCGGGGTCGTGCACATCTGGCCGGAGTAGAGGCTGAGCGAGAACGCGAGGTTGGCGAGGGCGCCGCGCAGGTCGTCGGTCGAGTCGACGACGATGGAGTTGACGCCCGCCTTCTCGGTGTAGACGACCTTGCCCGCGGCCGTCCCCTCCCGCTCGAGCCAGCCCCCGAACCCGGACCCGCCGGTGTAGTCGATGACGGCGACCTCGGGCCTGAGGGCGAGCTCCTTCGCGAGGCCCTCGCCGTCGGCCTCGGCGGCGAGCTGGACGAGGGCGGGGTCGAAGCCGGCCTCGGCGAGGACCTCCCGGCAGGCCGCGACGGTGATGGCGAGCGGGAGCGTCGCCCGCGGGTGCGGCTTGACGACGACGGGGTTGCCCGTCGCGAGCGAGGCGAAGATGCCCGGGTAGGCGTTCCACGTCGGGAAGGTGTTGCAGCCGACGACGAGGGCGACCCCGCGGGGGACGAGCCGGTAGTCCTTCTCGACCCGGAGCGGCGCCGTCCTGCCCGGCTTCTCCCAGACGACCGACGCCGGGACGCGCTCCTGCTCGACGAGCGCCGCGACGACCGCCTCGAGGGCGCGGTCCTGGGCGTTCGGCCCGGCCGCCTGGAAGGACATGACGAACGGCTGTCCGCTCGTGTGCATGACGGCGTTGGCCATCTCGAAGGAGCGGGCGTTGACCCGGTCGATCGCCTCGACGCAGACCGCGGCCCGGACACGCGCGCCCGCGTCCCGCCACGCCGGAAGGGCGGACCGGGCCGCGGCCATCGCCGCGTCGACGTCGAGGTGGGGATAGGTGACCCCGAGCACCGGTCCGTACGGGGAGACCTCGTCGCCGACCCGGGTCCCGTCCCCGGGCTCGTCGTCGAGCGCCGCGAACGGCCCCCCGAGGTGGGCCTCGTAGGCGGCCAGCCCCGCGTCGGCGGAGCCCTCGCCGTAGACCCGGGGCGACGGCGACTCCGGGTAGCGCGAGTAGTAGCTCCGGGCGGCGAGCGCGGCCGCCGCGGCGTCGAGGACCTCTGCGTGCCGCTCGACGAGCGGGTGGGTGGGCTTCGGCGTCGTTGGCGTGCTCACGGCCCCATCGTAGACGCCCCCGTCTTACACCGGCGAAGCCGAACTGCAATGATCTGTCACATGAGTGGCGTGACCGACCCCCGTTCCCCCGCGACGTCCGGGACCGAGGCCGCCACCCCGGGGCCGGCGGCGGAACGGGCCCCGCACGAGGCCGGGGACGGCGCCGGTCCCGCCGGGCGGCGGCCCGGGGTGGTCGGGGTCGTCGGGGCGGGCGCGATGGGGGCCGGGATCGCCCAGGTCCTCGTCCTCGCCGGCCACCGGGTCGTCCTCGTCGACGCCGTCGAGGGGGCGGCCGAGCGGGCCGCCGGCTCGGTGGGTGACCGGCTCACCCGCCTCGTCGAGAAGGGCCTGCTCGCCGCCGACGACGCCGCCGGCGCTCGGGCCCGGCTGACGACGGTCGCCCGGGTCGCCGACCTCCCGGCCTGCGAGGCCGTCGTCGAGGCCGTCCGCGAGGACCTCGGGACCAAGCGCGGGCTCGTCGCCGAGCTCGACCGGCTCCAGCCCGGCGACACCCTGCTCGCGTCGAACACCTCCTCGCTCGACCTCGCCGAGATCGCCGCCGCCGCCGACCGCCCGGAGCGGGTCCTCGGGCTGCACTTCTTCAACCCGCCTCCGCTCATGCGCCTCGTCGAGGTCGTCCACGCGGAGACGACGGGCGAGTGGGCCCTCGAGCGGGCCACCGCGCTCGTCCGGGCCTGGGGCAAGACGCCGGTCCGGTGCACGAGCACCCCGGGGTTCATCGTCAACCGGGTGGCGCGCCCGTTCTACGGCGAGGCCCAGCGGATGCTGCAGGACGGGGTCGCCGACGCGGCGACGCTCGACGCCGCGCTCCGCGGGGCGGGGTTCCGGATGGGCCCGCTCGAGCTCACCGACCTCATCGGACAGGACGTCAACCTCGCCGTCGGGACGAGCGTGTGGGAGCAGACCGGCCGTGACCCGCGGTACGCCCCGACCGGCCTCCAGGAGGCCCTCGTCGCAGCCGGGCACCTCGGGCGCAAGAGCGGCCGGGGGGTCTACCCGTACGACGCGGACGGGCGCCCCGAGAGGGCCGCGCCCGACGAGGCCCGGCTCGCCGAGCTCGTCGGGGGACCGGTCCTCACCGACCCGGTGGCCCGCACGCTCGCCATGCTCGTCAACGAGGCGGTCGACCTCGTCCGGCGCGGCGAGGCGAGCGCCGAGGACGTCGACACCGCGATGACCCTCGGGACGAACTACCCCACCGGCCCGGTCGCCTGGGGCGAGGAGATCGGCCACGACGTCGTCCGGGCCCGGCTCGCCGAGCTCGACCGGGCCTTCCCCGGGGGCCGGTACCGTCCGAGCCCGGCCTTGGGGGGTGGCGGATGAGCGGCGACCTGACGTTCGTCCGGCGGATGTGGGAGGACGACCGCGCCTCGCGCGCCCTGGGGATGGAGGCGACGCTGCTCGAGACCGACCACGCCGTCGTCCGGATGGCCGTCACCGAGGCGATGGTCAACGGTCACGACATCTGCCACGGCGGCTACATCTTCACGCTCGCCGACTCCTCTTTCGCGCTCGCGTGCAACAGCGGGGGCGTCCTCACGGTCGCGGCGGGCGCGGACGTCACCTTCGTCACCGCCGCCCGCCTCGGGGACGTCCTAGTCGCCGACGCCCGGGTTCGGGCCACCTACGGCCGCTCCGGCCTGACCGACGTCACCGTCCGCCGGGTCGCCGACGATGTCGTCGTCGCGGAGTTCCGCGGCCGCTCCCGCTCCCCGCGCGGCCGCTGAGAGGGCCCCGCGCCCCCCGAGGGCGTGTTCGGCCTCGATGGTCGCGACGATCCGTCTGGCGTCGGAGCCGACCGAGCCGGCCGCCTCGAGGCTCGCACCGGGCTCGAGGTCGTGGGCGCGACGGCGGACCTCCTCGAGCGCCGACCGCGCGTCGTCGAGCGCCGCACCCTCGTCCCGCGGCGTCCGCCACGCCCGGACGGCCTCGGCGAGGGCGCGGAGGAGGTCGGCGATCGGGGCCTGGACGGGCTCCGCGACGGTCTCGGGGACGGCGTCGTCCCCCGCGGCCCCGGCGAGCGTCTCGGTGAGGTCGCGGGTGTAGAGCGTCACCCGCTCGAGGCTGCGCAGGTGGGCCGACTGGGCGGCGATCTGCTCCCGGTACCGGGCCGCCCGCAGGTTGCCCCGCTGGCTGAAGTCGGAGGCCCGGACGGAGTCCCGGAGCTGCTCGAGGGAGTGCGCGAGCCCGTCGCTCTGCTCGGCCCACGACGACGATCCCTCCGGAGCCTCCCCGAGGACGAGGTCGGCGAGCTCGTCGAGGTGGTCGGCGACCCGGAGCCGGAAGGTGTCGGACTCCTCGGCGGCGTCGTCGACGAAGATCGGCGGGAGCAGGAGGAAGTTCACCGAGAGCCCGACGACGACGCCGAGCGCCATCTGGCTGAGGTACCCGATGGAGTACTGCTCGGCCTGCCCCCCGCCGACGACGAGGACGAACAGCGCGGCGACCGCGATCCAGTCCCGGCCGCTGCCGAAGATCCGCAGCCCGCCGACGAGGACCGCGACGGCGATGATGACGGGGAGCCGGAACACGACGGCGACGTCGAACTGGATCGCGATGCCGGCGATGAGGATTCCCGTGGCGAGACCGAGGAGGGCGCGGCTCGCGAGCCGCGCCGACCCCATGACCGTCGGGTACATGCACACGAGCGCCCCGAGGGGCGCGTAGTACGGGTAGTCGTCGGTGACCCCCGGCATGAACGGGGCGAGCAGCCAGGCGACCTCGACGGCGAGCGCGCTCTTCGCGGCAAGGATGACCCGGGGGCGGGCGAGCTGGGTGCGGACCTGCCGCAGGGGTGCGGGCACGACCGGCCTTTCGTCGGGGCGGGGAGGACGAGCCTATCCGCGCCTCGTCGGGGGAGACTCCGGGGACGCGTGCCCCGGCCCCGCCCCGTCGTCCTCCTCGCCGGTCTCGCGGCGAGCGCTCTCGCCCTCACCGCCGGGATCCAGTGGGCGACGGGCAACGGCACCCGGGCCACCGTCGACCCGCAGGCTCCGTGCGGCCTGACCGTCGCCGTGACGAAGAACGCCGTCCGGGCGGACAAGGACCTCACGACGAAGCAGGCCGGGTGCCGGGCGGGATGGCCTACGACGGCGCGGCCTGCGGGATCGCGCTCCCCGAGGGAGACACCGGCTTCGCCGAGGCCGTGGCCGGGGCCCGCGCGACCTCCAGGAGAGCGGCGAGCACCGGCTCGTCCTTGCCCGCTGGGGCAACGAGCAGGGCGGGAGCACGAACTTCGCGATCAACCCCTGACGTCCCTCGTCGGTCGTCCGGCATCCCCCCGCCGAGACCGCGTCACATCTGGGTGACGGGGAAGGCGGAATCCCGCCGCGGCGGCGGGCGAGGTGGGAGGATCGATCCGACTGCCCTCACCACCAAGGAGTGCTCCGTGCGCCGTCCCACCCCCCTCGTCGTCGCGGGTCTCGCCGTCAGCGCGCTCAGCCTCGCCGCCTGCGGGTCGAGCTCGCTCTCGACCGAGTCCTCGTCCTCCTCCTCCTCGTCCTCGACCGACAGCTCGTCGCCGGCGACGCCCAGCGTCGACCCGGCACTCGCGGCCAAGGTCCCCGCGAAGATCAAGGACGCGGGGGTCATCGTCGTCGGCACCGACGCCTCGTACGCCCCGAACGAGTTCCTCGCCGCGGACGGCAAGACGGTCCAGGGCATGGACGTCGACATCTTCGACGCCGTCGCGGCGGTCTTCGGGCTCAAGACCGAGTACCAGAACGCCGGGTTCGACACGATCATCCTCGGCGTCTCGTCGGGCAAGTACGACGTCGGGGTGTCGAGCTTCACCATCAACGCCCAGCGCAAGCAGCAGGTCAACATGGTCAGCTACTTCAACGCCGGCACGCAGTGGATCGTCAAGAAGGGCAACCCGGCGAACGTCAGCCCGGACGACGCCTGCGGCAAGCCCATCGGCGTCCAGCAGGGCACGGTCCAGATCACCGACCTCAACGCCCGGAGCAAGAAGTGCACCGACGCCGGCAAGCCCCCGATCCAGCAGGTCATCGAGCAGGCGCAGAGCAAGGTCACCGCGGACGTCATCTCGGGCAAGGCCGACGCCATGCTCGCCGACTCGCCCGTCGGCCTCTACGCGATCACCCAGACCGGTGACCAGCTCGAGGCCATCGGCGACATCTACGACTCGGCGCCCTACGGGTTCGTCGTCCCGAAGAAGGAGACGGAGTTCGCCCAGGCGATCGCGGACGCCCTGACGAAGATCGACGAGTCCGGCGCCTACAAGGCCGCCCTGTCGAAGTGGGGCAACGAGTCCGGGGCGATCTCGGACTTCGCCGTCAACCCGTGACCGCCGAGCACCGGTAGGGACCATCGATGACCGAGCACGCCGAGGACCGGCCCGGACCCATCCACGCCCGGCCGGTCCCGCACCCCTGGCGCTGGGTCGCGCTCGCGGGGATCGCCGTCCTCGTCGCGATGATGATCAGCTCGTTCCTCACGAACGAGCGGTGGGACTTCCCGTTCGCGCTCCAGGTGATGAACTACAGCCCGGTGCTCAACGGCCTCATCCGCGGGACGATCCTCGCGACCGTCCTGTCGATGATCGTCGGCGTCGTCTTCGGCGTCCTCATCGCGATCATGCGGCTGTCGACGAACCCCGTCCTGCGGGGGGTCTCGTTCGTCTACACGTGGTTCTTCCGCGCCATCCCCCGGTACGTCCTCCTCGCCCTCCTCGGCGTCGGCCTCCTCTACCTCTACCCCACCCTTGACTTCGGGTTCCCGTTCGGCAGCCAGGTCGCCGACCTCTTCGGCCTGAGCAGCTCGCTGACGATCTGGTCGCTCGACGTGCGGACGATCAGCAACGGGATCGTCGTCGGCGTCATCGGGCTCGGGCTCTCCGAGGCCGCCTACATGGCCGAGATCGCCCGGGCCGGCATCCTCTCGGTCGACAAGGGCCAGGTCGAGGCCGCCGAGGCGCTCGGGATGCCGGCCGGCAAGACGATGCGCAGGATCGTCCTCCCCCAGGCGATGCGGGTCATCGTCCCGCCGACCGGCAACGAGACGATCGCCATGGTCAAGGACACCTCGCTCCTCGCCGCCGTCCCCGTCAACGCCGAGCTCTTCTACCAGGTCCAGGTCGTCGCGAACAACACGTACAAGATCATGCCGGCGTACGTCGCCGCGGTCGTGTGGTACCTCATCGTCTGCAGCGTCCTCATGGTCGGCCAGTCCTACCTCGAGCGGTACTTCGGCCGCGGCTTCGGGACGGCGCCTCGCCGGACCCGCCGGAAGGCGGCACCTCCGGGGGCCGGAGCCGCGTCCGGCACGGGGGGTGCGTGATGGCGACGTCCGCGGCGCCGACCCCTGCGAGGACGCACGGCACGGATGACGCCCCCCTCGTCCACGCCGTCAACGTCACCAAGGCCTTCCACGGGACCGAGGTCCTCAAGGGAATCGACATCGACGTCCGGGAGGGCGAGGTCGTCTGCCTCCTCGGCCCGTCGGGCTCGGGCAAGACGACGTTCCTCCGCTGCATCAACCAGCTCGAGACCATCGACGGGGGGAGGATCTGGTTCGACGGCGACCTCATCGGCTACGAGGACCGCGGGGGCACCCTCCACCGGCTCACCGACCGGAGGATCGCCGCCCAGCGCCGCGAGATCGGCATGGTGTTCCAGCGGTTCAACCTCTTCCCCCACATGACCGCGCTCGAGAACATCATCGAGGCGCCGGTCCAGGTCAAGGGCGAGAAGCGGAAGTCCGCCCGCACGCGGGCCGTGCAGCTCCTCGACCGGGTGGGGCTCGGCGACAAGCCCGAGGCCTACCCCTCCCAGCTCTCCGGCGGTCAGCAGCAGCGGGTGGCCATCGCCCGCGCGCTGGCGATGGACCCCAAGCTCCTCCTCTTCGACGAGCCGACGTCGGCGCTCGACCCGGAGCTCGTCGGCGACGTGCTCGACGTCATGCGGGAGCTCGCGACGAGCGGGTCCACGATGATCGTCGTCACCCACGAGATGTCCTTCGCCCGCGAGGTCGCCGACCGGGTCGTCTTCATGGACGGCGGGGTCGTCGTCGAGGAGGGCGCCCCCCGCTCGGTCATCGACAACCCCCAGAACGAGCGGACACAGAGCTTCCTCCGGCGGATGAGCACCGAGGACCACCCCGCCTGAGGGTCGCCGCAGGCCCGTCGGGGTCCCCGCCGGGGCGGCTCACCCACGACCTCCCCGTAGGGTAGCCGCATGCGCGTTCTCGTCTCCGGCGGCGCCGGGTACATCGGCTCCCACACCGTGGTCCAGCTCGTCGCCGCGGGGCACGACGTCGTCATCGTCGACTCCTTCGCGAACGCGAAGCCCACCGTCGTCGGCCGGCTCGAGGCCCTCACCGGGACCCACGTCCCCGTCCACGCCTTCGACCTGCGCGACGCGGACAAGACCGAGCGTCTCTTCGTCGACGAGCGGATCGACGCCGTCATCCACTTCGCCGGCCTCAAGGCCGTCGGCGAGAGCGTCGAGAAGCCGCTCGAGTACTACGAGAACAACCTCGGGGCGACCTTCAGCCTCGTCCGCGCGATGCGTGCCCACGGGGTCGGCAAGCTCGTCTTCTCCTCCTCGGCGACGGTGTACGGCGAGCGCGCCCCGGTCCCGATGCGCGAGGACCTCCCCACGTCGGCGACGAACCCGTACGGGTGGACGAAGGTCATGATCGAGCAGGTCCTGCGGGACGTCGCCGCGGCCGACCCGTCCTGGCGGATCGCGCTGCTGCGCTACTTCAACCCCGTCGGGGCGCACCCGTCGGGGACGATCGGCGAGGACCCCCAGGGGATCCCGAACAACCTCGTCCCCTACATCGCCCAGGTCGCCGTCGGCCGGCGGGAGCGGCTGCGGGTCTTCGGGGACGACTACGACACCCCCGACGGGACCCCCCTGCGCGACTACATCCACGTCGAGGACCTCGCCGCGGGGCATCTCGCCGCGCTCCACCGGCTCTCGAGCACGACCGAGCCGGTGAGCACGTGGAACCTCGGCACGGGGCACGGGACGAGCGTCCTCGAGATGCTCGCCGCGTTCTCCCGGGCGGTCGGCCGCGAGCTGCCGTACGAGGTCGCCGAGCGCCGGCCCGGCGACATCGCCCGCTCCTACGCCGACCCCGCCCGGGCCAACACCGAGCTCGGCTGGCGGGCGGCCCTCACCGTCGACGACATGTGCGCGGACACGTGGCGGTGGCAGCAGCAGAACCCCCACGGGTTCCCGGACAGCTGACGTGGGCGCCTCCGTCCGGGAGCGCCTCCGACGGGTTCGGGACTCGTTCTGGCTCATCCCCATCGCCCTCGTCGTCGGCGGGGCGGTCCTCGCCGAGCTCGCCGTCGGGATCGACCGTGCGGTCGACACGCAGCGGTGGGCCTCCACCCCGGGCAGCGCGTTCCTCCTCGGTGTGAGCGGAAGCCGGGGGATCCTCACGGCCATCGGCGGGTCCATGCTCGCCGTGGCCTCGACGTCGTTCTCGATCACCATCTCGGTCATCGCGACGGCGAGCTCGACCTACGGCCCGCGGCTCGTGCGGAACTTCATGTCCGACCGGCGCAACCAGCTCGTCCTCGGGACCTTCGTCGCGACCTTCGTCTACTCCCTCCTCGTCCTCCGTTCGGTCAACGCCGCGGACGAGAGCACCGGCCGGGCCTCGTTCGTCCCCTACCTCGCGGTCTACCTCGCGATCCTCATCGCCGTCGCCAACGTCTTCGCCCTCGTCTACTTCATCCACCACATCGCCGACTCGATCCAGGTGTCGACCCTCATCGAGCGGGTCAGCCGGGAGCTCCACCGGGTCGTCGCCGGCCAGTACCCGGACACCGTCCCGGCGAACGCCGTGCCGGCGGGACGGCTCGGCGGCGCGTGCGAGGTCGTCACGGCGGGCGCCCCGGGGTACGTCGTCTCCGTCGACGAGGCCGCCCTGCTCCGGGCCGCTCGCACGCACGACGGTGTCGTCGAGGTCCTCGCCCCCGTCGGGACCCACGTCCTCGCCGAGGAGCCGATCGTCCGGACGACGTGCACCGCCGCCGACGTCACGGCCGCCGTGCGCTCGGCGGTCTCGGTCGACGACGCCCGCACCCCCTACCAGGACGTCGCGTTCGCCGTCCAGCAGCTCGTCGAGGTCGCCGTCCGTGCGCTCTCCCCCGGCACGAACGACCCGTACACCGCTCGGAACGCCATCTCCGAGCTCGGCAGCGGCCTCACCCTGCTCGCCCGGAACGGCCTCGCCCCGGCCGGAAGGTCCGACGACGACGGCGCGCTGCGGGTCGTCACCGCGCGGGTCACCCCGATCGACGTCGTCGACGTCGTCTTCGACGACCTCCGCACGCACGGGGCCGAGGAGCCGTACGTCGTCCGGTCGGCCGTCAAGCTCGCGGGGAGGATCGCCGCCGCCGGCGACGCCGACCTCGCCGAGCGCTGCCGCCTCCACGTGACCCTCATGCTCGACGCGTTCGAGGCCGGCGACACGGCCGAGTTCGACGTCGAGCGGCTGCGCGCGTACGCCGCCGAGCACGTCGACGACGGTCTCACCGAGGACGGCAGCCCCGCCCGCGCCTGACCCCTCCCCCGACCTCTTGCCCACGCGGCCGGGCCAACCGGCTCTTCCGCGGGTGGTGCGCGGCCGCGGGGGCAAGAAGCGGGGGCAGACGCGGGGGGACCTTGGTCCGTGGCGGCGGGGCGGACCCACCGTGCAGGGTGGATGTGGTCCGCGGCCGAGCGGCACCTACTACGTGTCGTAGTATCGAGCACGTCGTCATCCTCGACCGCGGGAGCAGCACGCATGGACGCCCTCGACCTTGCCCGGTGGCAGTTCGCCATCACGACCGTCTACCACTTCCTCTTCGTGCCGATCACGATCGGGATGTCGGCGGTCGTCGCGGTCTTCCACACCCAGTGGGTGCGCACCCACCGCCCGGAGTACCTCCGGCTCGCGAAGTTCTTCGGCAAGCTCTTCACGATCAACTTCGCGCTCGGTCTCGCCACCGGCATCGTCCAGGAGTTCCAGTTCGGGATGAACTGGAGCGACTACTCCCGGTTCGTCGGCGACATCTTCGGCGCGCCGCTCGCGATCGAGGCGCTGCTCGCGTTCTTCCTCGAGTCGACGTTCCTCGGGCTGTGGATCTTCGGCTGGGGCAAGATCCCGGAGAAGCTCCACGCCGCGACGATGTGGCTCGTCCACATCGGGACCGTCCTCTCGGCGTACTTCATCCTCGCCGCGAACTCGTTCATGCAGAACCCGGTCGGCTACCGGTTCAACCCCGCCACCGGCCGGGCCGAGCTCACCGACTTCGTCGCCGTCCTGACGAACAAGGTCCAGCTCGTGACGTTCCCGCACGTCATCTTCGCCGCCTACATGACCGGGGGCGCGGTCGTCATGGGCGTCGCGCTCTGGCTGCTCCGGCGCAGCCGCTCGGAGGCCACGCAGCAGGACGCCTCGATGTACCGCCGGGCCACCCGGTTCGGCGCCGTGTTCACCCTCGTCGCCGCGCTCGGCGTCCTCGTCAGTGGCGACCTCCAGGGCAAGATCATGACCGAGGTCCAGCCGATGAAGATGGCCGCGGCCGAGGCGCTGTACGAGACGAGCGACAGCTGCGCGCCGTTCTCGCTGCTCACCGTCGGGTCTCTCGACGGCAGCCAGGAGAAGTTCACCGTGTCCGTGCCGTGCGTGCTGAGCTTCCTCGCGACCGGGTCCACGAGCAGTCGGGTCCAGGGGATCAACCCCCTCGAGGAGCAGCTGGCGCAGAAGTACTCCGGCGACGGCAGCCCCTTCACCGACGCCACCGCGTACACCCCGAACATCCCGCTGTCGTACTGGTCGTTCCGGATCATGATGGGGCTCGGCTTCGTCGCGATGGCCGCCGCCGCGGGCGTCCTCTGGGCCACCCGCCGGGAGGGCACGCCGGTGGCCCGGGGCTGGGTCTGGGTCGCGGCCATCACCCCGCTGCTGCCGGTGTTCGGCAACTCGTTCGGCTGGATCTTCACCGAGATCGGACGCCAGCCGTGGGTCGTGTACGGGCTCATGACGACCCGCACCGGCGTCTCGCCGTCGGTCTCGGCCGGTGAGGTCATTACGTCGATGGCCGTGTACACCCTCCTCTACGCCGCCCTCGCCGTCATCGAGGTCAAGCTGTTCCTCACCTACGTCCGGCGCGGCGCCGACCCCTTCGAGGAGCCCGTGCCGCCGGGGGACGTCGACGAGGACTCCCCCCTCCAGTTCGCCTACTGACCCCCGCGAGACCCAGGACACACCATGGACTACCCGCTCATCTGGTTCCTCCTCATCGCCGTCCTCTGGACCGGCTACCTCGTGCTCGAGGGGTTCGACTTCGGCGTCGGCATGCTCCTGCCCGTCCTCGGCCGCTCCCGGGAGGGCGAGGCGCCCGAGGCGGGCGAGAAGCGCCGCCGGGTGCTGCTCAACACCATCGGGCCGGTCTGGGACGGCAACGAGGTCTGGGTGCTCACCGCCGGCGGCGCGACCTTCGCGGCCTTCCCGCACTGGTACGCGACGATGTTCAGCGCGTTCTACCTCCCGCTCCTGCTCATCCTCGTCGCGCTCATCGTCCGCGCGATGGGCTTCGACTACCGCGGCAAGCGCGACGACCCGGAGTGGCGGGCCCGGTGGGACGCGGCGATCATCTTCGGCTCCGCCGTCCCCGCGGTGCTGTGGGGAGTCGCGCTGACCAACATCGTCCGGGGGCTGCCCATCAACGCCGACATGGAGTTCACCGGCAACTTCTTCACCCTGCTCAACCCGACGAGCCTGCTCGGCGGCCTGACGACCCTCGCGCTGTTCCTCACCCACGGCGCGTTCTTCGTCGCGCTCAAGACCGACGGGCCGATCCGCGCCGAGGCCCGCGCGCTCGGAACCCGGGTCGGGGTCGGCGCGGCCGTGCTCGCGGTGCTGCTGCTCCTCGTCCTCGGCCTCGGCCGCGGCGACACGCTGTCGTGGACGACGACCGTGCTTGCCGCGGCCGCACTCCTCGGCGCGCTCGCCGCGAACCTCCGCGGCCGTGAGGGGTGGGCCTTCGCGGGGACGGCGGTGACGATCGGGCTCACGGTGGTCACGTACTTCGCGATGCTCTACCCGAACGTCATGCCCTCGACGCTCGACCCGAGCTGGTCGCTGACCGTCGACAACGCCTCGAGCACCGACTACACGCTGCGGATCATGACCGTCGTCGCCGTCGTGTTCACCCCGATCGTCCTCGTCTACCAGGGCTGGACCTACTGGGTGTTCCGCAAGCGGATCTCGACCCGGCACATCCCGCCGGCGACCGGCCCGGTCCGCGAGCGCGTCGGGAGCGGGCGCTGAGACCGCGATGAGACCCGTCGACCCCGCCCTCCTGCGGACCCTCCCCGAGTCCCGGGCGCCGCTCGCGGCGCTCGGGGCCGTGGGCGCCGCCGTCGGGGTCACGACGATCGCCTCGGCGTTCGCGCTCACCGCCGTCGTCGTCGCCGTGGCCCGCGGCGAGGACGTCGTCCCCGCGGCGGCCTGGCTCGCCGGGCTCTTCGCCGTCCGCGGCGCCCTCGCCGCGGGGACCGAGCTCACCGCCGCGTGGGCGGGGACCCGGGTCAGCCGGGCCGTCCGCACCCGGCTCCTGCGCCGGTGGCTCACGGTTGGCGCCGACTCCCGGCCCGACCCCGCGCAGGCGCTCACCCTCGCGACCCAGGGGGCGGCGAGCGTCGAGCCCTACGTCGCCCGCTTCCTCCCCGCGCTCGTCGCCGCCGCCGTCGTCCCGGTCCTCGCCGTGCTCGCGCTCGCCGTCGTCGACCCGGTGAGCGCGCTCGTCGTCGTCGCCACCCTCCCCCTGCTCCCCCTCTTCGCCGCGCTCATCGGCCGGAGCACCGAGGACGCCACCCGTCGCCGCTGGCGCGCCCTCGCGGCCCTGTCGGGCCACTTCCTCGACGTCGTCCGCGGCCTGCCCACCCTCGTCGCCCACGGCCGGGGCGAGCGTCAGGTCGCGACGATCACCCGGGTGAGCGAGGAGCACCGGCGGGCGACGATGCGCACGCTCAAGGTCGCCTTCCTCAGCTCGGCTGCGCTCGAGCTGCTCGCGACGATCTCGGTGGCCCTCGTCGCCGTGACCTGCGGGCTCCGGCTCGCCGCGGGCTCGATGCCGCTCGGCACGGCGATGCTCGCCATCCTCCTCGCCCCGGAGGCGTACTGGCCGGTGCGCCGCGTCGGGGCGGAGTACCACAACGCGGCGGACGGTGCCGAGTCCCTGCGGGCCGTCATCGCCGACCTCGCCTCGTCCCCGGGCCTGCCGGCCGCGGACGAGCCCACCGGCGACCTCGACGGGGGCGAGCCCATCCACCCGGGCGTCGCCCTCGACGCGGTGGGCTACACCTACCCGGGGTCGACGACCCCCGTGCTCGACGGGCTGACGTTCGCCGCGGGCCCCGGCCTCACCGTCGTCAGCGGGGTGTCCGGCGCCGGGAAGTCCACCCTCCTCGAGGTCCTCGCAGGGGTGCGGGCACCGTCCTCGGGCCGGGTTCGTGCGCCCTCGGCCCACCTCGTCACCCAGCGCCCCTTCCTCCCCACGGGCACGCTGCGGTCCGTCCTCGCCCTCGGCAACACCGCGCCCCCGGACGTCGTCTGGCAGGCCCTGCGCCGGGTCGGGCTCGACGGCGTCGTCGCGGGCCTCCCCCACGGCCTCGACACGACCGTCGGAGACGACGGGTTCGGGCTGTCCGCGGGTCAGCGCGCCCGGGTCGCCCTCGCCCGCGCCACCCTCGCGCCGGAGCGCCTCGTCCTCCTCGACGAGCCGACCGCCCACCTCGACCCCGACGCCGCCGAGCTCGCCCACGCGGTCATCCGCGACCTCGCCCGCGACCGCGTCGTCGTGGCCGTCACCCACCGGCCCGAGCTCCTCCGGCTCGCCGACCGCCACCTCCACCTCGGCGCGAGAGCCGCGGAGGTCACGGCATGACCCCCGACCTCACGACGGTCCGCGTCACCCCCCGCCTCGGTCTCGCCGGCCTCGTCGGCGGCGCAGCGCTCACCGCCGGGGTCGCCCTCACGGCGACCTCGGGCTGGCTCATCGTCCGGGCGAGCGAGCGGCCCGTCATCCTCACCCTCCTCACCGCCATCGTCGCCGTCCGCGCGTTCGGGATGGCGCGGCCGGTGCTGCGGTACGCCGAGCGCCTCCTCACCCACGACGCCGCCCTCGCCGACCTCGCCCGGCGGCGCGCGGGGACGTACGCGGCGCTCGTCCCGCTCACCCCGGCCCGGCTCGGCCGACGGGGCCGGGCCGACCTGCTCACCGGCGTCGTCGACGACCTCGACGACGTCGTCGGGGCCCAGGTCCGGGTGACCGTTCCCGTTCTCTCGAGCGCCGTGACGGCCGGGGCCGCCGTCGTCCTCACCGCCGTCCTCCACCCGCCCGCTGCGCTCGCACTCCTCGGGCTCCTCGCCGCGACGGTGGCGGTCTCCGCCCTCGCGTGGTCGCTCGAACGGTCCTCCCAGCACGAGCTCCTCGCAGCTCGCTCAGAGGTCGCCGCGGTCGCCGAGCTCGTCGCCCAGCAGGCCACCGACGTCCGCGCGGTCCACGGCGAGGAGGCGGCGCTCGGCCGGCTCGCCTCGGCGCACGACGCGCTCACCACGGCCTCGATGCGCCAGGCCCGCGGCCGGACAACCTCCGCGGGGGTCCTCCTCGTCGCGGCCGGGGTCGCCGTGGCGGCCGTCGCCGTCCTCCTCGACCGGACCGGCAGCGACCTCGACCCGGCGGTCCGCGCGCTCCTCGTCCTCACCCCCGTCGCGCTCGCCGACGCCCTCACCCCGGTGACCGACGCCGCCCGCGCCCTCGCCCGGAGCCAGGCGAGCGCGGCCCGACTGCGCGGAGTCCTCGACCAGCGGCCGGCGGTGACCCCGGACGCCGGCACTCCGGGAGGGCCACCCGCACCCGGCCCGGGGAGCGTGCCCCACCTCGTCCTCGAGGGGGTCACGGCGGGGTGGACCGGGGGCTCGCGCGACCTCGGGCCCGTCGACCTCGACCTCCCCCCGGGCACGCACCTCGCGGTGACGGGCGCGAACGGCGCCGGCAAGTCGACCCTCCTCGCCGTCCTCGCCCGCCACCTCGACCCCTGCGGGGGCACCGTCCGGGTCGACGGCACCGACGTCCGCGAGCTCGGGGTCGCCGCGGCCCGCGCCCTCGTCGCCGTCGTCGACGACGAGCCGCACGTCTTCGCCTCGACGCTCCGGGAGAACCTCCGCCTCGCCGCGCCCCCCGGGGCGACCGACGCCGACCTCGTCGACGCCCTCGACCGAGCCGGCCTGCGGGACTGGTACGCCGGGCTCCCGGACGGCCTCGACACCCGGCTGGGTGCCGGGGGCCGGGGGGTCTCGGGCGGGGAGCGAGCCCGGATCGCCGTCGCCCGCGCCCTGCTCACCGGCCGCCCCGTCGTCCTGCTCGACGAGCCGGTCGCCCACCTCGACCACGCGACGGCGACGTCCGTCCTCGACGACCTCGCCGCCGCGACCCGGGGACGCACGGTCGTCATGGTCAGCCACCGTCCGGACGGCCTCGAGGCCTTCGACCGCGTCCTCGACCTCCCTGCCGCGCGCGCGACGGTCGGGGGATGATGGTGGTCATGACAGCAGCGAAGCCGGGGCTCGGGGACCTCGAACGGGCCGTCATGGAGTGCCTGTGGGAGCACGCCGGGGCGGGGGCACGCGTCCGCCCCGCGCACGGGGACGTCGCCGGGGTGACGGTCCGCGCGGTCCACGAGGCCCTGGCCGACCGGGGGCTCGCCTACACGACCGTCCTCACCGTGCTCGACCGGCTCGCGAAGAAGGACCTCGTCCGTCGCGCGCGGGACGGACGCGCGTGGCGCTACCTGCCCGTCGACACCCGCGAGCAGCTCACCGCGCGAGCGATGCACAGCTCGCTCGACGACCTCGACGCGGGCGACCGGCGCGCCGCGATGCTCCACTTCCTCGACACGGCGAGCACCGACGAGGTCGCCGACCTCCGGGCCGCCCTTGCTGCCCTGGAGGCCCGCGACGGCGCCCGGGGAGGGGTCGGCTGAGCCCGCGCGGCCCCGCCAGCCCCGACACCCCCGACACCCCGTGTACCCCGCCGTCGCCCTCGTCCTCGTCGCCGTCGTCCTCGCGTGGCCGGTGCCGCGTCTCATGGCCCGGCAGACGACGTTCCGCCGGGCTCCGGGGGCCGCTCTGCTCGTCTGGCAGTCGGTCACCCTCACCGCGGTCGTCGCCGCCGTCGCGGCCGCCCCGGCGGCGGCGCTCCTCCACGGGCGCACGGCCCCGGGCGGCGGGCACCCCGCGGCCGGGTGGCTCGCCGTCGCGGTGAGCGCGGGGATGCTCGCGCGCCTGCTCGTCTCCGGGCACCGGGTCGGGACCCGGCTGCGCGCCGTCCGCCGTCGGCACCGTGACCTCGTCGACCTCGTCGGGCGCCCGGACGGGCCGCGCCTGCGGGTGCTCGCGCACCCGACCCCGACCGCGTACTGCCTGCCGGGGGCCCGCTCCCGCGTCGTCCTCTCCCGGGGGGCCCTCGAGACCCTCCCCCCCGACGAGCTCGCCGCGGTGCTCGCCCACGAGCGAAGCCACCTGCGTGCCCGGCACGACCTCGTCCTCGAGTTCTTCACCGTCGCCCACGAGGCGGTCCCCCCGGGGCTGCGCTCACCCGCCGCCCTGCACGAGGTCCGCCTCCTCGTCGAGGTCCTCGCCGACCGCGCCGCCGCCCGGAGCGCCGGTGTGCTCCCGACGGCGCGCGCCCTCGTCACACTCGCCGCGGGGACCGCGCCCGAGGCGGCGATGGCCGCGGCCGCCAGCGCGTCGGACGCCCGGGTCCGGCTCGAGCTCCTCGGGCGGACGGCCGAGCGGCCGGTCGTCCTCGCCCTCGCGATGGACGCGTTCGCCGCCGTCGTCCTCCTCGTCCCGGTCGCCCTCCTGTTCGCGGCGGGCTGAGCGCCCCCGGCCGACCGGGCCTCGCTCGTCCCCCCGAGGGCCGCGGCACGCCCGCATCCCCGTTGGACGAACCTCGACCAGCCCGCGGTGGCAGGATCGACTCGTGCCACCCTCCCCGGATCCGCTCCGCCCCCGGATCGCCGTCGTCGGGGCCGGACTCGTCGGCTGCCACCTCGGGGGCCACCTCGCCGCCGTCGCGGACGTCACGCTCGTCGGCCGTCCCCGGGTCATCGGGGACGTGGCCGCGCACGGGCTCACCCTCACCGGCGGCGGCAGGGCGACCGTCCGGGTCCCGGCGGACCGGCTCCGGCTCGCGACCGACGCGACCGCCGTCGCGGGCGCGGACATCGTCCTCCTCACGACGAAGTCCCCCGACACCGGCCTGGCCACCACCCTCATGGCCCCCCAGCTCACCCGGGACACCGTCGTCCTCAGCATCCAGAACGGCCTGCACAACCCGGCCGTCATCCGGGAGGCCCTCACCGACGCCTTCCCCGAGAGCGCGTCCCGGCCCGTCGTCCTCGCGGGGATGATCGGGTACAACATCGTCGAGAGCGGGCCGGGGACGTTCCACCAGGGCACGTCCGGCGAGCTCCTCGTCCAGGACCACCCCGCGGCGGCGCCGTTCATCGCGACCGCCGCGGCGGCGGGGCTCACCGTCCGGGCGCGCGAGGACATCCGCGAGGTCCAGCACGCCAAGCTCCTCATGAACCTCAACAACGCCCTCAACGCCCTCTCGGGCCTCCCGCTCAGGGACGAGATCATGACCCGGGACTACCGCCGGTGCCTCGCCCTCTGCCAGGACGAGGCGCTCGCGACGTTCGCCGCGAAGGGGGTCCGTCCCGCCCGGCTCACCCCCCTCCCCGCCCAGGTCACCCCGCAGCTCCTCCGCGCCCCGGACCCCGTCTTCGCGGTCCTCGCGGCCCGGACCCTGAAGATCGACCCGGCCGCCCGCAGCTCGATGGCGGACGACCTCGCCCGGGGACGCCGGACGGAGATCGACGACCTCCAGGGCGCCGTCGTCGACCTCGGGGCCCGGCACGGGATCCCCACTCCGGTGTGCGCCCGTGTCGTCGACCTCGTCCACGCCGCCGAGGCGGCCGGTGCCGCCCGACGGCCGTGGACCGGCAGGGACCTCCTCGACGACCTCGAGGCGCACGCCCACGGACTCCCCCCGGGCGCGCCGTCGCGGGGCGACCGCGGTTCAATGTCCGGGTGAGCACTCCGCCCTACCGCGTCCTGGCCGTCTGCACCGGCAACATCTGCCGGTCGGCGATGGCCGAGTTCCTCCTCCGCGAGCGGTTCGAGGCCGAGGGGCTCGCCGACCGCGTCGTCGTCGACTCGGCCGGGGTGAGCGCCGAGGAGGAGGGCGGCCCCGCCGACCCCCGGACGGTCGAGGCGCTCCGGCGCCGGGGTCACGACGACCGCGGCTGGTCCGACCACGTCGCCCGGCAGGTGCGCCCGGAGTGGCTCGCCGAGCGCGAGCTCGTCCTCGCCGCCACCCGCGCGCACCTCCGGCGGCTCGAGCGGCTCGCCGGACCCGGCGAGCGCGACCGACTCCGGCTCATTCGCGAGTTCGACGACGCCGCCCTCGCCGCGGGCGACCTCGAGATGGACGACCCGTGGTACGGCGGCGAGGAGAGCTTCGACAGGACGTACGACGAGCTCGTCGCCGCCCTCCCCGGCATCGTCGACCACGTCCGCGCCGCGCTCGGCGCGCGCTGACGTCCGCCGCCCCGGACCGCGGCCGGGCCCACCCGAGCGGGGTCGGGACGCGCCGGTCGCTCTGGGAGGATGGCGCCCATGGCCTCCCTCGCTGACGTCACCCCCGCCATCGCTCTCGGTGCCCTCGACGGCCGGTACCGTCGGGTCGTCGCCGCGCTCGTCGACCACCTCTCCGAGCCCGCCCTCAACCGGGAGCGGGTCCACGTCGAGGTCGAGTGGCTCATCCACCTCACCGAGACGCGGAGCGTCCCGGGGGTGCGCCGGCTCGAGGACCGCGAGAAGGCCGCGCTGCGCCGGGCCGTCACGGACTTCGGCCCGGACGACATCGCCGAGCTCGCCGCGACGGAGCGGGTGACCCAGCACGACGTCAAGGCCGTCGAGTACCTCCTCAAGAGCCGTCTCGCCGCGGTGGCTCCGGACCCGGCGGACGCGGGTCTCGGCGAGCTCGTCCACTTCTGCTGCACGAGCGAGGACGTCAACAACCTCGCCTACGCCCTCATGGTCCGCGGCGCCGTCACCCGGGTCTGGCTCCCGCGGGCGGGGGCCGTCGTCGACCACCTCGCCGCGATGGCCCACGAGCTCCGGGCGGTCCCGATGCTCGCGCACACCCACGGCCAGCCGGCGACACCGACGACGATGGGCAAGGAGCTCGCCGTCCTCGCCGCCCGGCTGCGCCGCCAGCTCCGCCGGGTCGAGTCCGCCGAGTACCTCGGCAAGCTCAACGGCGCGACCGGGACGTTCGGGGCCCACCTCGCAGCCGTCCCCGGCGCGGACTGGCCCGAGGTGAGCCGGACCTTCGTCGAGGGCCTCGGCCTGACGTGGAACCCGCTGACGACGCAGATCGAGAGCCACGACTGGCAGGCCGAGCTCTACGCCGACATCGCCCGCTTCAACCGGGTCCTCCACAACCTCTGCACCGACGTCTGGTCCTACATCTCGCTCGGCTACTTCGCCCAGGTCCGCGGCCAGGGGACGGTCGGCTCGAGCACGATGCCCCACAAGGTCAACCCGATCCGGTTCGAGAACGCCGAGGCCAACCTCGAGGTGGCCAACGCCCTGCTCGACGTCCTCGGGTCCACCCTCGTCAGCTCCCGGCTCCAGCGCGACCTCACCGACTCCTCGATGCAGCGCAACATCGGCACCGCCCTCGGCCACGGCCTCCTCGCCCTCGACAACGTCGGTCGCGGGCTCGCCGGGCTCGACGCCGTCCCCGACGCGATGGCCGCCGACCTCGAGGCGAACTGGGAGGTCCTCGGCGAGCCCGTCCAGTCGGCGATGCGGGCGCTGGGGGCTCGCGGCGTGACCGGCATGGAGAACCCGTACGAGCGGCTCAAGGACCTCACCCGCGGCCACCGGATCACCGGTGCGGACCTCCGGGCGTTCGTCGACGGCCTCGGCCTGCCCGAGGACGTCGCCGAGCGTCTCAGGGCGCTCACCCCCCAGACCTACGTCGGGCTCGCACCGGAGCTCGTCGACCACCTCCGGTGACCCGGGCCGGGCCGGGTCCGGTGGACCGGGTCAGGAGAGGGTGACGAGCCGCCCCGGGTCGTCCCCGGGGAGGTCGGGCTCGGCGACCGCCGTGACGGTGAGCCGCTCGAGCCGGAAGTCCCCCTCCTGGACGGTCATGAACGCCGTGTCGGCGGCATCCCGCCCCGTCGCGATCCGCACCAGCGACGCGCGCGGGGCGAGCCGGGTCGCGTCGACGGCGTGCCAGGCCCCGTCGACCCAGGCCTCGACGACGGCATGGAAGTCCATCGGCCTGAGCCCCGGGGCGTACACCGAGACGAGCCGTGCGGGGATGTCCCTGGCCCGGAGCAGCGTGATGACGAGGTGGGCGAAGTCGCGGCACACCCCTGCCCGGGCGAGGTAGGTGTCGACGGCCCCGTCCGTCGGCCGGCTCGAGCCGCTGATGTAGGCGATCCGCTGGTGGACCCACTCCCCGACCGCGTGGACGAGCGCGGCGCCCGTCGTCCCCCCGAACTCGGCGAGAGCGACCTGGAAGAGCCGGTCGTTCGCGGCGTACCGGCTCGGCCGCAGGTAGGTGATGAGGTCGAGCTCGTCGACCGGGGCGTCGGCGGCGGTCCCGGCGACGGTCGCGGCGTACTCGATGCTCACCGCCCCCTCGGGAACGCCGGTCGCCCGGTGGAGCCGGGTCCCGTGCGGCCCGGCGACCTCGGACACCTCGACCGGCGCCCCGTCGACGTGGAGCGTCAGCTGCTCGCTCACCCGGTGCACCCCCTCGGCCACCGCGACGGAGAGGACGACCTCGGCGTTGCCGTGGAGGCGCCCGGTGATCCGGCTCGACACGGAACGGCGGACGGCGGCGGGGTCGGAGACGCCGTCGGGGGACCCGGGGGCGTCGGACCCGGCGGTGGGCGCGGGGTGCTGGGAGGATGACACCGCCCCAGTATGGGGGACCGCATGCCCACCCGGACCCGGATACCCTCAGGGGGTATCATCGAGCGACGCGACACGGGACCGAGGGAGGACACCGTGACCGGGTACACCGGGAGCAGGGACGACTACCTGCGACGACTGAGCCGGATCGAGGGGCAGGTCCGGGGGATCGCCCGGATGGTCGAGGACGACACGTACTGCATCGACGTCCTCACGCAGGTGAGCGCCGTCACCAAGGCCCTCCAGGCGGTGAGCCTCGGGCTCCTCGAGGACCACATCGGTCACTGCGTCGTCGACGCGGCCCGGGACTCCGACGCCGCCGCCGACGAGAAGGTCCGCGAGGCCTCGGCGGCGATCGCCAGGCTCGTCCGCAGCTGAGCACGACACGAGGGAGGGGCGCACGGCGCATGAGCGACGCCAGCCGGACGACGATCACCGTGACCGGGATGACGTGCGGGCACTGCACGCGCGCCGCCAGGGACGTCGACTCGGCGGTGCGCGAGGCCGGGCACACCGCGACCGTCCCCGCCGGATCGTGACGACGACCACGGCCCCGAGCGCCGGGGGCACCCACGGCGAGCCCAGCGCGGACCGCCACGTCGACCTCGCCATCACCGGGATGACGTGCGCCTCGTGCGCGGCCCGGATCGAGGGCAGGCTCGGCAGGCTCGCGGGGGTCGCCGCGACCGTCAACCTCGCGACGGAGAAGGCCCGGGTCGACTACACCGGACCGGTGACGGTCGAGGAGATCCTCGACGCGGTCCACGCGACCGGGTACGGCGCCGAGGTCCTCGGCCCGGACACGCCCCCGGCGCGGTCACCGGGCGAGGACGTCCTCACCCGCGACGCCCTGCGGCGGCGGGCCGTCGTCGCCGCAGCGCTCTCTCTGCCCGTCCTCGTCCTCGCGACGCGGCCCGGGCTCGACGTCCCGGGCGAGGGCTGGGTCCAGTGGGTCCTCACGACCCCGGTCGTCCTCTGGGCGGCGTGGCCCTTCCACCGCGCGGCCGCGCTCAACGCCCGCCACCTCGCCTCGACGAGGGACACCCTCGTCAGCATCGGCGTCGGTGCGGCGTACCTGTGGTCGACGGTGGCCCTCCTCGCGTCCGGCGGGGCCCCCGCGCACCTCTACTTCGAGACCGCCGGCGTCGTGACGACCTTCCTCCTCGCCGGTCGCTGGCTCGAGGCCCGGGCGACCTCGAGCGGCCGGTCGGCGCTGCAGACCCTCCTCCACCTCGGGGCGCGCGACGTCGCGGTCCGCCGCATCGACGCGACGACCCGGGCGACGACCGAGGTCCGCATCCCCATCG
This sequence comes from uncultured Actinomycetota bacterium, assembly GCA_963783735.1. Classification (GTDB taxonomy): domain Bacteria; phylum Actinomycetota; class Actinomycetes; order Actinomycetales; family Dermatophilaceae; genus CAWDAQ01. The sequence goes on along the minus strand of CAWAOO010000001.1, from coordinate 87,560 downwards.
ACGAGCTCGCGGTCGGCGACCGCTTCGTCGTCCGCCCCGGCGAGCAGGTCGCGACCGACGGGCGCGTCCTCGAGGGGAGCAGCGCGGTCGACTCCTCCCTCGTCACCGGCGCGTCGGTCCCGGTCGACGTCACCCCGGGTGACGAGGTCAACGGGGGCACGCTCAACACCCACGGCAGGCTCCTCGTCGCGGCGACCCGGGTCGGCGCGGACACGACGCTCGCCGCGGTCACCCGGCTCGTCGAACGCGCCCAGACCGGCAAGGCGGACGTCCAGCGGCTCGCCGACCGGGTCTCGGGCGTCTTCGTCCCGGTCGTCCTCGGTCTCGCCCTCGTCACGTTCCTCGGCTGGTGGGTCGGCACCGGGGACCCGGCCCGGGCGCTCTCGGTCGGCGTCTCGGTCCTCGTCATCGCCTGCCCGTGCGCCCTCGGGCTCGCCACCCCGACGGCGCTCGTCGTCGGGACGGGGCGCGGCGCGCAGCTCGGTGTCCTCAGCAAGGGCCCCCGGGTCCTCGCGGCCACCCGTGCGGTCGACACCGTCGTCCTCGACAAGACGGGCACCGTGACGACCGGCGTCACCCGTCTCACGGACGTCACCCCCGCGGGCAACCTCAGCCCCACCGCGGCCCTGCGGGCGGCTGCCGCCGTCGAGTCCGGCAGCGAGCACCCCGTCGCGCACGCCGTCGTCGGCGCCGCCCGGGAGCGCGGCCTCGACGTCCCGGCCGTCGAGGGGTTCGAGGCGCTGCCCGGCCGCGGCGCCCGGGCGCGGATCAAGGACACGCTCGTCACGGTCGGTCGGGCCGATCTCTTCGACGAGGTCCCCCACGAGCTCGCCACCCTCCGTCGCGACGGGACGACGGTCTACCTCGGCTGGGGAGGCCGGGCCCGGGCGAGCCTCACCGTCTCCGACGAGGTGCGCGCGAGCAGCGCCGCCGCGGTCGCCGACCTCGAGGCCGCGGGGCTCACCCCGTACCTGCTCACCGGCGACGGCGAGGACAACGCGTCCGCGGTCGCCGCCCAGGTCGGCATCCCCCCCGCGCACGTCCTCGCCGGCGTCCGCCCGGAGGAGAAGCACGCGATGGTCACGCGGCTCCAGGCGGCGGGCAGGGTCGTCGCCGTGGTCGGCGACGGGATCAACGACGCCGCGGCGCTCGCCCGTGCCGACCTCGGCCTCGCGATGGGGTCGGGGACCGACGCCGCGATGGAGTCCGCGGACATCGTCCTCATGCGAAGCGACCTCGCCGGAGTCGTCGACGCCGTCGCCCTCTCCCGGCAGACCCTCCGGGTCATCCGGCAGAACCTCGGCTGGGCGTTCGGGTACAACGTGGCGGCCATCCCCCTCGCCATGGCCGGCCTGCTCGACCCCATGGTGGCCGGCGGGGCGATGGCGCTCTCGAGCGTCCTCGTCGTGACGAACAGCCTCCGGCTGCGCCACCTGCCCCGGCGCTGAGGGGAGCGGCGCCGGCCGCGCAACGGCCCTGAGCGGGCCGCGGCTCAGACGGTGACGGACCCGTCCGGGGTGGAGAAGGTCACCGCCATGAGGCCCGGGGTCCCGTGCGGTGCGATGAAGGAGAAGTCGAGCGACGTCGCGGTGCCCTCGGGGGGGAGACCCAACCAGTCCCTGACCCGACCGGGGTCGCCGGCGATCGTCAGCGACTCGATGCCGACGTCGTTCGAGGCCCCGTCCGAGGGGTGCATCGACCCCTCGTCCCAGGCGACGTAGAACGGGAGCTGCGGGTCGGACATGAGGCCGCGGACCCCGAGCTGGTGCCAGTGGTACTCCCGACCGTCGGCGACGCGACGCGAGCCCGCCACCGCCTCCCGGCCGAGACGCTGCTCGACGGGGGCGAGGTCGTCGACGCGGACGACCCAGCCGAGCCAGCCGCCCCCCGCCTCGGACCGGGCCCGGACGGCCTGCCCGAACGGCGCCTTGTCGGCGGCCGGGTGGTCAAGGACCTCGACGACCTCGAGGTAGCGCCCGTTCACGAGCGGAAACGTGAGGTTGCGGGTCCCGAACCGAGCGTGGATCCCCCCGTCGACCGGTTCCACGCCGATGAGCTTCGCGAGACGCTCGGCGGTGGCGTGCAGCCCGTCGTGCTCTGCCGCATAGGAAACGTGGTCAACGCGCATGCCCCTCATCGTGGCACACCCGCGGGGGTGCACTTGACCTGGGTCGGCCTGCCTACAGCCTTCCCACCTGCGAGGAGGCCCGACGCTGCCGCACCGCCTCGTACACGACGACGGCGGCGGACGTCGCGACGTTGAGGGAGTTCGCGCGTCCGACCATGGGGATCCGGACGCGGAACGTCGCCGCCTCGAGCACCTCGTCGGTGAGCCCGTGCTTCTCGGCCCCGACGGCGACGGCGACCGGGCCGGTGAGGTCGACGTCGGTGTAGTCGAGGTCGGTGTCCGGTGTGGTCGCGACGAGCGCGACCCCGCGCCGCCCGAGCCAGCGCAGGGCGTCCGCCGTGCTCGCCGAGGCCACGGGGACGGAGTACACCGTCCCCTTGCTCGCCCGGACGATGTTCGGGTTGCCCCAGTCGGTGACGGGGTCCGCGGCGACGACCGCGCCGACCCCGGCCGCGTCCGCGGTCCGGAGCATCGCCCCGAGGTTGCCCGGCTTCTCGACGCCCTGGCAGAGGAGGGTGAGCCCGGCGGCGGGGAGGACGAGGTCGTCGACGTCCCGGGAGACCGACGCGACGACGGCGAGGAAGCCGTCCGGGCCCTCGCGGTAGGCGACCTTCTCGAACGCCGCCCGGCCGAGCCGGACGACCTCGCTCCCGAGCCGTCGGGCCCGGGAGACGGCGTCCCGCTGCCGCTCCGGCTCGAGCATGAGGTCGGGACAGTGGAACAGGGTGCGCGGGACGACGCCCGCGTCGAGGGCGAGGCAGAGCTCCTCGTACCCCTCGAGGAGGGTCTCCCCGGCCTCCTCCCGGGCCCGGCGGCGGCGGAGCGCGGCGACGCCCTTCAACCGGGCGTTCGCCGGGGACGTGATGTGCAGCTCGGTCATGGTGGGGCCATCGTCGCACCCCCGGGGCGGGTGCCGGTGCCGGACGGGTGACCGTCCACAATGGCTGGCGTGCGCCCGCCCCCCCGCCTCGCCCACGACGTCGAGACCGTCCTGCGGTGGCTCCGGCCGCTCGCGTACGCGGGCGTCGTCATGCTCGTCGTCGTCCGGGCCGGGAGCCTGCTGCTCGCCCCCTCCTCGGCGGTCACCGCCTGGGACGCCGACGTCGTCGCCCGCGCCGTCGCCGTGACGAACGCCCGCCCCACCCTCGCCCATCTCCTCCTCGGGTGGCAGGCGGTGACCGAGCCATGGGTGCTCCAGCCGCTCGTCCTCGTCGTCGCCGCGGCCCTGTGGACCCGGGGCGTCCGGCGCCCGCTGAGCCTCTGGGCTGCGCTGACGTCGGTGACGACGTGGCTTCTCGCCTACCTCGCCAAGCTCGCCGTCGGTCGGCCCCGCCCGGACCCGTCACACCCGGTCGAGGCCCTCGACGGGCTGAGCTTCCCGTCCGGGCACGTGACGAACGCCGCCGCCGCGACGGCGCTGCTCGTCCTCCTCCTCTGGCCGGCGGCGCCCGGGTGGCGGCGTGCCCTCCTCGTCGGCTGCGCGGCCGCCCTCGTCGCTGGAACGATGCTCGACCGGGTCCTGCTCGGGGCCCACTACCCGAGTGACGTCCTCGGAGGGCTCGTCCTCGGGCTCGGGATGGTCGCCGCCGCGTACGCCGGGTTCCACCGGCTCCGGCCCGCTCGGTGAGGCGCCCCCGGGGACGTCAGCCCGAGCGCTCGACCCGAGCCAGCAGCTCCTCCTCGGCACCGGGTCCGCGACCGACCGAGGGGACCCGGACGAGGAAGGCGACCCCCGCGAGCCACCAGGCGGCGAGGACGAGCCACTCCGCGGGCCACGCGAGGGCAGCCGGCATCCCGGGGAGGTAGAGGAGGCCGAGTGCGCCGGCGAGGACGACGGCGGCGATCCCGGTCGCGTGCCCGCCCGGGGCCCGGAACGGCCGCTCCATCCCCGGCTCGCGCCGGCGGAGGAGGACGAAGCTCAGGGCGACCATGAGGTAGGCGAGGACGATGCTCAGCCCCCCCGCGTCGACCATCCACACGAGGGTCTGGCGCCCGAACAGCGGGGCGAGCACGGACAGCCCGCCGATGAAGATGATCGCGTTCCCGGGCGTCCGGTAGCGCGGGTGGAGGACGCCGAACCAGGTCGGGAGCATCCCCGACCGGGCGAGCGCGTAGACGAGCCGGCTCGCCCCGAGGAGGAACCCGTTCCACGACGTGAGGATCCCGGCGATCCCGCCGAGGACGAGGACGGTGCCCATCGCCGGGCTCCCCCAGAGCGCGGCCATGCCGTCGGCGGCGGCGAGGTCGGACTCGGCGAGCCGGCTCGCCGGGAGGGCCGAGCCGACGGTGACCATGATGAGGATGTACCAGACGACGGCGAGCCCGACGGAGACGAGGAGGAGCTGGCCGATCTTGCGGAACGGGAGGTTGATCTCCTCCGCGGACTGGGGGATGACGTCGAAGCCGACGAAGAGGAACGGGGTCGCCACGACGACCGAGATGATCCCGGCGAGGCCCCCGTTGAGTGCCGGCGACATGTTGGCGGTGCTCCCGCCGACGAGCGACCCGGCGAAGAGCGCCACCCCCACGGCGGCGAGGAAGAGGACGGCGATCGTCTGGAAGACCGCAGCCGGGCGGATCCCGACGTAGTTGACGAACGTCATGACGAGCGCCGCGACGACCCCGACGGCGACCCACGTCGCGTAGACGTCGTACCCGGCGATCGTCCAGAGCTTGCCGGCGAGCATCCCGTCGAAGAGGTAGGTCATCGTCTGCGGGAGCGCGACCGCCTCGAACGCGACGACGGAGACGTACCCGAGGATGAGGGTCCACGAGGTGACGAAGGCGGCCCGCGCCCCGACGGCCCGCAGGACGTAGTTGTGCTCGCCGCCGACGTTCGGCATGGCCGAGACGAGCTCGGCGTAGGTGAGGCCGACGAGGGCGACGACGACCCCGCCGATGAGGAAGGCGATGACCGTCCCGAGCGTCCCGGCGTCCTCGAGGAAGCCGCCGGTGAGGACGATCCATCCGAAGCCGATCATCGCGCCGAAGGCGACGAAGATCGTGTCCCAGTGCCCGAGGACCCGGGTGAGGGAGGTCGTGTCGCTGGTCGTCGGGCCGTGTCCGGCGTCGGTGTCGCTCATGGGTCACCTCGGGGGGTCGGGGACTGGACCACCGCTCGGTGTACCAGCCCCGGGCCCGGCGGGGCAACTCGGCTCAGGTCCGCATGTGCCTCGCCCGGGCGAAGCTGTAGAGCCCGAAGGCGACGAAGCCGAGCGCCACGAGGGTGAGGAGCCAGGCGCCGTACGGCTGGCCCGCGAGGGTGTGGAGGGCGCCGTCGAGCCCGCGCGCCTCCTTCGGCTGGTGCCGGACGGCGGCGACGACGAAGAGGCCGCCGACGACGACGAGGGCGACGCCCTTGGCGACGTACCCGTAGGTCCCCGCGGTGCTCGCCCAGGTCCCGGGATCGTCCTCGAGGTCGTCGAGGAACCGGTTCGTCACCCCCTTGCGGACGTGGTAAAGGCCGCCGACGATGACCGCGGCGCCGACGATCCCCACGATGACCTGACCTCCGGGCGCCTCCATGAGCTTCTGGGTCGCGTCGACGGAGGACCGGGTGCTGTTCTTCCCCGACCCGCGGACGAAGGTGAAGGCCGTCCACGCGACCGCGACGTAGACGACCGCCTTGCCGGCGCTCTTCACCCGCTCCCACGTCGTGTCCGGCGCGATGTGCCCGACCGCGGCGTCGGCGAGGTAGAAGAGCGCGAGGGCGCCGAAGGCGACGACCATGACGACGAGGAGGAGGCGGCCTCCTGGCGTGCTCGCGAGCGCGCGGAGCGCCCCGGACTGGTCGAGGCTCTCACCGGAGGAGGACCACGCGACCCGGAGGGCGAGGTAGCCGATGATGACGTGGAGGAGGCCGAGGAGGGCGTACCCCCCGCGGGCGCCGTTCTCGACGACGGGGTGGTTGCCGGTCATGCGCACGGCGCGGCGAGCGTCCTCGGTCACGGGCACATCTTCCCGGTTCGACGGGCCGACGGGGCGGTTTCGGCGCTCACGGGAGGACGGACCGCAGGACGGGGACGAGGCCGTCCTCCTCGACGTGACCGGTGACCTCACCGGCTGCGGCCTTGACCTCCTCGGGGGCGTTGCCCATCGCGACGCCGCGGGCTGCCCAGGTGAGCATCTCGACGTCGTTGCGCTGGTCGCCGACCGCGAGGGTGCGGGAGGGGTCGACCCCGAGCCGTCTCCGGAGGATCTCCAGGGCCGTCCCCTTCGAGACGCCCTCGGGGTTGATGTCGAGCCAGGCGGTGAAGCCGACGGAGTAGTTGACCTCGTGGAGGCCGATCCGGTCGGCGAGCGCGATGAAGTCCTCGCTCGTCCCGGTCGGGCTCCGGAACGTCACGCGGGTGACCGGCTCGGCCGCGAGGTCCTCCCAGTCGACGACCGTCACCCTCCCGTCGAGCTCTCCCTCGGGGAACGGCGCGCTCACCTTGAACCCGACGCCGAGCTCCTCGACGGCGACGACGGCGTCCGGCCACGAGCCGCGCAGGAGCCCGAGGGCGGGGGCGGGGTCGAACGTCACCGCCTCGACGATCTCGTACCCGGCCTCGAGGGCGGGGTCGAGGCGGAGGGTCACCGCCCCGTTCGAGCACACGGCGTACCCCTCGGTGAGCCCGAGCTCGGCGAGGATCGGCACGGTCGCGAGGATCGCCCGGCCGGTGGCGACGACGACGTGGTGGCCCGCCTCCCGGACGGCGCCGACGGCCGCCCGGACACCCGGGGACAGCTCGCCGGCGTGGGTGATCGTCGTGCCGTCGACGTCGAGGGCGACGAGACGCGGAGAAGCCATGCCCGCACCATATTCGGTGGTCTGCCGCCCTCCGGCGGCGCTCCCCACGGGACGCCGCGGCCGGGGCAGTGCGCTGCTCACTCCGGCGCCGACCACGCCTGCCGCAGCCCCACCCGACCCTGGAGGAGTGCCCGCCGGTAGATCCGTTCGCCGAGGACGATGGTGACCCCCGCGAAGCCGAGGAGGAGGACGAGGGCGAGGACCGGCTCCCACCACGCGGCCTGCCCGTCGAGGAGGCGCATCGGCATGAGCACCGCCGAGAGCGGCGGGACGAACGAGGCGACGGTCCGCGCGGTCCCCTCGAGGAGGAGCCCCCCGAAGAAGGTCCCCACGATGACGAGGGTGAGCGGCGTCGTCGTCGCCTGGAGGTCCTCGTTCCGGCTCGCGAGCGACCCGGCGACCGCCCAGAGGCAGGCGAGGGCAAGGAACCCGCCGAGGAAGAACACGAGGAACCACAGGACGGGCCACGTCAGGCTCGGCAGGACGCTCCCGTAGTCGGTGAGGCCGAGCCCGGCGACGCCGACCGCGAGGTAGAGGGCGAGCTGGCCGAACGCGAGCGCGGCGTTGCCGACGACCTTGCCGGCGAGGAGCTGGCGGACGGGGATCGACGTCGCGATGATCTCGATGATCCGGGACTGCTTCTCCTCGACGACGCTCTGGGCGAGCTGGAGGCCGTAGATGAGGGAGGCGATGTAGAAGAGGAACGCGAACGCGAACCCGACCGCCTGGGTCACCCCCGCGGTCCGGGGGTCACCCTCGAGCAGTGCGGTCCGCAGGACCGACCCCGCCTGGAGGGTCGCGATGCTCGTCCCGGCCCGCGCGGCGTTGCGCTCGATGACGACCCCTCGGACGACCTGGGCGGTCACCGACTCGAGGCCGCCGGGGACCTGCGACGCCCCGGTGAGCACCCACCCGTCGCCCGACGGGTGCAGCCAGGCGTCCGCGTCCCCGGACGTCACCGCCGCTCGGGCGGCGGCGTCGTCGGGGACGCGGTCGACGGTGACCGCGACCGACCGGTCGACGTCCGGGGCCCGGTTCGCAACCACGGCGGCCATCTCCGCCGACGCGGGGGTCGCGGCGACCCGGTAGTCGGAGGTCCCGTCGCTCGTCACCGCCTGGACGACGACGAGGGCCGTGATGAGGAGGAGGGTGACGAGGGTGCTGACGAGGAAGGTCCTGTCGGTGAGCTTGACCGTGACCTCGCGCCGGGCGACGACCGTCCACGCCCCGGACGGCGTGACGCCGCGGCCGGGGCGGGGCCCCGAACCGTCCGCCGGCGCCGGGCCCGGCGCGGGGCTGCCCGGGGAGGGGGCCGTCGGGGTCGTGCTCACGCGGTGACCTGCCGGTAGATCTCGGACAGGGACGGGACGACGCGGGCGAACTCGCGGACGGGTCCCCGACGGAGGGCCTCGGCGAGCAGGTCCTGGTCGGCGCCGTCCGCGACGACCTCGACGAGCGCGCCGGCTCCCTCGACGGCGGCGACGTGGAGCCCCGGCCGGCCGCGGACCCACCCGGCGTCCTCGTCGAGGACGAGCCGGTAGCGCTCCGGTCCCGTGGAGCGGAGCTCCTCCGCGGTCCCCGCCGCGACGACCCGCCCCCGGGACATGACGACGAGCCGGTCACAGAGCCGGTCGACGAGGTCGAGCTGGTGGGAGGAGAAGAGGACGGGGACCCCCCGGGCGGTGTGCTCGCGCAGGAGGTCGGCCATCGAGTCGACCGCGCCGGGGTCGAGCCCGGAGAACGGCTCGTCGAGGATGAGCGCGTTCGGTCGGGACATGACCGCGGCGATGATCTGGACGCGCTGCTGGTTGCCGAGGGAGAGCTTCTCGACCTTGTCGCTCGCCCGGTCGGCGAGGCCGAACCGCTCGAGGTGCTCCTCGACCGCCGCCCTGGCGGTGGCCGGCGCCATCCCCTTGAGCCGGCCGAGGTAGACGAGCTGGTCGAGGACCCGCTGCTTGGGGTAGAGGCCCCGCTCCTCGGGCATGTAGCCGAACCCGCGCCGGTCCTGCGTCGTGATCGGGCGCCCCCGCCAGCGGACCTCCCCGGCATGGATCGCGAGGACCCCCATGATCATCCGCATCGTCGTCGTCTTGCCGGCGCCGTTGCCACCGACGAAGCCGGTGAGCAACCCGTCCGGGACGCTCATGTCGACGTCGTCGACCGCGGTGACCTCGCCGAACCGCCGGGTCAGACCGTCCACCTCGAGCATGCCGCTCCCTCCGTCGTCCCCGGACCCCGGTCGCGGGCCCGGCGTCCCGATCGTCTCAGGGCGTGAGGACGTCGAGGCCGAGGTGCGGACGAAGCGCCTCGGGAACGACGACCGACCCGTCCGGCTGCTGGTGGTTCTCGAGGATCGCGACGAGCCACCGGGTCGTCGCGAGGGTCCCGTTGAGGGTCGCCGCGACGGCGTGGCCCGACTCCCCGCGGACCCGGGTGCCGAGCCGGCGGGCCTGGTACGTCGTGCAGTTCGACGTCGAGGTGAGCTCGCGGTACCGGCCCTGGGTGGGCACCCACGCCTCGCAGTCGTACTTGCGGGCGGCCGGGTTCCCGAGGTCGCCGGCGGCGGTGTCGATGACCCGGTAGGGGACCTCGACCTTCGCGAGCATCTCGCGCTCCCACGCGAGCAGCCGCTCGTGCTCCTCGGCGGCCTCGGCCGGGTGGCAGTAGACGAACATCTCGAGCTTGTTGAACTGGTGGACCCGGATGATGCCGCGGGTGTCCTTGCCGTACGACCCGGCCTCCCTCCGGTAGCACGTCGACCAGCCCGCGTACCGGAGCGGCCCGTCGGCGAGGTCGAGGACCTCGCCGGCGTGGTAGCCGGCGAGGGCGACCTCGGAGGTGCCGGTGAGGTAGAGGTCGTCCGCCTCGAGCCGGTACACCTCGTCGGCGTGGGCGTCGAGGAACCCCGCCCCGGCCATCGTCTCGGGGGAGACGAGCGTCGGGGTGATCATCGGGGTGAAGCCCGCGGCGACGGCGTGCTGGAGGCCCATCGTCATGAGGGCGAGCTCGAGGCGGGCACCCACCCCGGTGAGGAAGTAGAACCGGGAGCCCGCGACCTTGGCCCCCCGGGCCATGTCGAGCGCCCCGAGCCGCTCGGCGAGGTCGAGGTGGTCGCGGGGCTCGAAGCCCTCGGCGGCGAAGTCCCGCGGGGTGCCGACCTCGTCGAGGACGGTGTAGTCCTCCTCGCCGCCGGACGGGACGCCGGGCTCGATGACGTTGCCGACCCGACGGAGAAGGGCGTCGAGCTCGTCCCGGGCCGCGTCGGCTGCGCCGTCCCGCTCCTTGACGACGACGGAGAGCTCCTTCGTCTCGGCGAGCAGGGTCTTCTTCTCCTCGCCCGCCGCCCGGGCGACCTCCTTGCCGAGGGCCTTCTGCCGGGCCCGGAGCTGCTCGAACTCGGCGATCGCGGCCCGCCGCCGCGCCTCCGCCTCGAGGACCGCGTCGACGACCCCCTCGTCCTCGCCGCGGGCGCGTTGCGAGGCCCGGACCCGGTCGGGGTCCTCGCGCAGGAGCTTGATGTCGATCACGCGGGACAGCGTAGCGACGGGGTCGTCGGGCGACCGGACCCACCCGCACGGGCCGACCGGCCGCTCAGTGGAGGAGCTCCTCGCGCCACGAGTCGAGGCGGCGCATCACCGGCGTCGCGGACACCCCGTGGAGGAGGACGGAGAGGATGACCGTGAACGCGACGGTCGACCAGAGCCAGCGCTCCTCCGCGAAGTCGGCCTGCCCCCCGGCATACGCGAGGTAGTACAGCGACCCCACCCCCCGGACCCCGAAGAAGGCGGTGGCCCACCGCTCGCTCCGGCAGAGCCGGACGTTCGCCACCCGGACCCGTCCGCGACCGACCCACAGCGCGAACACCCCCGCGGCCGGGCGGATGACGAGGACGAGCGCGAGGGCGACGACGACGCCGCGCCAGTCGAGGTTGGCGAGGAGGCCGTTCGTCATCGCCATCCCGAGGACGAGGAGGACGACGAGGGTGACGAGCCGCTCGAGCCGCTCGACGACCTCGTGCATCGCCCGGTGGTAGGCGTGGTGGCGCTCGGCCGTCCGGATGGTCATCGCGCAGACGAACACCGCGAGGAACCCGTATCCGCCCACGATCTCGGCGACGCCGTACGCCGTGAGCAGGGCGGCGAGCGCGAGCATCGGCTCCCGCTGCTCGGCGAGACGCAGCGGCGCGACGCTCGAGCGGAATGCGACGCGGGCGAGCCCCCACCCGACGACGACGCCGACCACGACCCCGAGGACGACCTTGCCGATGAGCTCCCACGCCACCCAGCGCAGCCCCCACCCGGCGAGCGGGCCCATCGTCGCGAGCATGACGGCGAGGTAGACGAAGGGGAAGGCGAGCCCGTCGTTGAGCCCGGCCTCCGAGGTCAGCGCGAACCGCACCTCGTCGTGCTCGTCGATCTCGGTGGGGTCGCCGCCGTCGGGCCCCGGGTCGTCGCCGGGGCCGGAGCGCACCGCCGGCCCGCCCACCTGGATGTCGGAGGCGAGGACCGGGTCGGTCGGTGCGAGGACGGCGCCGAGGAGCAGGGCTGCGGGGACGGCGACCCCGAGCAGCCCCCAGCCGAGGAGGGCGACCGCGGCGATGGACAGCGGCATGGCGACGAGGAGGAGGCGCCACGTCGGTGACCACCGCCGCCACGTCGAGGGGTCCCGGAGCGAGAGCGGCCGGTCGAGGGCGAGCCCGACGCCCATGAGCGCGACGAGGACGGCGACCTCGGTCACGTGCTCGACCGTCACGCGGTTGGCGACCGGGTCGAGGTCGAGTCCGGCGGTGCCCGGAAGGACCCCGAGGAGCATCCCGACGCCGACGAGGACCATGGGCGCGGACACGGCGTACCGGGTCAGGGCACCGGGGAGGACGACGGCGAGGAGGAGCGAGAGCCCGGCCACGACGTAGACGGCTGCAGGGGACATCGGGACAAGGATCGCACCGGGAGGCCTGCCGCCACCCGTGCGTCTCACCGGCCCGCGGACCGCGGGACCCGCCTGCGGGCGGGCGCCCGTGGGATAGCGTCTGCGGGTGTCCAGTGACTGGTTGCTCTACCTCGTCCTCGCCGTCAGCGTCGCGCTCGTGGGCCTCATCCTCTGGCTCGTCGCCTCCGGGCGGACGGCTCCGGCGGGGCGGGGCGCGGGGCGGCACCAGGGCTCGCGCCGACCGCACCGCAACGACTTCCGCTCCGAGGACGACGCCCCCGCCCCGCCGCGCCGACGCGCCGCGATCGTCCTCAACCCGACGAAGTTCGACGATCTCGGCGCCGTCCGGTCCGAGCTCGCGACCGCGTCCGAGCGGCTCGGCTGGGACGAGCCGCTCGTGCTCCTGACGACGGTCGAGGACCCGGGGACCGGCCAGGCCCGCCACGCCCTCGCGGAGGGCGTCGACGTCGTCTGCGCGCTCGGCGGGGACGGGACGATCCGCGCGGTCGCGACCGCGCTCGTCGGCTCCGAGACCCCCATGGGCCTCCTTCCCCGGGGCACGGGCAACCTCCTCGCCCGCAACCTCGAGATCCCCGTGGACCGGATCGCGAGCGCGCTCGAGGTCGCCTACACCGGCAAGAACCGGCGGATCGACGTCGGCTGGGCCGCCCTCGACGAGGAGGGCGAGCGCCGCTCGGAGGATCCCGGGGTCGACACCGTGAACCACCGGCACATCTTCCTCGTCATGGCGGGGCTCGGGTTCGACGCCGCCGTCATGTCCGGGACGACCGAGACGGCGAAGGCCCGGGTGGGGTGGCCCGCGTACGTCGCGACGGGAATGCGCCACCTCGGCGGGCCGAGCTTCAAGGCCCGCGTCCGGGTCGACCTCGAGCCGGAGCTCGGCCGGCGCACCCGCTCGGTGATCATCGGCAACTGCGGCAGGCTCACCGGCGGGATCACGCTCATGCCGGACGCCCGCATCGACGACGGGGTGCTCGACGCGGTCATCCTCTCCCCCCAGGGGATCGTCGGCTGGGGTGCGGTCGCCGCGCAGGTGCTGACGAAGCGGCACAAGGGCCACGAGCGGCTCGAGCGGCGCACCGGCCGCGAGATCGTCGTCGAGACCGACTCCCCGGAGGAGGTCGAGCTCGACGGCGACGTCATCGGCGAGGCCTCCCGGATCCAGGCCTGGGTCGAGCCGCACGCCCTCGTCGTCCGCGTCGAGGCCACCGCGAGCGCGGCGACCGCCCACGAGGCGGCGGTTGCCGGGGCGGACACCGGCGCCGGTGGGACGGACAGGGACGGGGACGGCCTCAGTACTGGGTCGTCTGCCCCTCCCGCCAGGGCCGCTCGAACGGGAGCCGCCAGGTGAACGGGGCGACGAGCTGGTGGATCTGGTTCGGCCCCCACGTCCCCGGCCGGTAGGGGCGCACGACCGGCGGGTTGTCGAGCAGCGGCGTCGAGACCTCCCAGAGCCGCTCGACCCCGGTCGCCGACGTGAACAGGGTCCGGTCGCCGTGGGCGGCGTCGAGGATGAGCCGCTCGTAGGCCTCGAGAACCGACCCCGCCCAGTGGCTCTCCTGGACGGAGAACTGCATCGAGAGCTTGTCGAGGCGCATCCCCGGTCCGGGACGCTTGCCGTAGAAGGAGAGCGACATCTTCGAGCTGTCGGCGAGGTCGAACGTCAGGTGGTCCGGCCCGCGGTCCCCGACACCCGACCCGCTCGGGAACATCGACAGCGGCGGTTCCTTGAACGCGATCGAGATGATCCGTGCGCCCTCGGCGAGCTTCTTGCCGGTGCGCAGGTAGAACGGGACCCCGGCCCAGCGCCAGTTGTCGATGTGGCACTTGAGCGCGACGAAGGTCTCGGTGTCCGACTCGGGGCCGACCCCGGGCTCGTCGCGGTAGCCGACGTACTGGCCGCGGACGACCTGGCTCGGGTCGATGGGGACCAGCGAGCGGAACACCTTGTTCTTCTCCTCGGTGATCGACGTCGGGTCGAGCCGGGTCGGGGGCTCCATCGCCGTGAACGCGAGGATCTGGAACAGGTGGGTGACGACCATGTCCCGGTAGGCGCCGGTCCCCTCGTAGAAGTCGCCCCGCTGCTCGAGCCCGAGGGTCTCGGGGACGTCGATCTGGACGTGGTCGATCTGGCTCCGGTGCCAGATCGGCTCGAAGATCCCGTTGGCGAAGCGGAAGGCGAGGATGTTCTGCGCGGCCTCCTTGCCGAGGAAGTGGTCGATCCGGAAGATCTGATCCTCGTCGAAGACCTCGTGGAGGCGGGCGTTGAGCTTGACCGCGGAGTCGTAGTCGACCCCGAACGGCTTCTCCATGATGACCCGGCTGTGGGGGACGAGCTCGGCCTCGGCGATCCGCTGGATGACGTCCCGGGCGGCCTTCGGGGGCACGCTGAGGTAGTGGAGCCGACGGGCGCCGGGCCCGAGGGACTCCTCGGCGCGCTCGACGGCGGCCCGCAGTCCCTGGGGGCCCGCGGAGAACGGGACGTAGTCGACCCGCTTGGCGAACTCGGTCCAGTCCGGCTCGGAGATCGTCCGGCTGCTGAGCTCGCGGACCGCCGACTCGATGATGCCGAGGAACTCGTCGCGGCCGATGTCCTCGAGCCCGGTCCCGACGACCCGGAGGTCGTCCAGGAGGCTGCTCTGGAAGAGGTGGACCATCCCCGGGAGGAGCTTGCGCTTGGCGAGGTCGCCGGTCGCCCCGACGAGGACGATCGTCACGGGTGCACTCATGCGCCCTACCCTGTCCCATCCGGCGGACGAGGTACAGCCCTCCGACCACCCCCGACTCCTTGCCCACCGGGCCGCGAGAACGACTCGTTTCGGCGGCGTTGCGCGGTCCGGCGGGCAAGAAGTCGCGGACGGGGCGGGACGGGACTGGGGCGTCAGGTGAGGAGGGCCTCGCCCCGGAACTCGCCGGCCTGGTCGTCGACGTAGGCGGCGTACGCCTCGGTGGCCTTCCGGAGCGAGGGGTCGGCGTCGGCCGTGGAGCCGGCCTAGCCGGTGACCGTGAAGTCCGCGCGGATCCCGTCGCCCTTCATCCCCGGCTTGCACGCGGTCGTGTACGTCCCGGCGTCGGTGAACTCGACGGTGAGGGTCCGGCTGATCCCCGGGGCGACGTTCTCGACCTCGCCCATGACCCGGTCGTTCGGACCGTAGACGTAGAACTCGGTGACGTCGGACCCCGTGTTCTTCACGGTGAACGTCACCGGACCGGCGGCGGCCTCGGTGGCCGAGAGCTCGCAGGTGTCGTCGGTCGAGGTGACCGCCACCGGCTCGGGCGGGACGCTCGAGCCGGTGGTCGAGCCGGAGCCGTCACCGCCGGAGGAGCCGCAGGCGGTGAGGGCGAGGGCGCCGGTGAGGGCGAGGACGGATCCGGTGAGGGCGCGGCGGGACATCGGGGTTTCCTTGCGTCGGGTGCGGTCGGACTGGGTGCTGGCCAGACGGCCGGGGTGGAGCCGGGGAGCCGCTCAGGCGGGCGCCCGCTCGGGGCTGCGCTCCGCGCTCCGGGCGGGGGCCTGTGGCCGGGCCGGGCGGAGGAAGAGCGGCAGGACGACGCCGATGTACGCCGTCCACGCGGCGGCCTGGAGGACGGTCGTCGCCGGGGTGAAGTTGAAGAAGCCCTTGAGGAGGACGGCGTACCAGCTCGTCGGCGCGATGACGTCGCTGACGTCGAACGCGAGCGTCGTCAGGCCAGGGAGGATCGAGGCCTCCTGGAGGTCGTGGATGCCGTACGCGAGGATCCCGGCGGCGACGACGACGAGGAGGATGCCCGTGTAGCGGAAGAACCGCGCGAGGTTGAGCCGGACGGCGCCCCTGTACATGAGGTACCCGAGGACGACCGAGGCGAGGATGCCGACGACCCAGCCGATGATCGGCTGGACCGTCCCCGAGCCGGCGCTCTGGACGGTCGCGTAGAAGAAGACCGCGGTCTCGAGGCCCTCCCGGCCGACGCCGATGAAGCCGACGAGGATGATCGCGAGCGGGCCGAGCGCGAGGGCGCGGTTCAGCCGTCCCTTGAGCTCACCCGAGATCGTCCGGGCAGCCGTGCGCATCCAGAACACCATCGCGGTGACGAAGCCGACGGCGACGATGCTCGCGCTCCCCCCGATCGCCTCCTGCTGCTCGAAGGAGAGCCGGCTCGTCCCGTACGTCAGCACGGCGCCGAGGACGACGGAGAGGCCGACGGCGACGGCGACGCCGGTCCACACGTGCTTCATCGCCCAGCGGCGGTTGCTCTGGACGAGGAACGCCATGAGGATGACGACGACGAGGGAGGCTTCGAGGCCCTCCCGGAGGCCGATGAGCGCGGTGCTGAGGAGCATGCAGTCGGCATCTTCCCGTGGTGAGGTGAGGCTTACCTGACTAAGGTAAGCCTGAGCCCACGGGACGAGTCAAGTCCGGGCGGGCGTGACCCGGCTCTCACCGGCCGGGTCCCGCGACGTCGAGGCCCGGGGGACGAGGCGGGTCGGGACGCGGATGTCCGCCTGCCGGCCCGCGGTCCGGTCGAGCGCCGCGACGAGGGCCCGCACGCCGAGCGCCCCGGTCTCGCGGGGGCGGATGTCGACGGCCGTCACCGCCGGCGTCGTCAGGCTGAGCGTCGGGCCGTCGACGTACGACGCCAGGAGCACGTCCCCCGGCACGGAGAGCCCGGCGCGGTGGAGGTGCTGGAGGGCATGGAGCGCGGCCCCGTCGGCGACGGTGAGGACGGCGTCGGGCCGCCACCCGACGACGCTGTCCATGACGGCCGCGAGGTCCCCGGTGGTGTACGCGAGCGGGACGGGCAGGACCCGGACGGTGAGGTCGTCGCGGTCGGGGGCGGGCGCGACGTCCTGCCCGAACGACGTCGTCCCGTCCGGGGCGACGACGGCGACCCGGCGCGCCCCCCGGCCGGCGAGGTGGTCGAGAAGCCCGGTCATCGCCGCCACGTGGTCGCACCGGACGACGGCGACCGCCGCCTCGGGGTCGGCGAGGTCCCGCTCGACGGTCACCGTCGGCACCCCGAGGTCGCGTAGCGCCTCGACGGCGGGGTCGTCGGTCGCCGGGTCGGAGACGAGGAGACCGTCGAGCTGGAGGCGGCCGAACCCCTCGACGCCGGCCAGGCCGGGAACGAGCGTCAGGGCGAGCCCGTGGCCCAGGGCCTCCTCGGCGGCGCCGCGCGCGAGCTGGGTGTAGTACTCGAACCCGAACCCTCGTTCGGGGACGTAGAGCCCGACCGCGCCGCTGCGTCCGAGCCGGAGGTTGCGGGCCGCGGAGCTCGCGACGTACCCGACCCGGTCGGCGGCCGACCGCACCCGGGCCCGTGTCCCCGCGGCCACCCGCCCGTTCCCGGAGAGCGCCTGGGAGACGGTCGCCACCGAGACACCCGCCTCGAGGGCGACGTCACGGATCGTCACGCGACCTCCCATGCGAGCACGCTATCCCGTCGGCCCCCCACCGGACCCCTACCGGACCCCGGCGGACAGATCCCGGACGGGGTCTTGTCAAAACGTTTTGGCACTGGTTCCATGCGGGAATGCCTTCACAGCCGTCGACCCCCGCCGAGCTCGTCGTCATCGGCGGCCGGGTCCTCGCCGACGGCGGAGCGAGCGACGCCGTGGCCGTCGACGGGGACCGCGTCGTCGCGCTCGGGTCCGAGGACGTCCGGGGCCTCGTCGGTCCCGGGACCCGGGTCGTGGACGCCGCCGGGGGCCTCGTCCTCCCGGGGTTCCAGGACGCCCACGTCCACGCTCCGTTCGCGGGGCGCAACCTCCTCGGGGTCTGGCTCAACGACGACGTCGGCAAGGACGCCTACCTCGCCCGGATCCGCGCCCACGCGGACGCCCACCCGCAGGAGGCGTGGGTCGTCGGCGGCGGCTGGGCGATGGAGTACTTCCCCGGGGGCACCCCGAGCAAGGAGGACCTCGACGCCGTCGTCCCGGACCGTCCGGTCTTCCTCTTCAACCGGGACGTCCACGGCGCCTGGGTCAACAGCCGCGCCCTCGAGCTCGGCGGGATCACCCGCGAGACCCCGGACCCCACCGACGGCCGGATCGAGCGGGACGCCTCCGGGGAGCCCACCGGCACCCTCCACGAAGGGGCCGCCTACACCTTCAACGACACCGTCGTCCCCCGCCCGGCCCGCGAGGACTGGGAGCGCGCCGTCCTCGCGGCCCAGGCCCACCTCCACGCCCTCGGCATCACCGGCTGGCAGGACGCGTGGGTCACCCCCGGCACCCTCGAGGCGTACCGGTCGCTCGCGGCGGACGGCCGGCTCACCGCCCGCGTCGTCGCGGCGCTGTGGTGGGACCGACACCGCGGCCTCGACCAGGTCGGGGACCTCCTCGCCCAGCGGGCCTCCGCCCTCGGCGAGAGCGCGCGCCTGCACCCGACGAGCGTGAAGATCATGACCGACGGCGTCATGGAGAACTACACCGGCGCCCTCCTCGAGCCGTACTGCGACGGGTGCGGGGGCCGCACCTCCAACCGCGGGCTGAGCTATCTCGAGCACGACGAGCTCGCGGCGGCGGTGACCGCCCTCGACGGGCACGGGTTCCAGGTCCACATGCACGCGATCGGGGACCGGGCGGTGCGCAACGCCCTCGACGCGGTCGAGGCGGCCCGGGCCGCGAACGGTCCGAACGACCTCCGCCACCACATCGCCCACGTCCAGCTCGTCCACCCCGAGGACGTTCCCCGGTTCGCCCGGCTCGACGTCACGGCGAACCTCCAGGCGTACTGGGCCCAGCGCGAGCCCCAGATGGACGAGCTGACGATCCCCTACCTCGGCGAGGACCGGGCTCGCCACCAGTACCCGTTCAGGTCGCTCCACGACACCGGCGCCGCCCTCGCGATGGGCAGCGACTGGGCCGTGACGACGGCAGACCCCCTGGAGCAGATCGAGGTCGCGGCGACCCGCACCGACCCGGGCAACCTCGCCGCGGGCCCGTTCCTCCCCGAGCAGGCCCTCCCCCTCGAGGTCGCCGTCCGCGCCTTCACCGCGGGGTCGGCCCGGGTCAACCACGACCCGGACGGCGGGCGGATCGCGCTCGGGAGCCGGGCCGACCTCGCCGTCCTCGACGCCGACGTGCTCACCGACCCCCGCCTCCGCCCGACCGACGCGACCGTGACGACGACCGTCGTCGCCGGCCGCGTCGTCCACGGCGGCTCCTGACCACCGCCGCAGCGCACCCACCCCACGAGACACGAGGTTGACGATGACGACCGACACCACCCGGCTGAGCAGGGTCCTGGGCCTCCCCGAGCTCGTCCTCTTCGGGCTCGCCTACATGGTCCCGCTCACCGTCTTCACGACGTACGGCGTCGTCACCGACGTCACCGAGGGGCACCTTCCGGGGGCGTACGTCCTCACCCTCGTCGCGATGCTCTTCACCGCCTACGCGTACGGGCGGATGGTTCAGGCGCACCCGTACGCGGGCTCGGCGTACACGTACACGCAGAGCGCGTTCGGCGGGCACGTCGGGTTCGCGACGGGTTGGGCCCTGCTCCTGGACTACCTCTTCCTCCCGATGATCAACTACCTCGTCATCGGGATCTTCATCCACGCCGCGTGGGGCGCCGTCCCCGCCGGGGTCTGGGTCTTCCTGGCGATCGCGCTCGTGACGGTCCTCAACGTCCTCGGGATCAAGATGGTCGCCCGGATCAACCTCGTCCTCGTCGCCGCCCAGGCGGTCTTCATCGTCGTCTTCTTCGCCATGGCCGCCCGGAGCCTGAGCGGTGACGGCGTCCCCTCGCTCACCGCGCCGTTCTTCGGCGGGAGCGACCTCTCGGCGCTCATGGCCGGCGCGGCGATCCTCTGCCTGTCCTTCCTCGGGTTCGACGCGATCTCGACCCTCTCCGAGGAGGCGAGGGACTCGACCCGGACGATCCCCCGCGCGATCATCGTCGTCACCCTCGTCGGCGGGGTCGCCTTCATCGTCATCTCGTACGTCGGCCACCTCGTCCTGCCGGACTACACGTCGTTCACGAGCACGGACGCCGCGGCGACGGACGTCATGCGCCGGGCCGGTGGGGCGTTCCTCACCTCCTTCTTCACCGCGGCGTACGTCGCCGGCTGCTTCGCGTCGGCGATGGCCTCGCAGGCGAGCGTGTCGCGGATCCTCTACGCCATGGGCCGCGACGGGGCTCTCCCCCGGGCCGCGTTCGGGCGGCTCAGCGCGCGCTTCCACACCCCCGTCGTCGCCACCCTTGTCGTCGGCGCGGTGTCGCTCGTCGCGCTCGTCATCAGCCTCGAGGTCGCCGCGGCCGTCATCAGCTTCGGGGCGCTCACCGCGTTCTCCATGGTCAACCTCTCCGTCATCAAGCACTACGTCCTCGACGGCGGCCGGCGCAGCAGCGGCGACCTCCTGCGGTACGGGCTCGTCCCCGCGGTCGGGTTCTGCTCCACGGTGTGGCTGTGGACGAGCCTGTCGGAGACGACGTTCGTCGTCGGGCTCATCTGGCTCGGCCTCGGCATCACCTACCTCGCCGTTCTCACCCACGGCTTCCGCCGTCCGGCGCCGACGATGTCGCTCGGCGACGTCGACGCGGGCCAGGGTCACGGCGAGGGCGGCGGGGCCTCCGGGAGGAACGCGGAGTCGGCCGGGGTCGTCCAGTGAGGGTCGCCGCCTCCCAGGTCGCGCCCGCCGTCCGGGACGTCGAGGCGAACCGGGCCCTCGTCGAGCGGGAGGTTCGCTGGGCGGTCGACGCCGGGGTCGACGTCCTCGTCCTCCCCGAGCTCGTGACGAGCGGCTACGTCCTCACCCCCGCCGAGGTGGACGTCCTCGCCGAGCCGGCCGACGGGCCCACGGTCGACCGGGTCCGGACGGCGATCGGCCCGAGCGACCTCGTCGTCGTCCTCGGCCTGCCGGAGTCGGGCCCCGGCGGCCCGTACAACAGCGCGGTCCTCGTCACCCGGGACGGGCTCGCCGGCGTCTACCGCAAGGCCCACCTCTGGGCAGACGAGCCCGACCTCTTCACGGCGGGGTCGGCGGCACCCCTCGTCGTCGACACCCGACACGGGCGGCTCGGCGTCGTCGTCTGCTACGACCTCGAGTTCCCCGAATGGGTCCGGGCCTGCGCCACTGACGGGGTCGAGCTGCTCTGCGCGCCGACGAACTGGCCCGCGGAGCCGACGCCGGACGGGGAGCGCCCCTTCGTCGTCGCGAACGTCCTCGTCGAGGCCGGCATCAACCGCCTCTTCGTCGCCGCGTGCGACCGCGTCGGTGACGAGCGTGGGGTGACCTGGACGGGGGGATCGGTCATCGCCGGACCGACCGGGTTCCCCCGGGCCGAGGCGGTGCGGGACGGGACGAGCGGGCGGGTCGTCGCAGACTGCCTCCCCGCCGAGGCCCGGGACAAGGGGGCCGGCCCTCGGAACGACCGACTGGGCGACCGTCGTCCCGACCTCTACCGACGGACGGGCCCGGGCGCCCCCGCCGGTCTGTCCTGACGCCGGGCTCCGCGGGCCGGTGCGTCGTGCCCCCGCCGGGGCGACACCGCCCGGCGTCGCGACCGACCCCCTGCCCCTCGCCGAGCCGCCCCTCCTCGGCGTGCGTCGACGCGCTCGGGGCGCCGGGCGGCCCTACGCGTCGGGGTGGAAGTGGTACTCGAGGAGGAGGTTCTCGTACTCGTCGGCGAGGTTGCCGCGGATCTCGTCGAGCCAGATCCAGGCCCGGGCGAACGACTCGTCGCTCGTCTCGGGACGGACGTCGGTGACGACCTTGTCGGCCCGGGGGTAGGAGCCGAGGAAGCGCACCTCGCGGCAGATCCGGTGCAGCCCCATGAGGGCGGCGCCGATGCGCTCGTCGAGGACGTGTCCCTCGACGTCGATCGAGAAGCAGTAGCTGCCGATGGCCTCCTTCGTCGGTCGCGACTCGAGGCGGGTGAGGTTGATCCCCCGGGCGGCGAACTGGTCGAGGAGGGCGAGTAGGCCACCGGGGTGGTCCTCGCGCTGGAAGAGCATGACCGTCGTCTTGTCGGCCCCGGTCCGCAGCGGGAGGTCCCCGGGCCGAGAGACGAGGACGAACCGGGTGACGGCCGAGTCGATGTCCCCGATGTCCTCGGCGAGCACGGTGAGCCCGTGGTTGCTCGCCGCGCCGGGGGCGCAGACGACGGCGTCGTAGGCGGCGTCCTCGGTCCACGCGAGCTCGGCCGCGGCGGCCGCCGTCGAGAGGGTCGGGACGTAGTGAGCCTCGGGGACGACCTTCGCGGCCCAGCCGCGGACCTGTGCCCACGCGTGCGAGTGCGTCCCGATGGACCGGATGTCCTCGATCGTCGTCCCGGGCCGGGCGGCGAGGACGAAGGTGATGGGGACGAGGACCTCGCCGGTGACGACGAGGGGCTCCCCGCTCGCCAGGGCGTCGAGGGTCGCGCTCACCCCACCCTCGACGGAGTTCTCGATCGGAACCATGGCGGCGTCGATCTCCCCGGCCCGCAGGGCCTCGAGGGCCGCGTCGACGGAGCCGAACGGGTGGTGCTCGCCCCCGGTCGCCGGGCCCCAGGAGGCGAGGGCCATCTGGGTGAAGGTCCCGGCGGGGCCGAGGTACCCGTACGTCGTCATTCGGAGTCCTTTCGGGGCAGGCCGGATTGACGGCCCGCTTCTGGGTCGAGGATGAGACTAGCGCGGCTTCGTTGGATCGGCACATCCTGCGCCAGCCTGTGCATCCTGCGGTCGACGCCGAGAGAACGATTGCAAGCCGCGATAGACCCGGACAAGGCGGACATGGTGTCGTTTGCGGTCACTCCGGGGATGCTAGGCCCGTTGACCGCGCGGCACCCTGGGTGGCGGCGGGCGATGTGATGTGACCTACGTCGCGTCCGTCCCGTGTGCGAGCCGGCTCCCTCCCGAGCGCCCAGGCGAGCAGCCCGAGGGCGACGAGCCCGCCGACGGCGTCGGCGTTCTGGAGGAACCGTCCCACCGGCTCCACGGGCCAGGCATCCGCGATCCAGCTGATCCCCCACCACGGGAGCCGGCAGAGGAACCACGCGGTCACGGCTCCGGCCGCGAGCATCCGGCGGCGGTCCCGGAGCGGGTCTGCGCCGAGGAGCGCGAGGATGACGACGACGACCCAGTGGAAGTGGTGGATCCACGCGACCGGGGACAGCAGGCAGGCGAGCAGCCCGACGACCGCGACCTCGGTGACGGAGTCGCCGGCGAGCCGGGCCCGTCGGGCGAGCCGGAACCCGTACGCCCCGACGACGAGGACGAGGAGCAGCCAGAGGACCGTGCCGGCCGGGCCCTCCGGGCCGAGCCGGAGGAGCACCCCCCGGATCGACTGGTTCGACGTGCCCATGTTCGGACCGAGGCGCGCGGGGTCCTGGAGCGCCCCTCCCCAGAAGGCGAACGAGGCCGAGGGGATGAGGAGCCACGCCCCGAGGGTGACGCCGGCGGAGGCGGCGACCGCGGTCGCCGCCTCGCGCCAGCGTCGGGTGAGGAGGTAGTGGACGACGAAGACGCCGGGAGTGAGCTTGACCGCGGTCGCGAGCCCGACGAGGACCCCCGCGGGCAGCCGGGAGAGGAGACCGGGCCGGGGCCGGCGGAGGTCCATGAGACAGGCGAGGACGATGAACGCGTTGACCTGACCGAAGCGGATCCCGTCCGCGACCGGGTGGAGCCAGAGCATCGGCGCGGTGAGGAGGGCGAGGACGAGGGGCGCCCGGGCGCCGGCCCGGCGGACGAGCCGCCAGCCCGCGTACCAGACCGTCCCGGTCGTCGCCGCGACCTGGGCAGCGGTCCACAGCCACCCGACGACGCCGAAGGGGATGAGGGCGAGCGGGACCGCGAGCAGCGCCGCGAACGGCGGGTAGGTGAACGGGAGCAGCTGGGGCGCCTCCGTCATCGCGGAGTACACCGGGCGTCCGACGAGGACCGACTCCCCCGCCATCCGGTACACCTCGACGTCGACCTGCCACTGGTCGAGCGGCCAGTAGACGAGGTAGCGCAGGACCGGGGGGAGGGCCGCGAGGACGAGGAGGAGGGCGGCGAGTCCCCACCGGAGCAGAGGGGACGGGCCACCCCCGGTCGCTCCCTGGGTGCGCGTCGTCACGCGGCCATTGTCCTCACCCACCGGCACACGGGGTTGGTGGGTCCCGCCGCTTCGTGGGATCGTCGCAGGTGAGCGACCCTGTCACCGGCGCTCCCGCGCCGACCGACCAGCCACCCGAGCCAGGAGCACCCGATGCCCCCTTCGACGACCGCGCCCGGCGACCGCACCGACGGCGAGGCGAGCCCGCCCGGGGGGACGACACCGGGCCACGGGACGGAGAAGCCGGACAGCCCGACCGACCTCAGCAGCCCGTCGTGGAGGTACGTCCTGCGCAAGACCGCCCGGGAGTTCAGCGGCGACCAGTGCACCGACCTCGCCGCATCGCTGACGTACTACGCCGTCCTCGCGCTCTTCCCCGCCGCGCTCGCCCTCATCTCGATCCTCGGCCTCGTCGGGCAGAGCGCGAGCAGCGTCGACGCGATCACCGGGATACTCCGCGACCTCGGGGCCGGCACGGCGGTCGACACGATCCAGCCGACCCTCGAGGGGCTCACCCAGAACTCCGCCGCCGGGCTCACCCTCGTCCTCGGGCTCCTCGGCGCCCTGTGGTCGGCCTCGGGGTACGTCGGGGCCTTCGGCCGGGCGATGAACCGGGTCTACGAGGTCGAGGAGGGCCGGCCCGCGTGGAAGCTGCGACCGGTCATGCTCCTCGTCACCGTCGTCGTCGTCGTCCTCGCCGCGCTCGCCCTCGTCATGCTCGTCGTCAGCGGTCCGCTCGCCGACGCCATCGGCAGGTCGCTCGGGCTCGGCACCGCGCTCGTCACGACGTGGCAGGTCGTCAAGTGGCCCGTCCTCGTCGGCGTCGTCGTCGTGATCATCGCCGTCCTCTACTGGGCGACACCCAACGTCCGGCAGCCGAAGTTCCGCTGGGTGAGCGTGGGAGCGGGCGTCGCCCTCCTCACCTGGGTCGCCCTCTCGGTCCTGTTCGGTGTCTACGTCGCGAACTTCTCCAGCTACAACAAGACCTACGGCGCCCTCGCCGGCGTCATCGTCTTCCTCCTCTGGCTCTGGCTGACGAACATCGCCCTCCTGTTCGGTGCCGAGCTCGACGCCGAGCTCGAGCGCGGCCGCGAGCTCCAGGCCGGCATCGCCGCCGAGGAGACGATCCAGCTCCCGGCGCGCGACGACAGGAAGGCCGTCAAGGCCGAGGAGCAGCGGGCGGAGGACATCCGCCGGGGCCGCGAGCTGCGCCTCGCGCGCGGGGGCGACGTGCCCGCGGGGTCCGCCGGGCCGGACGGCCGGGACGACGGCAGCACGTAGCCTTGGGCGGGTGACCCGCCGCGCCGTCCTCGTGCTCGTCGCGACGACGCTCACCCTCCTCGTCGCGACCGGGGCCGCGGTCCGCCCCGGCGCAGCGGCCCCGGACGGCCGTCCCCACCCCGTCGTCCTCGTCGGGACCGGAGGCCTCACGTGGTCCGACGTCTCCGAGGGCGCGACCCCCGCGCTCTGGTCGCTGCTCCGGCGCGGGTCGACGGGCGTGCTCACCGTCCGCTCGGTGTTCCCGAACACGTGTCCCGTCGACGGCTGGCTCAGCCTGTCCGCCGGGACCCGGGCCGCGGCGCCCGAGTCCTCCGGCGGGGACCGCGCGACGTCCGACCCCTGCCCGCCGGTCCCCGACGCCGTCCGGGAGCCGAGCCCGGGAGAGGGCGCCCGAGTCCCGGGGTGGGGGGCCTACGCCGCGGACGCCGCGCACCGCAAGTTCGACGCCGAGCCCGGCCTCCTCGGGCGCGAGGTCGCCCGTCAGGGTGGCTGCATCTCGGCCGTCGGACCCGGGGCGGCCGTCGGCGGGGCCGGCCCGGACGGCACCGTCGACCACTACGCCCCCTGGGACCCGGGCGCCCTCCCCACCGCCGTCGGGGCCTGCCCGGTCACGCTCCTCGACGTCGGCTCCCTGCGTGACCCCGCGGACGTCGCCGCGGGCGAGGCCCGGCCGGCCGGGGACCGCGCCCAGCAGGCCCGCGAGATCGACGCCCGGGTCAGCCGGGTCCTCGACGTCGCGCCCGCGGACGCCGACGTCCTCGTCGCGAGCCTCTCCGACGCCGGGCGGAGCGAGCGCCTGCGGCTCGTCGCCGCCGCCGGCCCGGACTACCCGGCCGGCGACCTCACCTCCCCCTCGACCCGCCAGCCGGGCCTCGTCCAGTCGGCCGACGTCGCCGCGACGGTCCTCGCCCGGGCCGGGTACGAGGTCCCCGCCGGCGTCGCGGGCCAGCCCCTCGTCGGCGGTGACGGCGCCCCGACGACGGACACCGCCGCGCGCGACCGGCTCACCCACCTCCTCGACATCGACGAGGCCTCCCACGAGGTGCACCCCCTCGTCCCCGTCTTCTTCAACGGCGTCGTCTACGCCCAGCTCGCGATCTACCTCCTCGTCCTCCTCGTGTGGACCGGGCGGGTCGGGTCCCCCGGGACCCGGGCCGGCCTCCTCAGGCTCGTCCGGGTCGTCGGGATCACCGCCGCGTCCGTCCCGGCGGCGACCTTCCTCGCGAACCTCCTCCCGTGGTGGCGCGCCCCGAGCCCGCTCGCGGCGATCGTCGGCGCGGTCGCGCTGTTCGTCGCGGTGATCTCCGGGCTCGCCCTGCTCGGGCCTTGGCGGCGTTCGGCGACCGCACCGGTCGCCGTCGTCACGCTGGCGACGATGCTCGTCCTCGCCGGCGACGTCATGACGGGCTCGCAGCTGCAGATCTCCTCGCTCATGGGGCTCCAGCCGGTCGTCGGCGGCCGGTTCTACGGCCTCGGCAACGTCGCGTTCTCGCTCCTCGCGACGTCGGCCCTCTTCCTCAGCACAGTCGTCGCGCACTGGCTCGTCGAGCAGGGACGTCGCCGGGCGGCCGGCGCCGCCGTCATCGGGATCGGTCTCGCCGCGGTCGTCGTCGACGGGGCGCCCGCGTGGGGAGCCGACGGCGGGGGGCCCCCCGCCCTCATCCCGGGAGTGGCGGTGCTTGCGCTCTCCGTCCTCGGGATCCGGCTCACCTGGCGGCGGGTCGCCCTCATCGGGACCGGGACGGTGCTCGCGTTCCTCGCCGTCGGGTTCCTCGACCACCTCCGCCCCACGACCGAACAGTCCCACCTCGGCCGCTTCTTCGGCAGCCTCCTCGACGGGGGCGCCGCCGACATCGTCCTCCGGAAGGCCCAGCAGAACCTCGGCATTCTCGTGAGCAGCAACCTGACGATCCTCGTCCCGTTCGCGCTCGCCTTCGTCATCTACGTCCTCGCCCGCCCCACGTCGTGGGGGTCCCGGGCGCTCCAGCGGTCCTACGAGACGGTGACGACGCTCCGGGCGGGCCTCGTCGCCTGGGTCGTGACGATGACGATCGGGTTCTTCGTCAACGACTCCGGGGTGGCGATCCCCGCGGTCGGGGCCGCCGTCGCGGTCCCCCTCCTCATCGCGATGAGCGTCACGGCGCTCCAGGACGAGGTCCCCGCCACCGACGCGGAGGCCGTACCGCTGCCGCGATGACGCCCGCCCAGACGAGGAGGAGGAGCCACGGGGCGAGGCTCGTGCGGTACCCGAGCATGAGCGCGTCGACGTCGGGGGCGACGCCGACCGCCCGACCGGGGACGTAGGCGAGTGCGAGGACGACGCCGCGGGCGACGAGGGCGACGTCGGTCACGCCGAGGGCGAGCACCGGCACGGTCGCCCACGCCAGCGCGTCGTACCACGGGAGCGAGTACGGGGCCCCGAGCGCGTAGGCGACGGTGAGGACCGCGGTCGCCCGCCCGGCCTGCCCGAGCACGGTCGGGGGCGCCAGCCCGCGGGTGAGCCGCCAGAGGACGACCGCGAACCCGAGGCAGGCGAGCGTCGAGAGGACGAGGACGAGGGAGCGGGCCGGGGACCCGGGCCCCCCGTCGCCGAGCGACTCGACGAGGAGGTGCCACGGGGTCGCGTACGAGACCGAGCTCCGCGCGGCGGAGAGCCGGGCGAAGACGTCCGGGCCCGCGGCGAGGTGGAGCGGGACCGCGACCGCGAGGGCCGAGGCGGCGAGCAGCGCGGACCGGGTGATGACCTCGCGGAGGCCGAGGGGGTCCGGGAGGGGCTCGCGGGCGCGCCGTCCGCGGTGGGCGACGACGAGCCAGCCGATGACGAGGCCGGCACCGACGACGCCATAGGTCACCTTCGTGCTCACGGCGAGCCCGAGGACGAGCCCGCCGAGGACGACCGCGGTCCGTGCCCGACCGCAGGCGAGGACGAGGGCGCCGACCGCGAGGGCGGTCGCGAGGACGTCGACGTGGGCGCCGAGGACCGCGGCGCCGACGAGGACCGGGTTCGCGCTCCAGAGGACGTCGACCCGGACGGCGTCGGTGCTCAGCCTCCGGGCGAGCGCGCGCACCGCCACCCACGAGAGGACGACGACGACCTGCCAGCACCAGACGACCTGCCGGAGGTTGTCGTGGCCCGCCCACGCCGCCGCCGCCGAGACGGCTGTCGCGACCGGGCCGTAGACGCTCGGGGTGTCCCGCCACGGCGGCTGGACCCCGCTCGTCACCGGGTCGCTCCCCCCGTGCCAGGCCGCCGGCGGGACGGCGTACGGGTCGCCGCCGTGGAGGGCGATCTGCCCGTACGCGGCGTAGTTCGTGTGGTCGGCGGAGCCGAACGGCTCGGTGAGGAGGACGGCGGCCCCGACGCCGACCACCCCCCACCACGGCCACGGGCGGGTCGGCGGCCGGAGCAGCCCGCGCGCGACGGCGGCGGCACCGAGGACGTAGGCCGCGACGAGGACGGCCGTCGTCCACGCCGACGTCAGCTCCCAGGGGAGGGACCCCGGTGCCCAGCCGCGGGGACCGAGCGGCGGGGTGGCGGCACCCTCGCCGAGCACCCCGACGAGGAGGAGACCGCCGAAGGCCGCCGCGAGGAGCCCGGCACGCAGCGGGTCGACCCGCCGGGGGTCGACGCGCGGTGTGTCCGGCTCGAGCGCACCGCCCGCGGCCCGGGCGGCGGCCGACGGCTCAGCCGCGGCCATCGGGCCGGAGGCCCGCGCCGTGGTGGCGCCGGAGACGCCGGGCCCGCCGGGCCGTGAGCGCGAGCGCCACGTCGCGCATCTGCCGGGCCCGGTGGAGGACGCCGCGCAGGTCGCGTCCGGTGGCGCGGTGCCGAAGGGGGACGGGAACCTCGACGACCCGCCCCCCGGCCGCGAGGACGTCGAGGAGCATTGCCGCCTCCACCCCCCAGCCCCGAGCCAACGGTGTCGCCGAGTCGAACGCTGCCCGGGTGAGGCAGCGCATCCCCGACAGCGGCTGCTCGACGCGGCGGCCGGTGACCCGCTCGATCTCCCGCCGGGCCAGACGGACGACCCGGCCGCGCCCCCGGGAGCTGTTCGCGGCAGGAATCGTCGCGACGGCGAGGTCGGCGCCGCCGTCGCGGACGGGGGAGATGAGCGCGCCGAGCTCGGCGGCCGAGTCCTCGAGGTCGGCGTCGACGAAGAGGAGGAGGTGGGGCGTCACCCCGTCCCCCCGCTCGACCTCGGCGACCCGGAGGACCCCCGTCGTCAGCGCGGCCGCCTTGCCGAGGTTGCGGGGGTGGCGGACGACGACGGCACCAGACTCGGCGGCGACCCGGGCGGTCGCGTCGGTGCTCCCGTCGTCGACGACGACGACGAGGTCGACGCCGATCCGGCGGACGCCGTCGAGGGTCGCCGCGATCCGGTCGGCCTCGTCCTTCGCGGGGACGACGGCGGCGACACGCACGGGTCCGTCGCCGGGCTGCGGGGTCATCGGGGTCTCGCCTCCCGTCAGCGGAGGGTGACCTGGCGGCCGAGCAGGCCCGAGCGCGCCCGCCGCTCCTGCGCGGTGAGCGGGTCCTGGACCTCGAGCGCCTGACGGTACCGCTCGAGGAACGCGCCGAGCTCCTCCTCGTAGTCGCCCGCGGCCCGCTCCGGGTCGAGGTCCCAGACCGGGACGAGGAGACCACAGGCCCGGAACGCCCCGAGGAGCCGGGTGCCTTCGCCGAGGGCCGTCTCGCCGGCGGCGTGGAGCCGGGCGAGGGCGTTGGTCGCGGCGTCCTCGTCCTCCCCGAGGACGAGCCGGATGTGGGTGCGCTCCCCGATCCGGCACCAGTACGCCGAGTCCGCGCCGGACATCTTCACCGTGGGGACGACCGAGGCGTTCGCCCGCTCGAGAGACGCGGCGGCCTCCCCGGCGAGCTCCTGACCCTCGACCCAGAAGTCGAAGCCGTCGTGGACGGTGACCTCGAGGGGTGCGGTCGAGTCGAGGACGTCCTGCAGCCGCGGGTCGTCCGCGGTGAGCTGGGGGACGGTCGCGACCGGCGTCCCCGGCTCCGCGGACGCGGCGGCGAGCATCGAGCCGGCGAGGTCCCGCGAGGCGTCCCCCGTCGAGCCGCCCGCCTGGGTGCCGACGAGGACGACGCCGTCGGCGCGGTGCAGCCCGGGCCACGCGAGCGGGAGGACGGTGGCGACGGTGACCTCGGCCGGGGCGCCCGCGGGGGCGGCCCCGTCGGCGAACCGGGCCGTCGCCGTCGCAGCGGGAAGGATCTCCTGGAGGGCGACCCACTCGGTCTCGGAGGCGAGCCCCTCGAACGGACGACGGACGAACGGGACCGGTGCCGTCCTCGTCCTCCCCTCGCCGGGTCCCCGTCCTGACCTGCCCTTGCGACGCGACGCCTTGCCCATGCGGGGAGCCTATCCGCGCGGTCAGGTGGCGCGGCGGCGGGAGGGCCCGCCGACGGACGCCCAGACGGTGACGGCGCCCCGGTCCTCGGTCACCCCCCACTCGTGGGCGAGGCTGCGGACGATCCGCAGGCCCCGGCCCGAGGGCCGCCACAGGGCGCGCGGCGCGGGCGTCGGCGTCGTGCTCGAGCCGCCGTCGGTGACGTCGATCTCGACGGCGCACCCCTTGACCCGCCAGTGCACGCGGACGGTGTGGTCGGCGAGCGGGCGGGCGTGCCGGAGCGCGTTGGCCATGAGCTCCGAGGTGACGATCTGGGCCTCGTCGACGACCTCGGGGTCGAGCTCGCGCGCCTCGAGGTCGGCGACGAGGGCACGCCGGACCCGGGCGACGGACGGGGCGCCCCAGGGCGCCCTGATCGTCCTCGTGGACCCGACGCCCACCTGACCCCCGAACTCGTCACGGTCCGTGTCGTGGGACACGGACCGATCTGCCCCGGCGGCCGTCGAGTGCGGACTCATCTCGCAACCTCCATGTCGTCGCGCCGTCGACAGGCCGGAGCGACACACCTGAATCTAGCCAATGTGAGCGATTTGGTCGATAACCGTCCGCGGACGGTTCGTGATGATGGCGTCGACGCCGAGCCGGACGCAGGTCTCGACGTCCCTCGTCTCGTCGACGGTCCAGACGTACACCCGGTGCCCCCGGGCCTGCTGGCGGCGGACGGCCCCCGGCCAGCGACGGACGACCCGGACGTCGAACCCCACCGTCCGCACACCGCGCGGGAGCGACCCGTCCCGGAAGCGCAGCGGGACGTTCTCGGAGATGAGGAGGACGGAGGCGAGCTCGGGGCAGAGCTGGCGGGTGCGCTGGACGGCGAGCGCCGAGAACGACATGAGCGAGACCGTGTGACCGCCCGGGGCTGGACGGTCGAGGCCGAGCTCGGTGAGGAGGGCGGCGAGCCGCCGCTCGACCATCCCCGAGTACCGCGTCGGGTGTTTGGTCTCGATGAGGAGGTGGACCGGGCGCTCGGTCTCGAGGACGGTGGTGAGGAGCCGGCGGAGGGTGAGGATGCGGGACCGGTCCCGGTCGGGCATCTCGAGGTCGTCGGGGTGGCGGCGCTTCCACGTTCCCCAGTCCATGCCCTCGAGGTCGGCGAGCTCGAGGGTCGAGACGACCCCGCGACCGTCGGAGGTCCGGGCCACCCGCCGGTCGTGGACGCAGACGAGGTGGTCGTCCGCGGTGAGCCGGACGTCGCACTCGAGCCCGTCGGCGCCGTCGCGGAGTGCGCGGGTGTAGGCGGCGAGGGTGTGCTCGGGCTCGTCGTGGCTCGCGCCGCGGTGGGCGATGACGAGCGGCCGGCCGCTCACCGTCGTGCTGCTCACAGTCATGGGAGCCTAGGCGTTCCATGCCCGTGACGCTCCCCCCGTTCCAGAGCCTCGTCGACGCCCACTGGCGTGACGTCGGCCGTCTCGCGCACGCCCTCGCCGGGCCGGTCGACGGCGACGACGTCGCCCAGCAGGCGTGGACCCGGGCGCTCGCCGCGTACCCGTCGCTGACGTCCGCGCGCAACCTCCGCTCCTGGCTGCTGACGATCACCCAC
The DNA here is from genome assembly GCA_963783735.1 of uncultured Actinomycetota bacterium. GTDB lineage: Bacteria > Actinomycetota > Actinomycetes > Actinomycetales > Dermatophilaceae > CAWDAQ01. Next base: position 55,447 of record CAWAOO010000001.1, on the reverse strand, counting down.
CGGTGCGCGATGGACGCCCACCGCGGGCGGGCACGGCGGGCCGTCCCGAACGCCGACCCGGGCGACATCGCGGCCCACCCCACGCAGGCGGGCCCGGAGGCCGAAAGCCACGACCCCGAGCTCTGGGCCCGCGTGGGCCGGCTGCCGGAGCGTCAGCGTGACGCCGTCGTCCTCCGGTACGTCGCCGACCTCGACCACGCGGCGATCGCCGCCGCGCTCGCGACCACGCCGGGGATGAGCCGGCGTCTCGTCAGCGACGCTCTCGCCACCCTCCGGAAGGACCTGCCATGACCCCCGGCCCGCCCCTCCCCCCCGAGGACAACCCGTTCGCCGCGTGGGAGCCGGCGCTCCGGCCGCCGGCCCTCCTGGCCGGGGACGTGTCGTACGCCGTCGAGGACACGGTGATCGGGCGGATGCTCCTCGCGCGGACGGCCACCGGAGCGCTCGTCGCGAGCAGCTTCGTCCCCGACGCCGCCGCCGAGGACCGCGTCCTCACCCGGGTGAGCGCCCGGGTCTCGCCGCGCGTCCTCCGCCGCCCGGGCGACCTCGACGCCGTCCGCCGGGCACTCGCCGCCTACCTCGAGGGCCGGGAGCGCTCCCTCGACGTCCGGACCGATCTCGCTCTCGCGACGCCCTTCCAGCGGGCGGTGCTCACCGAGCTCGCCGCCCGCGTCGGATACGGCGAGCAGGCGACGTACGGCGGCCTCGCCGCCGCGCTGGGCCGAGCGGGGGCCTCCCGCGCGGTCGGGACCGCCCTCGGGGCGAACCCGCTGTGCGTCGTCCTCCCGTGCCACCGGGTCCTCGCCGCGAGCGGCGCCCTCACCGGCTACGCGGGGGGGCTCGCGGCGAAGGAGTACCTCCTCGCCCTCGAGGCGGGCGCAGTCCCCCTCCGGGAGCCGGGGGACCCGTCCGGCCGCTGACGCCGACCGGCTGGTCTCGGCCGGCCTCGTCCCACCACGAGACGGGACCAGACCCCCGAACGCGGTCGACGGGGCCGGCCGCCGCTCAGAGGGTCGTCACGAGGAGGCTCGCGATGACGACCGAGCCGGCCGTGACCGTCGTGAAGCCGCCGATGAGGACGGGCGCGAGGATGTCGTCGAGGATCGCCTGCTCCTCCTCGGCGTCCCGGCCGACGCTCCGGCTCACCTCGTGGGCGATGAGGTAGTCGATCGGGAACCCGTAGAGCGCGGTGAGGGCGACGGGGATCCCCTTGAGCGGGTCCCAGCCGACCGCCTTCGACGCCGCCCAGCCCCCGACGACGAGACCGGTGATGCCGACGACGATGATGAGGGCGACCGCGGGGAGGAGCCGGACGACCTCGCCGAGGGAGACGCCCGTCAGCGCCCCGAGGACGATGAAGATCAGGCCGACCATCGCGATGGTGAACCCGTTGGCCCGCTCGAGGACCCGGTCGGGCAGAACGCCCGCCCACGCCGCGGTGATGCCGAGCGCGAGGCCCCAGAGGCTGTACGAGACGCCGGTGAGGTTGTCGAGGCCGACGGCGACCGACCCGGCGATGAAGACGAGGAAGAGGAGGAAGATCGGGTTGCGCATGAACCGCTCGGGCATGAACCGGGCGAGCGGGCGGTCCGTGCGCAGCCCGCTCGCCCGCGTCCCGGCGGCGCCCGTGTCGGCGGGCCCGGTGGAGCCGTCGCCGGGGGCGGCGGCGCCCGTGGGGCCGCGACCCGTCCCGGCGCCCTCCCCGACGTGGCCGGCGGCCACGGCGACCTGCTCGGGGACGACGGCGCGGTCACGGACCTTGAGCGCGTAGCGGCGCAGGAGGTTCGACGTCAGCGGCATCCCCGGCAGCCCCTGGAGGACGAGGATCATGAGGGGGACCGCGACGAGCGCCGTCGCCCCCACGTCCTTGAGCGCCTGGGACGTGACGAGGTAGGCGATGAGGCCGCCGTTGAGCGGACCCGCCCCCGCGACCGCGGTGTCGTACCCGAGGGTCGGGGCAACGATCGCGACGATGAGGACCGCCGAGACGAGCATCCCCGAGACGGCGATGAGCACGGCCTTGTACTGCTCGCGGATCGTCCGGAGCGGGATGAGAGTGCCCATGTGGACGAGCAACGCCGGCTGGAGGATCGCCCCGGCGACGGTGACGGTCGACGCCTCGATGATCCCGGACGGGAGGACGTGGGTCTTGAGCAGGGCGAAGAGGACGACGACTGCGACGAGGAGGGAGGGGACGCGGGCCTTGGAGACGGTCGAGGAGACCTCTCCGAGGACGATGATCGCGAGGACGAGGGTGGCGGCGATGACGGGTTCCATGGGGCCCTTCCAGTGCTGTCGCCCGCAGGCGGTGGGGGCGGGGAGGCGACCGGTCGGGGCCGGCCGCGGGAGTTCAGGCGGCGAGCCGGGTGAGGGCGAGGTGCGCGAGCGCGGCGGCCTGGTCGCCGAGGACGGCGTCATCGAAGAGGACCCGCGGCGAGTGGTTGTACGCGGCCGTGTCCGGGTCGACCTCAGCCGGGGAGGCGGTGAGCATGACGAAGGTTCCGGGCACCTCGCGCAGGACGTAGGAGAAGTCCTCGGACCCCATGATCGGGTCGGGGAGCTCGGCGACCCGGTCCTCACCGAAGAGGCCCCGGAGCTCGGCGACGGCGCGTGCGGTCTCGCCGGCGTCGTTGACCGTGACGGGGTAGCTGACCTTGAAGTCGACCTCGGCGGTGCAGCCGTGGGCGGCGGCGATGCCCTCGGCGAGCGTCCGGGTCTGCGCCGCGAGCCGGTCGACGGCCTCGTCCGAGAGGGCCCGGACGGTGGCTCCGAGTCGGGCCGTGTCGGGGATGACGTTGATCGCCTCCCCCGCCTCGAGCTGGGTGACCGTGAGGACGACGGGGTCGAAGACGCTGAACCGCCGGGTCACCATCGTCTGGAGAGCAGCGGCGATCTCGACGAGCGCGGGGACCGGGTCGCGGGCGCTCTCCGGCCGGGAGCCGTGCCCGCCCTCGCCCCGGACGGTGACGTGGAGCTCGTTCGAGCCGGCGAGGAGGGGACCGGCCCGGGTGCCGAAGACCCCGGGCGCCCCGGGCGCGACGTGGATGCCGTACGCCGCGACGGGACGCTCGCCGGCCGCGTCGAGGACCCCCTCGTCGATCATGAGCGGGGCCCCGTCGTGACCCTCCTCGCCGGGCTGGAACATGAAGACGACGTTCCCGGCGACCTCCGCACGCCGGCCGGCGAGGAGCCGGGCCGCGCCGACGAGCCCGGCCGTGTGGAGGTCGTGCCCGCACGCGTGCATCCGACCGTTCGTCGACGCGAACTCGAGGCCGGTCTCCTCCTGGACGGGCAGGGCGTCCATGTCGCCGCGGAGGAGGACCGTCGGGCCCGGGCGTCCCCCGCGAAGGACGGCGACGACCGAGCTCGCCGACTCCCCGACGGTGACCTCGAGGTCGAGCCCCGCGAGGGCCTCGAGGACGAGGGCCTGGGTACGCGGGAGGTCGAGTCCGACCTCGGGTTCGGCATGCAGGGCACGGCGGAGGGCGACAAGGTCCGGCAGGATCGACCGGGCGTCGGTGGTGAGGGACACGGGCTTCCTCTGGTCGGCGGGTGGCGAGCGGTCCGGCACGGGAAGGTGGACGAGAAGTGTCGTCGCACGACAGGTGCCAAAACCTTTTGACGACGATAGGCGCGGTCGAGGGACTTGTCCACGCAGGGGCCTCCACCCTCCCCGTCCCGGGACGAGGCGTGCCGCTGTGACCGCCGGCGGGGCCCGCCAACCGCAGCCGGTAGCGGTTCCACGACCCCGGCAGCTGTCCGACCGAGGGCGTCCGAGATGTGGACCGCCCCAGTTCCGCACCCTCGGTCCGGCGGCCGCCCGGCCGGGTCAGGCGCTGGAACGGGCACCCGGCTCAGGTGTGGTCGCGCAGGTAGCGGCCGAAGTGGGGGACCGTGAACGCGATCCGCCCGCGCTCGCCGGAGTAGATGAGGCCCTTCTTGAGGAGGGCGTCCCGCGCCGGGGAGAGCGACTGGGGCTTGCGGTCGAGGAGCCGAGCGACCTCGGAGGTCGGCACGGACTCGATGGCATCCAGGGACTCCGCCGCGGACGCGGCGATCTCCTGGGCGGCGTCGGCCATCGCCCGGAGGTACTCCCGCTCCCCCGGCGTCGCCCGCTCGAACCGCGAGCCGAAGAACCCGACCGCGAGCTCCGCCTCGGCCTCGGGGCCGGCGACCCGGACGTCGGCGTCGGTGACCGGCGACCCGGGCGCGAGGTCCCAGACCACCTTCCCGTACGCCTGGATGAAGTACGGGTAGCCGCCGGTCGCGGCGTACATCGAGTCGAGGGCCTCGGGCGTGAACCCGGCGTCCTCCTCACCTGCGGGGGCGGTGAGGGCGAGGTCGGCCGCGGCCCGGTCGAGCCGGTCGATCCGCTGGTACCGGAAGAGCCGCTCGCTGTAGGACTTGCTCGCGCTGAGGACGGCGGGCAGGTGCGGCAGGCCCGCTCCGACGACGATGACGGGGAGGGCGGACTGGCTGATCTCGTGGCACGCGGCGCAGAGCGCGGAGACGTCGTCCGGGCCGAGGTCCTGCATCTCGTCGACGAAGACGGCGACGCCCCTGCCGAGGTCGGCGGCGAGGCCGCCGACGTCGGTGAGCAGCTCGACGAGGTCGATCTCGATGTCGCCGCTGTCGGCCCGGCCGCTCACCGCGGGCGCGTCGATTCCGGGGTTCCACCGCTCCCGGAGCCTCGTCCCGGGGGCCGAGTCGCGCTGGGCGAACGCCTTGACGACGCCGAGGACGTGGGCGACGTCCTCGTCCTGCGGGTGGCCGAGCTCGCGCACGGCGGTGTGGAGTGCGCTGCTCAGCGGTCGGCGGAGGCGCTGGTCGGGCCGGGCCTCGAGCTTGCCCGTGCCCCACCGGGCCCGGACCGCCTGGCTGCGGAGGGCGTTGAGGAGGACGGTCTTGCCGACCCCGCGCAGCCCGGTGAGGACGAGGGACCGTTCCGGTCGTCCGCGGGCGACCCGCTCGAGGACGACGTCGAAGGCGCCCAGCTGGTCGTCCCGGCCGGCGAGCGCGGGGGGGCGCTGGCCGGCGCCGGGAGCGTACGGGTTCCGGATCGGGTCCACGATGGGAGCGTATCCGGCTCTCTAGCGTGGAGCCGATATTGGCGCATACGCTGGTAGCGGCGTGTCGCACCCCTCCCGGACCGCCGTGCGGCGACCCCCGGACAGTCGGGGTCAGAGGACGCGCGGCGCGCCGGAGTCGGCGACGACGGGCTTGCCGGCCTCGTCCCACGCCTTCATCCCGCCGACGACGTTCGCCACGTCGAAGCCCTGCTCGGTGAGCCAGGCGACGGCGCGCCCCGACCGGTTGCCGCTGCGGCAGATGACGGGCAGGACGCCGTCCGCCGGCTCGGGGAGGTCCCCGAGGCGCACGGGGACGTCGCCGAGGGGGATGTGGACGGCGTTCGGGGCGTGCCCGGCGTCCCACTCGTTCTGCTCGCGGACGTCGAGGACGACGGCGTCGTCGGGGATCTCGGTGGCCGTGGTCTCAGGGGTCTCGCTCATGGCCCCATCGTGGCACGGGCGATCCGGTCCGGCGGCCGGCGTCCGGCAGCCGGGCGTCCTACTTGAGGAACCTCGAGGTCCGTCGGTCGGCGAGCGGCTTGCCCCCGGTCTGGCAGGTCGCGCAGTACTGGAGGGAGGAGTCGGCGAACGAGACCTCCCGGACGACGTCGCCGCACTCCGGGCACACCTCGCCGGTCCGCCCGTGGACCCGCATCCCGGCGCGCTTGGCGTCCTTGAGCTCCTTCGCGGGCTTGCCCGAGGCGGTGAGGACGGCGCGCCGGAGGGTGTCGCGCAGGGCCTCGTACAGCCGGTCGACGTCGTCGTCCCCGAGCCGGTCGGCGATCGCGAAGGGCGAGAGCCGCGCGACGTGGAGGATCTCGTCGGAGTAGGCGTTGCCGACCCCGGCGATGATGCTCTGGTCCCGCAGGACGCCCTTGATCTGGGACCGGCGGCCTGCGAGCAGCCCGCCGAACACCTCGCGGGTGAACTCCTCGGCGAGCGGGTCCGGCCCGAGCGAGGCGACCCCCGGCACGTCGCGGGGGTCGGTGACGACGTACGCCGCGAGCCGCTTCTTCGTCCCCGCCTCGGTGAGGTCGAACCCCGAGCCGTCGGAGAGGCGGACCCGCATCGCGATCGGGGACTTGCCGGGCCGGAGCGTCGAGGCCGGGGCGGTGTCGGACCAGCGCAGCCACCCGGCCCGGGCGAGGTGGACGACGAGGTGGGTGCCGTCGCAGTCGAGGTCGACGAACTTCCCGTGCCGGGTCACCGCGTCGACGGGCGCGCCCTCGAGGGCCTGCGGGGGCGGGGTGAAGGTCTTGAGCACGGAGATGGACCCGAGCTCCACCCCGGTGACGGCGAGTCCGGCGACCCGACCGCTGAGGAAGTCGACGAGGGCCTGGACCTCGGGCAGCTCGGGCACCTCAGCTCCCCTGCACGACGTCGGCCGGCACGGGGGTCTCGCCGAGGACGACGCGGACGAGCCGGAGCAGGCCGTACCCGTCGCTCGCCCGACAGAGCGGGACCTCGGTGCGCCGGGGCGCCCCCTCGTCGTTGGCGAGCGGGGTGAAGTGGGAGAGCATCTGCTCGGTCGCGCTGAGCACCCGGATGCCGATCGCCTCGACCCGGTCCGGCCGCTGCTCGGCGAACTCCTGGTAGAGGCTCGGGTCGTGCTGGCCGTCGTCGCCGACGAGCAGCCACCGGACGTTGGGGAGCTCGTCGGCGAGCCGGCGCAGGCAGTCGCGCTTGTGCTCCTGACCGGAGCGGAACCACCCGGTGTTCGTCGGGCCCCAGTCGGTCATCAGGAGCGGCCCGAGCGGGTAGCCCTTGTCCCGGAGGAAGCGGGTGAGCTGGGGAACGGTGTTCCAGGCGCCGGTGCTGACGTAGACGACCGGGGCGCCGGCACGCTCGGCGAGGAGGCGCCGGTACATCGTGGCCATACCGGGCACGGGCTTGCGGGCCCCCTCGTGCCGGACGAAGGTGTTCCACGCCGCGATCATCGGGCGGGGGAGCATCGTCGTGATGACGGTGTCGTCGATGTCACTGACGATCCCCAGCGTCGGCTCGCTGCCGACGACGAGGACGGCGGCCGTGACGTCCTCGGCCTCCGGGGACTCGATCCGGGCCTCGTGCCAGCCGGCCCCGAGGCCGTGCGCCCCGATGACGACGTCGACGATGCCGCTCCGGTCGGTCCGTCCCTCGACGACCCGGTCCCCGAGGGTGATCCGCACGGGGGCGCTCATCGCCGGGACGGTGACGAACGACCGCCAGCCGCGACGCTCCCGCTCCGCGGCCCACAGCTCGAGGGGGCCGGCCGTGGCGTCGGCGGACTCGGGCTCGTCCGGGCTGCGGGACATGAGGACCCGACCGAGGACGCGGACGGAGGCGAGCGAGCCGTACCCCGTGTACGGGAGGATCCGGGTCCGCCATCCCCGTCGGCGCAGGACCGAGGACAGCGTCCGGTTGACGGTGTCCTCGACGATCATCGCGGCGTGCGGCCGGGCCATGTCCCGACTCTAGGCCAGAGGTCCCCCGCCGCTCAGCCGCGGGCGGTCGCGGCGACCGTGGGCGCGCCGACCCGACCCGCCCGGATGACCGCGCGGTGGAGGTCGCGACCGCGCATGCCGGGACCCGGGAGGGTGACGAGGCGGTCCTGGTGGCTGTAGAGGAGGGTCGCCCCCCGGCTCACCCCGAGCTCGTCGGCCAGCGCGGCGTCCTCGAGGGCCATGTCCATCGCCTTCGGCGAGGACGCGAAGAGCTCGACGGCGGGCCCGTCGAGCCCGAGCCCGGTCGCCAGGCGCCCGGCCGTCGCGGGGTCGGAGAGGTCGGCGCCCTCGGCGAAGAAGGCCCGCGAGACCGCGTCGAGGACGGTGAGCGGCTCGTCCTCGGCCGCGGCGAGCAGGGCGATGACCCCGGCGGCCGCCCCGGCCGACCGGAGCCTGAGGTCGCCCTCGGCGACGATCCGCCGGAACGGGCTCGCGAGGTGCACCCCGTGGTCCCGCTCGACCCCGTCGGGGTCACCGAAGACGTCGCCGGCCGGGACGTCGTCGTACCAGCCGACGGTGACGACCTCGAGGCCCACGTTCGGGCCGAGGCGGTCGCAGAGGTCCCCGACGGCGGGGAGGAACCGCAGCAGGTCGGCACAGTGGACGTCGGCGAAGAGGGTGAGGAGGGGGGCGTTGCCCCAGGGTCCGATGCGCATCGGGTCCTCTCGCGTCAGGCCCCGTTCGGGCGGTGCACGCCGTGGTGCAGCGCCCCCTCGGGACGGGCGGACAGACACAAAAAAGACCGGGCCGACCTCGTGGCGAGGTCAGGACCCGGTCTGTCTGCAGGTGGCTGTCACCCTAGCCCGGGAGAGGGCGTGATGCCTCATCCGCCCGCGTCGTCGCCCACGGGCTGGGACGCCTCGGCGCCGGTTGCCTGCCGGACGATCTCGGCCGCGAGCTCGCGGAGCTTGACGTTCGTCCGCTGGGACTGGGTCCGCAGGGCCTCGAAGGCCGCGGTCTCGGCGATCTGGTGCCGGCCCATGAGCACTCCCTTGGCCTGCTCGATGACGGCGCGGGAGGCGATCGCCTGCTCGAGCTGTCCGACGAGCTCGCGGGCCCCGACGATCCGGGACGCGGCGAGCACCGTGTCGGCGGCCCGGGAGGCGACGATCCGCAGCTGGGACATGTCGACCTCCCGGAACGCGTCCTCCGCGAACGCGTAGAGGTTGAGCGCCCCCACCCGGTGGGTGGCCGTCGCGAGCGGGAGCGCGATGAGGGAGCGGACCCGTCCCTCGGCCGCGGCGGAGGCGAACCGGGGCCACCGGTCGACGGCGGTGCCCATGTCGACCGTCACCTCTCCACCCGTCCGGTACGCGTCGAGGCACGGGCCCTCGCCGAGCCGGTACTGGACGGCGTCGACCTCGAGCGTGTGGACCGTCGTGTACGCCGCGGTGCTCGGCCGCCCCTGGGAGATGAGGGTGACGCCGACGGCGTCGCACCCTGGCACGTGGCGCCGGACCGCGTCGACGAGGAGGTCGAGGTAGGCCTGGAGCTCGTCGGTCGACTCGACGGGGGTCCCGGAGATCTCCCCGAGGAAGGACTCGAGCTCGACCGACGAGGTCGGGTTGAGAAGGAAGTCGGTCATCGTCGCTCCTCGGGCCGCGCGGACGGGAACCTTCGATGAACGCTAGCCCCCCGGGCCCGGCCGTGAGGACCCGGGGGGCGGACACGTTGCCCGGACCTCCCGCGAGCCCGGCGGGTGGCGCAGGATGGGCACAGGACCGGCGCGGGATGGGCACAGGGCGGCGGGACGACGCGACCCGCGGCGCCGTCCGTGGCCGAGGAGGAATGATGGCGCGAGACGAGTACCGCAAGCACAGCGCGACCGCCCCGCCCGGGTACTTCGCGTGGGAGGCCGCGGGGCTGCGCTGGCTCGCGGAGGCGGAGGCCGAGGGCGGTGCACGCATCGCCGAGATCCTCGCCGTGGACGACGACGGGCTGACCCTCGTCCGGGTCGACCCCGAGGCCCCGGGGGCCGAGGCCGCCGAGGCCTTCGGTCGCAGCCTGGCCCGGATGCACGCGGCCGGCGCCCGGGCCCACGGCGCCCCTCCCGCGGGCTGGGAGGGCGACGGGTTCCTCGGCCCGCTGACGGAGCCGCTCCCCCTCCGGCTCGACCCGGCCCCGACGTGGGGGGAGTTCTACGCCGAGCAGCGCATCCTCGCGACCCTGCGGATGGGGAGGGACCGCGGGGTGTACGCCGCGTCCGACGTCCCCGTGTTCGAGGCGGTGGCCGAGCGGGTCGCCGCCGGCGAGCTCGACGACGAGGAACCCCCGTCGCGGCTCCACGGGGACCTCTGGTCGGGGAACGTCCTCTGGGGCGGCGGGACGGCCGTCCTCATCGACCCCGCAGCGCACGGGGGCCACCGCGAGACCGACCTCGGGATGCTCGCGCTGTTCGGGTGCCCGCGGATCGACGTCGTCCTCGCGGCGTACGACGAGGAGGCCCCGCTCACCGAGGGCTGGCAGGACCGGGTCCTCCTCCACCAGCTCCACCCGCTCATGCTCCACGCGGTCCTCTTCGGGGGCGGGTACGTCGGACAGAGCCGGGCGGCGGCACACCACTACCGCTGACCCACCCCCCCTGCGTCCGCGTTCCCCGCGCCGGGGCGACCGACCGCGCGGACGCAACGAGGCCCCCACCCCCTGCGTCCGCGTTCCCCGCGCCGGGGCGACCAACCGCGCGGACGCAACGAGGGCAAGCGGGTCACCGGTCGATCCGCCGGAAAGGCCGGGCCTCCTCGACCTCCCAGGCGAGCTCGACGAGCCGGCGGTCCTCGCCCCGGCGCGCCGAGAGCATGACGCCGACGGGCCGCCCGCCCGCGGTCGCCCCCGCCGGGAGGGCGATCGCCGGGGCACCGGTCGCGTTGTGGACCGCCGTGAAGGCGGCGTAGGCGACGAGCCGGGCGTAGTGGGCCCGCCAGGGGAGGTCCGCCGAGAGGTACCCGATGGGGGGCGAGGGGTGGGTGACGACCGGGCTGAGGACGACGTCGACGTCCCCGAAGCGACGCTCGTACGCCCGACCCGACGCGGCGAGCCGGGCGATGACGAGCGGCATCCTCCACAGCCGACGCCGCGCCGTCGCGGCGAGCCCCTGGGTCAGCGGGTCGAGGGCCCGCGGGTCGAACCGTGGCCCGAAGTACCGCGGGCCGCCGCGGACGACTCCGAGGGCGAGCAGCGCCCAGTAGTCCTCGAAGTCGGACCGGAAGCCGTCGGACACCGCGGCGACGTACGGGACCACGGTGTGGCCGAGTCCCTCGAGCAGCCGCGCCGTCCCGGTGAGGACCTGGCTCGTCACCGGGTCGGTGGGCGGCCCAAGCGGCGAGTCCGTGAGCAGCCCGACCCGGAGCCGGCGTGCTCCCGGCCCGTCGACCCGGCCGACCGGCTGGAGGCGCGGGTTCCGGTACGTCGTCTCGGCGGCCGCGTAGAAGCGGGCGGTGTCCCGGACCGACCGGGTGAGGACCGACTCCGTGACGATGGGCAGCGGCATGTTCTGCGAGCTCTCGTCGAGGCGGAGCCGCCCCCGGGTCGGCTTGAGCCCGACGAGCCCGCACGCCGCGGCCGGGATCCGGATCGAGCCGCCACCGTCGTTGCCGTGGGCGAGGGGGACGACGCCGGCGGCGACGAGGGCGGCCGACCCCCCGGACGAGCCCCCGGCCGAGTACCCCGGGTGCCACGGGTTGCGGGTGACGTCGCCCCCCGGCCGCTCGGTCGTCGCGGTCCACCCGAACGGCGGCATCGTCGAGGTCCCGATGGGGATGACGCCGGTGTCGAGGTACTGCCGGGTGAACGCGCCGTCGACCGTGCGCACGACCGCGGGGACGGCCCGCGAGCCCTCGGTCATCGGCATCCCCGCGACCGCGACGTTGTCCTTGATGAGGGTCGGGACCGCGCCGAACGCCCCCCTGGGGCGGATGGTCGCCGCGGCCCGCCGGCGGGCGCGGTCGGCGTCGTCGTGCTCGAGCCCGTGGAGCAGCGGGTCGACGGCCGCGGCCCGGGCCAGGGCCGCCTCGACGAGCTCGGTGGCGCTCACCTCGCCCCGGGCCGCCCGCTCCGCGACCCCGGTCGCGTCGTCCCGCCCGAGGGCGTCGTCGGCGAACGCATGGACCGGGGCCGCCCGCTCCGCCGTCCCGGTGGGGTCGACTCTCACCTGCGCCGGTCGCCTCGCCGCGAGCGCCGGGCCACCTGGCGGTCGGTGACGAGGATGAGGACGACGAGGACCGCGCCGCCGAGCGCGGCGAGGAGGAAGAAGACCATGGCGATCGCCGGGTACCCGAGGACGGTGCTGTCGGTCCGGACCTGCATCGTCAGCGCGGCCCCGAGGATCATCGCCGCGATGACGACGCCCGTCGTCAGCCGGTTCGTCAGGCGCTGGAAGACGGCGAGGAGGCGCTCCTCGTCGAGGGCCTCGACCCGGACGCTGAGCTCGCCGTCGGCAAGGGCGTCGAGGATGCGGTTCGCCCGCCGGGGGAGCTGGGCGGCGAACTCCTTCGCCTCGAGGGCGGTGGCCATGACCCCACCGGCGCCGGTCCGCAGCCCGCCGCGCATGATCTCGCTGACGTTCTCCCGGATCGCCTCCGTCGGCGAGAACTGCGGGTCGAGGTGCGACGTCGTCCGGTCGAGGTTGAGCAGCGCCTTGCCGATCATCGCCATCTCCGCCGGCGGCCGAAGCCCGTGGACGGCCGACAGCCGGGACAGCTCGACCATGATCGCCCCCGCCTCGAGGTCGCCTCCCGTCGAGAGCGCCGCCGAGACGAGGTGGCTGACGTCGTCGCGGAACCCCGCGGCGTCGTAGTCCTCGAGCGGGTGCCCCATCCGCGCGAGGACCCGGGCAGTCTCCTCGCCGTCGGCGTCGCTGATCGCGAGGAGGAGCTTGAGGACGTCGTCCTGGATCCGGTGGGGGACCGCAGCGACCATCCCGAGGTCGAGGAGGGCGATCCGCCCGTCGGCCGTGAGCATGATGTTGCCGGGGTGCGGGTCGGCGTGGAGGACCCCGTCCCGGAGGATCATCCGCAGGTAGCACCGGACGAGCTCCTCGACGAGCGGCCGGGTGTCGACCTCGAGGAGGCCGAGGTCGCCGACGTCGGTGACCTTGCGGCCCTCGACGACGTCCATGGTCAGCACCCGGGACGTCGTGTAGTCCATGACCGGCCCGGGGACGAGGACGTGGGGGTCCTCGGCGGTGAGCTCGCCGAAGGTCTCGAGGTTGCGCGCCTCGCGGGTGTAGTCGAGCTCGCCGGCGAGCGAGCGCCGGAACTGCGCGAGCAGCTCGGTGAGGCCGAACCGGCGTCCGGCCTCGGTGTGCCCGTCGGCGAACTCGGCGAGCCGGGTGAGGACCGCCATGTCATCCCGGATGACCTCCCGGATCCCGGGCCGCTGGACCTTGACGACGACCTCGCGCCCGCTGCGGGTCCGGGCACGGTGGACCTGGCCGAGCGAGGCCGCGGCGAGGGGGCTGTCGTCGAAGCGCGCGAAGAGGTGCCTGAGCCGGGCGCCGAGCTCGTCCTCGACGATGCGCGTCACCTCCCCGAAGGGGAACGGCTCGACGGTGTCCTGGAGCCGGGAGAGCGCCGCCGTGTACGCGGGCGGGAGGAGGTCGTGACGGGTCGAGAGGAGCTGCCCGAGCTTGACCCACGTCGGTCCCATGCGCTCGAGGTCGTCGGTGAGCTCGGCGGCCCGGTCCCCGTCCCCCTCGGCGACCTCGCCGTCGACGTCGAACTCGTCGAGGCCGGCGCCGCGGACGAGGTCGGAGCGCCCGTGCCGGACGAGGAGCCGGACGAGGTCCCGGTACCGGGCCACGTGGGCCGTGCTGAGCGCGCCCGTCACCGGGGCAGGGGGCGGGTCGACGTCGGGGCCATGGGATCGGACCCTACCGGGACGGCGACGTCGACGAGCCCAGGTCGGGGGTGGACGCCGACGTCGAGGACCCGCGGGGCGGGCGCGGACCGGCCGGAGCGGCATACCCGAGGGCCTGGCGGTGTTGCCGCCTCCGGACACCCTCACCGGAATGGAGAGACACATGGCACGCATCGCACTCATCGGGGGCCACGGAAAGGTCGCCCGCCCGCTCGCGAGGCTGCTCGCGGAGGCCGGGCACGACGTCGACGCGATCATCCGCAACCCCGACCACCGCGAGGACGTCGCGGCGACCGGCGCGACCCCCGTCGTCGCCGACGTCGAGGCCCTCGAGACCGGCGAGATGACCGAGCTCCTCCAGGGCCACGACGTCGTCATCTGGTCCGCCGGCGCCGGCGGCGGCAGCCCCGAGCGGACGTACGCCGTCGACCGCGACGCGGCGATCCGCTCCGTCGACGCCGCCGAGGCCGCGGGTGCGCGCCGCTACCTCATGCTGTCCTACTTCGGCGCCGGGCCCGACCACGGCGTCCCGGAGGACGACCCGTTCCACGCCTACGCCGAGGCGAAGGCGGCGGCCGACGAGCGGGTCCGCGCGAGTGACCTCGCGTGGACGATCCTCGCCCCGAGCCGGCTCACCGACGACGAGCCCACGGGCGGTATCGAGGTGGACGGACCGGGCGTCGACAGGAGCGAGGTCCCCCGGGCGGACGTCGCCGCGGTCGCCGCCGCCGTCGTCGAGCGCGACGACACGGTCGGCAGGACCGTCTCCTTCAACGGCGGCAGCGTCCCCATCGCCGACGCCCTCGGCCAGGTCTGAGCCCACCACCGACCCTCGGAAGGACGCCGCCACCGTGCCAGCACCCCTCCCCCGCATCGCCGTCGTCGTCGGCAGCACCCGTCCGATGCGCGTCGGGCCCGAGGTCGCCCGCTGGGCGTTCGACCTCGCCGCCCGGCGCGAGGACGCCGTGTACGACCTCGTCGACCTCGCCGACGTCGGTCTCCCCCTCCTCGACGAGCCCGAGCCGGCCTCCTCGGGGAACTACACGAAGGACCACACCCGTCGCTGGTCGGAGACCGTCCGGACCTACGACGGGTTCCTCTTCGTCACCCCGGAGTACAACCGCGGCCTGCCGGCCTCGCTGAAGAACGCCCTCGACTTCCTCTACGCAGAGTGGAACAACAAGGCGGCCGGCATCGTCTGCTACGGCAGCTCGGGCGGGCTGCGCGCCGCCGAGCAGCTGAAGTCGGTGCTCGGCGAGCTCCAGGTCGCGACCGTCCGCGGCCAGGTGTCGATCTCGATCTTCGACGACATGGAGGGCTTCACCCGGATGACCCCCCGGGAGTTCCAGGCGGGCAACCTCTCGACGACGCTCGGCCAGCTCACCGCCTGGGCGGGCGCCCTCCGCGAGGTCCGCGAACGCTGACTGCACGGTGCGCTCGCGGACACGCCACCGTCCGTCACGGTCGGGCCGGCCCCTCCGCCCGGCGGCGGGGCCGGCCGGACCGACTCAGGGGGCGAGCCGCTGGGGCTCCCACGTCACCGGGCGCTCCGACGCCACCCCGGCGATCTCCCGGGTGCCGACGATGCAGCTCGAGAGCAGCTCGACGAGGAGGTCGTCCGGGGTCGCGACGCACGCGTTCGCGATCCCCTCGACGGCGAGACCGACGATGTTCGGTGCCGCGATCCGGCGGAACCCGCGGGGCGAGGTCCCGGTCCGCCCGGTGAACTCGCGGGCCCACCGCTCGGCCTCGGGCACCCGGGCGAGGACGTGGAGGGTCGCCGGGGTGATGTCGGTGACGGGCCGGCCGTCGAGCTCGGCGAGGACGCGCTCGGCGGTGAGCGCCCCGACCGCGAGGACGTGCTGGCGGCTCAGGGCGGCGACGGGCAGGGCGCTCCGGGTGCACCGGAGGGCGATCATGACGTCCGCGCGCGGGTCGGAGGTCGTCACCCCGATGACGTCGGGGATCATCGGCACGAGACGGCTGCGTCCCTCGTCGGTGACGACGTCGTTGACCATCCGGGCGAGCGCCGCGAGCAGCGGGTGCGTGCACGCCGGGTGGTCGCTCCACTTCTCGCCGGCGAGGTAGGACGCCATCTCCATGAAGCAGGCGCCCTTGCGGGGGTTGCGGTGTTTGCCCGGGGAGAGAACCGGGACGAGATCAGGGGTCGAGGAGTGTCCTGTCATCGTGGCTCCAACGGGGTCGGGGGTGCGGCCGAGGCACCCGTTCGACCAGTGTGCGCCTGCGTCCCCGTCGGCGCCACCCCTCGTTTTGACGGCGTTGGCCCGCACCCGCACCAACTACCCCCCGGACGCCACCGCGGAGCGTCGGATGGGCGCCCGGCCGGGTCCGGGGGAGGCCCGCGACAGGTGCGCGGGCCGGCAACTCCGTGAGAGGGCGGCAGCCTCCTACTCGGTCCCGACGTCCCCTGCGGAGACCCGGATGGTGATCTTGCCGTGGGCGTGCCCCTCCTGGCTGAGCCGGAAGGCGTCGGCGGCCTCCTCGAGGGGGAAGCTCGCCTCGACCGGGACGTCGAGCTCGCCGGCATCGGCGAGGTCGGCGAGCCTGGCGAGGTCGGCCGCGTCGGGCCGCACCCACATCCACTGACCGCCGGCGCCGAGCACCGCGTCGTCGGCGACCGAGGCGTGCCGTCCGCCCTCGGCGAGGACCGCGAGGGTGACGTCGAGGACGCCCCCGACGTAGTCGACGGCGACGTCGACGCCCTCGGGGGCGAGCTCGCGGACCCGCCCGGCGAGACCGTCGCCGTAGGCGACCGGCTCGGCGCCGAGCGCGCGGAGGCGGTCGTGGCTCGCCGGGGAGGCGGTCCCGATGACCCGGGCCCCGAGGTGCCGGGCGATCTGGACGGCGAGCATCCCGACCCCGCCGGAGGCCCCGTGGACGAGAACGGTGTCCTCCGCCCCGACGCCGAGGCGGGTGAGGCTCTGGTACGCCGTGAGGCCGGCGAGCGGGAGTCCTGCGGCCTGCTCCCACGTCAGGGACGCGGGCCTGCGCGCGGCGGCGCGGACCGGGACGGTGACGTGGTCGGCGAACGTCCCACCGTGGACGTCGTCCTTGCGGGCGTAGGCGATGATCTCGTCGCCGACGGCGTACTCGGGGACGTCGGGCCCGAGCTGCTCGACGACGCCGGCGACGTCCCAGCCGGTCGTCACGGGGAAGTGGGCGTCCATGAGGGCGTCCAGCCCGCCGGACATGACCTTCCAGTCGACGGGGTTGACCGCGGCGGCGCGGACCCGGACGAGGACCTCGCCGGGACCGACCTTCGGGCGGGGAACCTCGGCGAGGTGGAGGACGTCGACGTCGCCGTACGCGTCGTAGACCATGGCGCGCATCGTGGGGCTCTCGGACACGGGGGGCTCCTTCTCTCGCTCTCCCCCGCGACGCTACGCGCCCCCCGCACCGCCGGCTCGTCCGCCCCCGGCGGCTGCCGTCCCCCGGTGGCCCGGGCTCGGCTAGCGTGGCGTCGGAGGTGGGTCGATGCGCGAGCGGATCCGGATGTCGCTGGCCGGAACCCGGGGGCGGTCGCTCGCCTCGGACCCGGGCCTGAGCCGGCTGCGGACCGCGACCGCCGCGGTCGTCGCCCTCGCGAGCGCCATCGTCGTCGAGTACGGCTTCGCCCGGCTCGTCGGCGCCGCCTCCCAGCCGACCGTCGTCATGGTGCTCGTCGGCGCGGTCCTCGCGATGATGGGGTCGATGGCCCTCACCGGCACCGGGGTCTGGGCGAAGGTCAGGATCGCGGCCTTCTTCCCCGTCGCGCTCGGGCTCGGCCTCACGGCCGCCGCGCTCGTCCAGCAGAGCACGGCGCTCGTCCTCGTGGGGTTCGTCGTCACCTCGTTCGTCGCCGTCTTCGTCCGGCGGTTCGGCATCCCGTTCTTCTTCTACGGGTTCATGGGATGGATGGGGTTCTTCTTCGGCTCGTTCCTCAAGGCCACCCCCGCGATGGTCCCGGGCCTCGTCGCCGCGGCGGCCGTCGCGGCGGCGTGGGTCCTCCTCCTCTCGGTCACGGTGCTCCGGACCGACCCGGCGCGCGTCCTCCGGGCGACGATGGGCGCCTTCGGGGGCCAGGTCCGGGCCACCGCGCGCGCCTGCGCGGACGTCCTCGAGTCCGGGCCCGGGAACGGGCCCCGGCAGCGGCGGGCCCGTCGGCGGGTCGCTGTCCGCCAGGCCTCGGTCACCGAGGCCGCGCTCATGGCTGAGGCGTGGGCGGAGGAGCGCGGCGCCCTCCCCGAGGGCTGGTCCGCACCGGCGCTGCGCCGCCGGATGGTCGACGCCCAGCAGGCGGTCGACCGGATCGCCGGGGCGGCCCGGGCGCTCGTCGGCGGGCATCCGGCCCTCGTCACCCGGGCCATCGGCCTCCTCGACGCCCTCGGCCGGGAGAACGACGACGCGACCCGCCGGCTCGCCCACGAGATGGACGCCGCGACCCGGGACGCGTGCGGCAGCGCGGCACCGGGGTGGTGGCCCGCGCGGCACCTCACCGTCGCCGTCAACGAGTACCTCGACCTGCGCGCCCTCGCGCATCGACCGCCCCCGGTCGACCCGGTCGACTCGTTCGACGCCGCAGCCCCGCTCATGATGGGCAACCTGCCGGGGTCGCCCGCCGTCGCCCGGAACGTCCCCGCGCGGGGCTCCGGCTGGAACCCGCTCGCCCGCCTCGACATGACGACGCGCCAGGCCGTCCAGGTGTCCCTCGCCGGGGCGCTCGCCATCGCGCTCGGGTGGCAGCTCTCCCCGCAGCGGTACTCGTGGGCGGTCATCACGGCGTTCGTCACCTTCACCGGGACGAGCACCCGCTCCGAGGTCTTCATCAAGGGGTGGAACCGCGTCCTCGGCACCCTGCTCGGCCTCGTCGCCGCCGTTCTCCTCGCCCGGCTCACCGTCGGCCACACCGGCTGGGTCCTCGCCGTCATCCTCGCCTGCGTCTTCCTCGGCTTCTACCTCATCCGGGTCTCCTACGCCCTGATGATCTTCTTCGTCACGATCATGGTCGGGCAGATGTACACCGTGCTCGGCATGTTCAGCGACCAGCTGCTCGTCCTCCGGCTCGAGGAGACCGTCATCGGGGCCGTCGCCGGGGTCGCCGTCGCCCTCGTCGTCACCCCGCTGTCCACCCGCGACACGGTGCGCTCGGCCCGGGACGCACTCCTCGAGGCGCTCGCGGCGCTCCTCGACGACACCGCCCGCTGGCTGGAACGGTCCTCGGACCGCCCCGACCTCGACGCCCGCTCCCGCGAGCTCGACGAGCGCGCCCGCGGGCTCCAGCTCGTCGCCCGCCCCCTGCTCCGTCCGCTCGTGTGGGGCAACCGCAGCCCGCGCGCCCGGCACCGGCTCGCCCTCTACCTCGCGACCGTCGCGCAGGCCCGGGCCCTCGTCGTGGAGCTCCGGCGGCACACGATCGACCATCCGCGGGACACGGCGACCGGCTGCCGAGCGCTCGCCGAGGCCGCCCGGCGGCTCACCGAGGCCCGCGTCGACCGGCCCGCCCCGGCAACCGAGGGACCTCTCGAGGAGGGGGACGCCGCCCTCTTCGCGGACGAGTCGATCCCGACCGACCCGGTGCTGAGGACCCTCGCCCGGATGCACGCGACCCTCGGGGAGATCGCCGGCCGCGACGAGGACCACCCGGACGAGCAGAGCCGGGCCGCCCACCGCGTGCCCCAACCCGACTGAGCCCTGATCCACCGATGGTGGTCGTGAGTGGCTGGCTGGGGTCGGGGGTGGGCGCGTGGGGTTGGGTGGGCGTGAGGGGTTCGCCGGTCTTCGCCGGCTCTTCCACGTTGGGTCCTGGGGTTGCGCCGTTCGTCGGCTGGGTGGTCAGGTGCTCATGCGGGCCCGGGTGGTCCGGTGGCGGCGTTCCACAGGGCCTGCCAGGCGGTGGTCCAGGGCCACCGGGTGGGCAGGTGCAGCACGAGGCGCCGGGCGGTGGTGGTGATCCGGGCGGGCAGGTGGATGATCCGGGTGCGCAGGGTGGCCCAGCGGGCGGTGGCCATCCGGGCGGCGACGGCGGTGGCGCGGGCGATGTTGAAGGCGATCGCGGCGCAGGAGACCCAGGCGGCGTTCGCGGCGTACCGCCCGGAGGGCAGGTGGGCCAGCGGTCCGTCTTTGAGCTCGGCGATGACCTGCTCGACGATGGCGTGTCCCCGGTGGGTGAGGTCGGCCTGGACCGTGGTCAGTGTGCTGTTGGTGATGAAGGCGTGGTGGCGCCAGGTCGCGAACAGCTCGCCCTGGAGTGACCCGTCGCAGGCCAGCGGTTGCAGGCGGCGGACGCGGCGCACCACGAGCCGGCAGGGCACGTGCTGGTGTTTGCGGCGCCCGGTGAACGCCACGTAGTCGACCTCGGCGACCTCGGCGTCGCTGACCCATCGCTGCTGCTCCTGGTCGAAGACCGCTTCGGGGTACTTGATGGGGGTCCACGCGCTGTCATCGATGCTGCTGATCGCGGCCTTGACCTTGGGGTCCATCCGGGCGGTCACGGAGAACCACGCCCGGTGCCGCAGGGCGGTCCCGACGAACGCCCACCCGTAGTACGCGGAGTCGGCGCGGGCGAGGACCTGACCGGACGCCCCGGCGGCCCGGGCGGTGCCGATGGCCTGGGCCAGCAGCCGCCCCGCGCCCGCGGCGGACGCGACGTTCCCGCGGCGCAGCCTGGCCCGGGCGATCACCGGGGCCGCGTGATCGGTGGAGAGCGTCGCGAGCTGGATGTTCAGGCCGCGGCGGCGGGTGTACCCGTACGCGGCGGCCTGCTTCGCGTAGCCGTGGACCTCCCGGACGGTGTCGTCGACATCGACGAACGCGAGCCTCTCGGCGCCGGCGAGCAGGCCCGGGACCCGCCCGGCCAGCCCGGCCAGCACCTTGGCGCCGGCAGCGTCGAGCTGCTGGACGTGGCCGTGGGTGAAACAGCGCAGGAACGTGCCCAACGTCGACGGCGCCCGAACCCCCTCGAAGAGCCGGTGCATCCCGCCGTGGCGCAGCAACTCCAGGTCATCGATGCTGTCCGCCCCGGCGAGCATCCCCGCCACCACGCCCGCGCTCTTGGCGGCCGGGTTCGGCGCCGGCACGCTCAACCCCTGCAGGGCGTCAGAGAGACCGGCCGACTCGGCCAGCCGCAGCGCCGGGACCAACCCCGCGGCCGACACCAGATTCGCCTCGTCGAACACCGCACGGACCGTGTGAGAAGGTTTCACCTACGAGATGCCCCTCGTGACGTGACGGACCAGGACTTCAGACACCCCGATCCTGTTGCATCACAGGGGCATTCTCACGTCACGACCCGCACCAACACCCACATCACCGGTGGATCAGGGCTGAGCCGACGACGGCCCCGTCACGCGGGGGGGCCCTCCCCCGTCTCGACGCCCCCGAGGAACGACCGGGACCGGGCGGCCAGTCCCCTGGTCGCCCGGTCCCGGGCCCGGGAGATCTCCCGGGTCGCGGTGCGCGAGGGGGGAGTTGAACCCCCACGCCCTCTCGGGCACACGGACCTGAACCGTGCGCGTCTGCCTATTCCGCCACTCGCGCGCGCCCACACAGTGTTCCCCATGCCGTCCTCGAACGCCAAACCCCGCTCCGGCGACGGGCCCGGGACCTGCGCCGTCACCGCCCTCCCGTCGCGGGCAGATACGATCGCTTCCGACATGGAGAAGGAGGTGCGGCCCGTGGGCCTGTTCCAGCGCGTCGAGCAGAAGCTCGAGCGGGCCGTCAACGGCGCGTTCGCCCGGGCCTTCCGCTCCGAGGTCCAGCCGGTCGAGCTCGCGTCGGCGATCCGCCGGGCCATGGACGACCGTGCCGCCGTCCTCGGCCGGGGGCGGACGATCGTCCCCAACATGTTCACCATCGAGCTGTCGGACACCGACTACGACCGCCTCCACGACTACGAGGACGACCTCGAGATCGAGCTCATCGCCGCGGCCGAGGAGCACGCCGAGAGCCAGCGCTACCAGCCCGCCGGCCCGGTCCGGGTGGGCTTCGAGGCCGCGGAGGACCTCGAGACCGGCGTGTTCCGGGTCCGTCCGTCGACCGCCCGCCACCCCGACCAGGGTGGCCGGCCCGCCCCCGCCCGGGAGCGACGAGCGCCCGCCCGCCAGGACTGGGACGACGGCTACCACGACGACGAACAGGACCCGCTCGACCCCCGGGGCGCCCCCGACGAGGCCCCCGCGGCGGCCGGGCCGTTCACGGCCGTGGAGGCGGCCGCGCCCCGCCCCCCGCTGCCGCGGATCAACCCGGCCGACCGACCCTGGCTCGACGTCGACGGCGAGCGCTACCCGCTCATGGGTCCGATGACCGTTCTCGGCCGCGACGAGACCGCCGACATCGTCCTCGACGACCCCGGGATCTCCCGGCGACACTGCGAGGTCCGGGTGACGACCGACGGCCCCCACCTCGTCGCGAGCCTGCGGGACCTCCAGTCGACGAACGGGACCTACGTCAACGGCGAGCGGGTGACCTCGACCCGCCTCCACGAGGCCGACTCGGTCACGGTCGGCCGGACGACGGTGACCTTCCGGGCGGGCCGCCGGTGACCGCGGCCGGGAGGGCGGCATGAGCGAGCTCACCCTGACGATCATGCGGCTCGGGCTGCTCGTCCTGCTCTGGCTGTTCGTCTTCAGCCTCGCCGGCGTCCTCCGCAGCGACCTCTACGGCACCCGCGTCGTCGCCCGGCCGACCTCCGGCAACGGCGACGGCCGCAAGGCCCCCGCGAGGAAGGGCCGCGGCCCGGGGCGCCGCCGTCCCACCCGGCTCGTCGTCACCTCGGGGCGGCTCGCCGGGACGAGCCTGCCGCTCAAGGAGTCCGGCATGCTCATCGGGCGCAACCCCGAGTGCGTCCTCGTGCTCGACGACGACTTCGCCTCCGGCCGGCACGCCCGGGTGTACGCGACCGACGAGGGGTGGTTCGTCGAGGACCTCGAGTCGACGAACGGGACGTACGTCGGCCAGCAGCGGATCACCGGGGCCGTCCCCTTGAGGATGGGCAGCGCCCTGCGGATCGGTCGCACCGTCATCGAGCTGCGGAACTGATCGGGAGGTCCGTGCCTCGTGGCCATCGCGTTCCATTTCGCCGCCCGCTCCGACGTCGGTCTCGTCCGCAGCGAGAACCAGGACTCCGGGTACGCCGGACCGCACCTGCTCGTCGTCGCCGACGGGATGGGCGGGCACGCCGGGGGTGACATCGCGAGCTCGGTCGCCATCGCCCGGCTCGTCGAGCTCGACGGGAACTCGATCGGGGGCCGGGAGGCCGGCGAGGAGCTCGGTGGGGCCGTCGCCTCGGCCAACCGCGAGCTCGGCCGGCTCGCCGCCGCCCAGCCCGAGCTCAAGGGGATGGGGACGACGGTGACCGCGCTCCTCCGGTCCCGGAACACCCTCACCCTGGCCCACATCGGGGACTCCCGCGCCTACATGCTCCGTGGTGAGCGGTTCACCCAGATCACCCACGACCACTCGTTCGTCCAGACCCTCATCGACGAGGGCCGGATCACCGAGGACGAGGCCGCCACCCATCCCCAGCGCTCCCTCGTCACCCGGGTGCTCACCGGCCAGCCCTCCGACGAGCCCGACATGGCGGTCCGCGAGGTCGCCCCCGGCGACCGGTACCTCGTCTGCTCGGACGGACTGTCCGGGTACGTCGCCGGCGAGACCATCGAGGAGATCCTCCGCGGAGGCGACCCGCCGGGACGGACCGCGGACACCCTCGTCGACCTCGCCCGCAGGGCCGGGGCCCCCGACAACGTCACCGTCGTCGTCGCGGACGTCGTCGACATGTCGACCTCGGACGCGCCCCCGACCAACCCCCAGGTCGTCGGGGCCGCCTCCCTCGCCGGCCCCGGGACCCGGGCCCTGCCCGTGAGCCCCGCCGAGAAGGCGGCGGCCCTCACCCGGCCCCCCGGCGAGGGCGCCGAGGACGAGGGCGTCCGGCTCGCCGAGCAGGCCACGGGCTCCCGCCGCGGCCGGATGCTCCGGATCGTCGGGGCCGCCCTCGCCGTCCTCGTCGTCCTCGCCGGGGGCGGGTACGCGGCGTACGACTGGACCCAGCGTCAGGTCTATGTCGGGGTCGAGAACGGCCGGGTCGCCGTCTTCCGGGGTGTCGCCCAGGACCTCGGGCCGTTCCGGCTCTCGAGCGCCGACGACGTCACCGACATCCCCGTCGCCGACCTCCCGGAGTACTTCCGCACCCGGGTCGAGGGGACGGTGAGCGTCGACACCCGCGCGCAGGCGGACGGCCTCGTCGCCGACCTGCGGGCCCAGGCGGAGGCGTGCGCGAAGCGCCAGGCGCAGGGCAAGTCGTGCGGGGCCGGCACCCCCGCCGCCCCGTCCGCCTCCGACACGCCCGGTGCCAGCCCGACGTCGAGCTCGCTCACGACGTTCCCGTCGGTCACCTCGAGCCCGGTCCCCGGGACCCGGAGCACGACGGCGAGGACACCATGACCGCCGTCACCTCCCTCCCCCCGCGCCGCGGCCGGAACGTCGAGCTCGCCCTCCTCCTCTTCGCGGTCGGGATCGTCGCGCTCGCGTACACGAACGTCTCCGTCGCCATGCAGGGACGGGTCCCCCCGGACCTGCTCTCCCTCTCGGGCGGACTCCTCGGCCTCGCGCTCGCGTTCCACCTCATCCTCCGCTGGCGGGCGTCGTACGCCGACCCGCTCCTCCTGCCCGCGGTGACCCTGCTCAACGGCCTCGGCCTCGTCATGATCCACCGGCTCGACCTCGCCAAGGGGGACTCGGTCGCCGAGGGCCTGGCGATCAAGCAGCTGACGTGGAGCACGCTCGCCGTCGCCATCGCCGCCGCGGTCCTCATCCTCCTGCGCGACCACCGCGTCCTGCGCCGGTACACCTACACCGCGGGGGCCACCGGGTTCGGGCTCCTCCTCCTCCCGCTCGTGCCCGGGATCGGACGCGAGATCAACGGGGCCCGGATCTGGATCGGCCTCGGCCCGCTGAGCTTCCAGCCCGGCGAGGTCGCGAAGATCGCGCTCGCGGTGTTCTTCGCCGGCTACCTCGTCCAGACCCGGGACGTCCTCTCGCTCGCGGGGCGGAAGGTCCTCGGCCTCACCCTCCCGCGCGGGCGCGACCTCGGCCCGATCCTCCTCGCCTGGGCGGCCAGCCTCGGCGTCCTCGTCCTCCAGAAGGACCTCGGCTCCTCGCTCCTCTTCTTCGGGATCTTCGTCGCGATGCTCTACGTCGCGACCGAGCGGGTGTCGTGGATCGCCATCGGCCTCGCGCTCGCCGTGGGCGGGGCGTACGTCGCCTACCTCATCTTCGGGCACGTCCAGGAGCGGGTCCTCCTCTGGCTGCACACCTTCTCCCCCGAGGCCCTGCAGACCTCCGACCAGCTCGCCCGCGGCCTCATGGGGATGGCCTCCGGCGGGCTCTTCGGCACCGGTCTCGGCCAGGGGCGGCCCGACCTCACGTACTTCGCCGAGTCCGACTTCATCATCCCGAGCTTCGGCGAGGAGCTCGGCCTCATCGGGCTGTTCGCGATGCTCCTCCTCTACGTCGTCATCATCGAGCGCGGCCTGCGGACCGCCCTCGGCGTCCGGGACGGGTTCGGCAAGCTCCTCGCCGCCGGCCTGTCGTTCTCCATGGCGATCCAGTGCTTCGTCGTCGTCGGCGGCGTCACCCGGGTCATCCCCCTGACCGGGCTGACGATGCCCTTCCTCTCGTACGGCGGGTCCTCGCTGCTGGCGAACTGGGCCCTCGTCGCGCTCCTGCTGCGGATCAGCGACCACGCCCGCCGTCCCCTCCCCGACGCCGAGCCCAGCGGGGACGACGCCCCGACCGAGCTGGTGAGCCGCCGGTGAACGCCCCCATCCGCCGCCTGTCGACCCTCGTCGCCGTCCTCTTCACCGTGCTCCTCGTCTCGACGACGTGGATCCAGTTCGTCGCGGCGAAGAGCATCAACGAGCGCCCCGACAACCGCCGCACCCTGCTCGCGAGCTACAACCGCGAGCGCGGCCAGATCATCGTCGGCGGGAGCCCGGTCGCGAAGTCGGTGCCCTCCGACGACGAGCTCAAGTGGGACCGCACCTACCCGAGCGGCCCGCTCTACTCCCACGTCACCGGGTACTACTCGTTCGTCTACGGAGCCGGGGGCGGCGTCGAGGGCGCGGAGGACCCGCTGCTGTCCGGGCAGTCCGACAAGCTCTTCTACCGCCGGGTGTCCGACCTCGTCACCGGCCGGACGCCGTCCGGTGCGAGCGTCGAGCTGACGATCGACCCGAAGGCCCAGCAGGCCGCCGAGGACGCCCTCGGCGACCAGCGCGGCGCGGTCGTCGCGCTCGACCCGGCCACCGGGGCCGTCCTCGCCCTCGTCAGCCACCCGAGCTACGACCCCGAGTCGCTGACGAGCCACGACACGAACGCCGTCCAGCAGGCGTGGAAGCGCCTCAACGCCGACCCGACCCAGCCGCTCGTCAACCGCGCGATCAGCGGGAACCTCTACCCGCCGGGGTCGACGTTCAAGCTCGTCACGGCGGCCACCGCCCTGGAGAGCGGCGACTACACCCCGGACACCGAGATCCCCGGCCCGGCGGTCCTCGACCTCCCGCAGACGACGTCCGACCTGCCCAACGACGACCGCGCCCCGTGCGGTCCCGGCGGCACCTCGAGCCTCCTCGTCGCGCTCCAACGCTCGTGCAACACCTCCTTCGGGGCGCTCGGGATGAAGCTCGGGCAGGACGCCCTGCGCGCTCAGGCGGCGAAGTTCGGCTTCGGGGACAGCCTGACCATCCCGATGCGGGTCACCCCGAGCACGTTCCCGAGCGGCCTCAACCCGCCCGAGCTCGCCCAGTCCGCGATCGGCCAGTTCGACGTCCGGGTCACCCCGCTCCAGGTCGCCATGGTCTCCGCCGCGATCGCGAACAAGGGGGTCGTCATGAACCCCTACCTCGTCCAGACCGTCCGCGACTCCGACCTCAGCGTCATCGAGAAGAGCTCGCCGGAGCAGATCTCGGACGCGGTGAGCCCGGAGACCGCCCAGCAGCTGACGACGATGATGAAGGCCGTCGTCGAGCAGGGCACCGGGATCCCTGCCCAGATCCCCGGCATCGCCGTCGCGGGCAAGACGGGGACCGCCGAGCACGCGCCCAACCAGCCGCCGCACGCGTGGTTCACCGGCTTCGCCCCGGCCGACGACCCCAAGGTCGCCGTCGCGGTCGTCGTCGAGGACGGGGGACGGGCGGGCAACGAGGCGTTCGGCGGGTCGGTGGCAGGACCCATCGCGAAGGCGGTCATGCAGGCCGCGCTGGGATCATGAGGGGAAGATGACTGAGATGAGCGAACGGACGCCACGGCTGCTCGGGGGGCGCTACGAGGTCGGCGACCTCATCGGCCGCGGCGGCATGGCCGAGGTCCACGTCGGGTACGACACCCGCCTCGGCCGGCCGGTCGCGATCAAGATCCTCCGCTCCGACCACGCCCGCGACCCCTCCTTCATCCACCGCTTCCGGCGGGAGGCCCAGTCGGTGGCCGGGCTCAACCACCCCTCGATCGTCGCCGTCTACGACTCCGGGGAGGACCACGGCGTCGAGTCCGGCGGCGCCCAGGTCGCCGTGCCGTACATCGTCATGGAGTACGTCGAGGGCAAGACCCTCCGCCGCCGGCTCAACGAGCAGGGGACGCTCGAGCCCGAGGAGGCCGCGCGCATCACCGAGGGCGTCCTCGACGCGCTCGCGTACAGCCACCGGATGGGCATCGTCCACCGGGACATCAAGCCGGCCAACGTCATGGTGAGCGAGGACGGCGCGATCAAGGTCATGGACTTCGGGATCGCCCGGGCCATCGCCGACGCCCAGGCGACGATGACCCAGACCTCCGCGGTCATCGGGACCGCCCAGTACCTCTCGCCGGAGCAGGCCGAGGGCCAGACCGTCGACGCCCGCTCCGACCTCTACTCGACCGGCATCCTCCTCTTCGAGCTCCTCACCGGACGGACACCCTTCACCGGGGACCCCATCTCGCTGACGTTCCAGCACGTCGGCAAGCCGCCGCCGACGCCGTCGTCGTTCAACGCCGACGTCCCCAGCGCGCTCGACGCCGTCGTGCTCCACGCGCTGACCAAGGACCGGGACGAGCGCTACCAGGACGCCGGGGCGTTCCGCGCCGACCTCCGCTCCGCCCGGCTCGGCCTGCCCCTGAGCGAGCCCGCCCGGCGGACCCTCAGCGCCGCCGACGAGGTCGCCGGCGCCGCCCTCGCCGGGGCCGCGGGGGGCGCGGCCCTCGGCGCCGCCTCCCGGGGCGACCGGACCGAGCTGCTGCCCACCGGTGACGGCGGGCGGACGCCGCGGTCCCGCCGCGAGGACCCGGCCACCCCGACCCAGGTCACCCCGGCCGCGGGCCCCGAGAGCAGCGGCGGGGCGTGGCGCTGGGTCCTCCTCGCCGTCGGCCTCCTCGCGGCGCTCGGCCTGCTCGGGTTCGCGGGCAAGCAGTACTTCGACAGCCAGCAGTCGGCGACGGTGTCCGTCCCGGACGTCACCGGCGTCCAGCAGGGCGTCGCCGAGGGCCGCCTCAAGGCCCAGGGGTTCACCGTGAACATCGACGAGAAGGCCGACGACCAGGTCGCCGAGGGCGACGTCATCTCCCAGGACCCCACCGCGAACAGCCGGGCCCCCGAGGGCAGCCAGGTGACGCTCGAGGTCTCCACCGGCCCCGGTGACACGACCGTCCCTTCGCTGCAGGGGCTCTCGGAGTCGGACGCCCGCTCCGCGCTCCAGGACGCCGGGCTCACCGTCGGGTCGACGACCGAGACCGACGACCCCGACTACAGCAAGGGGACCGTCGTCTCGTCCGACCCCTCCGCGGGACAGTCGGCGGCGCAGGGGTCGGGGGTCGACCTGACGATCGCCTCCGGTCAGGTCGACCTTCCCGACCTCACCGGGGAGACCGAGAGCGCCGCCCGGTCCAAGGCCGACTCGCTGGGTCTGAAGGTGACGACGCAGACGCGGCCGAGCGACGCGAAGGCGGGCACCGTCATCGAGCAGAACCCGGGCCCGGGACGGGTCGACGTCGGGTCCGCGGTCAGCCTCGTCCTCGCGGGCGCGAAGCCGGTTACCGAGACGACGACGGTCACCCAGACCCCGAGCACGTCGAGCTCCGCGCCCCCGAGCTCTGACGGCACCCCGACGACGACGTCGACCGGGGGGACGCCCTCCGGCGCGGGCAGCACGGGCGGGTCGGGCAGCACGGGCGGGTCGGGCAGCACCGACAGTTCGAGCAGCCCGGGCTCGACGCGCGCCGAGGGCTCGACCCGGACGACGACGCCCGGACCCGGCGGCGGGCAGGGGGGCGCCGGCAGCGGGGACGGCAGCACCGCCTCGGGGGCGACGTCGACGCCGCCACCGCGACCGGCCGGCTGACCCGGCAGACGCCGCCGACCCGGCCGTCGGCGACGGTCGGGTCGGTCCTCGGCGGACGAGCCTCGCCCTCAGCCCGCCGCGACGACCCGCGCGACGCCCTCGGCGTCCCGGACGAGCGGGCTGAGACCGCTCGCGCGCTCGGCGGCGCCCTCGAGACCGCACCGCTCGAGCCACGTCCCGAGGATGCGGTGACCGCCCTGGGTGAGGACGCTCTCCGGGTGGAACTGGACGCCCTCGAGCGGGAGCTCGCGGTGGCGCACCGCCATGATGACCCCCGACGCCGTGTGCCCGGTCGCCTCGAGCGCGTCGGGCAGGCTCTCGGGCTCGATGGTCAGCGAGTGGTACCGGGTCGCCGTGAACGGTGACGGGAGCCCGGCGAGCACGCCGACGCCCGCGTGGTGGACCTGGGAGGTCTTCCCGTGGAGCAGCTCGGGGGCCCGTCCGACGACCCCCCCGAACACGGCGCCGAGCGCCTGGTGGCCGAGGCAGACGCCGAGCATCGGCTGGGACCGCTCGGCGCACGCCTCGATCATCGCCATCGACACGCCGGCCTCGACGGGGGTCCCCGGCCCCGGCGAGACGAGCACCCCGTCGTACCCGGCGCCGTCCGCGGGGGCGAGGGCGTCGTTGCGGACGACCTCGGTCTCGGCCCCGATCTGCTGGAGGTAGCCGACGATGGTGAAGACGAAGCTGTCGTAGTTGTCGACGACGAGGATGCGGGTCACCGGGCCAGTATCACTCGCCCGGCGCTACGAGCCGGAGCCGGGGACGCTCGCGTACTCGAGCGACGTGCTCCCCTCGTACGCGGGGAAGGTCGCCTCCCGGGTGGCCGACACGTCGTACCCGAGCCCGACCCGGTCGACGTACTCGCGGTAGATCCCCACCTGCGGGTCGCGGTCGAGCGCCGCCTCGAGCCGGACGGGGTCGCCGATGGCCGAGATGGTGAACGGGGGGGAGTAGACCCGGCCGTGGAGGATGAGGGTGTTCCCGACGCAGCGGACCGCGCTCGTGGAGATGACGCGCTGGTCCATGAGCATCATCGCCTCGGCCCCGCCCCGCCACAGGGCGTTGACGACGGCCTGGACGTCCTGCTGGTGGACGACGACGTCGTCGGCGGTGGCGCCCTCGGGCAGCCGGCCCCCGGGGAGGGTGGCGTCGTCGAGGGCGACGGTGACGGCCGGGCCCCGGACGGGCACCATGCCCGCGGTCGCCGCGATCCGGTCGCCGGACCGGGTGAGCTCGGTGAGGGTCGCGTCCCCCGGGGCCGCCGCCTTGTTGAGCCGGTCGACCTCGCCCTGGACGCGGGAGAGCTGGGACGCGAGTCGCTTGTTCTCCCGGGTGTGCTGGCTGATGAGGTCGGGCATCCCGGTGACGGTCGAGCGGAGGTCGGTCCCCTTGGCGGCCTGGCTGCTCGCCGAGAAGATGAGGCCGGCGAGGAGCGCGACGAGCGGGACGCCGACCGACCACACCGTCGGGCGGCGGGTCAGCCACGCGAGCCGTCGACGCGCCATGGCTCCTCCTCCCCCGCAACGCTCGGTGTCCAGTGTCTCGCTCTACGCTAAGGCACGCACCGACGCAGAGGTCACGTCAGCCCATCGACCCGCCCGTGACCCACGACCGACCGAGGAGAGCTCCCCGTGCCTGAGTCCAAGGGCCGCAAGAAGACGGACTACACCCCGCCCCCGACGTCGAGGAAGCCCCAGAAGGTCGGCAACCCCCCGTGGTTCGTTCCCGTCATGGTGGGGCTCATGATCCTCGGGCTGCTCTGGGTCGTCGTGTTCTACGTGACGAGCCAGCGCTACCCCGTCCCCCAGCTCGAGCGCTGGAACCTCGGGATCGGGTTCGGGCTCATGCTCGCCGGGTTCGCGATGACGACCCGGTGGCGCTGAGGACGGACTCCCCGTCGTCCACAGCGCCGTCCCCAGCCCATCTGTGGACAAACTCGGTTATCCACAACCTTGTCCCCAGTTGGGGACGAATGACACCGGTGTAATCCCCAGCCCACACCTCCCCGCCGCACCCCCGCCACACCCGCCGCGCGTCCGCGCCGTGGGCGCTCCGGCGACCGACCGCGCGGACGTCCCGGGAAGAGGGTGGGGAAACACCGCGGGACGGCGCTACGGCCGACCCGAGCGCGGTCAGGCGAGGGCGTACTTCGCCGCGGCCGCGAGCAGGAGCAGGAGCGTGACCGCGCCCGTTCCGACCCAGTGGAGCGCGTGGCGGTTCCGGCCGAGCAGGGCGTACATCGCCGCGAGACCGGCACCGGTGAGGAGCCCACCGAGGTGGGCCTGCCAGGCGATGCCCGGGAGGACGAACCCGAGGACGGCGTTGATCCCGATCGTCACCCACATCCCCGCCGACGACCTCCCGAGGTGGCGGTTGAGGACGAGGAAGGCCCCGAACAGGCCGAAGACCGCGCCGGACGCGCCGACGACGGCCACCCGGCTCGTCACCGGGGAGAGGAGCAGGTAGACGACCGACCCGCCGAACGCCGAGACGAGGTAGAGCGCGCCGTAGCGAGCCCGGCCGAGGAGCGGCTCGAGGTACCCGCCGACGATCCACAGCGCGTACATGTTGAAGAGGATGTGCATGACGTTCGACGGGCTGTGCGCGAACGCCGACGTGATGAACCGCCACGGCTGGGTGTCCCCGAGGACCGGGGCGAAGGCGACCTGCTGGAACACCCAGGGGGTCGTGAGCTCGCCGAGCCAGACGACGGCGCACACGGCGATGATCGCCGTCGTCAGTGCCGGCTTCCCGTCGGTGACGCGGCCCCCGAAGACCGTCGTCCCCTGGCGGACCGTCCGCGCGCCCTCGCGGACGCAGTCGACGCACTGGATCCCGACGGCGGCCGGGCGCTGGCAGTCCGGGCACGTCGGCCGACCGCACCGCTGGCAGCGGACGTAGCTCACCCGGTCCGGGTGCCGGGGGCAGACCGGGACCTCGTGCGTCGGGGGGGTCTCGGGGCGGGGCTCGCTCATCGGGCGCTCGGTCCGCGGGGAGTCGGGGCCGGGGTCCGCTCAGTCCTGGACGGTGACCGACTCGATGACGACGTCCTCGCTCGGGCGGTCCTGGCGGGTCGGCACGGCGGCGATGGCGTCGACGACCTCGCGGCTCGGGGCGTCGGAGACCTCGCCGAAGATCGTGTGCTTGCCCTGGAGGTGGGGGGTCGGGGTCACCGTGATGAAGAACTGCGACCCGTTCGTCCCCTTGCCCATCCGCTTGCCCGCGTTCGCCATCGCGAGGAGGTACGGCCGGTCGAACGCGAGCTCGGGGTGGATCTCGTCGTCGAAGGTGTACCCCGGGCCGCCGACGCCCTGGCCGAGCGGGCAGCCGCCCTGGATCATGAAGCCCGGGATGACCCGGTGGAAGGTGAGGCCGTCGTAGAACCTCGTCGGGTTCGACCGCGCCGCGTCGTCGGTGTACTCCAGGGTCCCGGTCGCGAGACCGGTGAAGTTGCCGACCGTCTTCGGGGCGTGGTTGTCGAAGAGGGTGAGGTTGATGTCGCCGTGGTTCGTGTGCAGCGTCGCCTTCATGGCCCCATCCTCGCACGCGGGTCCGCGCGGGCGAGGGGTGGATCCGCGAGGCCCCGGGGGCGCCGCCGGCCCACCGGACGACCGGCCACCGGGGGCCCGCGCTCAGCGGGCTCACGGCCCGCCGGGAGGGGGTCACCTGTCCCCAACAGGGGAAACAGGGCAGGATGGGGGAAGGACGAGAAACCCAAGGAGGGACTGTGTTCCGAACCAAGAGCAGGACCGATGTCCTCAAGGACCGCGCGACCACGCGTGCAGAGCAGACCGCGGACCGCGCCGCCGACATCCGCAAGACCGCGGCCGGGCAGGCCGGGAGCGCCTCGGACCGGGCCGGCGCGCTCGCGGCGACGGCCTCGGACCGGGCGAGCGAGCTCATCGACCGGGTCGGCCCCGCGGCCGACGTCGCCCGGGAGCGCGCCGCCGCGGCCAAGGAGGCCGCCGCGCACGGGGTCGAGGTCGCTGCGCCGAAGCTCGAGGACGCCGTCCACAACCTCGGCCCCCGGGTCGACACGGCCCGCGACAAGATCGTCGACGAGTACCTGCCCAAGGTCGCCGAGGTGATCGCCGCGCTCGCGACGAGCGCCGCCCTCGCCAAGGAGAACGCGGCCCACACCGCCGAGCGGGCCCCGGACGCGTTCTCCGTGCTCAAGGGCGAGGCGACCGTCAAGCGGAGGAAGCGCCGCGGGGGCAAGCTCCTCATCCTCCTCGGCCTCGTCGCCGCGGGTGCGGCCGGCTTCGCCGCGACCCGCCGCAAGGCCTCGGCCGCCGACCCGTGGGCGACGCCCGTGAGCGACCCGTACTCCGCGTCCAACAACGGCTCGGTGACGACGAAGGCCGCCGGCCTCGCGGCCGCCGCGAAGGACAAGGTCGCCGGCGCGGTCGGGGGGGGTCACGCCGACGAGGGCACCGTCCCGTCGACGACGAGCGAGGAGACGAGCGACGTGAGCACGCCGCACCTGGCGACCGACCCCTCCGTCGCCGCCGCCACCGGCACCGACCCCGTCGAGACGTCCGAGAACGCCGACGGCGACGCCTGGACGGACGCGAAGAGCTGGGCCGACGACGAGGGCCGCGGCAAGAGCTGAGCCCCCCGGACCGCGACGACGGCGGCCGCGCCACCCCCGGGCACCCGGCGGCGGGCGCGGCCGCCGTCGTCGCGGTCGTCGCGGTCGTGCCCGGGTGGCTCGCCGACCCTCGGGGGGTCGGGCAGGTCCTCAGTGGAGGTCGGCGAGCTCGGGGTGGGCCCGGCGGTACCCGTCGACGAGGGCCCGGGCGGTGCTCACCGAGTCGACGAGGGGGTGCAGGGCGAACGCCTTGACCGCGGTCGCCGCCGAACGGGTGACCGACGCCTCGATGATGAGCCGCTCGACCGCCTTGACCTGCTGCATGAGCCCGAGCATGTGTCCGTCGACGGGGGCGACGGGCAGCGGGTGCGGCCCGACCGCGTCCACCCGGCAGGGGACCTCGACGACGGCGTCGTCGGGCAGGCAGGCGACCGTCCCGGAGTTGCGGACCCCGAGGATCATCGTCCTCGGCTCGCCCCGGCTCACCGCCTGCATGAGCGCGAGTGCGACCCCCTCGTACCCGCCGCCGGCGACGTCCTCGGGGTCGCGCCCCTCGTCGGCCTCGCGGGACTCCTGCATGTACGTCGCGTCCCGCTCCTCGCGGACGCGGCGCCACGTTGCGAGCGCCGAGCCCGGGTCGGCGGCGACGGCGGCGTAGAAGGCGTCCTGCTGGTCGCGGAGGAACTCCCCGCGGGTCTCCTCGGCGGCGTCGATCCCGGCGAGCGCCTCCCGGGTGAAGTCGTAGTAGTAGAGGTACTCGTTGGGGATCGCGCGGAGGCTGCGCAGCCATGCGCTCCCGAAGAGCCGGCCCTCCTCGATCCGGTCGAGGAGGTCGGGGCGCTCGAGGAGCTCGGGGAGCCGGTCCCGTCCGTCCACCCACAGCCCGCGGAGCCACCCGAGGTGGTTGAGGCCGACGTAGTCGATCTCGCTCGCCTCCGGGTCGACGCCGAGGGCCCGTGCGGCCCGTCGGGCCAGGGCGATCGGCGAGTCGCAGATCCCGACGACCCGGTCCCCGAGGAGGTCCTGCATGGCCTCCGTGACGAGGCCGGCGGGGTTGGTGAAGTTGATGACCCACGCGTCGGGGGCGAGCGCGGCGACCCGCTCGGCGACGTGCACGGCGACGGGCACGGTGCGCAGCCCGTACGCGAGCCCGCCGGGGCCGGTCGTCTCCTGGCCGAGGACGCCGAGGTCGAGGGCGACCCGCTCGTCGACCGTCCGGCCGCGCAGCCCGCTGACCCGGATCGCGGAGAAGACGACGTCGGCGCCGGCGACGGCGGTGTCGAGGTCGCCCGTCGTCGACACCGCCGGCGCGGCGGGGTGCCCGGCGGCCATCTGGTCGAGGACGTGCCGGACCGCCGCGAGCCGGGAGGGCTCGACGTCGTGGAGGACGACCTCGGTGACGCGCGGTTCGCGGTCGTCGGCCAGGAGCGCGCCGTAGACGAGTGGGACGCGGAACCCGCCGCCCCCGAGAATGGTCAGCCTCATGCGAGCAGCACCTCCACGCCGGCCTCCCGGCACGTGTCGAGAACGGCGGGGTCGGCCCCCTCGTTCGTGATGATGACGTCGAGCTCGTCGGCCCCGCACACCCGCAGCGACCCGGTCCCGGGGAGCTTGTGCCGGTCGGCGAGGAGGACGACCTGGGCGGCGGCGGCGGCGAGCGCCCGCTTGACGGGGATCTCGACGAGGGTCGTGTCGAGGACGGCGCCGGTCGCGTCGACCCCCGACGTCCCGAGGAAGGCCCGCCCGACCCGGACCTGCCGCAGGGCGTCCTCGGCGAGGACCCCGACGAGGGAGTGGTACGGGCGTCGCACCTGCCCGCCGAGGAGGACGAGCTGGGTCACCTCGTCGTCGCGGAGCTCGTCGAGGACGGCGAGGCTGTTCGTCACGACGGTGACCCGTCGCCCGCGCAGCCGGCGGGCGAGCAGGCGGGTCGTCGTCCCGATGTCGAGGAGCACGGTCTCACCGTCCGCGACGAGGGCGGCGGCCCGGCGGGCGACGGCGTCCTTCTCGGCGTGGTGGGAGCGGGCGACGTCGGCGAACGGGCGCTCGGTGTCGAGGTCGGTCAGGAGGCAGGAGGGCAGGGCGGCGCCGCCGCGGACCCGGGCGAGGGCACCGTCGCGGTCGAGCTCGTGGAGGTCACGACGGATCGTCGACGAGCTCACCGCGCAGCCCTCGGCGAGCTCGTCGACGCTGACGACACCCCCGGCCCGCACGAGCGCGAGGATCTCGGTGTGCCTGCGCGACTTCACCGCGCCACCGTAGCAACCGCGACGCGCAGCTTCGTCCATCAGTGGCGGTGCTTCGTGCAGGAGTGCGCAACACTGAGCACCCCCTCCTTGCGCCCGGCGCCCCCACGCGCCACGATGACTGCCACCGACCGACCGCCGGAGACCAGGTGCCCCAGCCGATGTTCGACCCACTCGCCCACCTCCGTCAGGACGATGGGCCCGAGCTCGACGTCTTCCTCCAGGGCACCGTCTTCCTCGACATCGTCTTCACCGGGCTCCACCAGCGCCCGGACACCGGCACCGAGGTGTGGGCCGACGGGATGGGCTCCTCCCCGGGCGGGATCGCCAACCTCGCCGTCGCCGCCTCGCGACTCGGGCTGAGGACCTCGCTCGGTGCGGCCTTCGGGGACGACGACTACGGCGAGTTCTGCTGGCGGACGCTCGAGAGCCAGGAGGGCGTCGAGCTCACCCACTCCAAGCGGTTCAGCCGCTGGCACTCCCCGGTGACCGTGTCGATGGCGGTCGACCGGGACCGGAGCATGGTCACCCACGAGCACTCCCCGCCCGAGGACGCCGCGACGATGGTCGGCCGCCCTCCCCGCGCCCGGGCCGTCCTCCTCGACCTCTCCCACGAGCACCCGATCGGGGTCGGGGAGGGCCCGAAGCGGTGGGCCGACGAGGCTCGCGACGACGGCGCCCTCCTCTTCACCGACGTCGGGTGGGACCCGAGCGGCCGCTGGGACCCGGTCATCCTCGACCAGCTCCAGCACTGCCACGCCTTCCTCCCCAACGCGGCCGAGGCGATGGCGTACACCCGCCGGGAGACCCCTCAGGACGCCCTCTACGACCTCGCCGACCGGGTGCCGCTCGCCGTCGTCACCAACGGCCCGCAGGGGGCGATCGCCATCGACAGCGCGACCGGCGAGGAGGCGATGGTCCCCGCCCTGCGGGTCGGGGCGATCGACCCGACCGGGGCGGGGGACGTCTTCGACGCGGCGATCACCCTCGGCACGCTCGCGGGCTGGCCGCTGGTCGACCGGCTCTCGTTCGCGACGCTGTGCTCCTCGCTCGCCGTCCAGCAGGTCGGCGGGTCGCTCGCCGCCCCGGGGTGGGGGGACATCGCCGACTGGTGGCACCGGGTCCGGGACAGCTCGTGCACGAGCGCCGAGGACGCCTCGATCCGGCGGCGGTACGCGTTCCTCGACTGTCTCGTCCCGGAGGTGCCGGTCGGGGCGGTCCGCCGCGCGGCGGCGACCATCGCCCGTCTCTCGGACGCCTGACCCCTCGTGCCCCCCATGTCCCCGGGCGCGCCGCCTGCGCGCGCCCACCACCCGCGAAGCACCGGCTCCGCGGCGGAAGGAGAACACCCGTGACACACCGCCCCATCGCCCTCGCGGCCGTCGTCGCCTCGGGCGCCCTCGTCCTCGCGGCCTGCGCTCCCGGGAGCGGGTCCGGCAGCGACTCGGCGTCGAGCAGCACCCCGTCGGGCTCGGTGACGACCGACCCGGCCGCCCTCGGCGACGTCACCCTCACCGTCTGGGACCAGGAGGTCCGTGGTGGGCAGAACGAGCAGATGTCGACCCTGAACAAGGAGTTCCAGCAGAAGTACCCGAACATCACGATCAGGCGGGTCTCGCGCTCCTTCGACGACCTCACCAAGACCCTCCGCCTCGCGCTCACCGGCAAGGACGCGCCGGACGTCGTCCAGGCGAACAACACCCGCTCCCAGATGGGCGAGTTCGTCAAGGCCGGGCAGCTCGTCAACCTCGACCGGTACGCCAAGGCGTACGGGTGGAACGACCGGTTCCCCGAGTCGGTCCGGGCGTCGGCGTCGTACTCGAGCGACGGGAGGACCTTCGGCTCCGGGAACCTCTTCGGGATCCCCCAGGTCGGCGAGGTCGTCGGGATCTACACGAACACCGCCAAGCTGGCCACGCTCGGCATCCAGCCCCCGACGACGTGGGCGGAGTTCGACGCCGCCCTCGCGACCGCGAAGGCCAAGGGCGAGACCCCGCTCGTCCTCGGCAACCTCGACAAGTGGCCGGCCGTGCACGTCTTCGGCACCCTCCAGGGCCGCTACACCCCGGCCGCGGAGATCCGCGACCTCGGCTACGGCCGGCCCGGGGCGTCGTGGACCTCGAAGGGCAACGTCGAGGCGGCGTCGAAGCTCGCCGACTGGGCGGACAAGGGCTACTTCACGACCGGCTTCAACGGCAAGGGGTACGACCCCGCGTGGCAGGGGTTCAGCAAGGGCGACGGGCTCTTCCTCATCGCCGGGACGTGGCTCCAGGCAGACCTCTCCACGGCGATGGGCTCGGACGTGACCTTCGCGCTCCCCCCGAAGAGCGAGGTCGACGGGTCGCAGGTCGCGACGGGCGGCACCGGCCTGCCGTTCGCGATCACGTCGAAGGCGACGACCCCCGACGCCGCGGCGGCGTACATCGACTTCCTCACCAACGAGAAGGCGATGGCCCTCCTCGCGAAGACCGGGAACCTCCCCGTCGTCGACACCGCGCAGCAGCAGGCGCCGAGCGCCCTCGGGACGGACGTCTTCCGGGCGTTCGACGCGGTGACGAGCGCCGACGGGCTCGTCCCCTACCTCGACTGGGCGACCCCGACGATGGGGGACACGATCGGCGCAACCCTCCAGGACCTGCTCGCCGGGAAGGCGTCCCCGGAGCAGGCGATGGCGGCGCTGGAGAAGGACTACAGCGACTTCGCCGGGAAGTAGGCCCGGGTGTCCCTGACGAGGAGCGCGCGCCCGGCGGTCGGCGGGACGGCTCCCGCGGCCGTCCGGCGCCGGGCCGGGGGCCCCCCGGGTGAGCCTCGCCGCATCGGCTACCTCTACATCCTCCCCGCCTTCGTCGTCTACGCCGCGTTCGCGCTCTACCCGCTGCTCCGGGCCGTCCAGCTGTCGCTGTACGACTGGGACGGGCTCAGCGTCGGGACGTGGGTCGGGCTGGGCAACTACGCGACGGTGCTCACCGACCCCGGGCTGCGGGGGGCGTTCTGGCACGCCCTCGTCTTCGTCGTCTTCTTCGCCGTGCTCCCGCTCGGGGTCGGGCTCGTCCTCGCCTCGATCCTCCGCCGGGCCCAGGTCCGCGGGCTCGGGTTCTTCCGGACCGTCGTCTTCCTCCCGCAGGTCGTCGCGATGGTCGTCATCGCAGTCGCGTGGCGGCGGGTCTACGCCCCGGACGGGGGGCTCAACACGGTCCTCTCGGCGGTCGGGCTCGACGGTCTCACCCGGGGGTGGCTCGGCGACTACACGTTCGCCCTGCCCGCCGTCGGCCTCGTCGGGACGTGGTTCGAGACCGGCCTCGTCACCGTCCTCCTCCTCGCCGGGATGAGCCGGATCCCCCGCGACCTGTACGAGGCGGCGAGGCTCGACGGGGCCGGTCCGGTCCGGGAGTTCGCCGCGGTCACCCTCCCCTCGGTCCGCGGCGAGATCGCCGTCGCGCTGACGCTCACCGTCATCGCCGCGCTCAAGACGTTCGACCTCATCTACATCACGACGAAGGGCGGGCCGGGGAACTCGACCTCGGTGCCGTCCTACGAGGTCTACCACCAGGCGTTCGAGCTCGGTCGGGTCGGGCTTGCGTCGACGATCGGGGTCTGCCTCACCGCCGTGATCTTCGCGATCTCGTACGGGATCACGCGCCTCGGCGACCGGGCGGCTGACGGATGAGGGTCTCCCCGGCCGAGCGGACGCTCAACTACGTCATCCTCGTCGCGTTCGCCACGCTCGCGCTCGCCCCGATCCTCACGATCGTCGTCGCCGCGCTCGGGAGCGGGGTGGACGCGCCCGGCGGGCTCGCCAACCTCGCCGAGGCGTGGCAGGTCGGGCACTTCGGGGGCTACCTGCGCACGAGCCTGCTCGTCTCGACGTTCGTCGTCGCGGTGAGCACCGTGCTGTCGATCCTCGCGGGGTTCGCGTTCGGGACGATGCGCTTCCGCGGCGCGAGCGTCCTCTTCTACGTCATGATCCTCGGCATCATGATGCCCGCGGAGGCCATCGTCGTCCCGCTCTTCTTCGACCTGCGCGCCGTCGGGCTCACCGACACGTTCTGGGCGATCGCCCTCCCCCAGGTCGCCCAGTCGGTGGCGTTCGGGACGTTCTGGCTGCGGACGTTCTTCCGGACAAGCAGCCGCGAGATCGTCGAGGCGGCCCGGCTCGACGGGGCCTCGACGGCGCGGATCCTCTGGCAGGTGCTCGTCCCGCTCGCCCGGCCCGCGCTCGTCACCCTCGTCGTCCTGACCTTCATGTGGACGTGGAACGAGTTCCTCATCCCGCTCGTCATGGTCCCGAGCAACGAGGCGCTGCGGACGGCGCCGCTCGGCCTCGGGTTCTTCCAGGGCCAGTACACCCAGGGCTTCACCCTGCTCGCCGCGGGCGCGGTCATCGTCGCGCTGCCGGTGGTGGTGGTCTACCTGTTCCTCCAGCGGCACTTCATCGCGGGCATGCTCGAGGGCGCCGTCAAGGACTGACCCCGGCCTTCCCCCCGGCCCCGACTCACCCTGGCCCCGACTCACCCCGGCCCCGACTCACCCTGGCCCCGACTCACCCTGGCCCCGACTCACCCCGGCCCCCGACTCCCCGGGGCCCCCGCCGTTGCGTCCGCGCGTTTGGTTGCCCACGCTCCAACCTCGCGGACGCAGCGGTGGGCCACCCCGGGACGTCCGCGGGGTCGGTCGCCGCAGCGCCGACCCCGCGGACGCAACGGGAGGCCGCCCACGCGCCGAGACAGCCGGCCTGGGCCGGTCGCCTCAACGGGCAGGCAGTGGGTGGTCAGTGCCCGTGACCGGCCGTGCCCCGCTCCACGAAGCTGACGCACCTGCCCTGGTTCGAGAACCCGTAGTCCGCGAAGCCGCCGTGCTTGCACTGCTCCGCGGCGAGGGGTGCTCGGGAGGCCGGGCTCACGGTGAGGTCGTAGCGGACCCCGATCTCCGGACCCGTGGTGGCCCACGCCGCGTACCAACCAGGGTGCGCCCCGTCACCGAGCTCGGTCTCGACCCCGTCCGGGCTGATCGTCCCGTAGGAGTCGGTGACTGTGGTGGTGTCGTTGACCGTGAGCGTCATGCAGCCGTCGGCCGTGGGGACGTCGGCCGCGTCGCTCGCGCACGTGGCGGGGTCGGCCGTACCGTCGACGACGAAGTCGACGTCGACCACGCCATCGGGCAGGTCCGCCGCGGCGATCCGGGTGAAGCGCTGGACGAACTCCCCACCGCCGGCGTCTCCGTCGGTGACGCCGATGTCGTAGTAGCCGCCGTTACGGGTCCGGTAGGTGACGTAGATCCCCACCTCCGACTTGTGACCGGTCGCGCCGTTGGCCAGCGCGGTCTTGTCGTACAGGCCGACCACCGCGGTCTGTCCGTTCTCGCTCATCCCCGAGAGGTCGAGGGTGCCGGACATCGTCACCGGTGCGTCCTCGGGGGACGCGGTGACCACGGCGGGCCCGCGCTGGTAGTTGCCGGTGTAGCCGGACGGCGCCGGGTCCCCGACGTACCGTAGCCGGAGCGCCGACCCGTCCGTCACGGTCTCGCCCACCGATCCGGTGATCGTCGCCGAGCTCGAGCTCGAGCACCGAGCTCGAGCCCGTGGCCTGCGGCTCGGACGCGCCGGCCTGGGCGACTCCGGTCGTGGCGAGTGCCACCGCTGCGGCGACGGCGTAGATGGTCCTTCTCATGGTTCACCCTTCGGTCGGTCCTGACGACGAGGACGCCGGGTCTCTCCGGCCCTCGCCCCGGCCACCGTAGGGAGGCCAAGCGGGCAGACGCAGCAGAACCGGAGAAATGCATCGTCATACGACCGACGTGGGGCGGGAGACCACCTGGATGCCTCGCCACCAGCGTCGGGGCGGGTCAGGACTTGCGCTTGTCCCGGACGAGGACGGTGACGTTCTGGCGCCGGATCTCGAACAGGCCGGTCGCCTCGATGAGGTCGCTGAGCTTGCGGTAGCCGTAGTTGCGCGCGTCGAACGAGGCACGGTTGCCGATCTGGCTGCCCACCGACCCGAGGTGGGCCCAGCCGTCGTCACCGCTCGCGCCGTCGACGGCGCTGCGGAGCATCTCGACGAGCCGGGCGTCCCCGCGGAGCTTCTTCGGGTCGCTCGCCCGCAGGGCCGGCTCGTCCGGCGCGGACGACGGCTCGCCGAGCCCCTCGACATAGGTGAACACCGAGCACGCGTTGACGAACGGCTCCGGCGTCTTGCGCTCGCCGAAGCCGTACACCTTGAGCCCGTCGGTGAGGATGCGCATGACGAGCGGGGTGAAGTCGGCGTCGCTCGAGACGATCGCGAACGCGTCGAGGGAGCGGGCGTAGAGCAGGTCCATCGCGTCGATGACCATCGCCATGTCGGAGGCGTTCTTG
This sequence comes from uncultured Actinomycetota bacterium, assembly GCA_963783735.1. Classification (GTDB taxonomy): domain Bacteria; phylum Actinomycetota; class Actinomycetes; order Actinomycetales; family Dermatophilaceae; genus CAWDAQ01. Next base: position 13,485 of record CAWAOO010000001.1, on the reverse strand, counting down.
CCGCTGCTGTACGCGAACTGCTGGATCGGGCGGATCGCGTGCTCGTGCAGGGTGGCCTCCCACCTCTGCAGGTGCGGGCTCTTCCAGTTGCCGTACGCACGCCGGACGTTCGCCGCGCCGTGGCGGGCGACCTCGGCCAGGATGACGTCGATCTTCGCCGCGGGGGCGTTGTCCGCGTCGATGAGCAGGGCGATCCTGCGCTCACGCTCGTCCATGGGGTCCTCTCGGCTCGAGTGGCCCGAGCGTACGACACCGTGCCGGGCGCCCTCGGACTAGAGTCGGCTGGTCAGGGTCTCCGGTTCGAGTCCGTCGACGAGGTGGGGCATGACCGTCCAGGACGACCGCGTCGCCGAGTTCCACCGCCTGCACTCGAGCGGGTGCTTCGTCATGACCAACCCCTGGGACGTCGGCAGCGCCAGGGCGCTCGAACAGATGGGGTTCCCGGCGCTGGCGACGACGAGCGCCGGGTACGCATGGACGCTGGGTCGACCAGACCGCCACGCCGAGCGCGACGAGGTGCTTGAACACCTGCGTGCCGTCGTCGACGCGGTGCGGGTGCCGGTCAACGCCGACTTCGAGGGCGCGTACGCGGTGGAGCCGGACGGGGTCGCGGAGAACGTCGCGCTCGCCGTCCGCACCGGCGTCGCCGGCCTCTCGGTCGAGGACGCCTCGGGCGACCCGGAGCAGCCGCTCTTCGAGTTCGACCTCGCCGTCGAGCGCGTCGCCGCCGCCCGGCGGGCAGTCGACGAGAGCGGCACCGGCATCGTCCTCACCGCCCGGTCGGAGGGGTTCGTGTGCGGGCGCCCCGACATCGACGAGACGATCCGCCGGCTGCGCGCGTACGCTCAGGCGGGCGCCGACTGCCTCTACGCCCCGCGGATCGACTCGCTCGACCACGTCACCGCGATCGTCAGGGCCGTGTCGCCAAAGCCGGTGAACCTCCTCCTCCACGCCCCGTTCACCACGGTCGCCGAGGCGGCGCGGCTGGACGTCCGGCGGATCAGCGTGGGCGGGACGCTCGCGCGCACTGCGTGGAGGGGGTTCCTCGAGGCAGCGGAGGAGATCTCGGCCGCCGGGACGGTCACGCGGTTCGAGGGCCTGCCGAACGTCGACGCACTCCTCGGCCCCTGACGGACAGGCGGCCGGCGGCGACGGGAGCGGCGCCGCGGCGGGAGTCGGGATCAGGGACCAACGCCCCTGCCGTGATCCGTCACCGGGCGGGACCGTTCGGGTGACGGGTCCTCGCCGACAGGGAGGTCGCCATGGGTGCTGGTGCCGACTCGCACTGGCGGCGAGGTGCCCGCCGCCTGCTGCCGGCCCTCGTGGCCTACGCCCTCGTCGAGGCCGTGGCGGTCGTCGTCTTCCGGTGGCGGTGGGGGCCGGCCATCACCGCCATCCGCCGGTTCAACAAGGGCGTCCTCAACCCCCTGATGCTCACCGTCGCGGGCAGCAGCTGGTGGTACGCCGCGGCCCTGGAGCATGTCGGACGGCGGTCCGGTCGCACCTACGTCACCCCCGTCGTCGCCGTGCGGGCTGGCGAGCGGTTCCTCGTCCCCCTGCCCTACGGATCCGACGTCGACTGGTGCCGCAACGTCATCGCCGCCGGGTCGTGCGTCCTCGTCGACCACGGGACCCGGTACGAGCTCGATGACCCTCGCGTCGTCCCCGCCGCCGAGGTCGCCGCCGACATCCCTGCCCGGAGGCGCCGGTTGCTCGGCCTCTTCGGGGTCGACGCCTACCTCACGAGCCGCGTCGACGGCTCGGCACCCAGTTTCGCCGCCAGTGGTCGCGGTTAATGGTGTGTTTCGACCGGTTCTGTCGTTCTGACTGGCAAGCTGCCCCGGGGCCAGGTCCCCCATGGTGGTGTAGCGCTGCGCGATCTTCGTTGGGGGTTAGGCGGTCAGGGCGGGCATGGGCTCTGCTCCGATGTCGGGGTCGGGGGTGGTGGTGGGGGTCAAGCGACAGCGTGCGAGGACCTCCGAGTCCGAGGTAGCGGCGTCCTCCGGCCGATTCGTCGGTCTGCTCGGCCAGGACAGCACCGACGAGTCGGACTGTTGCTTCGCAGGTGGGAAAGATCCCGACGGCGTCGGTGCGGCAGCGGACCTCGCGGTTGAGGCGCTCGGCGGGGTTTTTGGACCACAGCTTGACCCCGACCGCGACCAGCACCACGGCGTTGACCACGTGTCCGTCTTCGCGCACCTTCATCGTCAGGGCGTCGGCGGCCACGAACGTGAACGGCCCGGCCGGGCCCAGGGGGCGGTGGCGGAACTGCCCGACGTGCTCGTCGAGGTCGGTGGCCATCCGTGATACCTGGGACCTGGACAGCGGGTCGATTCCCAGGGTCTTGACCAGCTTGTCCATCCGCCGGGTGGACACCCCGGCCAGGTAGCAGCCGGCCACCACGGCGGGGTCGACGACCAACGCCCGGTTACGGCGCCCACGGTTTCGGCTCCCCGGGTCCCCCCGTCGACGGGACCGAGGGGTGGACCTCCCGTGTGCACCTGTGTGAGGCTCGTCGACGCCACGGTCCTCTCCCATCCTGCCCGGGCCACGGAGTGGGGCGCGGACGAGGTGGAGCTCGCGACGAGCGGGACTTGACCGGGGCGGCCGGGCAGCCACGTCGAACGGGATGAGGAGGCGCACGGTGCCCACCGACGACGACGGCTGGGGCGCGTCCACCGACGTGGTGGTCACGTTGGCGTTCGCCGCCGACGCAGGGCAGCAGATGCTCGAGTCGAGCCCGTCGGTCAGCGAGGTGATCGGCCGGCTGCGGGCCTTCATGGCCGCTGTCGGGCTGCCGGAGTGCGAGGTGGACGCCACCCTCAGTTCGGTGACGCTGAGCTACTGGACGCCGGGGATGGCGGCGCCGGTGACGGTGATGCGGACGGTGCGGGTGGCCAGTCCGCGGCTGGGCCGGTTGTCGGGGACCGTGGACCTGCTGGACCGGGTCGAGCAGCGACGCGTCGGGGTGACTGCGGCGGTGCACGAACTGAAACGGCTCAAGACCGCACCCGGCCCGCGACATCGCCACTACCTGGCGGCTGTGCTGGCCTCGGTCATGGGATGGGTCGTCTACCTCAACGGCTTCTCGGCGACGACGGTACTGGTCGCCCTGGTTGCGACCCTGCTGACCGCCCCAGTCGTCCCGATGGTCCAGCGACTGGGGCTCCCCGAGGTGTTCGGGACCGCCTTGGTCGCCGTGGTGATCGCCGCGGTCCCCAACCTCGCCGCGGCCAACGGGATCTCCCTCGTCGTCGGCCCCGCGGTCGTGGGCGCCCTCTACGTGTACCTGCCGGGTGTGGCGGTGGTGTCCTCGGTCATCGACGGGCTCAACAACGCCCCGCTCTCGGGGGTGGCCCGGGGGATCCTGGCTGTCGTCACCGCGGGCGCGCTGGCCCTGGGCATGCTCGCCGGGAACACGATCGGGGCCGGCCTCGGCCTGCGGTACACCCCTCCCGGCGCCACGTGGGTGCCCCTGCCGGTGTCGGTCATCGGCGCCGTCCTCGGAATGACGGGGCTGGCGATCGCGTACGGAACCCCCCGCCGGGCGCTCGCACCCACGTTGCTCATGGGCTCGGCGGGCTGGGTCGCGATCGCACTGCTGACCCAGCGCGGCTCGGCGAGCGGGTGGGCGGTGTACGTGATGTCCGCCACTGTGGTGGGCTTCATCGGCGTCGTCGCCGCGGCCCGGCAGCGCTCGACCACCAGCGTCTACCTCGGCGTGGCCATCCTGCCCCTCGTCCCCGGGTTCACCCTCTACCGCGCCATGCTCGCCCTGGCCCAGGGAGAGCCGGGGGCGCTGTCGACCCTGGGCGAGGCCGCGATCATCTCCATGTCCCTCGCCGCCGGCGTGGCCGTCGGGGTCGCGATCGGCGGCAACCTCATCCGCGGAGGGCGCTTGGTCGCCCGTTACCTCCCCCCACCCCCGATCCCGACGGCACGTCCGAAACGGCCGAGACCGACGACGACTCGGTTGACTCGGCGTCAGGGGAGACCGGAGCCCCCGGCGTGACGTGGTGCCGCAGCGACTCATGGACCTCGAGACGACCCCGCGTCCGGCCGTAGCCGCAAGGCGCTCACGCGTGTGGCGACCTGCGGTGGAGCCAGGGGACTCGAACCCCCAACCCCCTGCTTGCAAAGACGACCTGCGGATCTTACAGGCATGTGTTTTCCCAGGTCAGGCGCAATGAGGTTCTCCTGGTCTCACCCCTTACCCCACCCGGCTGCCGTACTTTTCTGGGGTACGAATCAGTCGTGCCCGAGGGAGCATGCGGGCTGCGGGGCCCGGCTGGAGGGCGACGGCCCGCCCATGATCCAAGTCGGCATACCCGACGGGGGGTTGCTGCCGAAGGACGTGGCCTCAGCGACGATGGTCACCGGGTGTCTTGCGCAATCGAACATCGAAGACATGTGCCGCGGTCCGCTCGTTCTTTACTCGAGCTTGGTCACTTGGGACGATCTGCAGGACGAGACGCCGGGCACGTGCCGACGTCGACACGCTTCTACTGAGCGGACGCGACCGACTCGCTGGACCTAACGCCCTCGTGAGGTGTTGCGCCCGCGCGGCGTACCTGTCGCAGGCGAAGAACCGAGCGCCTGTGCTCGTGTCGCTCACGTAGCAGCACTCGTCAGGCCGTGGAGAGGGCTTCCTCAGGTCGCCGGTGGGTGACGGCGTCCGGGTAGGCGTCCGCGATCTCCTCGAGGAACGTGGTCAGGTCGCCGCCGTAGGACTCGTGGACGATCTTCCTCACCACCGCAGCCAGGCGAGCTCCCGACACGAGGACCACCGGGTAGGAGTCATCGACGATCTCCACTTGTGCCTGGCGACTGAACACGCCGGTCGTGACGAAGATACCGACCCATCCCCGTCGCAGGCGAGCGACGAGTCGGGCCACCTGGTCGGGACTGATGCTCGAATCGGGGCGAATGCACTTGGCCTGCCCCAGGACGACGAGGGGGCTGCTGCCCACACCTTGACCGACGTCGAGGCGACCGACGAAGTCCATTCCCCCGTCCCCGCCTGACCGGGTGAGCCACATCGCGGTGTAGGCGCCGCCCCGCGCGTCCATGACCGCGGCGGCGACCCGCGACGCCAGGAGCTCGAAGGCGTGCTTCCTGCCGTCGAAGAACCGGTAGACCTCGTCTAGAACCTCGTCGTCGGGGCTACCGGGTTCGGGGAGTTGGTCGGCCTTGCTCAGCACCCGGCTGCTCATCACGCGTCGGCGAGCGCCGGGCAGGGCCACTCGCCCCCGCTGGACCCACGTGCGCCAAGTCGCCGGTGCGTGCTCGAGGGCGTTGGACGCCGGGAGGTCGGCATCACGGCGATCGTCGATCCAGCGCCAGTCGACCTCGTCGTGTTCGTCCAGCCGCAGGACGACCAGGTCGACGACCAGGTTCGGGAAGCTCTTCCCACTGCGAGGATCCCGTTGCACCACGAACTCCAGCCGCTCGATCACGCACACGCCGGCGAAGTCCAGGAATCCCTTCTCGAGCCGTCGTCCATCCCGGTACTCCGGGCGGGCGGCGAAGACGAGCAGCGGAGGAGCCTGAAGGCGTTCCTCTGTGGAGTTCGAGGAGTGCAACCGCCACGCCTCGAGCAATGCTCGGTTGCCGGGTGTCGTCCCGACCGGGCCGACCGTCGTGGGCTTGTGGTCCCCGAAGTAGCGGATGTGACCGTGGTCCAGGTCGAACTCGTCATGCCATGGAGTGTCCTCCGAGCCTGCCTTCCAGGGGCTGGACCGGATGACGACCGCGGGCCTCCGGGTCCCGTCGACAGCCCGCAGGTGGGCGACGGGGTTGATCCCGCGCTCGAGGATCATCCGTACGTCGGTCTCTCGGGGGGAGCGAGTCAGGTGAAACCAGTTCAGATAGCCCTCGTACAGGGCCTCGAGCGAGCTGGTGCGCGCGTAGCGCACCGTTTCTCCGACCTGCACCACCCGGGGATCCACACAACAGAGCTTGCCACGTGCACCCGGCGCATGCTCAGCGGCTGGGCGTTCCGCTGGCTTCGATTCCCAAGGGTGAGCCTGCTCGAACGAAGGGGCCCCGATCGACCTCTTGCAGGGAAATCGCGATGGTGCGCGCGCCCGGGCGCTAGCCTCCCTGTGGACGCGGATGCTTAGGGTCGAGTAGCGCCGAGTTCGGTCGAACTGCTAGACCAGGCGCGCCCACAGCGTTCGTCGATAGAGCCGTCCCGCGCTCCCGGTGGGGTGTGTGAAGCTCGAGGAGTTGCTCAGCGTGATGTATGACCGGCAGTCATGGGTGCCCGACGAGGCCCTCGTGGAAGAAGTCGAAGAGCAATTCAGCAAGACGATCGAGTCATACAAGGTCCACCCGGACCTGGTCGCTGAGCATGCCAACCACGAAGAATCGATTCGGACCGGTGGTTACGCAAACAGGACGCTTCTCGAACTGATCCAGAACGCGGCTGACGCGCTTGCTGGCGTGGGTGACTCCGGAGATGAGATTGGCGGCCGAGTCGAGATCGTCCTCGACACCTCCAAGAAGGTCCTTTATTGCGCGAACGAGGGTAGGCCCTTCTCCAAGACAGGGCTGACCGCGATTACGATGGCGCACCTAAGCGGCAAACGCGGCGACGAGATCGGTCGGTTCGGGTTGGGGTTCAAGTCGGTCCTTGCCGTCTCGCAGTCTCCGCAGGTCCTGAGCCGTTCGATCGCGTTCGAATTCAACTCACCGGCCGCGCGCCGAGCGCTCTCGAAGGTCACGACGGCCAAGCGCTGCCCCGTGCTACGGACCGCGACTCTCCTCGACGCGCCCGCGGAGTTCGACAGAGACCCGCTCCTCGCCGAACAAGCGGCCTGGGCAACGACAATCGTGAAGCTACCTGCAGCAGGCAACTTGGATCGACTCCGCCAAGAGATCCAGGCCTTCACGTCGGAGTTTCTGCTCTTCGTCGGCGCGGTTCGTGAGATCCGGCTCCGTGTGGTCGGAGACGAGCCGTTCCAGACCCGGCACGTCTCGCGCGCTCTCGGAAACGGCAGGCTCCGGATCGAGCGGCCCGACGGCGAAGGCGACGAGTGGATCGTCGAAACCGGTATGCACGCGCCGTCTCCGGAAGCCCGACATGAGGTGGGCGAGGCCGTTTCGCGCGACGAGGTCAAGGTCACGGTGGCGGTCCCGGTACAGCGGAGCAGGCTGAGGATTGGACAGTTCTGGTCCTACTTCCGCCTTCAGGACAAGACGTCGGCGTCCGCGCTGTTCAATGCCCCGTGGAGCGTGAATGACGATCGCACGAACCTTCTGCACAACCGATACAACCGGGAGATCCTCCAAACCCTGGCCGAGCTCTTCGTGCCGACATTGACGCGCGTCCGGACCTCGGACGACCCGGCAGCTCACCTGGACTACCTACCGGCGCGTGGACGGGCCCAGGAGAGTCACGGGTTTGCCGATGAGGTACTCGGAGCGCAAATCCTCACTCGAGTAGGCATCGCCCGGTTCATCCCCGACGCCAACGGTGTTCTGCGCAACGGGTCCGAGCTGCGGCCGCTTGACCCTGCTGTTCGATTCGATGACGTCGTGCATAGGGGGTGGTCGGTATCGCCAAACACTGGCGCCGACGTCCCGCACTGGCGCTGCTACACGACGTCGGCGCGTGCCACACGTCTTCGGGATCTGCTCATTGTGGCGCAACAACCCGACCTCGATCCCAGTGCAAGAGACGTCCGCGCCGCTCTTGAACTGATGCCGAAGCGGGGCCTCCTAACCTGGTTACGTGAGTGGGCAGAGGGCACGGACCCGACGTCGGCAGCAAACGCATTTCGGACCGTGCTCAACAATCCGACTCTTGACAGCATCTCGTCCGCAAAGGTCATCCCCACCTCGGCCGGGATGCGGTCTCTGGACGACAGGAGTGTGGTTTTCCTGCATCGCGAGGAGGGTCTCGCCGTCGAGGGCGCGGTGTTCGTCGATCCACAATTCCTCGACGAGGACCGCGTGTTGGCTCTCCTTCGGGACCGCGGATTCCGTGACCTTGATCCCGAGGCAGTCCTCAACGCGCGTCTGGCGACCCTTCCCGCAGAACCCGATCGTGACGACCTCCAGAAGCTATGGGACGCGGTGGTGCCCGTCAGCGTTTCCGTGGCAGCGAAGGCAATGAGTGCATCCACCGCATCGATCAAGGTGCCGACTCAGGACGGAGGTTGGGCTTGGCCCCAGCAGGTCGTCGACATCGAAGCGGTGCTACCGGAGCAGTTCGCCTCCAGGCTGCTCGATCGTCGGCGGTGCATGCCCCCCGTCGCGCATGCGGTGGGCGTGGTCCAGGAACCGCTCAAAGAGTTCTCGACCGAGGACGAGACCGAATTCGTGGCGTACCAAGAGGCCACGTTGATCGACCTGAACACGAGGCGCGGCCCAGGCGAGCGTCCCATCGAACGCATCGAAATCAGCCCGGGCGCAGGGCCCGGGCCCTTCTCGGTGCTGCTCATGCTGCGCGACGCGGGTGCGCCTGCCGAGGTGCGAGCAGCCTGGACGACGTCGCTCCTCACCCTCCCGGAACCTGAGTGGGTCGCTGAGGACCTCGACACGGGGCGAACCCACCACGTCCTGTCGCCGGCCAGGTGGGCGGTGAACCAGGCAGGCCTGGTCGGCTCCTCGCGCGGCTTCCGAGCGCCGCATGACGTCGTCGCGCCGTCCATGCTCCGGTTCGGAGGACTCCTGCCGCTCTTCAAGGGCCCGCACGTGGTGCAGGACACGCTCGATCTGCCGGATGAGCTCGAGGACGTCCCGCCCTCTGTGCTCCGGGAGATGCTCGAAGATGACCTGTTCCCTGCCGTGGAGGACGCGATCCTCGTCGAGTTCGTGCTCACGGCGACGAGGCTTGGCTTCGCCGGCCACAAGCCCACGACGATCCCTGCCCGAGTCAGGCGGGTCGTTGAGCCGCATGAGCCCTCGACCGTGTACCTGGCGACCACGGACGACCAGGCCGAGTTTCTAGGCGCTCGCGCACGCCCCTACCTGCGGGTCGAGACTGACCAGGTCGACGAGATTGTCGAGGTCGTCGGTTGCCGTCGCTTCGAGGAGAGTTTCTCGTTCGCCATGGTCGTCGAAGGCCAGCAGGAGCCTCAGCGGATCCTCGACGCCTACACAGGGCTACGCGCCGAACATGGCGTGCGACTCGGCCCGGCGAAGGTCTCGCGGGCCTCAGTGATCGCCAAACGGGTCACCACTGAGGACGGGGTCGAGGACCAGCTGCAGAACTGGCACCTTGACGGCCTCGACCTGATCGTCAGGAGTGACGCCGACGAACGCCGCACGCTCGAGTACATCAACGAGGCGTTCACCCTCCGGCTGGACAACCTCCGACTGAGCGCCGTGCTCAAGGCCGGGCTCGACCATCGGCTGGAGCTACTCCGGCAGCAGGCGCGGGCGATCGAGGGGGACGCCGACCGTCTGGATCACTACATCGGCCCTGACGACCTGAGAGACGCACTGCCAACAGGCCTGTGGAGCGCCCTCGAGGCGCAGGCGCTTGTGGACGACGAAACGTCCGTCGCAGAGCTCTTCCTGACCGTCTACGGCTCCGACTCGCTCAGGATCCTTGCCGACCGGTTCCGGGAGGAGGGCTTCTCGGATGTCCCCACTGCTTGGGCCGGGACACCAGCGGCCATCTCCTGGGTGCGCAAGATGGGCTTCGGCACTGAGTTCGCGGGCCAGCGGAACCGAACGAGCCCCGACGAGTTCGTCGTCGCTGGAGCGGTTCGCCTGAACAGCCTCCACAAGTTTCAGAAGAAGATCAGCGAGGACCTGCGGACGGTTCTCACACAGCCGTCACCGGACGGTCCGGCGCAGAAGGGCATGGTCGAACTGCCCACGGGTGCTGGCAAGACCCGTGTCGCGACGGAAACGGTGCTCAAGCTATTCGCGGACGACGTCCTCTCTGGCACGATCTTGTGGATCGCCCAGTCCGCGGAGCTCTGCGAGCAGGCAGTGCAAACATTCCAGACAGTCTGGCGGTACCTCGCCGATGAAAGGCCACTGACGATCGGTCGTCTCTGGGACACGAACAGGGTGCACGAGCCGGACACCGATCTGTCGGTCGTCGTGGCGACCGACGCAAAGATCCAGGCGGTCATGGATGACCCCGACTACGAGTGGCTCAGGACGCCGACGGCGGTCTTCGTCGACGAGGCGCATCGCGCGGGTGGGTCAACCCGGTACACCGCGATCTTGCGCTGGCTGGGTGTCGACGGCCGCAGTTGGGAACGCCCCCTCGTGGGTCTGTCGGCCACGCCGTTCAAGGGGCGCGCAGGAGACCACGGGGGAACCAGGGAGCTCGTCGCCAGGTTTGGTACGAAGCGACTCACCGCATTCGAGTCTGATGCCTACAGGCAACTCGTCCAGCTGGGTGTGCTGGCGAAGGTCCGGCACGAGGTCCTGCCATCCGGCCTTGAGGTTTCGCTCAACTCCACGGAGGCGAGCACGCTCCGGTCCAACCGTCTCATCGACCGCAACGTGTACGAGCGGATCGGCCGCAACGAGCAGCGCATGCGGGTCCTCATCGAGCACATCCTTCAGTTGGACTCCGACTGGCCGATCCTCGTATTCACGCCGAGCGTGCTTTCCGCACAGGTCCTGGCGGCCTCCTTGCGCTATCGCGGACGCATGGCAGCGTCCGTGAGTGGCCAGACGGGCGGCCAGGAGCGTCGGAACGTCATCAAGCAGTTCCAGGAGGGCAAGATCCAGGTCCTGGCGAACTGCGACCTCCTGGTGCAGGGATTCGACGCCCCCGGTGTCCGCGCTCTCTACATTGCACGACCCACCTTTAGTCCAGGCGCCTACATCCAGATGGCCGGCCGGGGCCTCCGAGGACCCGAGAACGGCGGTAAGGAGGAGTGTCTGATCGTCGACGTCGCTGACAACTGGGGCGCGATGAACGACTTCCTCGGCTACCGCGACCACGAGGACCTCTGGGAGGAACAGCGCTGATGATCCTTGTCCCCACCCTGGCCGACATCGAGAAGCAGTCGGTCAGCCCAGCCGAGCGGACGGTGGCTCGCCTGCTCCATGACGTCGCTAGCGACCCGAACTCAGTAGCGTTCTACTCGGTCGGACTGCGCTCCCACCGGTACAAGCAACAGGCCGAGGCAGACTTCGTGGTCCTCTGGAACGGGGTCGTTGTCGTCGTGGAGGTGAAGGGGGGTGGAGTCCGCAAGCACGACGGCGTCTGGTACACGGTCGACCGTCGAGGCGACTGGCACAAGCTGACGACTTCGCCCATGGAACAGGCGCGATCTGCCGCATACGCGCTCAGGGATATCCTCAAGGCCCAGGGGGTGGGTTGGTACCCCTACGAGGCCGTCGTTGTCACCCCGGAGATCGACGCACCACCGGACTCCGTTGACTGGAAGCCAACACACTGGCTCGCACACGAGTCAATGACAGAAGCCGCGCTGGGGGAGGCACTGGACAACATCGCAGCTGGAGCACCTGAGGCACCGCGTGGCCAGAAGCTGGCACGGATCCGCGACCTGCGGACGCGCCTGTTCGGGGAGTTCACCCGCATGCCCGTGATCGATGCCCAGCGGGGAGCAGTGATCGAGGAGCAGAATCGGGCGACCGCCGGACAGGCGCGTGTCCTTGCGGCGCTTGGGCGCAACCCAAGAGTTCTGGTGTACGGGGGTGCAGGAACAGGGAAGTCTCTGGTTCTGGTCGAGGCAGCGAAGCAGGAGGCTGAGCGGGGGCGTTCGGTCCTGGTGACGTTCCGGTCGCCCTCGCTCGCGCAGTACTTCGTGCCCTATCTGAAGGGCACATCTGTGGACGTGATCCCGTACGACGAGCTCGGTAGCGCAGGAAGGTACGAGGTGGTCCTGGTCGATGAAGCGCAGGACATGATGACCGCGGAGGCCATGGACCGGATTGATGGCGTCTGTTCTGATGGCCTAGCCAACGGTCGCTGGCGGATGTTCCTCGACCCCAACAACCAGGCCCACGTCGAGGGTGACTACGACGAGGACGTCGCCGCACTGATCGCCGACGAGGCGATCGCGGTCGACCTCAACCTCAACGTCCGCAACACGCGAGCGATCGTCCACGTCGTCCAGGAGTACCTCGCCGCTGACGTGGGCGACCCGGGTGTGGCCCACGGCGAGCGTGTCCAGTGGCATACGACCGAGAACCCCGCATCCGTCGCAGACGGGCTGGCCGTTGCGGCGAACTGGTCGCCGACGGCGTACGTCGGGCCGACATCTGGGTGATCGACCCACGTGCCAGTACGCCACCGGCGACCACGGACGGAATCGTCGTGACGAGCCCGCGTTTTGCGAAAGGGCTCGAAGCGGAACACGTCGTGGTACGCGGCCTTCCGGTCGCCTTCGATGATGCAGGGACCGCTGCGCTCTACGTCGCCGTCACGCGAGCTCGCGTGTCCTTGCACTTGCTGGTCTCCAAGCAGGAGAGACGCCGTCTTCAGCGGCTGGTTCGCGAACGGTCGGTGAGCTGATGACCCTGACCCGTGCACAACAAGTCGTCCTCGACCACCTGAAGTCGGCGTACGTCGGCCCTGACGGTCCCGAGGGCGAGGTGATCATGAACCTCCCCAACCGGCAGTACGCGGTCGGGATGCTGTTCCCCCGCGACGACTCGGTTCCCGAACAGGATGAGGGTTCGGGTGCGACGCCCGACGACGAGGTCGATGTCGATGGTGTGACATCGTCGACCGGCGATGTCGAGGACAACAGTCGACCGTCCCGATCGCGGAGGACTGGCGTCCGTCGTCCGCAGCAATCTCGTTCGTGACGGACCAGCCCGGGGTGCTCTGCACCGTCTCCGGCGGGACGTACGCCGCTGTCGGAGGAGACGGACCGCCGAGCTGGCGTCGCCCCCCGTTCATGATCGAAGGACTCGTACTCTCGCTTGAGCAACAGCGTCATGAGCAGTCACTCGGTGACGTGCCGGTCGAGATCGGATCGCGGTGGCGAGCGTTCGGCAACGCTTTCCTCGTGACCGTCCATGTTCGGGTACTCGCGACCGCGTCGGGGGACGATCGCCTGGATGCGGCCAACATGCTGTACCAGGTGGGTCTCTCGGTGACGTCGACGGCCTCGGGGACCTTCCTCGAGTACGACATGCACCGGGCCTTCGACGTCGACGACGAGTCGGCCGAGATCCGCCTCCGATACCGGGACCGCAAGGTCTACGCAGTCGGCCACGGCATGGCCGCAGACTGGGACGTGTCCTCTGAAGGGCGCTGCACCCGGGTGAGGCTCGACCCCGTCCCGCACTTCGTGGTTCCCGCAGTCGAGACGACAGGGTTCTCGGAGTCGATGGCGGAGGCGAAGGCTCTGCGCCTGGAGCACCTCGAAACCCTCGACTCGACGCCAGCCGAGGTCCTCGCCTCCCTCGACGCGTTCGTCGACTCGTTCGCGATCTGGGTCTCGGAGCAAAACGCTGGGATCGACGCATTTGGCACGGATGCTCCCGTTGCGCGACGGATCGTCGAACGGTCCTCTGTGGCTCTGCGGCGGA